>VHCG01000017.1 GCA_016871805.1 Verrucomicrobiota bacterium
GGGGAATGCGACATCGTGGTGCTGAAGGACGGCACCTGGGCCTGGATCGGAAACGACACGGAGGACGGTCGGCATCGCCTGTCGGTCTGGCTCAGCAACGACGAAGGCCGCACCTGGAACCGGAAGCGGGCGATCGAGGACGGCGCCCCGATGGAGTCGTTCTCCTATCCGAGCCTGATCCAGACCCGCGATGGGCGGCTCCATGCGACCTACAGCGTCCACCTGCCGGCTGGAAAATCGATCCGTCACACCGTGATCGATCCGGCCTGGATCCGGGCGGCACCCTGATGGGTCCGGGGACACGTCCGAGGCCGCTCCCCGTCCGAGGCCGCTCCCGTCCGGTTCCGCTCCCCTGCTGGGCCGGACGATGGCGTGGACATTTGGACCCCACCTCCGCAGTCTGACGGGCGGATGGAGTACCGGAACCTGCTGGACTCGGTGATCGCGCACCTGGAGGACCTCCAGGCCCGCGGCACACAGCACGTCGCGGTGGATCGGGACCTCCTCACCAGCCTCTCCCAACGGCCGTCCGCCACGCCCAATCCGGCACCGACACCGTCGAAGGGCACATTGTCCGGCGTCCCGCTCCCGACCGGAACGCGTCTCGCTCCCGAGCCATTCGCCATCCCCGCAACAGAGACCCCTCTTAGGCCGATTGCATCCGCTGTCATGGCCCGATGGGGATCTGTCTCCGGTGCCCCGACGCCTCCGGCCCGGTCGAGCGTTGCCCAGCCCCCCCTTCCTCCAAAGCTCGACCCCATGGCGAAGGCGGTGGCGTGGGAGGATCTCCGACGCCGCATCCTGGCCTGTACCCGCTGTCCTCACCTCGTCGCCTCCCGCAGGTCGGTGGTGTTCGGTGTGGGCACGCCCGACGCCCGCCTGATGCTGATCGGGGAGGCGCCCGGGGCCGACGAGGACGTCCAGGGCGAACCCTTCGTCGGCAAGGCGGGGGAACTCCTGACCCGTATCCTGGGCGCCATGGGATTCCAGCGGTCGGACGTCCTGATCGCCAACATCCTCAAGTGTCGTCCGGACACCCCGGGTCAGACCGCCGGCAACCGCAAGCCCACCCCCGAGGAGATGGGCACCTGCCTCCCGTGGCTGGAGGAGCAGATCAACCTCGTCCAACCGGAGGTCCTCGTCGCCCTGGGCGCCACCGCCGTGGAGGGTCTCCTCGGCAAGACCGTCGGGATCACGCGCCTCCGAGGCACCTGGCAGACCTATCGTGGGATTCCGCTCATGCCCACCTACCACCCTGCCTACCTGCTCCGCAACCAGGCCCCCTCCGAGAAACGGCGGGTCTGGGAGGACATGATGGCGGTGATGGAACGGCTGGGCATGCCGATCTCAGAGAAGCAGCGGAACTACTTCCTCACCCGCTGATCCGAGTCTGGGGCCGCCTCCCCCTCGATCAGCGACGCAGGATGTAGCCGTGGTAGAGCCCCATGTAGTAGGGCAGCAGGAAGACCGTCCCTGCGCCCAATTCGCGGCCGTCCCCTCCGTAGTCCAGAGTCCAGGGATCGGTGTTCCAGTGGGTGAACGACCGGTTCTCGACCGGCAGCACCTTCTGGTTCACCCGCCAGCCCCGGGGTCGGGTGTCGGGGGTGACCACATTGATGCTGTTCTGATGCGGCAGGCGCACGACGTCGAGCCGGTGGCTGTTCTTTGCGGGCCACAGGACGCGGTCGAGCGGGAACCCGCGCAGGGTCGCCGCCGAATCCTCCAGCCAACCCGGTCCCGGGGAGAGGTCGATGCGACCCCACTGGTTCGTCGCCGTCTGCCCCTGGTTTACCGCCGCATAGGCGAAGTTGAAGAACGGATTCATCTCCGGCTGCTCGAGAAGCCAGAACCGCTGCCAGGACTGGCGGATCATCGCCTTGAGCCCCTCGTCCTTCGAGTGGCGCAGGAGGTTGTAGAAGGCCATCACCGCCATCTCGTCGTCCGACTGATTCCCCGATCCGATCCCGGCCTCGACCTTCGGGAACATCGCGTTCTGGGCGTATCCATGCAGGTCGATGAGCTCCCGGGAGATCTTCCCGTACTTGGCGTCGCCGGTGACCTTCTCCGCAACGGCCAGATAGCTCAGGAGGCTCAGGGAGTTCAGCCCCCGCTCCACCCACCAGCGCGGATCCCGGTTCAGGGCGTCCGGACCGAACACGCCCCAGCGGGTCGGGGTGCCGTCGACATCCACCAACGCGAACTGGTGCGTCACCAGGTGGTCGGTCAGGGCCCCCACCACGGCCGCCACCTCGGCTTTTTCCTCCGGCGTCTCGGCGCAGAGATCGTGGTACTGCGCGTAGAAGAAATAGTGTCCATCGAGCTCATCGCTGCTGGTGTCGCTCTTCCAGTACCACCGCCCATCGGCGCTCTTCGGCCAGCGGGGTTCGTACACCTTCCACATGGAATCCTGCCACCGGCGGATCTGCTCGTCGGCTTCCCGACGCCCCCGGTTTGGATCCGGGGACTCGATCGGCAGGACCGTCCGGGCGACATAGCCGGGCGGCGGCGATGGGGAACCGCCCTGGGTCACGGTCTGGAGGAACCGGAGCGCCTCGAACGCCTTCCGGGCCCGCTTCTTCGCCGCCGGATCCCCAAGGGCTCCCCAGGCAAAACACTCCCCGGCGCCGTACATCGCCGTCCAAAGACCATCGTTGTCGCTGTCCACCGGCGACGCCGTCGACCGATCCCCCGACACCTTCAGCGGGGCCTCGGCCACATAGCCGTAGGCGGTGCGCCGGATGTGGCGGTCGATCTCGGTCTCATAGAGCGCCGCCTTCTCCGACAGCGTGATGAACTTCCGCTCGATCGCACCAACCCCGACGGGCGTCGCGAACCAGGCCGCGCCGTGGACGTTGACCGCGATCTGGGTCACCTCGTCGGACGGCAGCCAGGTCGGACCCTGCCGGTAATGCCAGCCGGTGGAGTCGTATCGGATCACTCCCAGCCGGGTGCCGAACCACAGGATTCCTTCGGCACCGGGGGTGATCCCGGTGAAGTCATTCCACGGGAGTCCATCGTGTCCCTCGAAGGTGATCCATCGGTCGCCCTGAAGGGCCGCCGCGCCGGCACGGGTGGCGATCCAGAGCCGCCCCGCCTTGTCGAAGGTCGCCCCGGCGACCGCATCCACCCCCCAGATCCGTCCGAGGGAATCCATGGCCCGGAATGGTTCCCAACCCGCCGCCGCTCGACGGAAGAGTCCGGTCGCGGCGGCAAGCCAGAGTTGGCCCTCGGGAGACACCGCCAGCTGCTGGGGCTGCGAGGTGCCCGGAACCGAGGCCCATCCGGTCGGCACGGCACCGGCGGCGTCGACACGGAGGATCTCGGTGGAGGTCACAACGTACTGGACCTCACCCCGACGCAGGAGTTGACGCACCTCCTTGCCGGGAACCGGGACTCGGACCCCTGCGCCGTTGCCGTCCGGGAAATGGAAGGCATCCGCGGCACTTTCCGGGACTCCGAACATCCACTCCCATCGGTCCCGGGTGAACCGCCACCAGCGGTTGGACACGAAGACCTGAGGCGAGCCGTCGGGGCCGATCTCGATCAGCTGGACCGGTGCGGCGGGCAGGCCATTGGTCAGTTCCCGATGGCGGGCGACCTCCTGGTTGAACCGCTGGGGAATCGGCTCCTCGGCCCCGAGGACCCGGACCATTCCGAGGAGGAACCCCACGCACACCAGCAGACGTGCCGGGATCCGGAGGCCGGTTGCAGGGAAGGTCGACGGACGGGAGAGACTCGCGGCGGTCATGGAAGCGGTTTGAGGGCGAGGTCGCCAGTCTGGATCAATGGCGGGGACTTCCGGTCGGTCCAGGTCACGTTGGTCATCCGACGCTGCACCGTCTCATGGCCGGAATGCTGGATCCGGAGGACGACCTCGAAGGTCGGGTAGGATTCCAGGAAGAGATAGGCTGTCTTGACGGGGTCGAGGACGAACCGGCCCTCCTTGTCCGTCACGGCGACGGTGGGCCGGTCCTGGATCTGGATCGCTCCATGCTGTCCAGCCCCGGAATCCTCCTGGGGGGCCTTCTGAACCCGGGACACCGAGGCGCCATGGAGGGGCTGGCCGGTGACGGCATCCACCACGCGCCCCTGCACCTGGGCCTCGGTCCAGGACTGATGCGGCGGGGCGAGCTCGGCGCAGCCGCAGAGGAGGCCGGAGACGATCACACCGAGGGAGGCGAGGGACGAGGCGCGCATGCGAGTCTGCACCAGCGTCGGGAAAGCCGGGGTCGAGGCGAGACAAAAAACCGGCCACCAAACCGTGGGCCCCGAACCTTGACCCACCGCGGCCTCGAGGCATGCTCAGCCCACTTCGGGGAGCCGTTGCATCACGGCTGAGAGTCGCTCCGCAGAGCGAGACCCGTCGAACCTGCCCCGGGTCATGCCGGCGAAGGGAAAGAGTCGTCGGCTTTCCTCGGGGCACGCAGCCAGCAACGACCCCTTTCCGGGATCTCCCGGGACCCATCGCACCATGATCGCCGATCCGAACAAGTCCTTCGAGCCCCACAGCTCGCAGCCGCTTCCCAACTCCACCCGCATCTACGTCGAGGGACGGCTGCATCCGGAACTCCGGGTTCCGATGCGCGAGATCCGCCAGTCCCCCACCCACACCGCTTCGGGACGCATCGAGGTCAACGACCCGGTCCGGGTCTATGACTGCTCCGGCCCATGGGGCGACCCCGCCTTCCAGGGCACCGTGGAGGAGGGTCTGCCCGCGCTGCGGCGCTCATGGATCGAGACCCGGGGCGACGTCGCCGAGTACGACGGCCGCGAGGTGCGGCCGCAGGACAACGGCTACCTCTCCCGCCAGCACGCCGAGTATGCGAGCCAGGCCGAGCGGAACCGCCTCATCGAATTCCCCGGACTCAAGGGACAGCGTCGACGTCCCCTCTGCGCCAGCAAGGGCCACCCGGTGACCCAGCTCTGGTATGCCCGCCAGGGCATCATCACGCCCGAGATGGAGTACATCGCGATCCGTGAGAACCTCGGACGGGCCCGCATCGCCGATCTGTCGCAGACCACCCGGCGCAACGACCTGCACCAGCAGCACGCCGGCAGCGCCCAGCTGGTCCACAGCCATCCGGACAATCCGACGACCCCCAGCATCTTCCGCCGGTTCCCCCAGCGGATTCCCACCGAGATCACCGCGGAGTTCGTGCGCTCGGAGGTCGCCGCCGGACGCGCCATCATCCCGGCCAACATCAACCACCCCGAGTCCGAGCCCATGATCATCGGCCGGAACTTCCTGGTGAAGATCAACGCCAACATCGGCAACAGCGCCGTCGCCTCCAGCATCGAGGAGGAGGTCGAGAAGATGCGCTGGGCCACCAAGTGGGGCGCCGACACCGTCATGGACCTCTCGACCGGGAAGAACATCCACGCGACCCGGGAATGGATCCTCCGCAATTCGCCCGTCCCGATCGGCACCGTGCCGATCTACCAGGCCTTGGAGAAGGTGGGCGGCAAGGCCGAGGAGCTGACCTGGGAGGTGTTCCGCGACACCCTCGTCGAGCAGGCCGAGCAGGGCGTCGACTACTTCACGATCCACGCCGGCGTCCTCCTGCGGTTCGTCCCGCTCACGGCCCAGCGCATGACTGGCATCGTCTCCCGCGGCGGCAGCATCATGGCCAAGTGGTGCCTCGCCCATCACAAGGAGAACTTCCTGTACACCCATTGGGACGACATCTGCGAGATCATGGCCGCCTATGACGTCAGCTTCAGCATCGGCGACGGACTGCGTCCGGGGTCGATCGCCGACGCCAACGATGCCGCGCAGTTCGGCGAGCTGAAGGTCCAGGGCGAGCTCACCGAGCGCGCCTGGAAGCACGGGGTGCAGGTGATGAACGAGGGCCCCGGTCACGTGCCGATGCACCTGATCGAGGAGAACATGGCCAAGCAGCTCGAGTGGTGCCATGAGGCTCCGTTCTACACGCTGGGGCCGCTGACGACCGACATCGCCCCGGGCTACGACCACATCACGAGCGGCATCGGCGCGGCGATGATCGGATGGTACGGCTGCGCGATGCTGTGCTATGTGACGCCAAAGGAGCACCTCGGACTGCCGAACAAGAAGGACGTGAAGGACGGGGTGATCACCTACAAGGTGGCCGCCCACGCGGCCGACCTCGCCAAGGGACATCCGGCGGCCCAGCACCGCGACAACGCCCTGAGCAAGGCGCGGTTTGAGTTCCGGTGGGAGGACCAGTTCAACCTGGGTCTCGACCCCACGACGGCCCGGGAGTTCCACGACCAGACCCTGCCCCAGGAGGGAGCCAAGACCGCCCACTTCTGCTCCATGTGCGGACCGCACTTCTGCTCGATGAAGATCACCGAGGACGTCCGCCGCTACGCCTCCGAGCAGGGCATGGGCGAGGAGGAGGCGCTGCGCAAGGGGCTCGAGGAGAAATCCAAGGAGTTCCTGGCCGCCGGCGCCGAGGTGTACTCAAAGGCCTGAACCCCGAACCAAACGGGTGCGCACCTTGACTTGGAATCCTCCCTCCCTAGGCTCGGCTGCCATGCAACGCCGGTCCCCCGTGAGGGCCCTCCTGATCGCCTGCCTACTGTCGATGCCGTTCACCTGTCCGGCGCCGATCATCTATCGCCCCGGCGAGGGATGGACCTATGAGCCCGTCGGCGGCGGTGGTGCCGGATGGCAGCGCAAGCGCGCCAAGGACCAGCTCCAGGTCGCCCAGGAGGCGTTCGACCGCGGCAGCTACAGGATCGCCACCAAGGCGGCCAACCGGGTGACCAAGGTCTGGCCGCTGTCCGACTACGCCGGTCAGGCCCAATACCTCATCGGACGCTGCTACGAGGAACGCAAGATGGACGAACGGGCATTCAAGGCCTACCAGACCGCCCTTACCAAGCATCCGAAGCTCGAGAACTACGACGAGATCCTGAGCCGGCAGTACGCGATCGCCCAGCGGTTCCTCGCCGGGCAGCGCTTCAAAGTCTTCGGGTTGATTCCGCTGTTCCGCAACATGGAGAAGACCGCCACCATGTTCGGGAAGGTCGTGGGTAACGGTCCCTTCAACGAGACCGGTCCCAAGGCGCAGATGGACATCGGCACTGCCCAGGAGAAGCTCAGGCACTACCCCGAGGCGGTGAAGGCTTATGAAAAGGCGGCCGACCAGTACTTCGACCAGCCCCTCGTGGCGGCCGACGCCACCTTCAAGGCGGGCAAGGCCTGGGAGAAGCAGGCCCTCCGCGCCGAGTACGACCAGTCGAAGGCCGGAGCGGCCATCGATCTGTTCAAGGACTTCATCGAGCTGTATCCCGACGACAAGCGGGTGTCGGACGCCAATTCGGCCATCAGCATCCTGCGTGTGGAACAGGCCCGGGGTGCCTACGAGACCGGCCGGTTCTACGAGCGCAACAAGCGGTGGCTCGGTGCAGTGGTCTACTACAACGAGTCCCTCCAGCGGGATGCCAACTCCCCCTACGCCGAGCAGTGCCGCCAGCGCATCGAGGTCCTGAAACCCCTCGCCGACGCCCAGGCCAAGCGGATCACCGAATACGAGGAGCGGATCCGCGCCCGGTCCCGGACTCGCGCCACCAATGCGCCGCCGATGTCGCCCAAGCTCCCGCCGCCTCCGGCGCCGCAGTCCACGAAGGCCCCGCAGGGCACCCCCGCC
Organism: Verrucomicrobiota bacterium; assembly: GCA_016871805.1. Lineage (GTDB taxonomy): Bacteria > Verrucomicrobiota > Verrucomicrobiia > Limisphaerales > UBA9464 > UBA9464. The sequence goes on from VHCG01000017.1 coordinate 7,635, forward strand.
GCAGGCAACGCGCCATGATACCCTGGTCGCGCCTCGCCGTTCTCGCCCTCCTGCTGGCCGCCCCGCTCGCGGCCGGCTGCGCCTACAGCCTCGGTCCCACCAACGCCCGCGTCGCGGGCGCCCAGTCGATCTCCATCGACCCCTTCCCCAACCAGACCACCGAACCGCAGCTGACCGACCTCGTCGTCACCGCCGTGCGCCGTGAGGTCCAACGGGACGGCACCTTCCACCTCGGTACCCGCGGCGGGGCCGACATCCTCGTCACCGGAACGATCATCAGCTACGGACGACTCCCCGTGGGCTCGAAACGGAACGACGTCCTGACCCCGACCGACTACGACGTGAAGATCACCGCCCACGTCAAGGCCATCCAGGGCGGGCAGACCGTCTACGAGGGCGACGTCTCGGGCACGGCCCAGGTCGTCTTCAACTCCGACCTCAACAACGCCGAACGCGAGAACAATCCCGTGGCGGCCGAGAATCTCGCGCGGAACCTGATCAGCGCGATCGCCAACGGAAGCTGGTGAACCGGCGCCCCCAGGCCCTGCTTCCGCTCGTCCTGGGACTCCTCCTCTCGGCCCCCATCCCCCTCACCCTCTCCCTCCGGGGCGCCGACTGGCCCCAGTGGCGCGGACCGGATCGGACCGGCCGCACGACCCATCCCCTGCCCGGTTCGCTCCCCGCCAGCGTCACCCCGCTCTGGCGCCTCCCTTTGGGGCATGGCTACGCGGGACCCGTGCTGGGATCCGGAACCCTCGTGGTCCTCGATGATTCCGGCGGCCAGGAGACCGCCCATGCGCTGGATCCCAGGACCGGAGCCCGACGGTGGTCGGCCGCGTTGGGTGACACCTACGTCGACGAATTCGAGCCTGGTCCGCGGTGCACCCCGGTGATCTTCGAGGACCGCCTCTACGCCCAGACCGCCCGGGGTGAGTTCCGATGCCTCCGGCTCGCCGATGGACAGACGCTCTGGCGGACGAACTTCAAGGACCTCGGTATGGTCTGGAATCCCGAGCGGAACACCGGCATCGGAGCCGCCAACCGCCGGGGCAACACCGGATCGCCCCTCGTCACCCGGGACCGCGTCCTGGTGCAGGTCGGCAGCCCCAACGGCGCGAGCATCGTCGCCTTCGAACCCCGCACCGGACGCGTCCTCTGGAAATCCCAGGACGACCTGACCGCCTACACCTCGCCGGTGCTGGCCGAGATCGCCGGACGCCCCCAGTTCATCACCGCCACCTGCAACGGCCTGCTGGCCCTCGCCCCGGAGGACGGACGCTTCCTCTGGCGGGTCCCCTTCCGCACGCTGGCCAACCGGAACGTCCTGACCCCGATCGTGCTCGGCGACACCGTGTACTTCGCCAGCCACTCCACCGGACTCCGCGCCGTCCGGATCCGACGCGACGGCGACGGTTTCAAGGCCGCGGAGATGTGGCTGAATCCGAAGCTGCGACTGAACCTCTCCACTCCGGTCGCCCTCGATGGGTATCTCTACGGACTCGGGGCTTCGAAGGACTTCGTCTGCGTCGACACCCGGGACGGCTCCGTCGCCTGGAGCCAAGCCGGCTTCGGGGACGTCGCCGCAACACTCGTGTCCGGTTCGCGCCTCCTGGTGCTGACCGACCTTGGGGAGCTGCTGCTCCTCGCGGCGTCCCCCTCGCGCTACGAGGAACTCGGTCGGGTCCAGGTCACCGGGAAAACCTACGTGCACCCTGCCTACTCCGACGGCGTGGTGTACGTCCGGGATCCCCGCGAGCTGCAGGCGATCCGGATTCTGTCCCGATAGCGTCCTATCCAGGCACATCGCCCCGTCCCGCACTTGGCGAAGCCCTTCCTTTAGGGAAAGGTCTGCATGTGCCCTGCGAGACTCCCTTCCCACGACGACTGCTCCGCTCCGTGGCCCTGATGACCGCGCTGCTGGCCGGGGCCGGACGGGTCGCGGCAGCGGGCCCCGACTTCAGCCGATCCGTCCGCCCGGTCCTCGCCGCTAAATGCTATGCCTGCCACGGACCCGATGCCGAAGCGCGCAAGGCCGGCCTGCGTCTCGACACCTTCGAAGGCGCCACCGCCCGGCTGAAATCGGACGTCACCGCCATCGTCCCCGGCAAACCCTCCGACAGCGCCCTCCTCTCACGGGTTGTGCATGCGGACCCCGATGAGCGCATGCCGCCCCAGGGAGAGCCGTTGACCACCGAGGAGGTACGAACCTTGGAGCAGTGGATCGCCGCCGGTGCCCCGTACGCGGAGCCCTGGGCATTCCGTCCGCTCCAGGATCCTCCGGTGCCCGCGGTGCAGGATGCCGGATGGTGTCGGGGAGAGGTTGATGCCTTCGTCCTGGCCCAGCGCGAGTCTGCCCGACGCGGGGCGCCAAAACGCGATGTCGATCCCGTTGCCTGGCTGCGTCGGCTTTCCTTCGACCTCCGGGGGCTGCCCCCAAGCCCCGAGGAGATCCGGGCGTTTGTCGCTGACCTGTCCCCCGGACGGGACGCCCGATGGGTGGACCGCTTCCTGGCGGATCCGGCGTTCGGTGAACGGTGGGGACGCCACTGGCTCGACCTGGCCCGGTTCGCCGAGACCATGGCCCATGAGTTCGACTTCGAGATCCCCTACGCCTGGCGCTATCGCGACTACGTGGTCGAGGCCTTCAACACCGACCTGCCGCCGGCCCGCTTCGTGTCGGAGCAGATTGCCGGCGATCTGATGCCACCCCGACCCGGTCTCGGCCTCCCGAACGCCGCCCCGATCGGCACGGCCTGGTGGTTCCTCGGTCCGTCCACCCATGCGCCGGTGGATGTCCGCCAGGACGAGGCCGATCGGCTTGCCGGTGCGGTCGATGTCGCCGGCCGGAGCCTCTTCGGTCTCTCCATCGCGTGTGCGCGATGCCACGACCACAAGTTCGACCCGATTCCGACCCGCGATTTCTATGCGCTGTTCGGCGTGGCCCGGAACACGCGTCGGATCGAGGGATTCGTCGACGCCGATCCCCGCATGGCGGAACGGTGCCAGGCCGCCCGGGAGGCGCTTGAGACCGCAGGACGGATCTCCGGGGCGGTCGCCACGACGCGTCCCACGACCACGTCGCCCGCCGTCACCGTTCTCGACGATGTGACGCGGGGAGGCGCCGGATGGTCCCGCTCGGGACGTGCCTTCGATGCCGCCGGCGCGCTGGTGGCCCTCGATGCCGCCGGGGAACTCCGCGCAGCAGAAACGGGCACCCTTGACAGCGCCCGGCTCGCCCCGGCCCTCACCGGCAGTGCCCGCTCGGGAGACCACTCCATCAACCGCCGGTACGTCCACCTTCGGATCCGTGGCAGTGATGCGCCGTTCCGGGCGGTGATCGACAACTACTGGCTCGACAAGCATGTCGGCCTGCTTTTCGAGGGGTTCCGTCGGCGTCTCCCCAAGGCTGAGGGGGCCGAGGCCGCCAAGGATCCGCGTGACCTCCCGTGGCGCATCGAGACCTTCGACTTCGCCCGCTACCAGGGGGAACGGGTCCACTTCGAGATCGAGGATGATGGCCCCGGCTGGATCGAGATCGACACGATCCTCGCCACCGACGATCCCACCCCGCCCCTGGTTGAACAGTGGGACGTCGATGGACCCGCCACCGGAATCAATCCGCCGGCCGCAGGGCTGGCAGAGGCACGCCGGAAGGCGGTCGAGAGCCGCGATGCCCTGCTGGCCTGCACGCCGCCGATCCGGGCGCTGATTGCGGATGAGGGAGGTCCTCTTGACGAACGGATCCACGTCCGCGGTGCCGCCCATCGCTATGGCGAACCTGCCCCGCTGGCCCGGTTGTCCGTGCTGGGTGAGGGTCAGCCCGCGCCAGTAGAGGGCAGCGGACGACGGGCCCTGCTTGCCGCCCTGACCGACCCAGGTCGTCCCTTCTTCTGGCGCACCACTGCCAATCGCATCTGGCTCAAGCTCTTCGGACGCGGAATCGTCGAGACGCCCGACGACTTCGGTCAGCTCGGCGGAACGCCCTGGAGTCCAGAGCTCCTCGATCACCTCGCCTCCCGGCTCGCCCAGGGTCAGACGGTCAAGCAGGTGATCCGCGACATCACCCTCTCCCACGCCTACCGGGCGGCGGCCGATCCCGGCGAGGCTCCGGGTGACATCTGGGCCCCGTTGGCGGTGCGACGCCTCGATGCCGAGGAGATCCGGGACGCCCTGTTGTCGGCCTCGGGCCACCTCGACCGCCGGATCGGCGGCACCAGCGTCCGCGCCCGCCTGACCGAACACATGCAGGGACGGGGTCGTCCTGGCAGCTCGGGTCCGGTGGATGGCGACCTCCGTCGCAGCGTGTATCTCGAGACGCGACGCAACTTCCTCGACCCCTTCCTCCAGGCCTTCGACCAGCCCGCTCCGGCGACCGCCTGTGGTCGACGCCATGCCTCGAACGTCCCGGCCCAGTCCCTCGCCCTCATGAACGGCGAGCTCGTCCATCTGATCGCCCAGCGCTGGGCGGACTCGCTGGTCCCGGAGGCGGGTGCGTCGACATCCTCGCCGGCGCGGGATCGGGAACGGATCGAGCAGCTCTGGCTCTCGGCGTTCGCCCGGTGGCCGCGTCCCGAGGAGATCGGGGTGGCGCTCGACTTCCTCGACGCCGAACGCGCCTCGACGCACACCGAGACGCCCCTCGCCCGCGAACGCGCCGCCTATGCGGCCCTCAGCCACTCGCTCTTTGCCTCCAAGGAATTCGTCTTCCTCCGATGAACACGCCCCACATGCCCCCCTGCGGACGGATCCGCCCCGCCCCGCTGAATCGTCGTGAGATGCTGGCCGCGTCGGGCAGCGGACTCGGCCTCTGGGCCCTCGCGGGCCTGTTCGGGTCCACCACCGCCCAGCTTACGGCCGCGGTGGGATCGACCCGGGACGACCGGGCGCTGCTCTCCACCCATGCCCGCGCCAAGGCCCGCAGCGTCATCTTCCTCTACCAGGATGGTGGTCCGGCGCAGATGGACACCTTCGATCCGAAGCCGCGGCTGGCCGACTACAACGGCAAGCCGTTCCCGCTGCCGATGGCGCCAACCCAGTTCAACAACAACGGCAACACGCTCGCCTCCCCATGGGCGTTCAAAGAGTGCGGCCAGTCCGGCATCCCGATCTCCGAGCTGTTCCCCAACCTTCGGCAGGTGGCCGACGAGCTGTGTGTGATCCGTTCGATGACCAGCGAGTTCAGCGAGCACACCAACGCCAACTACTTTCTCCACACCGGGCTGGGCATCCCGGGGCGGCCCTCCATGGGGGCCTGGATGTCCTACGGCCTCGGCAGCGAGAACGACAACCTGCCCGGGTTCGTGGTCGTCGAGGGCGGATTGATCCCGCCTGGAGGACTCGACTGCTTCTCGGCCGGATTTCTCCCGGCGCGTCACCAGGGCTCCATCCTGCGTCCCCGCGGCGAGGCGATCGCGGATGCCACGCCCCGCGACCCGGACCCGGTCCAGTCGCGGAAGCGCCAGTTGATCGCCCGCTTGGACTCGGCCTTCGCGCATGAGACCGGCGCAGAGGCCATCGAGAGCGCCATCGCCAACCACGAGCTGGCCTACCGGATGCAGTCGGCCATCCCGGAACTCTCGTCCCTCGACGGGGAGAGCGCCGAGACAAAGGCGTTGTATGGGTTCGAAAGCCCCTTCGAACCCACCCGGATCTACGCCCGGGAATGCTGCCTGGCCCGGCGACTGGTCGAACGTGGCGTCCGATTCATCGAGGTCACCTGCCCCAAGACCATTGGCGACCGATGGGATCAGCACAGCGATCTGAAGGCTGGGCACGAGGCCAACGCGCGTGCAGTCGACCAGCCGATCGCGGCCCTCATCCTCGATCTCAAGCGGCGGGGACTGCTGGAGTCGACCCTGATCGTCTGGGCAGGCGAGTTCGGACGGACCCCCTTTGCCCAGGGCTCCAATGGCCGCGACCACAATCCGTTCGCGTTCACCGTCTGGATGGCGGGCGGTGGCATCCGAGGGGGCACGATCATCGGGGCGACCGACGACTTCGGATACCGGGCAGTCGACCGGAAATGCCAGATCCATGACCTCCATGCGACGATGCTGAACCAGCTGGGGGTGGATCACCGTCGACTCACGTTCCGCTCGGGCGGCCGGGACCATCGACTCACCGACGTCCACGGGGAACTGATCACCGAAGCGATTACCTGAATCCCTGCGCACCCGATCGGCTCAACGTTCCGGCAGACCCAGGAGTGGCGGGACCTTCGCCTTCAGTTCGTCGATAAGATCCGGGTCCACGAAGCCAGAGTCATCGGGAATTCGCAGAACGCCGGTCTGTTTGCCCTCCAGGTCCTCCGGAAACCGAAGCCGCAGCCGGTCCAGGTGGGACGTCTCCATCACCAGGATGATGTCGGCCCAGCCGATGAGGCCTTCGGTGACGACGACTTGGGCCTCGGGCTGTGTGCCCGCGGAACGAACCTGCACTCCTCGGGTGCCGCTCAAGATCTCCTCGGCAGTGAGGCTCCGTAGCCGGTTCCGACTGCAGACGAACAGGATCTTGAGTGGGTGTTCCGGCAGGTTCTCCATCCCAAGGTTGCCCCGGTCTCAGGAACGCAGCTTCGCCTCCGCCTCGGCATCGAAGGCGCGGTAGTTGCAGGTCAGTTCCTCATCCTCCGCGATGTCCCGGAGCGCACAGGTCACCCCGTCAGGTCCTCCGGGGGCCATGCCGGTGTTGGGAGATTCGGCGTGGTTCATGAAACAGGCGTGGTCGCCGCTCAGGACCCAGAGTCCCGAATCCCGCTCCCGCCACGCAAACCAACGCAGGTGCGCCTGGGCGGATGCCGGCCAATGCGATGCCTCGGCATCGGAGAACCGCTGGTCGAAGCCGGACTCAAACCGCCAGATCGGGGCACCCGCCCTCAGCGGCGCGACAGGGAAAAGCCCCAGTCCATGGATGGAGCTGGGGCCGACCCGGACCGGGATGAGCAGCATGGGATGTCGACTCGTCCGGATCCGAGGATCACTGGACCGGAGAGAAGTCGGTCGCCTTCAGGAAGAGCGACTTCACGCCTCCCGGAGCGGTCAGGGAACCGCCAGCTGCCTTCTCGCTGGCCTCGCGGGCTGCCTTCCAGGCGGGGTCCTGTCCGAACGCGGCAAACGACTTCTTGGAGGCGTCCACCGAGGGGTGGGTCAGGAAGTAGTCGAGCGTGACGTCCGCACCCGGCTGATCGGCCATCTTGTGCCAGTAGGCGTAGTTGTCCATGCCGTGCTTGGCGAAGAGGGCCTGGGTGTGGTCGCGGAACCGGGCATCGAGGGCCCCAAGCCGTCCGGGCGCCGCGGTGTAGGTGCGCCATTCCCATACCCCGCCCTTGGAGACGTTGCCGGTGCGCGGCTTCGGGGAGTAGTCGGTCAGCACATAGAAGGGATTCTCGGCCTTGCTGACGAGGGGACCGTTGGCCTCGGATGCCTTGGAAGCGGCTTTCCAGTCGGGATCGGCGACAAACGCCTTCCACGACGCCTCGCGCGCCTCGCGGCTCGGGTAGGAGAGCAGGAAGTGGAGCCGCTGGTCGGCGGGATCGATCGGCATCCAGTAGCCGAGATTCGTCATGCCATGACGGGCGAATAGCTTCAGGGTGTGGTTGCGGAATCGGTTGAGCAGCGCCTCCTGCTTGCCGGGGGCGATATGGTAGATCCGCATCTCATAGCAGCCGGCGGCGACGCCCTTGGAGGACGCACCCGAGGTGGCGCATCCGGACAGGACGGCGGCGGAGCTGAGAACGGTGGAGACGAGGAATTCCCTGCGAGGCAATGGCGAGGACATGCAGCTGATTGCACGCCGGCAACGACGGAGGCGTCAAGGCCGCGATCGAAGATCAGTTCGACGCGGTACGGCGACAGGCTCATGGCCGGCACGGATCCGGCCGGCGAAGGGAATCGTCTCCTCCGGACCGGCACCACAGACCCCAGCCCCAGATCCCAGCCTTGCCAAGCGAGACGGTTCCCAGTCTTCAATGGAGCAAGCTCCCACCCCTCCAGTATCATGCCCACCGCGCGCCTCAAGCCACACTCCCAGCCGGGATTCACACTGATCGAGTTGCTCGTCGTGATCGCCATCATCGCGATCCTCGCCGGCATGCTCCTGCCCGCCCTCGCCAAGTCGAAGGCAAAGGCCCAGGCGGTCCAATGCGTGTCCAACCTCCGACAGTGGTCGCTTATCAGCACCCTCTACACTACCGACAACGGCGACCGTTTCATGGCCGACTACGGTCCGACCATCGAGGCCACCTGGATGGCCTCGCTCAGCAACCTTTACAGCAACATCGGCCAGTTCCGGCTGTGTCCGACCGCGAGGCTCCCATCGAAGGACGGCTACGGGAACACGCGTGAGCACTGGGGTTGGAGCCAGGACAACAAGGCGGAGGGCTACTTCCGGAAAGGCGACCATGGCAGCTACGGGATCAATCACTGGATCACCTCGCTCCCTCCGAGCTTCAAGGACGGCTGGCGAGGTCAGCCCTCGTGGCACTGGTCCACCGTCAGCGGCGTCACCGAGCCTTCGATCGTGCCGGTCTTCGCCGACTGCGCCTGGTATGGAGGGAATCCGTTCGACCTTCAGTATCCCGGCAATGGAGGCAAGCCACCGAAGACGCGGGACTGGAACAAGACCCAGGCCAAGCAGTGGGACTGGGACATGGCGCGGTTCGTCATGGACCGGCACAACCGCAACATCAACGTGGCCTTCGCTGACGGGTCCGGCCGGGCCGTGAAGCTCAACGCAGTCTGGGACCTCCAGTGGCATCGCCAGTTCCGACGCACCGCGTTCGTCCCTTTGGCGTGGTAGGATAGCCCCTGGCGAACCCCTCCCGACCCGTCCCACCTCGATTTACCCGCGGGCGTCGGCGGACCCGTGCTTCAGGCCACTGGACGTCTCCCAGGCACCCACCCACCCCAGGCCAAGCCTCTCCGGGCCTCCGGTCCACCACCCCACACCAGCCCACTGGCCCCACAGGTCGGCACCGCCTCGCAGGGTGGGCGCTCTCGCGCCCAGTGATGCAGGGCACTGCATCACCCACCCGTCCAGTGATCTGGATCACCCACCGGATCCCCTCACGCCATCAATGCCGGGACCAGTTCGCCATGGATGTCGGTCAGGCGGAAATCGCGTCCTTCGAACCGGTAGGTGAACCGCGTGTGTTCGATGCCCAGCAGATGCAGCAGCGTCGCATGGAGGTCGTGGACGCTCACGGGCGACTCCACGACGTTGTAGCCGAAGTCGTCCGTCTTCCCGAGCACAAGGCCCGGCTTGATTCCGCCGCCCGCGAACCACATCGAGTAGCAGCGTGGATGATGGTCCCGGCCGAAGTTCGTCTTGGAGATGTCGCCCTGGGAGTAGGCTGTCCGACCGAACTCACCGCCCCAGATCACCAGAGTCTCATCGAGCAGACCCCGGAGCTTCAGGTCCTGGATGAGCGCCGCACTGCCGCGGTCCGTATTCTTCGTCTGGGCCTTGATCCCGTCGGGTAAGCCACCGTGGTGGTCCCAGTCGCGATGGCACAGCTGGATGAAGCGCACCCCGCGCTCGGCGAGGCGTCGGGCCAGCAGGCAGTTGTTGGCGAACGAGGGCTTGCCGGGCTCCGCCCCGTAGAGCTCAAGGATCTCCTTGGGCTCCTTGGTGAGATCCATCAGCTCGGGGACACTCGTCTGCATCCGGAACGCCAGCTCGTAGTTCTCGATGTGCGTCGCAATGGCCGGATCGTTTAAAGCCCCCAGCTGGCGCCGATTCAGGTCCTGCATGGCGTCAAGAAGCTGTCGACGCGCCTTGCCGCTGAGTCCGGGCGGGTTCGACACGTACAGGACCGGGTCGCCCTGACTGCGGAGCTGGACACCCTGGTAGTTGCCGGGGAGGAACCCGTTGCCCCAGTACCGTGCCTGAAGCGACTGGCCACCGCTGCCGCTGGTCAGGACCACGTAGGCGGGCAGGTTCTCGTTCTCACTTCCAAGTCCATAGGCCAGCCACGACCCCATTGTCGGACGCCCCGGCTGCTGGTTACCGGTGCCGAAGAAGGTCACGGCCGGATCATGGTTGATCGGGTCGGTGTGGATCGACCGGACGAGGGCGATGTCGTCGGCGATTCCGCCGATGTGCGGGAGCATCGAGCTGATCTCCACGCCGGACTTGCCATAGCGCTGGAACGGGAACGCGGGACCGACGCACTTGAGCACCGCCTGCCCTGCGGTCATGCCCGTGATCCGCTGTCCCATCCGGACACTGGGCGGGAGCTCCTCCCCCGTCATCTCGGTCAGCTTCGGCTTCGGATCGAACAGATCGAGATGCGACGGCGCCCCCGACTGGAACAGGTAGATGACCCGCTTGGCCTTCGGGGCGAAGTGGAGGGTCTTCAGGGCTCCGGCCGGGCCGGTGGTCGGTGCGGCCTCGGCTGCCGGGTTGAGCAGCGAGGCCAGGGCGATCGTGCCAAGGCCGGTCGTGCTCCGGGTCAGGAACGTGCGACGTGTCAGCGCCTTCTCCTGCTCGGACCGGAAGAGGATGGGATCGAGGGAGTTCACGGGATTCACTTGGTGATCGTCTCGTTGAGGTTGAGGAGCACGTTGGCCACGGCCGTCATGGCCGCCAGCTCGGGCATCGACGCGGACGCGGGGACGGGGGATTCGCCGACCTTCAACAGGGCGGCCGCGGCCTCAGGATCGGCCTGGAACGTCGCCAATTGGGTGTCGTAGGTCCGACGCAGCACCGCCAGTTCCTCGGACTGCGGCGGGCGACCCAGGGTGTGGCGGAAGGCGCGGAGGATCTGGCGCTTCAGATCCCCGGGTGCCTCACGCTGGACGCGTTGGGCCAGTCCGCGGGCGGCCTCGACGAAGCCGGGATCGTTCATCAGGACCAGCGACTGCAGGGGCGTCTGGGTCCGGGGACGCAGGAAGGTGCAGACCTCGCGGTTCGGCGCATCGAACGTGGCGAACGGCGGATAGTGGGCCGACCGACGCCAGAACACATACATCCCGCGCCGGTACAGCTTGTCGCCATGGTCCTGGACAAACACCGAGTCGGTGCCGTCCCAGATCCCGGGCGGCTGGTAGGGCTTCACGGATTCCCCGCCGATCCGGTCGTTGAGGAGTCCCGAGACCGCCAGGGCGTTGTCGCGGATGAATTCCGCATCGAGTCGGACCCGAGGTCCGCGGGCGAGGAGACGATTGTAGGGATCCTTCTCGAGCTTGGACTCCGGGGCCGCGGCGGACTGCCGGTAGGTGGCCGAGGTCACCACGAGACGCACGAGACTCTTCACATCCCAGGCCGGAATGGGTCCCCCCTTCACGCCAGAGGGGACGCCATCGCGGAACCGGCAGGCGAGCCAGTCGAGAAGCTCCGGATGGCTGGGCCATTCACCCTGGGATCCGAAGTCGTTGACGGTCTTGACCAGGCCGGCGCCGAAGAAGAGGGCCCAGTAGCGGTTGACCGTGACGCGGGCGGTGAGGGGGTGCTCCTTGCCGACGAGCCAGCGGGCGAGGGTCAGCCGATTGGTGGGTCCCGCGGGCAGCGGCAGCAGGAACGCCGGGGTGCCCGGACCCACCCGCTCGCCCGGATTCCTGAAATCGCCCCGGACCAGGATGTGGGTCGGCCGCGGCGGATCCATCTCCTCCATGATCAGGGTGGTCGGGATCTGCGAATAGAGGGCGTCCTTGGCCGACCGTGCCTTGGCCAGGGCCGTCTCGGCCCGGAGGTAGTCGACCGCATGGTTCTCCTTGTAGTAGCGGGCCAGGTCGGACCTCTCGGGATCCGACCGCTTGCCGCGGGACTTCGTCAGGATGGGCAGGTAGCCCTCGAGCACCCGGTGCTGGAGCTCCTCGGTGCCGACCACCCGGGATTCGACCCGAACCTCGTCGATCTGCCCCTTGAAGAAGAGCTCCCCGGACCGCGAACCGATCCGCACCGGCTCGCCCGACTCGGTCGAGGCCGTCAGCTGGTCCTTCTCCACCTCGACGTCCCGGGGACGTCCATTCACATGGAATTTAACCCCGGAGGCCTTCCCGGAACCATCGTGGGACACGGTGACCAGCAGCCACTGGTCCTTCGGGAACTGCTCCTTGGTCCGCACCTTCAGGGCGTTTTCAGGCCACTGGTGGATGAGATGAAACTGGGGGCGGCCGTCGGCCACCAGCAGGTCGAATCCCCGGTATCCGGGTCCCTTGGCCTGCTGGCTGATCACCGTGCCTCCATCACCAAGCCTGATCCACGCACTGACGGTGCACGGGGTCTTCGAATCCATGAGATCCGGTGCGGGGACCTCGACCGAGGTCTTGCCGTCGAAAGACAGCGCCTTGCCGATCCGACCCTCCACGTAGTCCGCCTTGTCGGAATCCTGCAGACGGCCGTCGCCGGACACGGACGTCCCGGCGACCGCGAGGGATTCGTCGGCCGCGAACCGGAGCAGGAAGGCGTTGGTGGCGGGCGCAGGCGGGCGGGCCATCACGACGCGTTCCCATTTCTCCTGGGTCTCGCCCAGTTCGTTGATCCGGTCCTGGAGCGTCTTCTCCGCATCGCGCAGGGTGAACTCCGCCTCGACGAACCGCGTGGCCTGCTGGGGCGTCGGCACCGGGAGCCGTGGCGGCGGATTGTCGCTGCGGATGCGGTCGAGCCCCTTCTCCGGCACGTTGTGGAAGAACGCGTACAGCCGGTAGAACTCCCGGGTCGTCATCGGGTCGTACTTGTGGTCGTGGCATTCGGAGCAGCCGACGGTCATGCCGAGCCAGACCGAACCCAGGGTGTTGACGCGGTCGACGACGTACTTGTTGAGGTACTCGTCAGGGTCGGCCCCGCCCTCGTCGTTCGTCATGTTGTTGCGGACGAACCCGGTCGCAATGCGCTGGTCGGTGGTCGGGTTGGGCAGGAGATCGCCGGCGAGCTGCTCGACGGTGAAGGTGTCGAAGGGCTGGTTGGCGTTGAAGGCCCGGATGACCCAGTCCCGCCAGAGCCACAGAAAGCGCACGCCGTCGAAATGGTAGCCACTGGTGTCGGCGAACCGGGCGAGATCGAGCCAGTTGGCAGCCATTCGCTCGCCATAGTGGGGGGAGGCCAGGAGACGCTCCACGAGGCGTTCGTAGGCCTGGGGCTTCTCGTCCAACAGGAAGGCGTCGACCTCCTCGACCGTGGGCGGAAGTCCAGTCAGGTCGAAGCTGAGGCGTCGAACGAGGGTGGCGCGGTCGGCCTCTGGATTGGGTTTCAACCCGGCGGACTCCATGCCGGCCAGGACAAAGCGGTCGATCTCGTTCCGGGGCCATCGGGTATCCTTGACCTTGGGCAACGGCGGCGGTTCCGGGAGGATGAACGACCAGTGCTCGCGCCAGGCGGCGCCCGACGCCACCCAGCGCTGCAGGATCTCGACCTGCTTCGGGGAGAGGGGCTTCCCGTGCTCGGGCGGCGGCATGATGTCGTCGGGGTCCTTCGTGAGGATCCGTTCCACCAGGGTGCCTCCCTTGGGATCCCCCTTCACCAGCGCGTGTTGGCCCGACTTGAGCCGCCGGAAGGCATCGGCCTCGAGATCCAGCCGGAGCCCCGCCTTGCGCTTGGCCTCATCGGGCCCGTGGCAGGTGTAGCAGTGGTCCGACAGAATGGGGCGGACATCCCGATTGTAGTCGGGGGCCGACTCCTTGGCCGCCGTGCCGAAGGAGGCGAGCCCGAGGAATCCCAGCAGGACAGAGGTCCAAGGCCATCCGGATGCCGAGCGCAGCAGGGTCATGCGCAGGACTATGGAAACGGAGAGGCCGTCCTTCAACCGCGGAACCGGGAAACCCATCGCGCGTCGGGTCACCGAGTCAGGACAGAGGCCTCCCGGTGCCCCCGGGACGAGGCCCTCGCCCCTCCTCCATCCACCGAAGGATCACCTCCGCCGAGCGCTCCGGGGCCGAAACGAGCGGGGCATGATCGGCATGCCAGATCACCCGATCCCCGCGCCATCCGGGACACTCCCGTCGAAGCCACTGCCGGACGGGAATCCAAGGGACGATCGGGTCCCAGAACCCCATGAGACTCCACACCGGCACCTGGGTGACTCGCGCGATGTCCCGAGGGTCTGACGCCAGGATCAACTCCAACCGATGCAGCAGGGCAGCCCGGTCGGAGGGCTCGAGACGCCGCTCGATGAAGTCCTCCAGCGATTTCCGAACCTGTGGGGAGCGACGTCCAATCCCACGGATCCGAAGCAGGTAGACCCGCAGGGTGATCCCGAGGAACCAGCCCGGGAGATGGCGGACGATCGGGTGGACGAGCCGGACGCCGGGCATCCAGGGGTAGCGGACGAACCCGCCCACCAGGAACAGACCCCGCACCGCGAAGGTCCCCTTCTCCGCCCACCGCCGGAGGAGCGGCCACGCGATCTGGGATCCGAACGATTCCCCCAGGATCCAGCCGTCACGGATCCCGGCCCGCTCAAGAGGGTCGGCGATCGCGACCACGTGGTCCTCCAGGGAGAGAGCCGAACCGGTCGGATACGTGAATTCCACCCAGCGCACCCTGCTCCCCAGCGCCTCCCGGATACCCTGGGTTAGATGCCAATCCCCGTGGAGTCCAGGCAGGTAGACAAGGGTTGGCCGGTCCGCCGCCCCATGGATCCGCATCTCAAGCCCCTGCCGCATGGCATCAGCCGGCAGGCGGAACCGTTGGCGCCACACCCGCCTCCTGCGCGGCCTCCTCGGAGGCCGAGGGAACGAGCAGGGCGAGGACGCCTCCGAGCAGGGACATCGGCCACTGCCAGATCGGCAGCAGAAAATATCCGGCTACACCCTGTCCGGCACCCTGGCGCGGCAGGATGACCAGATAATGGGTCAGCCCGAACAGGACCGACACCGAGACCAGGACCAGCACCATCACCCGGACCCATGGGCGCCGGGCAATCCATGCGGCCACCGGAGGGAGCACAAACGGCGAGAAGCCCCAGATCGCCGCCATCAGACCCGCGTTGCCCATCGACCCGGTGAGTCCCCCGCCCCGGACCAGGGCCCAGGCCGGGAGGAGGGAGCCCACCAATGCCACGAGGCAGGTGAGGGAGAATAAGGGCAAAGGGGTCCTCGGATTCATCGTCGACCCCACAAGGGTATCCGGGTTCCCGGAACCGGCGAGTCCTCATTCAAGGACGACCGGCTCCGGGCGGAGAGCCCAACCGAGGTAACCGTTTCGTTTAGGCCGGATGCTTGACCTCATCCCGACAGTAGTCATCCTCATCGGCTCGTCTCCGAACGGGGACCGTCCTATGCAGCACATCCGGAACATCGCGATCATCGCCCACGTCGACCACGGCAAGACCACCCTCGTCGACTGCCTTCTGAAGCAGTCGGGAACCTTCCGCTCCAACCAGCAGGAGGCGAGCGAGGAGCGCCTGATGGACTCGATGGACCTAGAGAAGGAGAAGGGGATCACGATCCGGGCGAAGAATGCGGCGTTCAAGTACAAGGACTTCCACGTGAACATCGTGGACACCCCAGGACACGCGGACTTCGGGGGCGAAGTCGAGCGCATCATGAACATGATCGACGGCGTGCTGCTGGTGGTGGATTCCGCAGAGGGTCCGCAGGCCCAGACACGGTTCGTGCTCCGCAAAGCCCTGGAGGCCGGGGCGAAGCCGATCGTGGTGATCAACAAGATCGACCGCGACAACGCCAATCCCAAGAAGGTGCTCGACCAGGTGTTCGAACTCTTCATGTCGCTCAATGCGACCGACGAGCAGCTCGACTTCCCCTTCATCTACTGCTCGGCCAAGCAGGGCTTCGCCAAAAACGACCTTGACCAGGCCAGCGACACGATGGAGCCGCTGTTCGAGGCCATCGCGAAGCACATCCCCCCGCCGCGCGCCCACGCGGGTGAGGGATTCCAGATCCTCGTGGCCAACCTCGACTACAGCGACTACCTCGGCAGAATCGCCTTCGGAAAAATCTACGAGGGAAAGGTCAAGATCGGCGACACCGCCATCTGCCGCCACGGCAACGGCAAGATCACGCGCAACAAGATCACCGCCATCTTCCACTTTGAGGGCATGAAGCGGATCCAGATCCAGGAGGCCCATGCCGGTGACATCATCGGCGTCACAGGCTTCGAGGAGGTCTTCATCGGCGAGACGATCTGCGATTCCGAGGAGCGCCCCGCCCTGCCCTACATCCCGATCGATCCGCCCACGATCCAGATGGAGTTCGCCGTGAATGATGGTCCACTCGCGGGCCTCGACGGCAAGCTGGTCACCGCACGCCACATCTGGGACCGGCTCGTAAAGGAGACCCGGACCAACGTCGCCCTGCGCATCGCCCAGACCTCCGAGCCAAAAATCTTCGCCGTCGCCGGACGCGGCGAGATGCAGATCGCCATCCTCGTCGAGCAGATGCGCCGCGAGGGCCACGAGGTGCTCGTGTCACGTCCCGAGGTGCTCTGGAAGAAGGACGCAGAGGGCAACCCGCTCGAGCCCATCGAGAAGCTCTTCGTCGAGGTCCCCACCGAGAACCTCGGCTCCGTCATGGAGAACCTGTCCTTCCGCAAGGCCCAGATTACGAACATGAACCACGTCGGGAACCAGGTCTCGGTCGAGGCCCTGATTCCGATGCGCGGCCTGATCGGGTTCGAGACCGACTTGGTCAACATAACCCGCGGCATGGGCGTCATGAGCCATCTCTTCCATGAGTACGGCACCGACCGTGGTGAGATCGCCGCCCGCAAGAATGGCTCCCTGGTCTCCATGGATGCCGGCGAGGCGACGTCCTACGCCCTCAACATGGTCCAGGAGCGCGGCCGCCTCATGGTGGAGCCCGGCGACCAGATCTACGTGGGCATGATCGTCGGCGAGAACGCCCGGGAGAACGACATCCCGGTCAACCCGGTGAAGGAGAAAAAGCTCACAAACATGCGCTCCCAGGGCGATGGCAAGGGCATCCAGCTCAACGCCCCGATGAGGCTCAGCCTCGAGCGGGCGCTGGAGTACATCGACGTCGATGAATACGTCGAGGCCACTCCGAAGAATCTCCGTCTCCGGAAGAAGATCCTCGACGAGAACCAGCGCAAGCGCGCCGAGAAGTCGCGCGTGCTGAGGTTCGTCACCGAGGGGACCGAGGGCTGATCCCCCGGCAGGCCCACTCTCCTCGGCGTCCCCATCGTTTCCGCGAGGGCACTTGAGCCGCGCGGGAAACGGGCTCCATGAGGATTGGCGGTGAAATCCGTGCCCCGTGGGTCGGCAGGGTGGACACCCGGCACTGATCCCCTACCGGGTGCCACTCCTGACCCGCCGGCGTGCCGACGCGCTTCTGCCCCACTTAGGGTTTGATTCCCCAGACACGGTGTCCGTAGCTTTCTCCATCAACCCTGAGGAATCCCATGGACCATCCCGTCGTGTCGTCGTACCGCCCCACTCCAGGAACTCCACACTCCTGGATGGATTCCCATCGTGCGCTCCTTGCGGTGGCCTCGGGGCTCCTGGTGGGCCTTGCAGCGGGGGGATGCGGCGAGGGCGAGCCGGCTCCGAAGAAAGTCGACGTCTCGGCCCAGGTCGCGGCGCTCAAGGGTGACAACGACGCCAAGGCTGCGGCGCTCTCGGAACTGGCGGCCGGTGGACCCAATGCGGCCGGGGCCGTGAAGGAGATCATCCCCTTGCTCAAGAGCGACGATCCGGTCGTCCGCCGCCTCGCCGCCTATGCCCTCGGTCAGATCGGGGTCCCGGCCAAGGAGGCCGTTCCAGGATTGACCGCGATGCTGCAGGATCCTGATGGCAACGCTGTCACCGCGGCCATCAATGCCCTGCGGGCGATCGATCCCTCAAAGGCTCCTGCTGAGAACATCCCCAACGTGACCCAGTGATCCTCTTTACCGTCCCAAACTCCATACTTGATCCCATGCAATACCCTCAGAGCAGAAATCTTAAGTCGCTCCTCCGGGCGTTCACGCTCATCGAACTCCTCGTCGTTATCGCCATCATCGCCATCCTGGCCGGAATGCTCCTGCCCGCCCTGGGCAAGGCGAAAAGCAAAGCGCAGGGGATTCTGTGCATGAGCAACGGCAAGCAGCTCGGCTTCGCCTACAACCTGTTTTGCGGCGACAACAACGACACCCTTCCCGGGAACCTAGATGGCGGGACCGGGGCCGCCCAGACCAACCAGACTTGGTGCGTCGGCTGGCTCAACAACTCGAGCTTCACGCCGGACAACACCAACGTCCTCTTCCTTCTCAATTCCCAGCTCGGCAAGTACGCCGGGTCCGCCGGCGTCTACAAATGCCCCGCCGACTTGTCCCTCAGCAAGGGCAAAACGGGATCCCCACGGGTCCGCTCCATCTCCATGAACGGCTATCTCGGCGAGCGCGGTGGCCCATTCTCCGCCGGCTACTGGCAGTTCAAGAAGCTTGGGGCCATCCCAAGACCATCGCAGACTTGGGTGTTTGTCGACGAACGCGAAGACAGCATCAACGACGGCTGGTTCGCGGTGAACATGGACGGCTACGATCCGATCAAGCCCTCCGCCTACACCATCGTCGACTACCCCGCGAGCTACCACAACGGGGCCTGCGGCTTCGCCTTCGTCGACGGTCACTCCGAAATCAAGAAGTGGACCGACAGGCGGACGAAGCCCGGTCTCAAGAGGGGCACCCCGCTCGCCCTCGGACAGCCCTCCCCCAACAACAACGACGTCGCCTGGATGCAGGATCGCACCTCTGTAAAAGAGAAGAACCCAACGCGGTAACCCGATGGAAGAAGGGTGGAGCAGCAGTCTGAACCAAAGGATTCGGAAGCGCCCGCCCGAGGTGGGCCGGGTCTCTCCTAGGGACCCGACTTCAACGCAGGTATTGGGTGTACCGGGCGCGTCGGATGGGCGGTGCGGATATGTGGCCGGGTCTCGGCTGTTCTAACGTGTCCACGGCCCATAGGGGGTCAGGTTGGGTAAGAGTGGGGCCTCATCCTTGCTACCAGACGCTCCCGGCGGAGGACAGGGCCGGTCGGAGTTGCTACGTTGTTCCACCTCATGGCGTCCCCTGAATCCCTCCCCGGCTACGACGTCCCACGACGCCTCCGGATCCTGAGTGCCGTCTTCCTCCTGCTGGTGGCTGCTGCTGTAGTCCAGTGGATCCGCCGTCCTCCGCTGCTGCCCATCCCGACCCCTCGGGATGCCGCGGCCCTAGACCCCCAGGTCCGCGCCCATCTCGAGGCCGTGATCGATGGGGTCCGCCAGGCCCCCCGGAGCGCCATGCGCCGCGCCACCCTCGGCATCGCCTACGCCGCCAACGGGCTCTGGAACGAGGCCCGACAGGCATTCCTCGACACGGCCCGGATTGACCCGGATGAACCCCTCGCCCGCATGTACGCGGCGGTCGCGCTCGAGGAACTGGCGGAGCTTCCCGGAGCCTTCCGCGAGTTCCAGGCTCTGACCGCCCAGGAACCCGGCTTCGCGCCCGGCTGGTATCGCGTCGGAGAATGCGCGTTGCGGACCGGAGACCTTGGGGCTGCCGAGTCCGCCTTCACCCGGCTTTCCACCCTTGCCCCCGACGAGTGGCGGGGACCCGCCGGACTCGGGGAGGTCCGCCTCCGTCAGGGCCGCGCCGCGGACGCCATCCCCCTGCTGGAGAAGAGCCTCGATCTCGAGACCACCGCCAGGCCCGCCCGATTCCTGCTCGGCCAAGCCTACCGGTCTGTCGGACGCACCAACGAGGCCCGGATCGCCCTCGCCGTCGGTGCCGCCTCGGTGCGGCATCCGATGTCCGACGACTGGTCGGAACTGGCCCACCACCACATGAAGTCGATTCCCGACCAGCTGGTCAAGGCGGAGGAGCTATGCGGTGCGGGTCGACCCGACCTTGCCGTCGACCTGCTGGGGGAGGCTCTGAAGTTCCATCCGGATCACCCCGGCCTGAGCCATCAGCAGGCCATGGCCCTCAACCAGACCGGACAGGCCGACAAGGCCCTTGCCGTGCTCGACCGTCTGATCACCAAGGATCCCAAGGCCATCGCCCCGTGGATCACGCGCTCCTACTCCCAGGTCCTGCTCGGACGCAACGAGCAGGGGCTGGCCGACGCCCGGGCGGCGCTCTCGCTCGCCACCAACTCCTCCCATGCCCACATCGCCGCCGCCAACGCGTGGCTGGCCATGGAGCGGGACATCGAGGCGGTGGCCGCGGTCCGCGAGGCCATCCGATGCGATCCCAGGAACCCGGAGATCCCGCTGGAACTCGGCAACATCCTCTGGCGAAACCTCAACGACACGAACGGGGCCCTTGCCCAGGTTGAGCGGGCGATCGAGATCGACCCCGGTCAGCCCCGGGCCCTCGCGATGCTCGGCTTCCTGTCGCTCGAATCGGGAAACACCAACCGGGCCCGGGCGGCCGCGGAGCAACTCGGCCGGCTCGCCCCGCAGAGCGCCGAATACCGTGAGCTCCGGGCGGCCCTCCCACAGCGATGAGACCCACGCCCGCGCCGGCCCTGCTCGCCATCGCGATCGCGATCACCCAGGGCTGCAGCCCCAACCCCGTCCCCTCCACGGGATCCGCCACCAACGCGGCAGCATCGCCATCCGCTCCGCACCCGCCGGTCGCAACCCCGACCGCTCCCCGCCCGTGGTTCGAGCCGGTGGGACCCGGGAGTGGACTCGACTTCCGACACCACATCGGAACCGGCGGCCGGTTCTACCTGCCTGAGATGGAGAGCGGCGGGGTCGGCCTCGTCGACTTCAACCGTGACGGCCGGCTCGATGTCCTCTGCATCGATGGAGGATCGGTTGATCCCTCCCAGGTCCGTCAACCCAACCATCGACTCTACCGCAACGACAGCGCCTGGCGGTTCACGGATGTCACGGCGGCCTCGGGCCTGAGGGTGCACTCGGGCTTCGGGATGGGCTGCACGATCGGGGATTACGACCGCGACGGCTGGCCCGACCTCTACATCACCCAGTACGGTGGCAACCATCTGTTCCGCAACCGCGGGGATGGGACCTTCGAGGATGTGACCCGACACGCCGGTGTGGGGGTGGATTCCCTCTCCACCAGCGCGGCGTTCCTCGACTACGACACGGACGAGCATCTCGATCTCATCGTGGTGAACTATGTCCGCTGGACCCCCGAGGTGGAGCGGGAGTGCTTCTCAAGCGGGGGACGTCGGGACTACTGCTCGCCCCTCAACTACCAGGCCCCTGCCCCTCCGGTGCTGTTCCACAACCGCGGGGATGGAACCTTCGAGGATGTGACGCGGGAGGCCGGTCTGCTCTCGGCGTTTGGCAACGGCCTCGGTGTGGCGACGGGCGATTTCGACCGCGACGGACGGGTCGACCTCTTCATCGCCAATGACGCCATGGCGAACCAACTCTGGCTCAACCAGGGCCAGGGGCGGTTCCGGGACGACGCCCCGCTCCGGGGTTGCGCCCTCAACGCCGTGGGCATCCCGCGTGCCGGAATGGGCGTCGTCGCCGTCGATCTCCTCCAGAGGGGATGGCTCGACCTCTTCGTGACCCACCTGGTAGGCGAGGGTAACGGACTCTTCCTGAACGAGCGGGGCATCTTCACCGACTGGCTGGTGCCTGACGGTCCCATGGCCGGCAGCCAGCCCTACACCGGTTTCGGGGTGGAGTTCGCGGACTTCGACAACGATGGACGGCTCGACCTCTATGTGGCCAATGGACGGGTGAAGCTGGGCCTCCGGGAATCCGACCCCCGCCATCCCTATGCGGAACCGGACACCCTCAAACGCGGTCTCGGTGACGGGCGGTTCCTGGACGTGCCCTTCGCTGGCCTGTCGCGGGAGGATCTGGGTGTCGGCCGTGGACTCGCCATCGGGGATCTCGACAACGACGGCGGCCTCGATGTCCTCGTGGTCCGGAGGGACGCCCCGATCCTGATCCTCCGCAATCGCGTCGCGGGAACCCACCACTGGATCGCGCTGCAGCTTGAGGATGTCCGAGGCAATGAGGTGCGGAACGCGATGGTCCGGATCGAAGCAGAGGGACGGGTTCTATGGCGTCAGCACCAGCCCAACCAGGGCTATGCCTCGAGCCAGGACCCTCGGGTCCATTTCGGACTCGGGTCGGCGTCCCGGGTCGGACACGTCTGGATCCGCTGGCCGGATGGACAGGCCGAGGATTTCGGGTCCCTGCCCACCGACCAGATCCACACGATCCGACAGGGTCGCGGCACTGCCGCTCCCGGGGCGTTTGGGTGGTGACCCGTGATCCTGCCGGTCGCGGTTGAGATCAACGTCCGGGACTAGTCCTTCCTCGCCTTGACGTCCGGGATGCCAATAACCGTCACGGTGAAGTCTCTCAGGGGCGGTTCCGACGGGTTGACGAAGGACTTCAGCTCGAATCGCAAGGTCGTCGAACCCTTCGCCACGACCCGGAAGGGCACGACAAACCGGGCGGGCCGTCCGGTGTCGGTACCGGGATCCAACTCGGTCCTCGGAGACCCGTTGCGATTCACCGACGCTCCGTCGATCGCACCGGATGTCCACGTGTACGGGATCCCAGAGACCCTCTTCAGATGCACCTCGATGCGATCCCCGGGCCTAGCCGGCACCACCTGGCCATCCATCGATTCATCGATGATGTGAATGCGGATCCCGGGCCGACCCGGCCCACCAGGGACTCTCTGCCCGACACCACCCGGAATCGGATAGTAGTTCGGGGGTTTGGAATTCACTGACCTTCCCGCCTCGGCAGTGTCGATTCCACCGAGGCCTGCGGACGCGAGCAGCAGTCCCATCCACGCCAAACGGGTTGAGGCGGGATTCAGACGGACGGCTTTGAACGGACTCAGCAACGACATTCTTCGAACCTCGAGATCGACCTACCCCAGTCAAGGCAAGACCCGGCCTCCCTGGGGTCTGGGCCCGCTTCGATCCGCGAGGAAACCGCGCAGACGTCCTCGAACGGATCCGGAAACAGGGTCGAGCGCCCCGATTCGGGGGACCTCGGGCCGTACGGAATTCGCGATCCGGAGTGGGCGCTTCCCGCTTTGGGGTCTCAGGCCAGAAGCGCCGGCACGACCCGGGCCCCCGTGACCTCCGGATCCGTCAGGCTCGCCTCGCGACCTTCGTGCGGAAAGCGCAGCTCCGCGTGGTCCAGCCCCAGCTGATGCAACAGCGTCGCGTGGAAGTCGTGGACGCTCACGACGTCCTGGACCGCCTTGTAGCCGAAGTCATCGGTCGCACCATGGACATGGCCTGCCTTGAATCCACCCCCCGCCACCCAGAGCGAGAACGCATGCCGGTTGTGATCCCGCCCATCGGTGCCCTGTGAGATCGGCAGCCGGCCGAACTCGCCCGTCCAGAGAACGACGGTGGAGTCCAGCAGACCCCTCGACTTGAGATCGCGCACCAGGGCGGCGCTGGGACGGTCCGTCTGGGCGCAGAGCCCCTTGAGCCGCTCGGCGTTCTTGTCGTGGGTGTCCCACGGCTGGCCGCTGAGGAAGAGCTGCACGAATCGCACCCCCCGTTCCACGAGCCGACGCGCGATCAGGCATCGGCGCCCGTAGTCGGCCGTCACCGGATCATCGAGGCCGTACAACCGTCGGGTGGCGGCCGACTCACCCGAGAGGTCGAGCGCCTCCGGGACCGCACTCTGCATCCGGGCCGCCGTCTCGAACTGGGCGATCCGGGCCGACAGCTCCGAGGTTTCAGGGTGACGGCCGGCGTGGTGTCGATTGATCTCCCGGAGAAGATCGAGCTGGTTCCGTCGGGCCTCCGACGGAACCGACGTCGGTGTCCTGAGGTGGAACACCGGGTTGTCCCCGCCGCGGAACGGAGTCCCCTGGTAGACCGCCGGAAGGAACCCTGCCGACCAGTTCCGTTCGCCATCGACGGGCAGGCCGCCGGGATCGGACAGGACCACGTAGGCGGGGAGGTTCTCATTCTCCGAACCCAGTCCGTACAGCAGCCACGATCCAAGGGTCGGAAGCCCGGCAAGGAAGCGTCCGGTGTGCATGATCCTCAGGGCGGACTCATGGTCGACCGAACCCGTGGTCATGGAACGGACCAGCGTGATGTCGTCGGCGATCCCGCCAGTGTGCGGGAGGAGTTCCGACAGCTCCATGCCGCACTGGCCGCGGGCCCGGAACTCATACGGGGCCCCGAGGACATTGCCGGCCTGTTTGTCGAAGTGCACCTCGAGATCCCCCCCTGGGTAGGGCTTTCCGCTCCAGCGGTTGAGCGCGGGCTTGCAGTCGAACAGATCCATCTGGCTCGGCCCACCATGCTGGAAGAGGCTGATCACCGCCTTTGCGCGGGGGCGATGGTGCGGCGGGGCCAGAATCCCGGACGCCGCGGCGTTCGACCGGGCCATCAGGTGGGCCAAGGCAAGACCACCCAGTCCTCCCGCCGAGCGATTCAGGAAGGCCCTTCGGGAAAGGGTGTTGGGGATCGGCGTCATTCCAGGTAGAGGAAGGTGTTCAGACCGAACAGCGACTGGCAGAGATCGGTCCAGACCCGGACCTCCCGATCCGACTCCTCGGAGTAGACCCGGCGCTGCCGTTCAAGGAACCGGGTGTAGGAGTCCCGTTCCACCGCGTCCGGCTCGCGTCCACAGGCAAGGAGGAACGCCCTCCGGATCCGGGTTCCATCGTCGGCACCCGCCTCGATGTCGAGACGTCGGACCATTTCCCTGGCTCCACTGCGGCTCGACTCCGAGTTGAGGAGGGTCAGGGCCTGCAGGGGCATCGTGGTCGAGCCCCGACGCGTGCAGTTGAAGACCACCGAGGGGGCATCGAAGTTCCCGAGGAACGTCGGCACCTGGGTGCGCCGATGCTGCAGGAACACGGAGCGGGACTGGGCCTCCGGATGCGTCGGATCCTCCACGACCTCCCCATCCCCACGACGTGGGGTCGGGACAAAAGGGCCCCCGCTCTTGGGACCGAGCACACCGGCAACCGCGAGCATCGCATCCCGGATCGCCTCGGCGTCCAGGCGATGGATGGGATACCGCCACAGCAGCGTGTTGTCGGGATCCACGGCGGCGGCCTCGGGGCGGGACCGGGACGACTGCCGGAAGGTTTCGGACAGCAGGATCTGCCGATGCAATGCCTTCAAGCTCCAGCCGGAATCAATGAACGCGGCGGCGAGGGATTCGAGAAGGCCGGCATTGCGGGGTCTTGCGCCGCTGAGGCCCAGGTTGTCGGGCGTGCCGACGAGTCCCTCCCCGAAATGTCCCTGCCAAACCCGGTTGACCGTCACCCGGGCCAGCAGGCCGGCCTGCGGCGAACCCGGCTCGGTGAGCCAGCGGACCCACGCCAGACGTCGCCCCGTCGTCCGGGACCCCGGCCCGGGCTGGGGCCAGGTCATGGACCGCCCCGCGACGCGAAGGAACTCCGGGACCGCCGGCTCGACCGGTTCGCCGGGGGTCTTGGTACTACCCCGACGCAGCAGTCGGACGATGGGCGGTTCGGGACCGACATCCGTCATCCAGGCAATCCGCGCCGGTCGGGGTGTCCGGCGCGACTGGAGAGCGGCCGTCTCCCGATCCAGCTCCTGACGCCGCACCGCAAGACGTTGGGTGTACTCGGCCTGACTCTGGACCCAGTCCGGATTGGAATCGTCCGACGTCTCGATCCGGACGTTGTCGACCACAAAGCTGCGTCCGCAGCAGTACTCGAAGGCGAAGGCCCCGGTCGGCAGCTGTTCCGCGGAGAGCTCGATCCCCTTCCCTTCGACGGCACCGTCGTGGACGGCCTGCAGGGTGAACCGCCCCTTCTCGCCCGCGGTGATGCGGACCCCGTGGCGGTGACCGGCCTGGTAGCGGCTTGCTCCGAGATCACCAAGCCCCTGGGCATCGCGACCCGGATAGTCGAGGTGGACCGTGGTCGCCCCCACGGGATGGCCATCCACCAGGATGTTGCCACCCCTGACCGGACCGCTGTCGTCGAAATCGTGCGCCGCGAGGACGTAGCCCACCCGTTCCGCCGGGCGTTCGGCCTCGTCGACCCGGAGCGCGACCAGGTCGAAGGACGCCTCGATCCAGCGTCCCGGAGCCGAGGGTCTCCAGTCGAAGACCTCCCGCGTCGCCAGCCAACGGTCGCCACCGCCACCCCCCTCCTTCAGATGCAGCCTCCCTTCCCGGGCCGCGGCACCCGGTGCCTCGAAGGAGTCGACACGGACGGACGGGGATCCCGCCGGCTGGTCATCCCCCGGGACCGTCGCGGTCCAACGCGGCGCGATCGGTCCGCCGCCGTCGAAGGCGTCGGTAAACAGCAGGCGTCCAGGCGGACGATTGGTCGCACACCATGCGGTGAATGCCGCGTTAAGTTGGGCCTGTCGGGCATCGAATTCCCCCTCGCGACGCGTCCAGTCCTCGAGGACGCCTGCAGGATGGGCGTCGACCACCCGGTCGTTGGGCTTCACCCATCGATCGATGTGGAACGCCGGATAGAGCACCGCCTGAAGCGCGTAGTAGTCCCGCTGCGTGATGGGCTCGAACTTGTGGTCGTGGCACTTGGCGCACTGGAAGGTCATTCCCAGCAGGCTCGACCCGATGATCTGTACCGCTCCCTCGAGGGCGTAGTAGCGGTCGACCCGCACCTCTTCCGGGTTCCCGTCGCTCTCGCCGGAGCCATCCTGCCCGTTGCGCAGAAAATGGGTCGCCTCCAGCAGCTCGACGACCTCGGGGCTGGCCGGCTCACCCGGACGCCAGCCGCTCAGCTCGTCGCCGGCCATCTGCTCCTGCACGAACCGGTCGAAGGGCGTGTCACGGTTCAGGGATCGAATGACATAGTCGCGATAGCGATAGGCGAGCGGACGGTCGGTATCGGCATTGAAGTAGCCATTGGAATCCGCATAGCCCGCCGCCTCCAGCCAATGCTGGCCCCAGCGCTCGCCATATCGCGGGGAGGCCAGGATCCGGTCCACCATCCGCCCGTAGGCATCGGGCGACGGGTCCGACACGAACGCCTCGATGGCTTCCGGCGAGGGAGGCAGTCCCAGCAGGACGAACGACACCCGACGCATCAGTGTGGCGCGGTCGGCTTCCGGGGCTAGGCCGGGACCAGGACTACCCCATCGCGATCGGATCCAGGCATCGATCGGGTTGCCCGGGGCGGCATTGGACCCGATCACAGGGCGAGCGAGGGGGCGGACCGGCTGGAACGCCCAGTGTCCGCGGGCCTCGGGAACCGCTTCGGCCAGAAGCTCGCCCCCGGGGAGCCAGGCGAGCGACAGGGTGAGAACCGTCACGAGCGCCCACCGACCCTGCAGGACCCGGACCCTGAACCCTGTCGACGTGCCGCCCCATGGAGAAAGCGCATCCGGGGCGGAGGTCGTGTTTCGGGGGCTGGCCATGCGGTGTGCGGTCGGCGAATCGGTGGGTGAAGGAGTACGTTCCAATCTCCGCGGTCCGGGCTCCTTCAACAACCCCCAACTCAGTGGGGTTGGGACGCATCGTCGAGGACTGGCCGGAAGCGTGACCCGTGTCCGAATGCTCCTGGGTCCGGATGGAGGCCGCACGACAAAGGACCCTCGGCCACTCCCATCCGCTGAGCCCTTCCTTGCCGGTCGGTGCGCGGTGCCGATACTGGGCCCATGCCGACCGCCATCGCCCGGGAACGCGACGCCGAGCCGATCAACCAGTTCAGCGTCTTCCTGCCCAACCGGCTCGGACGCCTCCATGAGGTGACCCGTCGCCTCGCGGAGCAGGAGGTTCACATCCTGGCCCTGACCGTCCTCGATACCACCGACAGCACGATTCTGCGTTTCGTGGTCGACGACCCGGACCGCGCCCGGGAACTGCTGGCCGAACATGCCTTCCCCTTCTCCGAGACTCAGGTCCTGGCCGTCGAGGTCGAGGGCGAAGGGCGACTGAAGGATGTGCTCTATGCCCTGCTCGAGGCGGAACTGAACATCCACTATGTCTACCCGTTCCTGACCCGTCCCGGCGGCAAGTCGGGACTCGTGATCAACATCGAGGACCAGGAGGTCGCCGAGCAGTCGTTGCGGCAACACCAGTTCCGGGTCCTCTACCAGCCGGACCTCTCACGCTGATCCCGTCCGATCCCCCTTCTGATCGCTTCATGAAGCACCTCGATCCAAATTCGAACGCCGCACGGGATCTCCGGGAAGGGCGGCATGTCATCCGGCCCCAGAACCCTGCCGATCTCGCCTGCGTCACCATTCCCTGGATGCGCGAGGCCGGATGGAACCCTGGGCTTCACGATGCCGAGACGTTCCCGATCGCCGACCCCAGGGGCTTCCTCGTCGGGGAGCTCGAGGGGGAGCCAATCGCCTGTGTCAGCGGGGTCCGCTATGACGAGTCCTTCGGGTTCATGGGGTGCTACATCGTCCCCCAAGGCTTCCGGGGCCAGGGCTATGGGATGGCGGTGCACGAGGCGGCTCGGGAACATCTCAAGGGCTGCACCCAGGGCGGTGACGGTGTCCTCGCCAACGTCTCGAAGTATCAGCAGATCGGCCGGGTGTATGCCTATCGCAACGCCCGATACCAAGGGGTACAGGATGCCGGGTGGACGCCGTCGGGGAGCACCGTCCCGGTGACGGATCTCGATCCCAGCGGCGTGGAGCGGCTGGATCGCGCGTGTTTCCCGGCGGCGCGGAAAGTCTTTCTGGGGGCGTGGCTCCGTCAACCCGATGCGTGGGCCCTTGGCATTCCGGGGTCGAGGGGGGAATCCGAACCGAAGGCCTTCGGAGTGATCCGACGCTGCTTCGAGGGGTGGAAGATCGGCCCGCTGTTCGCCCGCGATCCCGGGTCGGCGGAGTGCGTGTTCCGGGACCTAGTCCACAGGATTCCGACAGGGGACGCCTTCGTCCTGGACGTCGCCGAACCCAACACGGCGGCGCTGGAACTGGTCCGCCGCCACGGGATGACCGAGGTGTTTGCGACCGCCCGGATGTACACGGGACCTGCGCCCGGCATCCGGCTCGATTGGGTCTACGGCGTGACGACCTTCGAGCTGGGATGAGTGCGATGGATCGCCAGCTCGGCTTCCTCAACGCCACAGCCCTCAACATGGCGAACATGCTGGGGGCCGGGCCGTTCATCACGATCTCGACCCTGATGTCGGCCCTGGGAGGCCCGCAGTCGATGCTCGGATGGGCGATCGCCGTGCTGATCGCGATCCCCGACGGCATGGTCTGGAGCGAGCTCGGGGCGGCACTGCCGGGGTCTGGCGGAACGTTCCGGTATGTGCGCGAAGGATTCGGTCGGGAGACGTGGGGCCGGCTGATGGCCTTCCTGTTCCTCGCCCAGCTGCTGATCAGCGGCCCGTTGGAGATCGCCTCCGGCTACATCGGGTTCGCCCGGTACCTCGACTATCTCCTCCCGGGTATCCTGAGCGGGGGCGTCCTGACCTGGAAGGGTGCGGTCGCGGTGATCGGACTGGGACTGTTGAACATCGCGTTGCTGTACCGTCCGATCCGCGGGATCGGACGCCTGTTGGTCGCGCTCTGGATCGGGGTGCTTCTGACGGTCGGGACCGTCCTGGTGAACGGGGCGCTTCATTTCGACGCCCGGACCGCCTTCGACTTCCCGCCAGGCGCGTTCCAGTTCTCCTGGGGATTCCTGCTCGGCCTTGGGGCCGCCACGCGGACGGGCCTCTATGACTTCCTCGGCTACTACGACATCTGCTACCTCGGCGACGAGGTCCGGGATCCGGGTCGGACGATCCCCCGATCGGTGCTGACGAGCCTCGTCGTGGTCGCCCTGATCTACGTGGGGATCAACCTCTCGATCAATGGGGTGATTCCGTGGCGCCAGTTCGTGCCGGAGGACCAGCACCCCGAGGCAGCCTATATCGCCTCGGCCTTCATCGAACGGCTGCACGGGCCGACCGCGGCCCGGATCTTCACGGTGATGGTGCTCTGGACCTGTGTTGGATCCGTGGTCGCCCTGCTCCTCGGATATTCGAGGATCCCGTACGCCGCGGCACGGGATGGCGTCTTCTTCGTCACCTTCGGCAGGCTCCATCCGCGGCTCGGGTTTCCCCATCTGGGACTCCTGCTGATCGGTCTACTGGCGATCGCAGGGAGCTTCCTGTCGTTCGGCACGGTTCTCGACACCCTCATCGCGCTGCGGATCCTCGTCCAATTCGTGGCCCAGATCGCGGCGGTGATCCTTCTCCGACGCAACCGGCCCGACCTCACGCGGCCCTACAGGATCTGGCTCTATCCCCTGCCGCTGGTCGTGGCCCTCCTTGGCTGGCTCTTCGTCTTCGTCACCTCCCCGCTGAAGGTCATTGGCTTCTCGCTCACGGCGCTGCTGACGGGGGTGCTCGCCTATGGGGTGTGGTCGTGGCGCACCGGTCGATGGCCGTTTGGGCGACCGCATGGGGAATCCGGAGAAGCCCCGTCCGCGATCCAACCCTAGGGTTGTCGCCCGTTCCCGTCGCTCTTTGCTCCTTCCCCGGGGTGGCCTCCGGCTTCATGCTCTGTCCATGCGACGTCGTCGGGAGGCACGCGAGCGTGCCGTCCAGTTTCTGTTCCAGCACGAGCTCAATCCGCCGGAGGATCTCCAGGCGGCGCTCGACCATTTCTGGGATGCCCAGAGATCCAATGCGGTCCTGGAACGGCTTCCTGGGGCCACCTGGGGTGAAAAGGTGGAGATTCCCCCTCCGACCGCAGACGACGTGGCGATGCGCGTCTTTGCCGACAGCCTGATCCGCGGCGCCCTCGAACACCAGGAACAGGCCGACGAGACGATCCGGAAGTTCACCAAGAACTGGGAGATCAGCCGGCTGGCGGTGGTCGATCGCAACGTCCTCCGCCTTGCGATCTACGAGATCATGTTCCGCGACGACATCCCGCCCATCGTCAGCATCAACGAGGCGGTGGACATCGCGAAGAAGTTCTCGACCGATCAAAGCGGGCGCTTTGTGAACGGCATCCTGGACAAGGTGAAGGAGACGATCCTGCGTCCGGCCCGCACGGCGAAGGAGTCCAACCCGGGTGCCTCCCCGGCATGAGTCCGCTTGCCTCCGGCTCCGTCGGGCCTTTCTTCTGACCTCATGGTTGCCGACCTGCATCTCCACACCTTTTTCTCCGACGGCACCTATTCCCCGGAGGAGCTGGCGGGACATGGACATCGCATCGGCCTGTCGGCGCTGGCGTTGACCGACCACGACACGGTCGACGGCTGTTCCCGGGCCGAGGCGGCGTGCCGGGCTCTGGGGATCGAGTTCATCCCGGGCACCGAACTCACCGCCGAACATCGGAACCGCGAGGTGCACGTCCTGGGGTACTGGCTCGATCCGGAATCGCCCGCCCTGCTGTCACGTCTCGCCGGATTCCAGGCGGTCCGGGAGAACCGGATCCGCGACATGGTGCACCGCCTCAACGAACGGGGCATCGCGTTGAAGGCCGACGACGTGTTCCGCATCGCCAACTGCAAGTCTCCCGGACGTCCCCATGTGGCCCGGGCCCTGGTCGAGGGCGGGTTTTGCAGCGACTACGACAAGGCCTTCGAACGGTTTCTGAAGAAGGGGCGCCCGGGCTGGGTGCCCAAGGCGCGGATGGAC
The DNA here is from genome assembly GCA_016871805.1 of Verrucomicrobiota bacterium. Classification (GTDB taxonomy): domain Bacteria; phylum Verrucomicrobiota; class Verrucomicrobiia; order Limisphaerales; family UBA9464; genus UBA9464. The sequence continues at coordinate 39,045 of VHCG01000017.1, forward strand.
ATCCCGACCACGGTCGGACTCATCCATGCCGCCGGGGGTGTCGCCGTGCTGGCGCATCCTGGATTGTACCACGACGACACGCTCATCCCGGAGATCGCCGAGGCCGGACTCGATGGGCTTGAATGCTGGCATAGCCGCCACCACGGCACCGAGCCGGTCCACTACGAACGCCTTGCGGCCGAGCTGGGACTCGTCGCCACCGGCGGGAGCGACTGCCATGGGATGTCCAAGGGCGAACCCCTGATCGGCCGGATCCAGCTTCCGTACGCCCAGGTCGAGGCACTCAAGGCCCGCCGCCCCGCGGGCCGGTCCGCCTCGGCCTCCTGACACCGACCGCGTCCGCTCACCCTTCCTCCGACTCCACCCGTGGGACTCTTCGACAAACTCAAGGCGGCCTTCACGCGCACCACCTCGACCCTCTCGGATGAGATCCGACGAATTGTCACACGATCCCCGAAGCTGACGGCGGAGAATCTCGAGGAACTTGAGGCGGCCCTGCTGAAGGCGGACCTCGGCCTGGCGACCACCCAACAGATCCTCGGTGCGGCCCGGACGGCATTTGAGACGCAGGGCCGTGCCGGAATCGACTTCATCGAGATCGCGGCACGGGAGGTCGAGCGCAACCTTGCCGGACTGGATCCGAGCCTCGGACGACAGCCCTCGGGATTCACGATTGTCTCCGTGGTCGGTGTGAACGGCACCGGTAAGACCACGACCTGTGCCAAGCTCGCGCATCGGGCGCAGCTGAAGGGCGAATCCGCGGTCCTAGCCGCCTGCGACACCTTCCGCGCCGCAGCGGTCGAACAGCTGAAGCTCTGGGGTGGACGCCTCGACATCCCCGTCATCGCAGGCGCCCCGAATGCGGATCCCGCGGCCGTGGCCCACGATGCGATCACGGCCGCCGACGCTCGGAAGGCCCAGTGGCTTTTCGTCGACACCGCTGGCCGTCTCCATACCAAGTCCAATCTGATGGCCGAGCTGCAGAAGGTTCACCGCGTCATCGGGAAGAAGAGCCCGGGTGCCCCGCATGAGACCCTGCTGGTGCTGGACGGCTCGACAGGCCTCAACGCGTTGAACCAGGCCCGGGAGTTCCACAAGGCCGTGACCCTCACCGGACTCGTCGTCACCAAGCTGGATGGCACGAGCAAGGGAGGCGCGATCGTCGCCATCCAGAAGGAGCTCGGTATCCCCGTGAAGTTCATCGGAGTCGGGGAACAGCCTGACGACCTGCAGCCCTTCAACGCGAAGGAGTTCGCGGACGCGCTCTTCGAGGCGCGCTAGCGCGTCATGGCCAAGGAAACCCCCAAGGAGTCGGCGGCGATGCGACGGGCCATCGTCCTGGCACGAAGGGCCCTGGGAAACACCTCCCCCAACCCACTCGTCGGCGCGGTGGTGATCCGCAACGGACGCATCCTTGGCGAGGGCTACCACCATCGTGCGGGTCATCCCCACGCGGAGATCGAGGCGATCCGGGATTGCCGGGACCGCGGACACGATCCCAGGGGGGCCACGCTCGTCGTCACCCTCGAACCCTGTTCCACCACCGGACGCACCCCTCCCTGCACCCGGGCCATCCTCGAGGCCGGATTCCGACGGGTGGTCGTGGGAGCGATCGATCCGAACCCAGACCATGCCGGACGTGGATTGGCCCTGCTCCGCAAGGCCGGGGTGGAAGTGGTCGAGGGGGTCTGCACGGAGGAGGCCGAGGCCCTCAATCCGGGGTTCAACCACTGGATCGTCCAGAGACGCCCCCTCGTCACCCTCAAGGCCGGGATGACCCTGGACGGCAAGATCGCCACCACCCAGGGCGACTCCCGCTGGATCACGGGCGAGGCTTCGCGCCGGGTCGTGATGCGGCTCCGCCAGGAACACGATGCCGTCCTGGTCGGCATCGGCACCGTGTTGGCGGACGACCCCCAGCTCACGATCCGACGAGGCGGAACGACCCGGTGCGGACTGAGGATCGTCCTCGATTCAAAGGCCCGAATTCCCGCAACAAGCCGGCTTCTGACCGACCCCTTCGCCGCGAACACGCTCGTCGTGGTCGGTGAACGCGCCGCGAAGGCCCGGGTGGACCGGATCCGGTCGCTCGCAAAGGTGTGGGTTGCGCCGCTCCATGAGGGGCGGATTTCCCTGTCCGCCCTCTGCTCGGAGCTGGGACGCCGGGGAATCACCAGCGTGCTGGTCGAGGGCGGGGGCGAGGTCCATGCGGGATTTCTCCGCGAACGGCTGGCCCACCGGATCGCCTTCTTCTACGCCCCGAAGGTCGTCGGGGGGCGCGAGGCACCCCGATCGGTCGGGGGTATCGGCTGGGAGTCCCTGGAGGAGGCCCCCCGTCTGGACCGGATCCGATGGCAAGCCCATGGGGATGATCTGCTCCTGACAGCGTCGATCCGAATTGGATAGAACCTGCCGACCCGCAAGGACTGCGGGCGGGGGATGGTGGGGAAAATGGAAAGGCCGCCCAGGCGTTCACCCGGACGGCCCACCAACCAACCACTCCACACTCCAAGGCGTCAGCCTTGGGAATTGTTGTCCCTGGACTCGTCGACGACCACGTACCGGCTGCCGCCGCGGCTCCAGATCCGGAGGAGGGTCGTCCGGTCGCCGCCCTTCTCGGTCAGCTTCACAGCCTCCTCGGCACCGGCGACCGCCTTCCGATTGATCTCGAGGATCACGTCACCCGGTTGGAGTCCCGCCTCGGCCGCTGCGGAATCCGGCGCCACCTCCGTCACGACAGCTCCCTCGATCTTCTCAGGAATCCGGAACTGACGGCGGTGCTTGTCGTCGAGATCCGCCACACCCACCCCGTTGAGGGTTCCCTCGTCCTCCACCTTCCCCACCGCAGGCGCCTTGGCCTCACCAGGGAGTTCCCCGACCTTGACCTTCAGGGACATCTCCTTGCCGTCACGCAGGACCTTGAGGTTGGCAGTCTGGCCGGGATCGGCCTTCGCGACCGTCAGCTTCAGGTGCCGGCTGTCGCGGATGTCCTTGCCGTCGAGTGCGGTGATGACATCCCCACTCTCGAGACCGGCCTTGTCGGCAGGCCCCTTCGGCGTGACCTCCCCCACGAGGGCCCCCTTGGCGCCCTTCATGCCGAACTTCCTGGCGAGGGCCGGATTGACGTCCTGGATCATCACCCCGAGGTAACCGCGGGTGACCTTTCCGTCCTTCACGAGGGATTCCATGACATCCTTCGCCATCACGACCGGGATCGCGAAACCGATGCCCTGGTTCCCTCCGGATCGGCTCAGGATGGCGGTGTTGACGCCGACCAAGCGCCCCTTGGCGTCGACCAACGCGCCACCGGAGTTGCCGGGGTTGATCGCCGCGTCGGTCTGGATGAAGTCCTCGTAGTCCAGGCCCAGCGTCGCCCGCCCCGTGGCGCTGACGATGCCCATGGTGACGGTCTGACCGATGCCGAAGGGATTGCCGATCGCAAGGACCACATCGCCCACCTCGATCGCCTCGCTGTCGCCAAGGGCGATCGCAGGCAGCTCGCCGGCCTCGACCTTCAGGACGGCGACATCGGTCTTGGGATCCCGTCCGACGACCTTGGCATCGAGCTCACGTCCGTCCTGGAGGGCCACCTTGACCTCATCGGCCCCATCGACCACGTGGTTGTTGGTCAGGATGTAGCCGTCGGGCGTCACGATGACACCGGAGCCGAGTCCGTGCTGACGGGGACCGCGTCCGGACTCCTCGGGCATCCCGAACGGTGCGCCCTCACCGAAGAAGCGGCGGAGCTGCGGGGGGACCTGGGAGAGATCGGGCATCTGCGCCGAGGCCAGCTTGGCCTTCTGGGTGACATTCACCCGGACCACGCTCGGACTGACCTTCCTGATCACATCGGAGTAGCTGCCCACCAGACGGCCATCGCGGGCGATCGGAGTCTCATCGACAGACAGTCTCAGCTCGGGAGCCTCGGCATTCGCCTTGGAGGGCTTGGGTCCGGCCCAGACCGCGGTCACGGCACCTGCGAGACCTCCGGCGAGGGCGATGGGGATCAACTTCTTGTATGCGGCGTTCATGGATGACTTGGTTTGGTTGAGTTTGTCTTGGTGTGGCGGACTCTCCGCCCCTGTTCTGACACCAATCGACTCACGCCGCGTGGCCCATGACTGACCTTTCAATTACACGATCGAAAGAGTCGGCGGAATCCATCGAACCCCACCCCAGAACCCTCCCACTCCGGCACGCGCGCCTGGCGTCCTTAGGACAGCCAGAGCGACCTTCGGAAAACGCCCAGACCAGGCCCTCCACGACATGATTCCGACCCAATGCGTGGCCGAGACCCCTGGCTGGACCGTGTCGGACTGGACGAAAACCGTGGGAGTCCTGGAATCCTCCTTCGCTCCCACCCGCGGAATGCTCAGGCCTTGATGAAGCGCGCCGCCTCGGAGGCCGTGACCCCGTCGTGGACCAGCGCCATCAGGGCTCGGGTCATCCCAGCCGGATCCGCATGCTGGATGATGTTCCGTCCATACACGATGCCTGCCGCCCCCTGCTTCATGAGGGCCTCGGTCCTCGAAAGGATCTCCGCGTCCGCCGCCTTGCCGCCGCCCCGGACCAACACCGGAATCCGTCCGGCGATTTCCACGACGCGATGGTAGACCGTGACGTCATCAGTGGGATCGGCCTTGATGATGTCGGCTCCCAACTCACAGGCCTGGCGCACGAGCGGAAGGATCTTGTCGAGATCGCCATCGACCATGTAACCGCCCGCCTTGGCGTTCGGCTGGAAGACGAGGGGCTCGATCATGAGCGGCATCGCATAACGGTCACACTCCGGCTTGATGCGGAGGATGTTCTGGATGCATTGGTCGGTGACCTCCGGCTGGTCGGGGATCCGGAAGAGATTGACCACCACACAGGTGGCATCGACGCGGATGGCCTGTTCGACGGGGGCCTCGATCATCCGGCTGAACAGGGCTTTGGGAAGGACGTTGCCGTAGATATTGGCGACATCGGTGCGAAGCACGAGGGCCGGCTTGTCCTTCCCGGGAAGGGATTGGAGATAGTGGGCCTGTCCCACGGTGAGCTGGACCGCATCCGGCGCCGCGGCAACCACCGTCTTCACAGCCGCCTCGAGATTTTCAATGCCCTGCAGGAATCCCGGCTCGTTGAAGAATCCGTGGTCGATGGCGACGTCGAAGCAGCGGCGGGAACGGGCGTGGAAAAGGCGCTTGATGCGGAAGGACTTCATCGGTCCGGAAAGAATCCGGAGCGCCGGTGGGGATTCCAGAGAAAAGGAACCCCGTCCTCGCATTCCAGGCTCGGCCCCGCACGCCTCGCCCTTTCCTTGTCCCGTTTCGAATCCGCCGTACGCTCGCGCCCCGTGAACCTGGTCCAGCTCACCCCAGGCGCAGGCGGGATGTACTGCGGGAACTGTTTCCGCGACAACGCCCTGGTCGCCGCCCTGCAGCGTCAGGGTCATCCCACCGTGATGGTGCCCCTCTACCTGCCGATGAAGCTGGACGAGGCGCAGGCGGGTGGGGAATCGCCGACATTTTTCGGGGGCCTGAACGTGTTCTTCGACCAGAAGATGGGCTGGTATCGACGGGCACCCCACTGGTTCCGACGCCTTTTCGACGCTCCCTTCTTGCTGCGTCTGGCCGCCGGCAAGGCCGCCAAGACCCGGGCGGCAGATGTCGGCGACCTCACCGTGTCGATGCTCCGCGGCGAACAGGGCCACCAGGCCCGGGACCTCGAGGAGCTGATCGACTGGCTTCGGACCCAGCCACGCCTCGACGCCGTCCTGCTGTCGAACGCCCTGCTCATAGGCTTCGCCCGCCGGATCCGGAGGGCGCTCGGGACCCGGGTCGTGTGCTTCCTCCAGAGCGAGGAATCGTTCCTCGACTCGATCCCGGAGCCCTGGGGCCCTAGGGCGTGGCAGACGTTGTCGGAACGCGCCTCCACGGTGGACCTCTGGATCTCGCCCAGCCGTCATTTCGCGGACCGCATGGGACGACGGCTCGGAATCTCCCAGGAACGGATCCGGGTCGTCCCCAACGGGATCCATCTTTCCGGCTACAACACGCTTCCCACCCGCCAGCCTAAGCGACCCGGTGAGCCGTTGACCCTTGGGTTCTTCGCCCGGATGGGTCCGGACAAGGGACTCGACATCCTGGTCGATGCGTTCCTGGGACTCCGAAGGACAGGTCGCTTCCCCTTCCTGACGCTCAAGGTGGGCGGAGGCTGCGGGCCCGGGGATGAGTCGTTCGTCTTGGATCTGCAGGGACGGCTGGCGGCGGCCGGACTCTCCGAGGCCGCGTCGTTCCATCCCAATCTGACCCGCGAGGAGAAGATCGCGTTCTACGCCTCCTGCGATGTCCTGTCTGTGCCGGCCCGGATGAGCGAGTCCTTCGGCCTCTATGTCATCGAGTCCCTGGCGGCAGGCACTCCGCTGGTGCAGCCCAGCGTCTGCACGTTTCCGGAGCTCCTTCAGGACACGGGGGGTGGAGTGCTGTCCGGGGAGAACACCCCTGAGGCCTTGGCGGGCGCTCTCGAACCGCTGCTGCTCGACCCAGAACGGCTTGTCCGGCTCGGTGAGGCCGGCCGGCGGGCAGTGCTCGACCGATACACCGACGACCACATGGCCCGCAGGATGGTCGAGACGCTCCAGTAGGGGTCACGACACACCCGGAGCGCGTCGCACGGGTCCCGTCGATGGCTCAATCCGCCTTGCCCGGGATCCGATTGACCAGGACGGCCTCGGTCTGCTGCCTGCGGAACTCCCCATAGGCTTTTCGGAACTGAGGATGCCGCACCCCGAGGATCGCAGCCGCCAGCAGGGCCGCGTTGATGGCGCCGGCCTTGCCGATCGCGAGGGTGCCCACCGGGATGCCGCCTGGCATCTGGACGATGCTGAGGAGGGAATCCATGCCGTTGAGGGCCTTCGACTGGATGGGGACGCCTAGAACCGGAAGGCTGGTCTTGCTGGCGGCCATCCCCGGGAGGTGCGCTGCACCGCCGGCACCGGCAATCAGGACCTCAAGACCGCGCCCCTCCGCCGAGGCGGCATAGTCGAACAGGTGATCGGGAGTCCGATGGGCGCTCACCACGCTCGTCTCGAACGGAACGCCCAGCTGCTCCAGCTGGCGGACGGTGTGCTGCATCGTCTCCCAGTCCGACTGCGACCCCATGATGACTCCGACGAGCGGCGAACTCATGCGGGGAAACGATCACCCAGCAGGGGATCCCGTGACAAAGCAAAAGGCGGTCTCTCAACGCTTGAGCAGCGCATATTCCATGGAGTCGACCAACGCCTGCAGGGAGGCGGTGATGATGTTCTCGCTGACCCCAACGGTGCCCCATTCGCGGCGGCCATCGGTCGACTGGATCAGCACACGGGTCTTCGCGCCCGTCCCGGCAACGCCGTCGAGGATGCGGACCTTGTAGTCGGTTAGGCGGATCGCCTTGAGCTTCGGGAAGGACTTCGCGAGCGCCGATCGCAGGGCGCCGTCGAGGGCATTCACCGGACCGTCACCATCCGCCACGGTGTGGTGGACGGTCTTGCCAACCCGCACCTTGACCGTGGCCTCACAGGTCGAGGTCGTGCCATGGCCACGCATCGAGACATGGTAGTCCTCCACGGTGAAGAGCAGTTCCGGGTTGTGGTCGAGGATGCCCCGGATGAGCAGGGCCAGCGAGGCCTCGGCGGCCTCGTACTCGAAGCCCTGGGCCTCGAGCTCCTTGACCCGGGCCGTGATGGCCCGGGTCTCGGGCGCATCCGCGGCCAGCCGGAACCCAAGCTCCTGGGCCTTGAGCAGGATGTTGGTACGGCCGGACATGTCGCTCACCAGGACACGTCGGGTATTCCCGATCGCCTCGGGCTGGATGTGCTCGTAGCTGCGGGCCACACGCTCGATCGCATGCACATGGATTCCCCCCTTGTGGGCGAAGGCGGTCTGGCCAACCCAGGGTTGTCGGGGGTCGTGCCGGACGTTGGCGATCTCGTCCACGAACTCCGACAGCTCCTTGAGCTTGGGCAGCGACTTCGCCGGCACACCCTTCCATCCCAGCTTGAACTGCAGGGTGGGCATGACGCTGGTCAGGTTGCAGTTCCCGGTCCGCTCACCATACCCATTGATGGTGCCCTGGATCTGCGAGGCCCCCGACTCCAGCGCGGCGATGCCGTTGGCCACGCCGAATCCGCAGTCGTTGTGCGTGTGGATCCCGATCCGGGTGTTGAGCCTGCCGTGCGCGAACGCCGTGATCCGGGCCACTTCGGAGGGCAGGCAGCCACCGTTGGTGTCGCAGAGGCAAACAACGTCGGCCCCGGCCTTCTCCGCCGCCTGCCAGGTGGCGAGTGCATAGTCGGGAGCATCCTTGAAGCCATCGAAGGCGTGCTCGGCGTCATACACCACAAACCGGCCGTGGTCCTTCAGGTAGCGGATCGTGTCGGCGATCATCGCCAGGTTCTCATCGGGCTTCACCCGGAGCACCTCATGGACGTGCAGGAGCCAGGTCTTGCCGACCACGGTGACGGCCGGCGACTCCGCATCGAGGAGCATCTGGACCTGGGAATCGTCCTCCACCGCCACACCCTTGCGCCGGGTGAACCCGAATGCCGCGATGCGGGCGGAGCGCCATCGTCGACGCGCGGCCTGTCGGAAGAACTCAAGATCCTTGGGATTGGATCCAGGCCACCCTCCCTCGATGAAGTGCACGCCGAACTGGTCCAGCCGCTCCGCGATGCGGAGCTTGTCGGCAAGGGAGAAGTTGATGCCCTCCGCCTGGGCTCCGTCGCGCAGCGTGGTGTCGTAGATCTCGACCTTGCGTGTCTTCATGGGGTGATGCTCTGGGGGTCCTGAAAACCGAAAGCCCCGTTCCGAGTCGCGGAACGGGGCTTTCGATCTCCGAAAAACTCGTTCAGCGACAGGGTCCCGGTCCAATGGCGATGATCCCGATGGCAATCGGGTACATCGACGCATCCAGTCCGATGGCGGTGGCGCTCACGAGGAGGGAAGTCTATGGCAGTCGTCCCGGACACCAGCAAGCCGGAACTCGGTCCCACGGCGCTTCCCCATCGACGGGTGGGGATCGACATGCCGCCCCCCACAGGCGCAGCAGGACGGCGTCACCGGAGATCCAGCCGTCCCCAATCCTCGGGACGCCCCTGGACTCCGGATCGTGGAGCCCAGGCCAGACGGACCCGATTGATGTTCTCCCCGGGCGCCGCATCGGCCTTGTCGCCGTCGTAGACCAGGATGTTGAACCCGAGCCGACGTTCGATCGAACCGCCCGACTCGGCGATTTCCGAGAACGGGATCGAGGCCCGGATGAGATAGCCGTCCGGCAACCGTGCCGAATGGATCCGGGTACCTGGAGATGTGGATTCCACCACGCCGGGATTCGCGTCGGCATCACGGGATCCCCGCACCCGACCGGTGGTGTCCGACGGGAAGATGCCGAGCTTGTAGCAGCCGAGCGTATGGGAGGATCCCGGCCGGGGATCGATGCAGAGCTCCACCGAATCGCTCCGCCAATGGCCCTTGATGTCGTTGGGTTCGATGTTGGTGACCACGACGTCGTCGTGGACCCGGACCTCGATCCAGAGATGGGTGGCGGTACGGGCCACCCGAAACCCGCCGCTGCAATCCCCGGGACCGTTGGCGGTGCCCTGACAGGTCCACCCGGACTCGATCGGGTGCTCCGGAAGCGCCTTCCAGACGGCATCCTCTGGAGACGCGGACAGGTCCGGGTCCGTCCTCAACCGGTTGGCCCGGATCTGCGGCACCGGATGCAGCCGGGCCTTGACCCCTTCCGAGGCCGCCGCGCCCGGGATGGACACACCTATCTCTGCGTCGGCGGGATGTCCCTCCGGAGGACGGACCCGGACGGCGAGGCGGTGCCTGCCGTCCGCCACGGTTCCCAGTCGGGCGGCTCGACCCACCAGGGTCCATCCCACGGGGACACTCCAGTTCGCCGGATCGTCGACAGCCGCACGCATCGAAGCCGGCACATCCATGAGGATCTGGCTGGCCTCGCCGGCGACCACGGGGATGTCGGGCTCGAATGCAGCCGCCACGTGTCCGATGCCCTGTCGACGCACCCAATTCTGGTAGAACTCCACGGCCGGTCGGGGAACGAACGCCAGTTGGGGGGCTTTGTCCGGGGTGGATTGGGACCGCCGCGACGGAACGGGTGAGACGGGCTCGGCCACGGGGAGTCCGCGGAACAGGTCGGATTCCCCCGGATCGAACGGCACCACACTCTTCAAGAGGACCCAGCTCTGGGGGCGGCGGAGCCAGGGGGAGGAGGCCAAGCCGCCGAAGCCCTGGGAGCGGTGATGGGCGAGTGCGAGCCCGGCGACGGTCGCCGGGATCCGTCCGTCCGGAAGCGGCTGGGTGACGTCGATCGTGGCCCCTGCCCCGGCGGCCCTGCCGTGGTAGAGCTTCCGCACCTGCCAGGGCGACAACCCCTCGAGGGTCAGCTGTTCCGGGAATCGATCACGTCGGGCGGCCGCGTCAAAGGCCTCGATCGCCAGCAGTCCGGCGGCCTGGTGGTTGCCATGCTGGCCGGGGTTGGGTGCGGGGTTCATCGTGACCACAACTTCCGGCCGGAGGATGCGGATCAGCCGGACCAGTCGTTCCAGCGTCGCCTCACGCCCCCACTTCTCCAGCGTGATCGCCAGGCTCTCGGTGTAGGCGAAGTCGGCACGGTCTAGGAAGAAGCAGTGCCGGATACCCATGAGCCCGAGACACTCGCGGAGCTCCCCTTCGCGCAGGATTCCGAGGGCCGGCCCGTATTGGGTCCCCACCATGTTGCCGCCCCCCTCGCCTCGGGTGCAGTAGACGTTTGCGACGGTCTTACCGCGTCCAAGGGCATAGGTGACGAGCGTGCCGGCGGCACCGGTCTCATCGTCGGGATGGGCAAAGACACCGAGGAGATCGACCTTGAGCGGATCCCGGTACGCTGGCGGTGTGGCCGTGGCGTCCGCCGCAACGAGGCAGGCGAAGACCAGCTCAAGTACCACACCCAGCAAGGCCGAATTCCGGAGTCGCTGGGGAAAGGAAGGTAGTCGGTTCATGGGGCGACGGTCATTCGGTGTTCCCGTCGGCCACTCCTAGGCTGCGGCTTGATCGGTTCTCGGCCTCCTGACACAGCCCAAGGAATGCGGTCCGCAGCACCTCGAAGCGCGCGCGAACATCGCCGTAGGCCTCGGTGCCCACGCTGAACCTTGACCACTGCTCCAGGATGTCCTTGCAGAACTCCGCAAGCTCCGACGCAACCGGAGTCAATTCGTTGGCCTCGTGCTCCAAGCGAAACTCCAGGGTGCCTGCAAAGTGAGAAATGAAATCCGAAACATCGCCTTCCGTGTGGCGAACAAACTGAAACACCGCCGGCAGATAGAATCGAAATGCAGGTACGCCCATCCACAACAAGTCTGACTGGTAGTAGATCTCGTTCTCACGCAACAGCGCTTCGGCCTCGGCCAGCGTCTTGCCAAGGAAATGCTCGCACGCGACTCGACCGTCCAAATCGTCGTGAGGGTTGATCTCTTGGAGCGTTGGAAGCGTCATGGCGTGCGAAGGTCTACCGACCTGGACTCAGAAACGGCAGCTACGAGGTGCGCCGATGGCAACGGCGACAGCCCTCCGCGGTTCGCTGAAGTGCATGGCGGCATTCTCATCGGGGTGGAAAGACCCATGCGATGAGAAGGACTGCGAGCACCAACTCCATACACATGACGATGGCCTCGACGTGAATGATCCGCTGGCGCCGCGCTGAGGAGGCTGTTTTCGCCGACCGATAGAACAACCGCAAAACCAGGGCACTCATCGCCGTAGTCGTGGACCAGAAAACAACGGGCGACACGGCATGCCGGTGCAAAACCTGAAACGGAATGCGCAAAACGACCGTGGGTGCGAGCAGCACGCCGAGATAGCAAAACGGAAGAACCAGCCAGGCCACTCCCCGCAGAGTACGAGACAAGACGACGCGAGGTATAAGCCGGGGCGAAGACGGCATCACCTCGTTCATCATCTGTGAATGCACGGTGAAGTTCACGGCACGTTGAGCCGCCTGACGCCTACGGGAGCGAGAGGAGGCTTTTGGAGGAGACTTAGGAGTCGAAACGAACGTCAAGGCTCAACCACCGGCTCCTGCTGCGAAGACTCCGGCGTCCAGTTCTGCAAGTCCATGGAGACGGATCCACCAAAGACCTCAATGAAAAAGGCGAGGGAGAAATCTCCCCCGCCCTGTTGCGAACCGGAGTCAGCCCGGTCTCAGGAGCATCCGAGGCTGGTGCCGCAGTTCAGGCAGGTGTGGCACGCGCCGGTCTTCTGGACCTTGGTGCTGCCGCAGCTCGGACAGGCCTTGCCCTCGGGATTGCCCGAGTAGCCCATCTCGATCGGCTTCCGGCTGGTGGCGATGCCCACGGGCAGCGACACGGCACCATCATCCACCCGGGCCAGCTCGGCCACGGGACGGTTCAGGTTCTTCTTCTCCTCGGCCTCGACTCCTGGCAGCGCGAGCTCGGGTTGCTTGCCATGGTTCGGGGAGGTCGCCTCGCGATAGCCCTGGATGAACTGGCAGGCCATCCAGCGGAACACGTAGTCGATGACCGACGACGCGCTACGGATGTCCGGGTTCCGGGTGAAGCCGCTCGGCTCGAATCGCTGGTGCGCGAACTTGCGAACGAGGCCGTCGAGCGGCACTCCATACTGGAGTGCCATCGAGGTCAGGGCACCGATGGTGTCCATGAGGCCGCCGATGGTGCTGCCCTCCTTGGCCATGGTGACGAACAGCTCACCGGGCTGGCCGTCCTCGAAGACGCCGACGGTCATGTAGCCCTCGTGGCCGGCGATCTCGAACTTGTGGGTATAGGCCGCGCGGGTGTCGGGGAGACGACGACGGACCGGATGGCCGGCCACCTCGCGGAGACAGGTCACCTCGGTCTCGAGCTCCGCCAGGCGCCGCTCGAGGGTGTTGGTGTCCGGAGCCGCTGCAGCCGCCTTATCCGAGCTCTTCTTGGTGTTGAGCGGCTGGCTGCGCTTGGATCCGTCGCGGTAGATCGCCACGCACTTCAGGCCGATCTTCCACGCATCGACATACGCGTTGCGGATGTCGGACACGGTGGCCTCGTTCGGGAGGTTGACCGTCTTGGAGATGGCTCCCGAGATGAACGGCTGGGCGGCGGCCATCATGCCCAGGTGGGCCTTGTAGTGGATGCTGCGCTTGCCCTTGAACGCCTTGAAGGCGCAGTCGAACACCGACAGGTGCTCCGGCTTGAGCCCACTGGCCACCACGGCGCCGTCGTCGGTCGTCACGTCCTCGATGGTGTCGTGGGTCTCGATGTGCTTCTCGATCGCCGTGATCTCGGAGGCGCTGTAGCCGAGGCGACGGAGCGCCTCGGGCACGGTGCGGTTGACGATCTTCAACATGCCGCCACCGGCCAGCAGCTTGTACTTCACCAGGGCGATGTCGGGCTCGATGCCGGTGGTGTCGCAATCCATGAGGAACGCGATGGTACCGGTCGGGGCGAGCACCGTGACCTGAGCGTTGCGGTAGCCAACCCCATGGCCGCGCTCCAGGGCGCGATCCCAGCTGCGACGCGCCTCGTCCTTCAGGTAGGCGAAGTCCCGGCTGGGCTGGATCCCTTCGACCGCGTCCCGGTGCTGGCGGATGACGCCGAGCATCGAGGCGACGTTGTCCTTGGCCGCCGGCTTCGCGACCCCGGCGCAGCGGGAATCCTCATAGCCGTCGAAAGCCCCCGTGATCGACGAGATCTCGGCGCTCTGGCGATAGGCCTCACCGGTCATGATGGAGGTGATGGCACCCGCGAGGGCCCGGCCCTCGTTGGAATCGTACGCCAGTCCGTAGCTCATGATCAGCGAGCCGAGATTGGCGTAGCCGAGGCCAAGGGTCCGGAAGATGTGGGAGTTCTCGGCGATGTCCTTGGTCGGATAGCTGGCGTTGTCGACCAGAATCTCCTGGGCGGTGATGTAGATCCGCACCGCGGCCTTGAAGCGCTCCACGTCGAACCCGCCGTCGGCCTTCTTGAACTTCATGAGGTTCAGGGAGGCGAGGTTGCAGGCGGTGTTGTTGAGGAAGACGTACTCGGAGCACGGATTGGTGCTGTGGATCGGCTCGGTCCCCTTGCAGGTGTGCCACTTCTGGATCGCGCCGTCGTACTGCAGCCCTGGATCACCGCAGACCCAGGTGCCCTCGGAGATGAGGTCGAGAAGCTTCGAGGCCTCCTTCTCCTCAAGGACCTTGCCCGAGGTGACCGAGCGGGTCTGCCACGGCCGGCCATCGACGGCGGCCTGCATGAACTCGTCGGACACGCGGACCGAAAGGTTCTCGTTCTGGTACATCACCGAGCCGTAGGCCTCGCCATTGAAGGAGCCATCATAGCCCTGCTCGATCAGCGCCCAGGCCTTCTTCTCCTCCTTCATCTTGGCCGTGATGAACTCCTCCACGTCGCCGTGCCAGTCGCGGATCGTGTTCATCTTCGCGGCGCGACGGGTCTTGCCGCCCGACTTCACCACATTGGCAACCTGGTCATAGACCTTGAGGAAGCTCATCGGGCCGCTGGGACGTCCACCGCCCGACAGCTTCTCCTTGGAGCTGCGGATCGGGGTCAGGTCGGTACCGGTGCCCGACCCGTACTTGAAGAGCATGGCCTCGGAGTAGGCGAGCTCCATGATGTTCTCCATGTTGTCCTGGACCGACTGAATGAAACAGGCGCTGCCCTGGGGATACTCGTAGGCGGTCGAAGCACGACGAGCCTCCTTGGCCTTGCGATCCCAGAACCAGTTGCCCCGGTCGCTGTGCTTGCCGACGCCATACTGGTGGTACAGGCCGACGTTGAACCACACCGGCGAATTGAAGGCGCCGAACTGGTTCAGACACAGCCAGGTCAGCTCGTCGTAGAATACTTCGCCGTCCTTGGCGCTGAAGTAGCCGTCAGCAATTCCCCAGTCGGCGATCGTCCGGGTCACGCGGTGGATCAGCTGACGAACCGAATACTCCCGCTCGCCAGCCTTCTGGGGGTCGCCATAGAAATACTTTGAGCAGACGACCTTCGTCGCGAGCTGCGACCAGGACTTCGGCACCTCGACGTTCTCTTGCTTGAAGACCGCCTTGCCGGAGTCGTCGCTGATCTCGGCCGTACGGCGGTCCCACTCGATCTGGTCGAACGGCTTGACCTTCGCATCGCTGAACACCCGGGAGAGGGGCAGCATCCGTCGGGATGTGGATTTGGACTTTCGCCCGGCGGTCTTGGGACGGGCGGTGGAAACCTGGGGCTTGGCACCCCGGCGGAGTTGCTTCTTGGCGGTGCCGGAGACGATGGATTCAGTGGCGTCGATCATGGGTCGTCTGGGAGTCGATGTTGAGTTCCGCGGCATTCAGGTGGTTCGTCTGTCAAAGGATCAGAAAACCGGGCGATCCTGCGGAAAATACGGGCTTGTCGGTACGAAAAGTGACTTGGGTTGAGTTGGTTCCACCCCCCTCCTGTGGTGGATTGCGGGCAAGGCTGCCACCATATGTAGGGGCGGCAAGGTGATTTTGGGGAAATCTGACGTTCAGGTTAAAAGCGCCGTAAATGGCCTCGTGTTACGAGGGACTGACGGCCCCGATCCGCCTGTTCGGATACAATTTCAGGAGTGGAGCGGGGAGCGCGAGGGTGGGTTGTTGGAGTTGTTCACGGAGGCGGTCTCGCAGGTCCTCCGGAAATGAGCTTGGAGGAGGCCCGGGATCTGGGCTGGACTTCCAGGATGTCCGCCGTCGTCGATCCGGAAACGCTGGCGCGTCTCTCGCCGGCGGAGGAGGCGTTCGAGCGGTGGCGACGGCGGGTCGGACTCGTCGCGGCACCGGCGGTGGGCCTGCTCCTGGCCTGGTCGCCCCTGACGGGACTCCCCCCCCGGGGGCATTCGCTCGTTGCGATCCTCGGCGCCGTGGTCGTCCTCTGGCTGACCGAGGCCCTGCCCATGGCGGCGACGGCACTGCTGGGCCCCACGCTGGGTGTGATCTTCGGCGTGGCCTCCGCGAAGGACATGTACCGGCCCTTTGCGGATCCGATCATCTTCCTCTTCATCGGCAGCTTCATGCTGGTCGAGGCCATGATGCAGCATGGGCTGAACCGTCGGCTGGCGTTCCTCATCCTGAACCTGCCCGGAGTGGGACAGAGTTCATTCCGTCTCTACGCGGCGTTCGGTGTTATTGTGATGGTTTGCTCGATGTGGGTGTCGAACGCCGCGACGACAGCGATGGTGCTGCCGATCGGGATCGCCATCGCATCGGAGATCGCGCGTCGCGCCTCGGTGATCCAGGGGCGCGAGATCCACTTCACCACCCTGCCCTTCGCCACCGGGCTGATGCTGCTCACCGCGTTCGGCGCCTCGATGGGCGGCATGGCGACCCCGATCGGTACACCGCCCAACCTGATCGGGATTGGCATGATCGAGCGGACGCTCGGGATGCGGATCGGATTCTTCGATTGGATGCGGGTCGGTGTGCCGATCGCCTTTGTGCTCACGGCATTCCTCGTTATGCAGTTCCAGCGCCGCTGTCCGGTCTCACCCGAACTTCTGCGCGGCAGCGGCGCGTGGCTCGCCACGGAGCAGGAGCGGCTAGGACCCTGGACCCGACCCCAGCGGAACATCCTCATCGTCTTTGGAATCGCCGTGGCGCTGTGGGTCCTGCCCGGAATCGTGGGGCTCTGGGGGGATTCCAAGGGCCCGCTGGCAACCTGGCTCGCGGCACGCCTGCCCGAGAGTGTCGTGGCCATCCTTGCGGCCTGTGCGCTGTTCGCGTGGGGGGTGGACTGGCGACGCGGCGAGTTCATCCTGGGCTGGCGCGAGGCGGTGCGGATCGACTGGGGCACCATCTTCCTCTTTGCGGGCGGCATGGCCCTCGGTGAGCAGATGTTCACGACGGGTGTCGCACGCTGGATCGGCGACGGGCTCGTGGGAATCTTCCCCGCCCGGACCGAACTGGGGTTCACAATCCTCTTCACCGCGGTGGCCATCCTCGTCAGCGAGGCGACGTCCAATACCGCGTCGGCCACAATGGTCGTGCCCGTCGCCATCGCTGTGGCACAGGCGGCCGGAGTGCCCCCGCTCAAGCCCGCCCTCGCCGCCTGCATCGGATCCTCGATGGGGTTCCTCCTGCCCGTCTCGACCGGACCCAACGCCATCGTCTATGGCTCCGGCTGCGTGCCCCTCCGCCAGATGATGCGTCACGGCATCCTCCTCGACGTCGTCGGATTCGTGGTGATTGTCGCCCTCGTCACGCTGTTGGCCTGAGCCTTCGACCCGATGGGTGGGCCCGTGCCCGGACCGCATTCTCTGTTGGCTCCCCCTGTCCGCATTTCCTACGGTGTTGGGCCTCGATCCGAATGCCACAGGTCTTCATCAAGACATATGGGTGCCAGATGAACGAGCGCGACAGCGAGGCTGTCGCCGCCCAGCTCATGGCGCGCGGCCACACGCTCGTCGCCGACGAGTCCGCTGCGGATGTCGTGCTCCTGAACACCTGCTCGGTGCGGGATCTCGCGGAGCAGAAGGCGCTGGGGAAGATGTCGGCCGTGGCCGGCGTTGCCCGGAAGCAGGGACGCCAGCCGGTGCTGGGGTTCCTCGGGTGCATGGCACAGAGCCGGGGACAGGAACTGGCCCATGGCAGCGTCCGGCTCGTCGTCGGCACCCAGAAGTTCCACCGGATCGGGGAGCACCTCGACGCCCTGCTGCAGGGCCGGGAATCGCACATCGTCGACACCGCCGAGGAGGCCGGGTCCCAGTCCACGATCCGCGAGCACCTTATCGACCCGGCAGGACCTCGGGCGGTGACCGCCTTCGTCAGCATCATGCAGGGGTGCAACCAGCACTGCACCTTCTGCATCGTCCCGGCCACCCGGGGCGCCGAACGGAGCCGTCCGATCCCGGAGATCGTCGACGAGGTCCGCGACCTCGTCGGCCGCGGAGTCCGCGAGGTCACGCTGCTGGGCCAGATCGTCACCAGCTACGGCCGCCGGGACTATCCGGTCCGCGACGGCCGCTCCGCCTTCGTGCAGCTGCTGGAGGCGGTCCACGAGGTCGACGGCCTGGAACGCATCCGGCTCACCTCGCCGCATCCGAAGGGCTACGGAGACGACCTGATCGACGCCTTTGGCCGCCTGCCGAAGCTGGTCGAGCATGCCCACCTGCCCCTGCAGAGCGGCTCCGACCGCATCCTGCGCCAGATGCACCGTGGGTACACCCGGGATCGGTACCTTGGGATCGTGGAGCGTCTCCGGAAACGGCATCCGGACATGGCGGTAACCACCGACATCATCGTGGGGTTCCCGGGCGAGACCGAGGAGGACTTCGAGCAGACCGTGTCCCTGTGCCACGAGGCGGCGTTCGACCAGGCCTACGTGTTCAAGTATTCCCAGCGCCGGGACACGCCGGCCGCCGCGATGCCGGACCAGCTCTCCGAAGCCGCCATCGAGGAACGCCATGCCCGGCTGCTCACCCGGGTCAATGAGATCGCCTCCAGGAAGTATGCCGAACGCGTCGGACGCACGGTCGAGATCCTGGCCGAGGGTCCGAGCCGGAGGAACCCGTCCCGTTTCGAGGGACGGACCCGGGACAACCGGATCGTGATCTTCGAGGGCGACGAACGGCACCGGGGGCATCTGCTCCGGGTCCAGATCGAGACCGCCAGCGCCTTCACCCTCTACGGTATCCCGGAACTTGCAGGTGTGTCCGACGTCGAGGAATCCGGATCGAGCGACGCCCCCTCCCTTTCATGACTCTCTCCCAGCTCAGTCTCGCCCTCGGTGTGGCGATGATCGTCTCCCACGGGATCGCCCTGGCCCAGTCCGACCGCATCGGAGAGTGGCTCCGCCGGTTTCCCCGTAATGTCCCGATCGGCGTGGTCCTGATGCTGGCCGGAACCGCCTGGTTCGAGTGGAACCTCCACCTCGAGACCCTCGCCGACATCGCACCCTGGAAGAACCTGATGCAGATCGGCTTCGCCGCGGTGGGTGTGGGCTCCTGCATCTTCGTCCGGGACTACCTCGCCGTACGGGGACTATGCGTGGTGATGCTCATGGCGGCGTGGTCTCTCTGCGAGCTGACCCGCTGGCATACCAGCCCGTGGCGCAATGCCCTGACCGCCTGGGCCTACGTGTGGGTCCTGCTGGGTCTCTGGTGGTCGATGTCCCCCTGGAGGATGCGCGACGCCATCCAGTGGGTCACCGGATCTCCCACGCTGTTCCGCCTGGCCGCGGTGGCCGGACTGGTCTGGGGCGCGATCGTGATTGTCCTGGGCCTGACCGTGCTGCGCTGAACCGAGCGTGAGGGCCTCCCGGACAGCGATCGCCCCGACTCGCTGGGACGGTCCGGGGACACCCGGGGACCTCGCCCAGTCCCTGCTCCGCTGGTTTTCGACCGCAGCCCGGGATCTCCCGTGGCGACGGACCCGCAATCCCTACGGCATATGGGTCTCCGAGATCATGCTCCAGCAGACCCAGGTCCAGACGGTCATCCCGTACTGGAATCGCTGGATGGAGGCCTTTCCGGATGTCCACGCGCTGGCGGCGGCGCCGGAGGAGCGGGTGCTGAAGCTGTGGGAGGGCCTTGGCTACTACTCGCGGGCACGGAATCTCCACCGCGCGGCGGCCCGGATCGTCGGTTCCGAAACGGGCCGGTTTCCGGACACCGTGGACTCACTGCTCGAACTGCCCGGGATCGGACGCTACACCGCTGGAGCCGTCGCCAGCATCGCCTTCAACCGACCGGCGCCGATCCTCGACGGGAACGTCATCCGGGTCCTGACCCGCCTGCTCGCGCTGAAGGGGGATCCGCGGACCCGTCCACTCCAGGAGATCCTCTGGGCGCGGGCCCAGGATCTGGTGACCGCCTCCGAAGGCCGAGGCGGCGTCCGAATGCCCTGGGGTGAATGCCTTGGAGACTGCTCGGCGCTGAACCAGTCCCTGATGGAGCTCGGGGCCACCGTCTGCCTGCCCAAGAACCCCCGTTGCGAGGCCTGTCCAGTAAGGTCTCTGTGCCGGGCGGCGGAGGAGGGAACCCAGGAGCGGTATCCGGAGACCGCACCCCGCCCGGCTCCGATCCAGAAGGTCGACGCCGCCGTTGTGATCGAACAGAAGGGAACCGTGTGGGTCCGACAACGCCCCGCAGGCGGGGTGAACGCGGGATTCTGGGAGTTCCCGGGACTCGAGCTCCCCGACCCGGTCGACAACGTCCGGCGCCACGTCGCCCGGTGGCTGGGCGTCCCGGAGGACCGCCTGGCCCCCCTGCCCCCGATCCGTCATGCCATCACCCGGTATCGGATCCGGCTGGAGAGCTTCCACACGACCGGAATCGGTCTTCCCGCTGTCGTCGGATCCACCGGACGCTGGGTCGACCGCCGGGAGCTTGAGGCGCTGGCCTTCACGGCGGCCCACCGACGGATCGTCCGACTGCTGCCGAAGGCCACCCTGCCTGCGGCATGAGCGGGCCGCGACGCGACCCTTCACGCGACCGCGGTCGGCTCAACCCCTGCTCGTGGACAGAGCCACCCCCCACACTCGCCAAGTCCACGGAACCGCGGTAGCGTCCACCTATGCTCGATAACCACGCCACACGCCGCGCCGAGGATCCGTGGCGCGTCTTCAAGATCATGTCGGAGTTCGTCGAATCCTTCGACACCCTTTCAAAGCTGGGTCCGGCGGTGACGATCTTCGGCAGCGCCCGCACCAATCCCAGCGACCCCTATTACAAGGCGGCGGTGGCCATCGCCGAGGGACTGGGCCGGAACAAGATCGCGACCATCACCGGCGGTGGGCCCGGGATCATGGAGGCCGCCAACCGCGGCGCGTCCAAGGTCAAGGGTGTCCCCAGCATCGGACTGAACATCGAGCTCCCCTTCGAGCAGAAGGGCAACCGCTATGCCAACCTCGGGATCAACTTCCATTACTTCTTCACGCGGAAGGTCAGCCTCGTGAAATACAGCCTGGGATTCGTCTTCATGCCCGGTGGATTCGGAACCCTCGACGAACTGTTCGAGGTCGTCACCCTCGTCCAGACCCAGCGGATTCCGGCGTTTCCGATCCTGCTCTACGGAAGCACGTACTGGGAGGGTCTCCTCGACTGGGTCAAGGAGACCCTGGAGACGAGCCGCATGATCTCACCCGGGGATCTCGACCTGCTGCAGGTGAAGGACGATCCGGCCGAGATCGTCGAGGCCATCCTCGACTTCAAGAGGGTAGTGGGTGTTCCGGAACAGGTGCCCGCCGCCTTCCGATGAGCGTCCGGCCAACGACCCGGCGCGCGTCGGACCCGAAGTTCCGACCGAGGACCTCCAGGTCCGGGCGATGCCAGGTCACGCCCCTGGAGGGCGGTCCGACGGTGATCACCGCCGCCATGCCCCACAGATCCAGCGTGTCGGCGGGCATCTGGGTCTCGGTCGGAGGCCGCCACGAACCCGCGTCCCTCGGTGGCATCTCCCACTTCATCGAGCACATGCTGTTCAAGGGGACGCGGTCCCGGACCGCCGCCCAGATCTCCGAGGCCATCGAGGGCATCGGAGGCTATCTCAACGCGTTCACCGACGAGGAACACACCTGCTTCTACGCACGGGCCCGCGGCCGTGACCTCCCGGTCCTCGTCGACGTGCTCCTCGACATGTGCCTCGATTCGAGGCTCGCTCCGGCCGAGATCGCCCGCGAGCGGACCGTGGTCGAGGAGGAGATCGCGATGTACCGCGACCAGCCGGCCGAGCATGTCCATGATGTCCTCAACGCGCTCCAGTTTCCCGGACACCCCCTGGGGCGTGCGGTCATCGGATCCCCGAAGACGGTCCGCTCCTTCCGCCAACGTCATCTGAAGGCGTTCCTCAAAGGCCACTACACCGCAGGGGCGACAACGATCGTGGCGACGGGGGATGTGGACCACGGAGAGCTCGTCCGTCTGCTGGAACCCCACCGACGGCGGTTCAACCCTGGCTCCATCCCGGAGTTCGAACCGGCACCCCCCGCCGGAACGAGTCCGAGGCTGCGTCAGGTCGTCCGCGACACCGAGCAGTCCCACATGAGCCTTGGGATACGGACCTGTTCGCGTCACGACACCTCCCGGTTCGCCCTCCGTCTCCTCAGTGTGATCCTCGGCGAGAACATGAGTTCCCGCCTTTTCCAGGTCGTCCGGGAACGGCATGGCCTGACCTACAACATCCAGACCACCACCAGCCTCTGGGAGGACTGCGGGGATCTTGTCGTCTCCGCCGGCATGGCACCGCGGGAACTGTCGCGGACCCTGCGTCTGGTCCGACAGGAGTTCGACCGGATCCGTCGCACGGCCCCGGATCCGGCGGAACTCGAGCGTGCCCGGGACTACCTCGTCGGCCAGCACGAACTCCACGTCGAGAGCACGGAGCACCACATGATGCACCTGGGGGAACATTGGCTGGGGCACGGAGCCCTGCCCTGCTTCGACACGACGCAGTCCCACCTCCTAGCCGTTCAGCCCTCCGACATCCGACGGGCCGCCGAACAGTTTCTCGACACCCGGCGCATGAGCCTAGCCCTTGTGGGGCCCAGGGCCGACGCAAACGCCCTCGGGAGGATTCTGGAGGGGTGACGACCCGCAGCCACCGACGGGACAGGACGCGGGGTTCCAAAATCCCGCCTGGAGATGGAGGGTGGGTCTCGTCCCCACCAGGTTCCCGCTCAGTGCTGGTTCGAAAGGAATCGGAACCAGTCGACCTGGTCGGCGATGCCCCTCATGAACGTTCCCCGGTGGGAGCCTCCTGGGACTGGGATGTAGGTGCTGAGTCCGGGACTCCAGATGTCCTGGACCTGCGCCGGGATCACCGTGACGTAAGGGGGGAAGAACTCGTCCTGATCCCCGTTCCACGAACGGACGGGCGACTTTGCCACGAAATCATAGGCGGACACGTGTCGGACGAAGTTGGCGAAATCCGATCCGGAGAAATAGGAGGGATCCCGGTACTCGGGGCGTAACATCTCGATGAGAGAGGATTTCCCAGACCCACTGCCGGGCGGGATCTGGTCAAACAGTTCAAGGATACCGGCCATTCCGTCACTCCACTCATAGATCCTGCGCGCCGTCTCATAGTACTCGGGCGCGATGACCGACTTCGCCAACCCGGGCCGGTTGTAGTAGTTCTCGTAGGAGAAGGCGGTCAGGACATACATGAAGTTCAGATTGAGATCCCCGGTCTCCGTGGGGGTCTCGCTCCTCGGCCTGAAGAGGCCACGCGTGGCCATGAGGTAGGTGGCCGCGGGCGACGCCATGGTCCCTGTGCCGTCCACCTTGATCCCAAGCGATTCAAGCTTCTCGAGGAACTGCATGGCCACCAGGGCCCCTTGGGACCAGCCTGACAGATAGAGCCCACCCCGCTCGATTCCCCGCGCGGCGAGGTATCCTTCCGCCGCCATCAATAGGTCCAGACAGGCCTGTTGGTGGGGACTCTTCGGTGTATAGCCATGGGGCTCCATGGAATCTCCGAGGCCGAAGTAGTCGGCAGCAATCACCACCATGCCCTGCCCACCCGCGGCCGCCACGATGGGCCGGGTTTCGTAGCTCCATGCTTGATCCAGGGGAGCCGCGTCGACATCGAAGCACTTCGACGGAGCCACACGCTTGGAGAAGATCGTGCCATGCTGGTACGAGAGAAGGTCCATCCTCGCAGCGCCCGTGTCGGGGATGGCCATCAAGCCCGAAGCGAGGGTCGGCCTGCCTCCGAGACTCGGGATCGAGGAGTTGTAGTAAACCTTGTAGACCTCGACTCCATTGGCGGATGGCTTGAACGTCGGAGGGACGTAGTTCGTGAAGTAGGGCTTCTTCGGATTCTGGTAGTAGGGCGTTTGGGACGACGGGTCGTAGAGGAAGCTGCCCAGTTCTTTTGGGTTTCTGAGATCCAGCACCTCATCGAGCTCACCGGCTACAACCGTCCGGTAGTGCTTGAAGTAGGATCCCAGGACTACCAGCCGATCGGCTCCGTCGACGATCGACTGGACCACGTTGCCCGATATGTCGGTGATGATGGCGCCTCCGGCGAGGCGTACGATCTGGCCCATCATGGGATCCAGCGCAGCCACGGCGCCTTGGGGATCCGCTTCGGTCGGCTGGTACTCGAACTGGAGCGTCGAGGTTCCCGCACCGGACCGGTAAAGGAGATACCGGGGCTGTCCGCCAAAAAGGAACGGGATCACCGGCATCCGAACCACGAAGACCGGCTGACTGAACTCCACCTGCATCGACACCGGCCCTCGGCCGTTCGGGTGGCCCGTGGGCTGCGTGAAGGATCGCACCCCGGCACCCGGTGCATTCGTCGTCCACCGAAACTCGTCCCCAGGAACACGGGGCTTCTTCCGCGGGACCTGTGTGCCTGGGTTGTTGGGGTCCACCACGGGACGGATGTTCGGGCGGCCGGCCAGGACGGTAGGGACCTGCCCCGGCTTGGGTCCTGCCCACCCCACCATCATCGCAACACTGAGGAACGCGAAAACAACCAGTGATCTCATGCTGGACACGCTGGCAAAATCCGTCCGGGAGTCGAACTCTCTTTTTCGGAGTGGGGCTCCGCCGCACGCAGGAATGGGATCACTCCTCTGAGGACGACACGCGGGCCCAGTTGAAGGTCATGACGGCGTGGGCGGTGTTGGCTCGCCAAACCACAGCCCCAGCGGCCATCCCAGTCCCCACCACGCCCCGAGCCAGGCCGTCCACAGCACGACGAACACCAGCGGCTTCAGGCGAGGATGTCCTTCACCACATGGCCCGACACATCGGTGAGACGGAAGTCCCGACCGGCGTGATGGTAGGTGAGCCTCTCGTGGTCCAGGCCGAGGCAGTGGAGGATCGTCGCCTGGATGTCGTGGACGTGGACCGGATTCTCGACGACGTGGAAACCGAGATCATCCGTGGCGCCGTAGCTGAAGCCCCGCCTGATCCCGCCACCGGCCATCCAGAGGGTGTAGGCCTGGGGATGATGATCCCGCCCCTGGCTGCGACCGAGCGCCGGGTTCGATTCCACCATCGGCGTCCGACCAAACTCGCCCCCCCAGACGACAAGCGTGTCGTCGAGCAGGCCACGGCGCTTCAGATCGAGGACCAACGCGGCACTGGCGCGGTCGGTCGTGGCCGCATTGCCCTTCACGTTGCCGACCACGTCGCTGTGGGCGTCCCAGCCCTCGTGGTAGAGGTTCACGAACCGCACGCCGCGTTCGATCATCCGACGGGCCAGCAGGCAGGCTCGGGCGAAGGAGGGCTTGTCCGGATCGCAGCCGTAGAGCGCCAGCGTCTCCCGGCTCTCCCGCCTCAGATTCATCAGCTCTGGCGCCGAGCTCTGGAGCTGGAAGGCCATCTCGTACGAGGCGATCCGGGTCGCGATCTCCGGGTCTCCATGGGTCTCGATCCGCCTCCGGTTCAGCGCGCCGACGAGGTCCAGCGTGTCACGTTGCAGCCGGGCATCGATGCCGGCCGGACTGTCCACGTTGAGCATGGGCGGGCCCTGGTTGCGGAACCGCACGCCGGTGTGGACGGTCGGGAGGAACCCGCTCGACCACAGGGCGGCACCGCCGCTGAGTCCGCTGCCGGTGCTCATCACGACGAACGCAGGCAGGTTCTGTGTCTCGGCGCCCAGACCGTACA
>VHCG01000018.1 GCA_016871805.1 Verrucomicrobiota bacterium
GCCGCATCCTTCATGGACTGTTTTGCTTCAAATCTGCGAGGTGGCTCTGTCGGGTCGGTGGGGACTGTTTCGTAGATGTAAACGGGCATGGATGGTTCAGTTGGATTCTTTCAAACTTTGACCGTCGGACGAGACGCCGGGAGTCGCAATCACGGTATCGCGGTCGTGGACGGATGGATCGCTTTTAGGGCGACCGGCTGGCTACAGTAGGGGAGTTGCCACATTCGGTAATTCTCAGCGCTCGTTCTCGTTCAGCGGCTGGATCTGTCTCCAGTCGGGGAATGGATCGGGTAGCGCAGACCACGCGTCAGGTCCAGCTCGCATCACGCGGGGTGATAGCAGACAGGCGTCGAGCGCGGCGCGCATACGTTTTTCGTCCAGCTGCTGCCCGATGAAGACGAGTTCCTGCCGACGATCGCCGAACGGTTCCTCGGAGAGTCGTCGGATCTCCTCGAGTGAAGCGGCGTCAGTCGGCCAGTAGTCCTTGTCTACAGCCGCCCACCAAAAACCGGCGCATTGATGCGCGCCCGTGCCCCCAGCTTGTTGCCACAGCCCGGCGTGTTCCATTCGAGTGGCCAGCCAGAAGTAGCCTTTGCTGCGCAGAAGTCCGGGCCAGTCCCGATGGAGAAACTTCCAGAACTTTTGTGGGTGAAATGGCCGCCGTGCACGATAGACGAAGCTGCCGATCCCGTATTCCTCTTTCTCCGATTGCTCTTCGCCACGCATGACCTTCATCCAGCCGGGAGCCTGCTGCGCGGCAGCGAAGTCGAAACGCCGAGTGTCGAGAACTTCCTTCAGAGGCACCCGCCCCTGCTCGGACTCGACGATGTGGGCGCGCGGATTGAGTTTTGCGAGAATGGTGCGCAGGGATGTTCGCTCTGCAGGCGTGGCGAGATCGGTTTTGTTCACGACGATCACGTCGCAGAACTCGACCTGGTCGATGAGCAGATCCGTGACGGTTCGTTCATCTTCGGAGTTCAGGGCCGCACGGCGTTCCTTGAGTGAGTCGGATTTCTGGAAGTCCCGCAGGAAGTTCTTTGCATCCACAACCGTCACCATCGTGTCGAGTCGTGCGACTTTGCCCAGCGTTTTGCCTTCGGTGTCTTCAAAGGTGAACGTCTCCGCGACCGGCAACGGCTCGCTGATGCCGGTGGACTCGATGAGCAGGTAGTCAAACTTCTGCGCCTTTGCGAGCTTGCTGACTTCCTGGAGGAGATCCTCGCGAAGAGTGCAGCAGATGCAGCCGTTCTGCATCTCGACGAGTTTCTCCTCGGTCCGTGAAAGTTTTGCGCCTCCCGCAGCCACCAACGCACCATCGATGTTCACCTCGCTCATATCGTTGACGATGACCGCGACGCGTCGGTTCTCGCGATTGTGCAGCACGTGGTTGAGCAATGTGGTCTTGCCCGCACCAAGAAATCCCGACAGGACAGTGACCGGGATTCGCTGGGGTGCTCGGCGCGCACGGCGATTGGGTCGACGGAGTCGGTCCGAAGGATGGCGTTTAGTTTTCATGAAAACTCGGGAAGTTTGGAGCGCTTCCGAAAACCCGGTGGGGTCCTGTGGCGAGAAGACGCCGCGATAGACAGGGTGCTGAAGCCCGCATATTCCTTGAGGTGCGGTAGTGGCCGCACGAACCCGCACCATCGAGAAAAGGACCACCGGCCTGAGGGTTTCCGGGCCCAAGCGGGAGCCCCCTTCCGAGGAAAAAGCACATCACATCGGATTGCCGAGAACTGGGCCTCCAGCGGTCCGTGATGCGGCGGGAATTCATATGTGCGGGCATTGGCTGGACTGGGCGTCGCCCTCAGGAATCGGTCGCGAGCCCGGCTATGACGGCGGGTGGCCCGCCCCGAGGCAGGCTCGAACAGGCAGAAACCTGACAAGACGTGGATGGGAGTTTGCATTGATGCAAATTATTTGCAAGAAGGTTCGAGCTGAGAAGGGTTCCAAGGGGAAACTGACCCTGGCAATGGCCGTTGAGCGCTCGAGGATAGGGGACGGGTTCAGTTGGAATTGACTGATTCACAACAGGATGTTTTCGACTGGCAGGATTTTGAAACCGGCATGTAGAGTATTCAGGCCGGTGGGACCGGACCTTGACTGACCGCCGTTGTCAGTTTGATCCCTCAGCCTTGTCCCTCACCAAAAACCGGAATGCTATTTGGGCCCAATCGATCCTTCCGCATTCACCCGCCTTCATGGGGATAGGTGCGGGAAATCTGGAGAAAATTTCAACTAGGTTCGCTGAAACCGTTGATCCAATTGGTGGAGGCGGCGGGAGTTGAACCCGCGTCCCTGACAAGCTTACCGCCGATGACTACATGCTTAGTCGGCCAAGGGTTTTCTGCGGGATCGTCATGGGCCGACAGCAACCGAACCCGCCTAGCTCGCATGAAGAATCCCAGTCGGCGGCGCGCGAACTCCGACGCCGACCCCGCCTGCTGATGGCGTTCGTTCCCCGTAGCAGGCGTTCAGGGACGAACGTCACGGCCTTAGGCCGCGAGAGCCAACTCTTCGTTAGCAGTTGATGTTTGACCCGATGATTAACGAGGCCAACGGATCATCCTCGGCATGCCGCCGGTGGCAGGATTACCAGGTCGAAACCAGTACGCCCCCCCGAACTGACGCCGCCACCCTCGGGGTCGGGTGGGCTCGAGTCAACCGTCGCGTGCCCCGGATCCTATCGCCTCACGATGAGCTCGGAGGCCGCGAAGCGCACCTTCGGCGCCTTGCTGTAGCCATCCTCGGAGGAGCGGTATCCCGCGGCGCACCCCACCACGGTCGCATACCCGGTTCCCTTGAGGCCGAGGATCTCGTCGTACTTCGCCGGGTCGATACCCTCGAGCGGACAGGTGTCGACCCCGATCACGGCCGCCGACGCCATGAACTGTCCGAGTGCGATGTAGACCTGACGTGTCGACCAGGCATCGACCGTTCCCGTGGCCGTGGCCGTGTCGACGAAACCCGTGATCACGGACCGGTATCCCGAAAGGGCCTCGAGGGGACGTCCCGTGATGGCCGAGGAACATTGGAGGTAGCGATCCACATCCGCGTGGTTGAGACCCTGTCGGACGGTCAACACCACCAGATGGGAGCAGTCCTTGGGTTGCGACTGCCCCCAGGAGGCGGCGACCAGCTGGGCCTTGAGGGCCGGATCGGTGACCACGACGAACTTCCACGGCTGCAGTCCGAAGGAACTTGGGCTCAGGATGAGGGCCTGCTCCAGCGCCGACCAGGTCTCGGTTGGGATCGTGCGGGTGGGATCGAACTTCTTGGTGGCGTAGCGCCAGCGGAGTGCGGTGAGGAGGGAGTCGGTCGAGATGGGATTCATGGAATGTGTGGCCGGAGCCGGGGCCGCAGGTTAATCGAGGCTCTCGGCTCGGCAAGATGGGTGCTGGAGCTGGGGAGAGGTTGGGCGTGGGGTGTGTGGGTGCCTGGGAGGCACCCAGTGGCCCAGGGCACTGGGCCACCCACCAGGGCGGTGGGTGATGCCGTGCCCTGCAGCACTGGGCGCGGGAGCGCCCACCCCGCGAGGCGGTGCTGACCTGAGGGGACAGCGGGTGAGTGGGGTGAGGTGGAGTGGACTGGAGGCCGGGAGAGATTGGGCCTGCGGATGCGGGACTGCGGGCGCAGAGCACGAGTCCACCCACCGGGGTCAGAACGCCGCCCTGACGGACAACGCCACGACGGCCGACGTGTCGGCGCCGGCCGAGGTGAGTTGGTTGCCGGAGGCGTTGCGAAACGTGTACTGCTGGAAGATCCGGGCGCCGGCCGAAAGCTGGACCGTGAACGTGTCGTCGAGTCGGCACTCGGTCCCGACCTGGACTGAGCCCGCGCGGTTGCGGAGTGAACCGTCGGGGATGGTGGAGTCGGTTGCGAATCGGGTGAAGGTGTCCACGAAACCGCCGAGGCCGAAGACGCTCCAGCGTTCCGTGAGCTGACGCCCCAGCCGGATGCCGAGCGTGGGGCCGTTGATCGCGTCCGCCACGTTGCCGCCAACGAGGTTCCAGTCCGGGTCGATCTGCCAGTTGAAGCCGAGCAGCGGGACGAGGAGAAAGGCCTCCCCGAGGCGTTGGGCGCCGGTGACGCCGACGGCGAGACGAAATTCCGGGGTCCATTGATAGATCACCCCTCCCGCGCCACCCCACATCGTGGCCGATCTGATCGAAGTTCCCACCCCGCCGCTGGTGAGCCACGAGGCTCCGGCGAACAGGCGCCATTTGTCGTCGATCCGATAGCTGAGCCCCGGTGCCACGCGGGTGGCGATCACCTGACCGAGAGGGGACTGGATCCCAGGGTAGAGACGGTCGAGGTTACGGAAATCGTATCCCCGGTTCTCAGCACCGACGCCGATGCTGCCACTCAGGTCACCCGAGATCGGAAACGGCACCTGGGCCTGAAGTCCGGCCTGGTAGAACCCCGCCTCGGCTCCGTTCCCGCCGAGGGATGAGGTCGAGATATATTCGCTGAAGATCTGGGTTGCGATCGGCGGACGGCCG
This sequence comes from Verrucomicrobiota bacterium, assembly GCA_016871805.1. GTDB lineage: Bacteria > Verrucomicrobiota > Verrucomicrobiia > Limisphaerales > UBA9464 > UBA9464. Next base: position 4,503 of record VHCG01000018.1, read on the forward strand.
CCGTCGGTGGACGCCGTCCAGGCCGCCTGCTGGGCGGAGACAAGGGTCGGGGCCGCCAGCAGAAGCGTGGCGACGACGGCGCAGGGGCAGGAACTTGTGGAGGGCATGACGGGCATTTCGGTGGCGATAGTGTCCGGGATCGGTGCGGATGCAACCGCCGCACCGGTGGGGAGATTCTGGGACTGGACGCTGTAGATTCTGGTCCAGGGTCGCCTCCGGTGTCCGGAACATGACTGTGACCTACTGGCTGTGGTGGCTTGGGGGCTGGGCTTTGCGGGGACCGCGACACTCTATGCGTGGCTTCGGGGCGTCCCCCTGGGCGTCTCCGGACTCCTTGAACGGTCGATCCTGGGCTCGGGGCGGAAGACCGAAGCCGGTCCAGCGGCGGGAGGAGGCTGCGGCGTCCCGAAATCGGCTTCCGCTCCGACGTCCACCTCCGCCTGCTTTGGCTCGGAAACACCCACGCCCGAGCGCCTGCCCTCCCTGGTGTTTGGCGTGTCGATGATGGTGGGTGGCGCGTTGGCCGGTTGGGTTGGGGGACAGGGTTGGGGGAATCTCCGCATGGCCCCGGAGTTCCACCGGTTCTTCGGGGACGGTTGGGCGGCGGTCGCGGTCCTGTTCGGAGGCGGGATCCTGGTCGGGTTCGGCACCCGGTGGTCCGGAGGCTGCACCTCGGGCCACGGACTCAGCGGATGGTGCGGCTCCTGATCGATTGCGAGCTGGGAGCAGCCGTGGAGCGGACCTCCGCGGTGCTCGAACTCGTGGAACGTTATGACCGCGAGTGTGACCGACGCCTGCGTCGTCGCGGACTGCTGGGGTTCGACGATCTCAAGGGTCTGATGAGCGGCTGGATGACCGGTCCGGGTGCCGGACTGGGTCCAGACCGCATCGACTTCCGACTGGATGCCCGCGGCCGGCACTGGTTGCTGGACGAGTTCCAGGACACGAGTCCGACCGAATGGCGCGGACTGGAGCCCCTGCTCGACCGGGCGTCCAAGGACCCGGAGGGCTCCCTCTTCGTGGTGGGCGACGTGAAACAGGCGATCTACCGATGGCGTGGCGGGGAGGTCGGCCTCTTCGATGAGTTCGAGCGCAGGTACCAGGGGGATCTCGCGGTGTTCACGATGCCCGAGTCCCATCGCTCCTGCGACGCGGTCCTCCAGCTCGTCAACGGGATCTGTGGCCATCGTGAGGCGATCGGATCGGTCCTGGGGTCGGAGGTCGTCTCCCAATGGCCCTGGGAGACCCATGTCCCGGCGGAGGCCAGGATCACCGGACTGAGCCGGGTGGAGGTTGTGCCTAGGGAACTGAAGGATCGCTTGGACCGGACTGTTGTCCTGCTGCGGGAGATCGGCATTCCCAACCTGGATCTCAGCTGTGGGATCCTGGTCCGTACCAATGACGAGGTCCGACAGGCGGCCGAACGACTCCGGCTCGAGGGTATTCCGGTCGTGGAGGAGGGAGTGCGACGTCCGGCAGACGACAATGTCGTCGGCGTGGCGTTGAAGGCCCTCCTCGGCTGGTTGGCCGATCCGGCGGACACCCTGGCCCGGGGCATCGTCCGGATGTCGCCCTTCGAAGGGGTCCTCGCATCGCGATGGGGTCGTGACGGGGCAGGGGTGCCGGAAACGTCGACCGGCGAGGCGGCGGCGGTCGTGGTCGACTGGAAGGCCTGGGAGGGATTGATGGAGGAGGCCGGAACCCGTGGGTTCGCCGGGATGGTGGAGCGTCTTGTGGAGCCGCTGTGGGGGGGATGGTCCGGGTTCAGTCGGTGTCGTGCCGACGACCTGATCGGCGCCCTGGCGGCGTTCGATGCCTCGGGAGGGGCCGGGGCCCGTGCCGCGCTGCGGTCGATCGAGGGTCTCGAGGTCTCCCAGCCCCCGGGTGCGGCTGCGGTCCAGGTCATGACCATCCACAAGTCGAAGGGACTCGGGTTCGACGTGGTGATCCTGCCCGAGGTCGAGGACGAGGCCATCCCCAACGCGTCACGGTTCCGCATCGCCCAGGGCGAGGGCTGGTCCCTCGACACCCCCGCGGCCTGGGTGCGGGCCCAGGTGCCCGCACTGAGGGACCTTGAGGAGTCCTGGGGAATCACCCAGCGGTACGACGCCCTGTGCCTGCTCTACGTGGCCCTGACCCGCGCCAAGCGGGGGCTGTATGTCCTGATGCCGGACGCGTCCGGGACCGCGGTGAACCGTCCGTCGTTGGCCCAGCTCATCCGGACCGCATTGCCGGCGGCCGACGGCAATGTCCTCTGGCAGCAGGGGGATCCCCTCTGGATGCGTGCCGTGGCACCGGTATCCGTCCGACAGGACCCGCCCGCTCCGGTCCTGACCCCGTCACGGCCTCTGCAGGACAGGTTGACCGCGACCTCGGCCAAGCGGCGCTCTGGTTCCGCACCGGCGCACTCCCCCATTGGCATGGAACTCGGCACTGCCTTCCATGCGGCCTTTGAGAGCGTGGGCTGGATCGATGAGGAGACACCGGTGCTGTCCAAGGACGACATCGGTTCCCGGGTGCTGGACCTCGTCACGGATCCCGGACTCCGGGAGCACTTCGAGCGCCGGGGTCGGGCGGTCGTGCTGCATCGCGAGCAGCCGGTGGAGGCGATGCTCGACGGACAGTGGTTCAGCGGCGTGATCGATCGGCTCCACGTCCATGAGGACGGGAAGCGCGTCGAGGTCCTCGACTTCAAGACGGATGCCGTCGAGTCGATGGAGTCCCTCGTGGAGCGGTATTCCGGCCAGATGGAGGTCTATCGCCGAGTGATGTCCGAAGTCTATCCGGGGGCGCAGGTGGAGTGTCGGCTCCTGAGCACCCGTCTTCGGAAGGTGATCCGGGTTGAACCCCCAGGCTGAGGTTCCTGGAGATTTCCGACTACGCCTTCGACGCCTTGGCGTCCCGGATGTGGACCCAGCAGTGCACGTGGGGGTCGCCGCGGAAGTACCAGAGCATCTGCGGGCCCTCGATCTGCCAGACGTCCCAGACGCCGTCCCCGCCGAGGTCCTGCTGCTTGAAGTAGGCGACGCTCAGGTTCTCGAGTCCCTGGGATTCGACGAGCCGCATCGACTCCTCGGCGTCGACGCGTCGGAACGGCTTGAGCAGGTCCTTCATGACCTCCCGCATCAGCTGTCGCTGGTCCGGGCTCATCTCGGAGGCCGACAGTCCCGCCAGGCCCTCGCGCCGACCGGTCAGGCGGACCGTCTCGGCTCCGCGTTCGGGTCGGCTGCGGCCGTCGACAAGCGCGGTGGATCGCTGGCGGCCGTCGAGTGCCTGGAACAGCTCGTTCACCCGTCGGGCCTGGTACCAGAAGACGTTGCCGGGATGGTCGGAGGGTTCCTCATCGTGGGGCCCCGACTGGTGCCCATAGAAGATCGGCCCACCGAACGCCGCTCCCTTCACCGAGTCGCCGTCGCAACGCCGGGTGCAGTGCCGTCCGGTCAGCACCAGCTCGAATGCCCCGGTGCCGGGTCGACCGAATAGGGCCACCGAGGTGCCGGCTTCGAAACCCTTGCCCTCCGAGTCCTCGACCATCTGACGCATCATGGCGTCGGCGTGCTCGGGGTGATGCAGGGAGCGGAAGATCTGTCGGACGAGGTCCTGCTGGTCGGGCCGCAGGACGTCCCGGACCGAGCGGCCGGTGATCATCCAGTTGTTGTCGACCTTCTGTCGGAGCGGGTCATCGAAGTCGCGGCAGATCACCCGACGCTGGGCGTCGTCGAGCGAGCCGTGCAGTTGTGCGGCCAGCGTCTCCGAGTCGGGTGTCGACGACTTCGCGGCGTCGCCGAGCAGCGTGAGTGGCAGCGCGGCTGCGGCAGAGGCCAGGAAGGTCCGACGGCTGAGGGAGAGGTCGACGCGGGGACGGACGATCGGATCGGGATGGGGGACCATGGAGGAGACCCTAGCGGATCGCGGCCGGGGAAGGGAACCCGATAGTCCGGCCGGCGATGGGGATCCACCTCCGGGCGCGCTCAAGGTCGCTTCGCGAAATCCGGCTTCGAGTCCCCATCGGTATCCAGTTTGGCGAGATCCAGGAAGACATAGGGCCGCTGGTACGCCTCACGGTCGCCTCCGGCGTAGCTGACCCAGAGGCGTAGTCCGGTGGCGTCGAAGACCGCGTTCATCACGCTGCCCCCCTTGATCGGGATGCTGTTGGCCAGGGCGATCATCTTCTCGCCGTTCAATCGGCCCAGGTCGGCACTCAAGGCCGGGAACACGCCGCGTTCCTCGTCGTGGTAGACGGCGCAGGAAAGGACCTTCGGGGCGACCTCGTCCGACGGATCGTTGTCCCCCCAGATGTCGATCTCCGGCCGGGCCCGCCCACCGCCCGTTGCCGCCCGGATCTTCACCGAGCGCTGGTCGGTCCGCCCGTCGCCGAAGACGAAGTGGTACCGCTTGGTGGGCGGGATCCGGCCGAAGAGGTCGAGGGTTTCCGACAGCGTGTCGGCATCGTAGAGGAGGGTCCGGAACCACGCGGTGAAGTGCGGGGCATGGAGGTTGTAGGGCATCTCCTTGGCGGAGGCGTCGCCGATCTCCGACAGGACCACCCCCGCGGCATTCATTCCGCAGTGGGCACCGATGAATCCCGCGAAGGAGGGGGTGGCATGGGGCAGGCCGTCGGACGGCAGGTAGACGACGATCACGGGGAACTCGTGGGCGCCGGCGCGGAGGGACCAGTCGAGGTTCCGGGTCTGATAGAGATGACCGTCCTCGGTGGCCTTCCCCCAGGCCGCGATGCTGCTGCAGGAGTAGGGCATGAGGAGGGGCAGGCAGTGTACGTGCTGGAGGAGGCGGACGGGTTGTCCGCTCCCTTCGGCGAGTCCGACCAGTTGCTGGAGCACTCTCGGATCGGTGTAGCCGGCGGTGGTGGCCCAGGCGAGGTCGAGCGTGGCGTCGTCGACCTTCAGCTCCTGCTTGAACCCGGCGACCGCGGCCGGTGCGAGGCGGGAGATTTCGGCCCGCATCAACTGGCCGAGCTGGCGTCCCATCTCGTGGGGCGTGCCCCGGACCACCACGACCGGCACTTCGACCTCCCCGTTTCGGACGACAAACCGGTGGCCGCCCCCTGCGGTCGCGGCCGGGGTTGTTGAGGACCGGACCGCGGCGGGGGCCTGTGCGCCCGATCCAGTCCCGCGGAGGGTGTCATCCTTAGTGGAGTCGGCCCGGAGGGACAGGACCGCGAGCAGCAGGAAGGGTAAGGGTCGCATGGGGGTGAGAACTTCCGGGGAGTTTGGCTGATCCCGGCTGGGAGTCGATGGCGGGATTTGGAGTCGGATCAATGCCCCGGGACCTGCTTGAGTTCCGCCGGGAGGCGTCTGGGCTTCTCGTGGAGGTTGGTGCAGACGTGATAGGTCTCACCCTCGACCTTCAGCGTGCCGTCGGGGCCCAGCACCCGGTAGCCGAAGGTCAGGCGGATGCCGTCGGCCCGGATCGGGAACACCTCGATCTGAAGCAGTTCATCATACCGTGCCGGCGACTTGTACCGGAGCTGGACCTCGATCACCGGAAAGAGGTATCCGGCCTCCTGCCAGTCGGCGAACGTCCTGCCGAGGGACCGGAAATATTCGCCGCGGGCCGCCTCCAGCAGTTGCAGGTAGCGGGCGTAGTAGATGTGGTTCCCGAGGGTGCAGTCGGCATAGACCACCCGGTGGGGATGCCGGAACGCCGGGGTGGTGGGAGTCGTTGCGGGCGCTGTCGGCTTCATGGCTCCGGGAAGAATTGCGAGGATGGAGCCCGGGGTGAAGGACGTTCCTTGGACGTCCCCGGCTTCATCCGGTTCGTCGGACCCGGGGTCTTCGGGTCCGTGGTATTGGCAGGTGGACCGGACCCGGTCTAGCGTGAGGGACGTCGTGAGCGCATTCGGCATCCCCCAACGGCTGGACTCGGCCCTCGAGACCCTCGGATCCATCGCCCAACTGCTGGGCGAGGTCCTGCGGTCGTTCCGGTACCAGCGCCCCTCGTGGTCGGAGTTCGTCCGGCAGCTCTACGTCGTGGGGGTCAAATCCCAGAGCGTGGTCATCACCACCGGGGCCGCGACCGGCATGGTCCTGTGCGCGCAGACATTCTTCCAGTTCCACAAGGTCCGCCTCGACACCGCGACGGGGGCGGTCGTGAGCGTCGGCATGGCCAGCGAACTCGGGCCGGTGCTCGCGGGTCTGATGCTCACCGCCCGGGTCGGGGCCTCCATGGCCGCGGAGCTGGGCACCATGCGGGTCACCGAGCAGCTCGACGCCCTCCGCACCCTGGCCACCCATCCTGTGGACCACCTGGTGGTCCCGCGACTGCTGGCCCTCACGGTCGCGGCCCCGCTGCTGACCGGTGAGGCGGTCCTGACCGGCATCATCGCCAGCTATCTCGTGGGGGTGAAGCTGCTGGGGATCGAGGGCGCGTACTACCTGGCCTACGTCAACCGCTACACCTCGTTCGGGGACATCTCGATCGGCCTTGTGAAGTCCGTGCTGTTCGGCGCGACCATTGCGCTCATCTGCTGCTACAAGGGCCTGACCTGTCCGGAGGGTGCCGAGGGGGTGGGCCGGGCCACGACCGAGGCGGTCGTGGCGGCGAGCATCACGGTGTTGGTGTCGAACTTCTTCCTCACCCTGCTGCTGACCCGGCTGCTGGGCTGGAACTGACCCCGGATTCTGCCATGGCGATCATCGAGGTCCGGGATGTCTGGAAGAGCTTTCGGGGAACGCCCGTCCTCAAGGGCGTCTCGCTGTCGATCGAGGCCGGCGAGGCGGTGGTGATCATCGGACGCAGCGGCGGCGGCAAGAGCGTCCTGCTCAAGCACCTGGTCGCGCTGCTGCAGCCCGACCGGGGCGAGGTCCGCATCCAGGGCACGGACCTGTGCCGCCTCGACGAGCGGGCGCTCCTGGCGGTCCGACGCAACTTCGGGATGCTGTTCCAGGGGGCGGCGCTGTTTGACTCGCTCAACGTCTTCGAGAACGTGGGCTTCGTCCTGCTCCGGGAGAAGCGCCACACCCCGGGCGAGGTGCGTCGTCTGGTGGCCGAGGCGCTCGAGCGGGTCGAGCTGCCGGGCATCGAGGACAAGAAGCCCTCCGAGCTCTCCGGCGGCATGCGCAAGCGGGTCGGCCTCGCCCGGGCGATTGTCTACAAGCCCTCGATCCTCCTCTACGACGAGCCCACCACAGGACTCGACCCGATCGCCGGCGCGCGGATCGATGGGGTCATCCGTCGCATCTGGCAGCAGCTCGGGGTGACGAGCGTGGCGGTGACCCACGACATGGCGAGTGCACGTCGGATCAGCAACCGGATGCTGATGCTCCACAACGGGGTCATCCATGCCGATGGGCCGACCCGGGACATCCTGGATTCGGACGACCCGCTCATCCACGAGTTCGTCAACGGCATCGCCCCGGACCTTCCCGCCCCGCCTGTCGTCACACCCTGAATCCCCGTTCCCCCATGTCCCCCTCGAAGAAAGTCGGAGTCTTTGTCGCGTTCACCCTCGCCATCATCGCCGGGATGATCCTGAACTTCAGCAAGGGCAGCAGCTACTTCACACCGGCCATCACCGTGCGGGTGCTGACCGAGAAGGTCGGCGGGCTGAAGGTCGGTGCCCCGGTGGCTCTGTCCGGCGTGCCGGTCGGCCATGTCACGGGCATCGACCTTTCGGAGGACCACCGGGAGGTGGAGATCCGGCTCCGCATCGAGCGACGGTATCCGGTGCACGGGGATGCGAAGTTCGGCATCGAGCAGTCGGGGTTTCTGGGAGACGAGTTTGTCTCAATCGTCCCACGGAAGAACGAGAAGGCGGCGCTCGAGGACGGGGCGATCGTCCGGGCGGAGACCCCGTTCAACCTCCAGGAGGCGGCGCGTTCGGCGACCCAGCTCCTCGGGAAGCTCGACACGGCGATCGACCGGATCAACGACGCGGTGGGTCGGGTCGACGAGAAGCTCCTGAGTGACTCCACGCTCACCAACCTCGCCCAGACGGCCGCCAATGTCCGACTGGCCTCGGCAGAGGCCGCAGCGGCACTCGGGGATGTCCGCCAGATCGTCAGCAACAACACCCCGGTGGTGGGGCAGACCCTGAGCAACCTGGGGCGCCTCACGCTGCGGTTGGATTCCTTGGCGACGAATGTCGACCAGTTCATCACGGAGCAGAAGCCGGCGGTGAGCAACGCCATCGCCAACGCCGGCGCGGTCACGGAGGATCTGCGAGGGATCACGTCCGACCTCCGGGCCGGACGTGGCGTGGCGGGCGGACTCCTTAGCGACGACGCGCTGCGGCTGCAGCTGGGGTCGGCCCTGACGAATCTCGCCACCACCTCGAGCAACCTCGCGAACTTCGGCATCCTCTACAAACCCCCGCGTCCTCGGAAGACGCTCACGAACCCGATGCGGTTTCCGTCCAAGTGACCGCCGGGATGGACCCGGTCCGCGGGGGTCAACGCGACCGTCCCAGCGCCATCGATCCCGCGATCACCAGCAGGCCGTTGAGGATCAGCAGCTCGAACCCGAACACGTAGCCATCCAGCCAGCGGACGGAGTGGGCCGATAGGATCGCGCAGAGGATCGGTGAGGCGACACACACCGCAGCGACCCACGGACCGCCAACCCGCTGACGGGTCAGGATCCCGAGCGCGAACAGGCCCAGCAAGGGGCCGTACGTGTATCCGGCCAACTGCAGGACCAGCTTGATCACTGAGCCCTGGTTGAGGGCCTTGAACACCAGGATGGTGCCCCAGAGCAGGACGGCGAACCCGAGGTGGGTCCAGTGCCGCAGCGAGTCCCGCCTCGCGGCGTCGAGGTCGGTCCGCCGCTCGAATCCGAGGAAGTCCATGCAAAAGCTCGTGGTGAGTGTGGTCAGGACCGAGTCGGCGCTGTTGAACGTCGCGGCGGTCAGGCCGATGAGGAACACCAGTCCGGCTGTCGTGCCGAAGTGGGCGAGGGCGAGTGTCGGAAACAGCTGGTCGGTCTGGTCCGGCACCGCGATGCCCCGCGCCTCGGCGAAGCGGAGGAGCAGGATCCCGAGCGCCAGGATGCAGGCGTTGACCGTGACCATGATCACGGTGAACAGGTAGAAGTTCTTCTGGCAGGCCTGGAGCGACCGGCAGCTCAGGCTCTTCTGCATGTTGTTCTGGTCGAGTCCCGTCATTACCACCGCGATCGCCGCCCCGCTCAGCAGCTGCTTCCAGAAGTTGTCCGGCGCCCGCCAGTCCCAGACGAACACCCGTGCCATCGGACTCGCCGCCACGTTCCGCAGGAGATCCACCGGTCCCCAATCCATCTCCCGGGACACGACACCGATCGAGACCAGGACCCCGAGGACGAGGAACAGGCTCTGGAACGAGTCGGTCCACACCAGGGTCTTGATCCCGCCGCGCCAGGTGTAGGCCAGGATGAGTCCGATCACCCCGGTCACCGCGAGCGAGAACGGGACGCCCAGGGGATCGAAGACGAACCGCTGGAAGACCGTGATCGCGAGGTAGAGCCGTGCGGCGGACCCCAGGAGGCGCGAGACCAGGAAGAAGGCCGACCCCGTCCACTCCGCCGTCCGATCGAACCGCTGTCCTAGGTACGTGTAAATGCTGGTGAGTCCCATCCGGTAATACATCGGGGTGAGGACTTGGGCGATGACGAGGTACCCTAGGACATAGCCGAGCACTATTTGCATGTAGGAGCAGCCGTCCCGGGCCACCTGTCCGGGCACGGACAGGTAGGTCACCCCCGAGAGGGAATCCCCGATCAGGCCGAAGGCGACGATCCACCACGGGGACTTGCGGTTCCCGAGATAGTAGCCGGCGTCGTCGGCCGTCCGCCCGGTCCACCAGGCGATGCCGATGAGCACCAGGAAATAGGCGGCGACGCAGCCGAGGATCAGCCAGGGGCTCATGCGGGCGAGGAGGCTTCGAGAGGAGGTCGCCTGCGGGGCGCCCTCGGGGCGAAACCGGGACCCTTCAACGGGGGCAGGAGCAGCGGGAGCAGCGAGGCGGCCCGGTCGAGAGCCTCCGTCCGGGGATTCCCATGGAGGCACCGGATCCGGTCCGCGGCGGATGCCAGAAGCCCGAGAGACTGCAATCCGTATTGGATCAGCCCCTGTTGGATAGGGAGATGGTAGACCGCGAGGAAGACCCCGAACACCAGCGGATGCCAACCATCGGCTCGTCCCTCATCGATCGCGGTCCGGTAGCGGGAGATCCGGCGTTCGTGGCGAAGTCCTTGCAGGCGGTTGAGCTGTCGACGTCCCGCCGCCCGGCTGGCGGCGGCGAAGCCGAGGCGATGCGCCGTCGCGGACCACTCACGGTCGAAGGTGACCAGATCCCGCATGTGGCCACGTTTTGCGAGCCGCCAGGCGCGGAGCACCGCCGGCCATTCCTTGAGGGCGAGGGTCCCACGGGCGTAGTCCAGCAGCAGCAGCTCGAGGGCCGCCGGCGTGGTTGCCGGCACCTGCAGCGTCGACGGCGGACAGACCGCGTCCTCGCCGGATATCTCCCGGGGGAGGATGCGGCGGGAAGCCTCCCTTTCGGAGGGCTCCGGAAACGTCTCAAATGGGGCGGTGAGGTCTGGCATCGACGGCCGAAGGTATCAGGCGTGTCTTTCCGGCCGAAGGGATTCTTGGGCGGCGGGCGATCGCCGGTCATCCCGGCCCGCACCGTCGCATCGGTCCTGGCACCCACCGCCATGATCCAATCTGACCAACCGGTTGACACCTGCCGGACCAATCCGGAGGCTGCCCGCTCAACTATGGCCGAGCCGAAGGAAAATGTGCTGATGGAGAAGATTGTGTCCCTCTGCAAACGCAGGGGCTTCGTCTTCCAGTCGTCCGAGATCTATGGGGGCATCAACGGTTTCTGGGACTACGGTCCGCTGGGCGCTGAGCTCAAGCGCAACGTCAAGGATCTGTGGTGGCAGTCCATGACCCGGCTCCGCGAGGATGTCGTCGGACTCGAGGCCACGATCGTCATGTCCCCTGAGATCTGGAGGGCGTCGGGACATGTCGACACCTTCGCCGACCTCATGCGGGAGTGTCCGCTCACCCGGAAGCGGGTCCGGACCGACCAGGTCGAGGCCCGTTCCGGCATGGCGTATCGGTTTGCCGGAGCGGAGGTCGCCGGCACGGACGGCCGGGTCGAGAAGGCCTTTGCCGTCCTGGTGGACAAGGGGGGGCACCCGGAGAGCGCCCGCAAGAAGGCCCGCGAGTTCTTCCTCGCCTCCCTTCCTGCGGCGGACGGGGACCCGGCCCGGATCACCCTGCTCGGGGAGCAGACCGCGGCCGTCGAGGACTCGATCGACTTCCATCCCGACAGCTCGGTCGAGCTCGGTCCCTCCCGGCCGTTCAATCTGATGCTCCAGACCTGGGTGGGGCCGATCCAGTCCGACGAGAACGTCGCCTACCTGCGTCCCGAGACCGCCCAGGCCATCTTCGCCCAGTTCAAGAACGTGCTGGAGACCTCGCGCCAGAAGCTGCCGTTCGGCATCGGCCAGATCGGCAAGGCGTTCCGCAACGAGGTGACGCCTAGGAACTTCACGTTCCGGTCGCGCGAATTCGAGCAGATGGAGCTCGAGTTCTTCATCAAGCCCGACGAGGTGGTCGAGGCGATCTCCGGTTCCGTGAACACCCAGCCCGTCGAGGGCCATCCGGGCGAGCCCCAGGCGGACTGGGGATGGCAGCGCTGGCACCAGTACTGGGTGGAGGAGCGGGTGCGTTTCTACGAGGGGATCGGCCTGTCCCGGTCGACCCTTGGGTTCCACCACCAGACCCCGGAGGAGCTGGCGCACTACGCGCGGGCGACGACCGACATCCTGTACAAGTTCCCGTTCAGCAAGGCCGATGCCTCCGGCGTGGTGAAGGGGGACGAGTTGGAGGGCATCGCCGCGCGCAGCGACTTCGACCTGTCCCAGCACGAGCGGTTCTCCGGGAAGCCCATGGGGGTGTTCGACGAGGAGCTCCGCACCGCCTGGACCCAGCTGTCGCCGGAGCGACAGGCCGAGCTCTCACGACGATACTTCGAGGCGCGGCTCCGGTATCTGACCAAGGCGGGGTTGCCCGCTGAGAAGGGCGATAAAGAGGCCCGTGAGGACGCCGACGGCCTGGCCAAGGGGCAGTACATCCCGCATGTCATTGAGCCGTCGGCCGGTGTCGACCGTCTTATTCTGGCGCTCGTCGCCAACGCCTACTCGGAGGTCACCGAGACCGATGCCAAGGGCAAGTCGGAGACCCGCGTCGTGATGCGGTTCCATCCCCGGGTGGCCCCCATCAAGGTTGGGGTGTTTCCGCTGCTAAAGAACAAGCCCGAGCTGGTGTCCAAGGCCCGCGCGATCCACCAGATGCTCAAGTCGGAGTTCAACTGCTTTTACGACGAGAGCGGGGCGATCGGCCGGCGGTACGCCCGGCAGGACGAGGCCGGGACACCGTTCTGTGTGACAGTCGACTTCGACACCCTGGGCGAGAAGCCCGAGCTGCTCGACACCGTGACGCTGCGGCATCGCGACGACAGCCGCCAGGAGCGGATCGCGATCCGTGATCTTGTCGGTTGGCTCCGCGAGCGGGTGCGCTAAGCTGCGACCCGCAGGCATTCGGATGACCTCCTCCACGACCCCCACCGTTCCGCCGGGAACGGGCATCAGCGCCCCGGTCCGCATCTCCTTCAGCATCATGCTGGGGTTGCTGGTGCTCATCGGGGGTCTGCGCCTCGCGACGCTGGTGCTGACGGCCCTGTTCGGGTACCTCACGCTCCGGGGGCTGGGTCGGATGCTCGGCGGACGGAAGATGCCGGCCGTGCTCCTCTACCTGGTCCTGCTCTCGGGAGTCGTCACGGGTCTCTACCTCTTCTCCAAACAGGCCTACGTGGCCCTGCCGAAGATCGTCGACACCTCGATCCCCGCGGTCGTGAACTTCGCCGAGACCAAGGGGGTGGACCTGCCGTTCACCGACTACGCCAGCCTGAAGAAGCTGGCGCTCGAGACCTTCCGGGAGAAGTTCTCGAACCTCGGTGTGTACGCGCGTGGGGCGATGTTTGAGATCGCCTCGTTCGTGATCGGTCTCGTCCTCCCCATCAGCCTCTTCCTCAACTCCCGGTTCCAGATGGAGGGGGATCCGCATGCCGTCAGCGGGAGCCTGTATTCCCTTGTCGTCCGGGAGCTCACCGCGCGGTTCCGGACCTTCTACGCCAGCTTCGCGACCGTCATCGGGGCCCAGATCCTGATCTCGACCGTCAACACCTCGTTCACCGCCGCGTTCCTGATCTGGAACGGCTATCCCTACCTCATGGTGATCGTGATGCTGACGTTCCTCTGCGGGCTGTTGCCGATCATTGGCAACCTGATGAGCAACACGCTGATCATCGGAGTGGGCTTCACGCTCTCACCCACCGTGGCGCTTTGGGCCCTGGTGTTCCTGGTGACCATCCACAAGCTCGAGTACTTCCTGAACTCGAAGATCATTGGCGATCGGATCAAGAACCCGATGTGGCTAACGCTGCTCGGGCTGGTGGTCGGCGAGCGACTGATGGGAATCCCCGGGATGATCTTCGCTCCGGTGGTCCTCTACTATCTCAAGGTGGAGGCCTCCCGGGCGCGCGTTGCCGCCGATTCCATCAGCATCTCCGAGAGCGATGCCGACGAGGAGATCTGAGACCTCGGTCCCGGTGTGGGTCGAGGTCCGGTAGGTCGAACGGGGCTGGAACGTCCGGAAGCGCGGTGTAGACCGGCTACTTGCTGTGGCTTTCCTTGAGATGATCGCCGAGGACGTCCCGTCCGAAGTCATCCTTCAACCCGCGCCAGACGGCGTGGACATGGTTCGCATCGTTCTGCGTGTTGTCGTACTCGATGAGGAAGGTCGGACCGTGCACCCGGTAGTAGTGACGGTCACCCTTCGCGAGGCCACCGGCCCAGGCGAAGCGGATCCCGTCGTACCCGGCCTCCTCGATCGCCTTGAGATCCTTCTGCGCGAGCTTCCCACGGAGGCGGTCGGCATACTCGCTGATCAACTTCCTGGCCAGTCGCTGCTGGGCCTTGTCGAGGTCCTTCCACGCGATGCCCCGGGGCTGGCCGGCGTCGGCAACCCGCTGGTTGCCGGTCAGGATGTCGTCCGGTGCCTTCGTGTCGATGAGGGCCACCTTGCGTTGATCGGGCGTCAGGGACGTCACAAGTTCCCGGCCGAGATCCTCTTCGCCGGCCAGCACCCGCAGCCCGGCACGGGGGCCGGTCCGGACCTCACCGGGGTTGGTGCCCATGAAGTGGGGTGCCGAGGACACCACCTCGCCCTTCGACAGGGTGAAATTCACCGAGAGATGGTGGCCCTCGACCCGCCAGCCCCAGGTCCCGTCCTTCGCCGGGGTCCCGAAGATGGTCACGAAATAGAGCTCGGGATCCCGGGGGAACCGACGTCCGGGTCCCTCGATGTCCTGCAGGATCCGCTCGAGGCTCATGATCGTGAGGGCCTTGACCATGCCCTGCTGGCTCAGCGCCGAGCCGAGAAGGGCATACGCCAGGTGCCGCTGGGCGGGCTCCATCTCCTTGAGGGGCAGACCCCGTCGTTCCACCGGGGTGAAATTCCATCCGGTCCGCTCCTCCGACTCGAAGGGGAAGGAGGTCTTCGCCCGCTGCTCGGGTGAGAGGGCGGACAGGAACGTCTGGGCGGCCAGCACCATCTCGTCGGAAGGCTTGGCGATCAGGCCCAGGCAGAGCAGGGGAAGCAGGATCAGGGGGCGGAGGTTCATGGATCCAAGTCTCCCCGAGCCCCGGCACGGCCCAAGAAAAAAATCCCGGTTCGTCGGTCCGGGATGGAGTCGGAGGAGCCGATGCCACCGACCGCGATGCCCGGATCCGGGATCCGCCGGAGGCACGATCCTCGAGGTGGGCCGAGCCGGGTTCGATCGACCCGCCGGCGGACCTGTCACGGGTTCCATGGCTCGAGGTTCGATCAAAAAACAATCAAAATAGTAGAGTATAAATCTCAATATTAAGCCCTTCAAAATGGTTTTCTATAAAACCCATTGATTCAATTGTGTATTGATGGAAGATCCGTGTGTTGAAGGACCTCCACCCTTCGCGAGGGGGTGGAGGCGTTCGACTGCGGGTCTTCGGATGCCGGGGGTGTGCGGGTTCCAGTCTGGAACGATCCAGGCGGGCCACGCGGTCCTCGGGGTCCCGGACTCCTCGAGAATCCCATGAGTCGCATTCCAGATCTGAAGTTTCTGCACCTGTCGGCCCCAGTCTCGAGACCGGGTCTCCGGTGTCGGTCGGTGGCGCGGCTCCTGGAGCCACTGGACCGCGTTGCGGCGAACTGCCCCCGGATCCTTTCCACACAGCACGCGTTCTTCGAGAGCGACGGCGAGCGGTATTCGATCCCGCGCCATCTGTTTGTCGGCGATCCCGGGGGTGGGGATCTGATGAAGGTGGCGCTGTTCGCCACGATCCACGGCGACGAGCCCGAGGGGGCGGTGGCGATGGCCCGGTTTCTCGAACAGCTGTCCCGTCAGCCCGGTCTGGCCTCGGGTTACGCGGTCTTCCTCTATCCGTTGTGCAATCCGACGGGATTCCAGGACGACACCCGGGCCGCGAGGTCGGGGCGGGATCTGAACCGGGAGTTCTGGCGCGACAGCGATCAGCCGGAGGTCCGCTTCCTCGAGTCGGAAATCCGGGCCAACGCCTTCGATGGCATCGTGACGCTGCATTCGGACGACACGAGCGACGGGCTCTATGGGTTCGTGCGTGGCGCCGTGCTGTCGGAACATCTCCTCGAACCGGCGCTGCGTGAGGCCAACCGCTTCCTGCCGCGGAACCGACGCGATGTGATCGACGGATTCGAGGCCCGGGAGAGCATCATCCGGGCGGGTTATCCGGGCATGCTGCAGTCCGAACCCGGCACGGCGAAGCTGCCCTTCGAGATCACATTCGAGACGCCCCAGCGCGCACCTCTGGACCGGCAGGTGGCGGCGTTGGTCGCCGCACTGGGGTCCATCCTGAACGGGTTTCGCGGTCTCCAGGCGATTGCCCAGGGCATCTGACGCGCTGCATCGAGGTGTTCCAGGGAGGGGGAGACTCACACGGAGGTGGGGAAGGGGACTCCCACGGGGACTCGGAGACGCGGAGGAAGAGACGGGAGAGTCGGGATGAAGAGCAGGGAATGAGGGGTTTGGCGGCGGCGGCTCCTGATCGGATGCCGAAGGCGTCGGTGGGTGGGTGCCGCAGTGCCCTGCGGCACTGGGTGCGAGAGCACCCACCCGTGGAGCGTTGAGCCGACCTGAGTCGTGGCCGACAGACGCCTTGCGGGGAGGACCTCGCAGAGAAGCGGGGACGCGGAGGAATTGGAAGGGGACGGAGGGCGGTGGGGGAATGGCGGGGCCTGGAATCTCTACCTTGTGGTGAACCGCAGGGTGGCTGGGTGGCTCAGATCACCGAAGCACCTGGGCGATCCATCCGATCAGGGCACAGCCGGCCACCACCCAACCGGTGGGCCATTTGAAGAGGCGCAGTCCGCAGAACGCGGCGAGGGTGAGGACCACGGCAAGCAGATCGATCCGGTTTCCCGGAAAGAGGGTCCGCGACCCCATCCAGAACGCGAGGCTGGCCAGGACCCCGATGACGGCGGCGCCGATGGCGTCGAGGACGCCTTGGAGTCGGGGCATCGAACGCCACCGCTGCACACAGGGGGCCCCGAGGAAGATCCAGACGAAGGACGGAAGAAACGTGCTCCACAGCGCGACCGCGGCTCCGAGTGCGGCCGAAACAAACCGGGGCAGGGCCCCGGGATGATTCCAACCACCCAGGAATCCCACGAACTGGAGGACGATCACCAACGGTCCCGGAGTGGTTTCCGCCAGCGCAAGGCCGTGCAACATCGAGTCAGAACCGAGCCAGTGGACGTGGTCCACCGCCCGTTGGGCCACGTAGGGCAGGACCGCGTAGGCACCCCCGAAGGTGACCAGCGCAGCCTTGCCGAAGAAGAGCCCCTCCTCGACCACCACGTGGTTTGAGCCGAGGAGGAGGGCCAGCAGCCCCATGGGGGCCAGCCACAGGAGGAGTCCAAGACCCAGGATCCGGACGACGCGGATCCAGTCCGATCGAGGGGATGTTTTCAATGCCCGGTCCTCGTGCTGCGGCGTGGCGGGATCGGTCCGGGGGGTAGGCCTTGGCATCAGGAAACCGAGGGTCCCCGCGAGGGCGATGACCAGGGGGAACGGCGCATTGCCGATCCCGAGGGCGGCTGCGGCGGCGAGTGCGATGGCGACGGAAGGGGTGTTCCGGAGCACCCGGCGTCCCATGTTGATGAGCGCGTTGGCGATCAGGGCGACCACGGCGGGCTGGAGACCTCGGAGAATCCCGGTCACCCCGGGGGTGCTGCCCCAGAGGACGTAGACAATGCTCAGTCCGAGGAGGATCGCAGCGGCTGGGAGAACGAAAAGGGTGCCGGCGATGAGCCCGCCCCGGGTGCCGTGCATCCACCATCCCAGATAGGTAGCCAGCTGCTGGGCTTCGGGTCCGGGCAACACCATGCAGAACTGCAGGGCGTGCAGGAACGTGTCATGTCCCACCCAGCGTCGTTGCTCGACCAGTTCCTCGTGCATCAGGGCGATCTGGCCTGCGGGCCCCCCGAAGCTGATCCACCCGAGTCGCCACCAGAACCGGGTCGCCTCCCGCAACGTAGGGCGTGGCACCGGAGCGCCGGGATCGGGGGACGGGTCCTGGACGGGTGGGCCGGTCACGGGTCGAGTGTTTCGGGATCCGGTCGGCCCGTCACGGAGGATGAGCGGACCCAGTGCGGTTCGTCCCGCGGTGTGCGTGCAGGTTTTTCGGGACTGGTCACTCCTCGGCCAGCCATGATTCGACCAGCACCCGTTCCGGCTTCGACAAGGACTTCGGGTCGAGGGTCTCGGCAAGGCTTCGGGCCTCGGGTCGACGGTCGAATTTCCCGAGCTGCGCCACACGAACCACCCGCCAGAGCTGGGGTGCCTTGGCCCAGTCGACCTGCAGCGGATCGAGCAGCCCCTCGGCCACCTCGGGCTTGTTCTCGCGCAGGCTGAGCAGGGCGCTGGCGATGGCGAACCGGTTCGTCAGGTCCGCCGTGGTCGCCAGTGGCTTGGCTTGACCAATGGAGTCCCGAACCTTGGCCGGGTTGGGCTCCGTCAATGCGGCAAAGAGGACCAGGTTCATCTGGTCAGGGACCTCCAGGAGGCGAAGTCTGTGGAGTCGGTCGAGTGTCTCCCGGGTGAGGAAGGGATCCTGCACACCATGGGCGAGACGCAGCACTTGGGACCGCGCCTTCGGGGAGTACTGAGGCATCATCAACAGCGGAAGCCAGGCATCGAGCGAGACCTGCTGGTATTCGCGGCGCTCGGCGAGCACGGCGATGATCTGGCGCATCTGGGGGTTGCGGTTGGAGAGCCGCACGGCCTTCGACCAGGCGGCGAGGCTTTCATTCGTGCGGCCGTTCCCATGGGCGGCCACGGCCCGGAAGGTCTCCTTCTGGATGGTGAACTCGGGTCCCTTGGATTCTCCGAGCAGGCGCTCCACGTCATCCCAACGCTCGAGGCTCCCCAGCGCCCCGGCAAGGTTCAGGGAAAGCAGGGGGTAGGTGGTGGCTAAACCCTCGGGAATCACATCGACGATCTCCTCGTAGGCCGCCCGCTGGGAGAGCCATTCGGCAAGGCGCAACAGGTTGGTGCGACCCGTCGGGGTCCAGAGCGGCTCGGCGAACTCCCGGACGCGTTGGGACTTTCCTGCAGGATCTTTGAGGATCTCCAGACCCAGTCGGGCCAGTCGCTCCTCGAAGCGGGCATTGGTCCGGGCCGGAAGCAGCCGCAAGAGGAGATTGAGGTCCCTGTCTGGGATCGGGGGATTCAGCAGCATCAGGTTGATCACCGGAATCACCTCGGGTCCGCCATCGGCGACCAGGGACATCAGGCGCCGTCGTCCCTCTGCCTTGGTGGAGGGGTTGGGATGGCGGAACTGGACGCTGCCCAGCAGCCAGAGGTTGGTGATGTTGTTGGGGTTCTTGGACCATGCCTGATTGGCGAGATCGACGGCGGCCTGCGCGTTGCCCATGAGGCTCGCCGCCTCCGAACCCAGCCGGAGCGCGTTCTCTTCCTGACTCGGCACCTCGCCGAGCTCCCAGATCAAGGGGAGGCCGAGGTCCGTCCGTCCATGGTTGAGGGCGGCCTTCACGTAGAGGGCCTTTTCGTCGTCCGAGAGCGGCGCCAGACGGTTCAATTCGCTAAAAAGGTCGAGAACCTCCGGGTGGGGTTGTTCCTGGTAATACAGGGCGGCTGCCCGCAGCACAGGTGGGTGTTTTGGCGACAGGGCCAAGGCGCTTTTCAAAGCCAGCCTCGCCTCGGTAGGGTCTTTGCCATCCTTCAGGGCTGCTCGATGCTGATCCAGAAACCCTTCAGCCCGGCGGGTCTTCGACCATTCCCAGAACGGTCAACCTCCGAACACGGCAGCGACGATCACGAGGATCAGAACCCCTCCAATCCATCAGACCGAGCGAGACTTGTCGTTGAAGCTGTTCGCCTCCATGAGGAGTGGAGAGTGGCTTTCGGCCGACATGTTGCACAGATTGCAAAGCCATCGGACCGGCGCGGATTGTTTCAAATCTTGCTGCCGTCCGGACCAGGGTCGCATGGGGTGTTCCACAGGTTCGCCCCGCCTGGCGTGCGGACACCAGAGGGCTCAGCAACTGCCGACGAAACCGCTTCCAAGTCTGGGACTGCCCGGCCCAAGATCCCGGGGTTTCGAACCGTTTCTCCGTCATGCGAAGTCTCAAGTTCCGGATGATCGTCCCGGTGGTCGCCACGACCCTCGGACTCTACCTGCTGTCCTTCGCATGGATTCTGGTGCAGTCCCGGCAGCGGGCGCAGGCCGAAGCCCAGGAGAGGGCCTCCGAAACCGGCCGTCTCTATGCCGCCGGGGTCTCCTCGTTCATCGACCGCGCCTTCCAGATCCCCCGTACCCTCGCGGCAGAGTTCTCCGGTCTCAAGAAGGCGGGTCTCCCAATGGATCGGACTCAGGTCAGCGGCATGCTCCAGAACGCCCTCGTGGCGGAACCCGAACTGCTCGCGCTCTACACCCTCTGGGAGCCGGGTGCGTTCGATGGGCGCGATGCCGACTTCATCGGCAAGCCGGGTCACGACACCACCGGCCGGTTCATCCCGTACTGGAACCGGGGCTCCGGCAGCCTCTTGCTCGAACCGCTGGTCGACTACGAGAAGCCCGGTCCGGGCGACTACTACGTCATTCCACGCACCACCGTGAAGGACGCCTGGATCGAGCCCTACATCTACCCGGTTGCGGGCAAGGATGTCCTCATGACCTCGCTGGTCAGTCCGGTGGTCGTCGATGGCGGGTTCCTGGGGATCTTCGGACTCGATTTCGACCTCAAGACGCTGACCGACAAGGTCGGCGAGATCCGTCCCTACGGCACGGGCTATGCCCTCCTGATGACCGATGCGGGCATCGTCGTAGCCCATCCGGATCGCTCGCTGCTCGGCAAGAAGTTCGTCGACACGAGCGGGGTGATCACGGGCATGGCGGATCGACGCGATCGTGACGGGGTTGCCACCGCCCTGGGGCATTCCGACGTGCTCAAGGCGGGGGCCTTCTATGTCTCGGTGCCGGTGACTGTGAAGGGCATCGCCCGGCCTTGGAATCTGGTGGTGGCGGTCCCGCGGGCTGCCGTGATGGGCAATGCCAACACGCAGGTCCTCCAGATCATGGCCGCCGGAGCCGTCCTGGTGGCGTTGCTGGGTGGGGTGATGGCCTGGACGGCCCGTCGGCTTTCCGGGGATCTCCTCGAGGTCTCCCGGGCCCTGCACCTGGGCGCCGAAGACACGGCGTCCGCGGTTGGACAGCTGGCGAGCGAGGGTAATTCGTTGTCGGACCGGGCCCAGCAGCAGGCGGCGGCCGTGGAGGAGACCGGTGCGGCGCTTGCGGAGCTGACCGAGGTGACCGATCACAACCGGTCGAGCGCCCAGTCCGCCTCGTCGCTCGCCGCCTCGGCACGTCAGGAGGCCGAGAGCGGCTCCTCGGAAGTCGATGGCATGCAGCGCTCCCTTGCCGCCTCGAAGTCCGCCTCCGACCAGGTGGCCCACATCATCAAGACGATCAACGAGATCGCCTTCCAGACGAACCTCCTCGCGCTCAACGCCGCGGTCGAAGCCGCCCGCGCCGGGGAGAAGGGGGCCGGGTTCGCGGTCGTGGCCGACGAGGTCCGGAGCCTCGCCAAGCGGGCCGCGGAGGCCACGGCGCAGTCGGCCACCCTCATCGAGCGCGCCCGCACTGCCGGACGCGAGGTCGAGGGGGCCGGCACCGCGGTGGCCGAGCGGTTCCAGCGGATCCTGTCCCAGAACCGTGAGCTCGACACGTTGCTCCAGGGCGTCCGCACGGCCTCGACCCAGCAGGCCGAGGGTGTGAAGTCCATCTCGACCGCCATCCAGCACATCCGCGGGATCACCCAGACCAACGCCGCCTCGGCGCTCGAGACGGCGTCGGCCGCGACCGAGCTCAGCGGACAGGTCAACTCCTCCTCGGGATTGGCCGAACGCCTCGTCCACCTGGTCGAGGGTGGCCGCATGGAGTCGGAGCATCGATCCGCGGATCCACCGGGAGGGCGTTTGCTCTGGGGCCCCTCGATATGATTCGGACATCCGGATCCCAACGCCAGGATGCAGTTGAAGATTGCTGTGTCTTGTGTTCATCCACTAGAAACCGTCCCCTGAAATGACGCCGTTGGTCAGCATAGTCATCCCCAACAAGAACCGCGCCGATCTGGTGGTCGAGGCCTTGGAATCCCTGAGAGCCCAGACCTTCCCAGATTGGGAGGCGCTTGTTGTGGATGACGGATCAACGGATGGAAGTGTGGCCGCCGTCGAGGCGGTGTCTCGGCAGGACCCCCGGGTGCAATCCCATCGACGCCAGGGAGAACCCGGGGGAAACACGTGCCGAAACGAGGGATGGAAGGGCAGCCGTGGGAACTGGCTGATGTTTCTCGACTCCGACGATCTTCTGTCCCCGGCGTGTCTGGAAGGACGTCTCCGGACGATGGAGGGTCGTGATGATCTGGATTTCGGGGTTTTCCCCCATAACCGGTTCCTGAAGCAGCCCGGGGATAGCGATCTCCCATTCCAGATCCCGAGGTCCGATGACTATGTCTCCAACTTCCTCGCCTTCGACACGCCATGGCAGACCTGTGGGCCGATCTGGCGACGCTCGGCCCTGGACCGGCTGGAACCCTGGGATCCTGGGCTCAAGAAGTGCCAGGATCTGGACTTCCATATCCGTGCCATTCTCTTCGGCCTGAGGTTCGAGATCTTTCCTGGGCCGCGCTTCCTGTGTCGTGAGGGAGATTCTGGCAGCTCGGTGTGCCGTGTCCCACATGGTCCCGACACCTTTGAGCCGCGCGAGCGCATGCTGGGTCGGACCTGCGAGCTTCTTGACAGGACCGGCCAGTGGACCGCACGCCGCCGCTCCGTGATTGCCCGCCTTCACTTCATCCTCGCCGACCTGTGGGCCTCCCACGGATATCGAGACCGTGCACGGAAGGTCTGGGACACGGCGCGGGCGCGTCGGGTCATCAGCCGTCAGTTCCACCTCGAAGGGTGCATCTTTCTTGCCGTCTACGGCACACCGCTGGCACGCCGGACCATCCGGTTCCTGGAACTGATTGCCCGCCCCTACGAGACCTCCCACGAGGTTCCCTTTCAGCTCGTTCGACTCCCCGGCTGACGCCCTCCGTACCAGGTTTGCACCGGTCGACGCCCGACGCCCAACGCCCGGTCAGCCGTCCACCACGGAGCTCACGACATCCCCGCTGACGTCCGTCAGCCGGAAGTCGCGTCCGCTGTAGCGGAACGTCAGCCTCTCGTGGTCGAACCCCAGGAGGTGAAGCAGGGTCGCGTGGAAGTCGTGGACGCTGACGCGATCGTGAACGGCCTTGAACCCGACCTCGTCGGTCGCGCCGTGATGAACCCCGGGCTTCGTCCCGCCGCCGGCCATCCAGACGGTGAAGGCATGCGGGTTGTGGTCCCGTCCAGTGCCGCCCTTCTGGACGATGGGCAGGCGTCCGAACTCACCGCCCCAGATGACGAGGGTCTCGTCGAGGAGCCCGCGCTGTTCGAGATCGGTGAGGAGCGCTGCAATGGGGCGGTCGGTCTCCGCCGCGAAGCCGGAGTGGTTGCGGACGATGTTCTCGTGTCCATCCCAGCTCCGTTCATTGTCCATGCCGCCGGAGTAGATCTGGACGAACCGGACGCCGCGTTCCACGAGGCGACGGGCGGTCAGGCACTGGCGGGCGAACTGGTCGCAGGGCTTGTCATCGGTGCCGTAGAGGCGCCGGATCGACCCGGGTTCCCGCTGCCAGTCGAGGGCCTCGGGGGCCGCCATCTGCATGCGGTAGGCGAGCTCGAAGCTCTCGAGTCGCGCCGCCAGCGCCTGGTCGGTCGGGTCGAGCTCCCGGTGCCGGCCACCGAGCCGGGCCATGAGATCAAGCTGACGTCGCTGGGTCGCGGGATCGAGTCCTGGCGGCAGGTCGAGGTTGTCGATTGCCCGCCCCTTGGGACGGAGGTGGGTGCCCTGATAGACGCCCGGAAGGAATCCGGAACTCCAGTTCAGCGCGTGGCCCTTGGGTAGTCCGCGGTCGAGCGGATCGCTCATGACGACGAACGCCGGCAGGTCCCG
The DNA here is from genome assembly GCA_016871805.1 of Verrucomicrobiota bacterium. Taxonomy (GTDB): domain Bacteria; phylum Verrucomicrobiota; class Verrucomicrobiia; order Limisphaerales; family UBA9464; genus UBA9464. The sequence goes on from VHCG01000018.1 coordinate 28,143, forward strand.
GCTCTCCGACCCAAGGCCGTAGGTGGCCCAGGAACCGACGCATGGGAACCCCATTCGTGGAACCCCGGTGTTCATCATGAATAGCGCCGGGCTGTGGTTGTTGGATTCGGTATGGCAGGAGTGTAGGAACGCCATCCGGTCGACATGCCGGGACAGGTGCGGGAACAGTTCCGAGACCCAGGCTCCCGACTGGCCCTGTTGCGCCCACTGGAAAGGCGACTTCATCAGGGGCCCCACGTTGCCGGTGAAGAAGCCCGTGTTCTTGTCGAACCCCTCCAGCTCCTGTCCGTCGCGTCGTGCCAGCTCCGGCTTGTAGTCCCAGGTGTCGACCTGGCTGGGGCCGCCGTTCATGAAGAGCCAGATCACCGAGCGGGCCTTGCCGACGTGCTGGGGTGGGCGGGCGGCGAGAGGGTTGAGCGCGGGGGTCGATCCCAGGAGCCGTTCGTCGCGCAGCAGCGTGGCCAGGCCGATCAGACCGGCACCGCCACCGCAGCGACGGAGGAGATCCCGCCGGGACCAGAGGGACGGGGGTAGGGGAGGAGTCATCATCGGCACACGGGGTGGGGCTCGGACGTCACTGGATGGTAAGGAATTCGCTCAGGCCGAACAGGACCTGGCCGAAGTCGCCGAGGGTCTTCCGCAGGGCCGTTTCCCGCGGAAGGTCCGCACGGGATTCCAGACCCAGGCGGAGGAACTCGAGGCTGTCCTGGCGTTCCCCGTCGGACGGCGCCCTGCCCAGGATCCGGCGGTAGCCGGTGTCGACCGCCCGCTCCAGCGAGGTGGAGGCCTCCACGGACAGCAGCTCCGCGAGGTCGTCGCAACGGGCGCGCAGGAAGGGGCTGTTGAGAAACAGGAGTGCCTGGGGGGCGGTGATGGTGGCGGGGCGGTTGCCCACGCTCAGCACGGCATCGGGGGCGTCGAAGAGCTGCAGCATGGGGCTCAGCTGGCTGCGCTTCACCATGAAGTAGAGGCTCCGTCGTCGCTGCTGCTCGTCGAGGGTGCCCGGCCCGCCCATCCGGGCGTCGAGTCCGCCTGAGGCCGAGAGCAGGGCGTCCCGGATCGCCTCGGCCTCGAGTCGGTGCTTGGGGAAGTGCCAGAGCAGACGATCCTCGGGGTCAAGTCCCATGGCCCGGGTCGCGGCGGGGTTTGCCCCCGGACGGCTGTCCTGCTGCCAGACGGCACTGGCGATGAGCAGACGGTGCAGAGCCTTGATGGAACCACCGCTTCGGAGGAACTCGCCGGCGAGCCAATCCAGCAGCTCGGGATGGACTGGCAGCGCGCCCTGTTGGCCGAAGTCGTTGGGTGTGGCGACGATGCCCTGGCCGAAGTGGAGCGCCCAGACGCGGTTGACCAGCACGCGGGCCAGCAGGTGGCCGGCTCCGTTCTCCGAATCCGTCATCCAGTCCGCGAGGGCACGTCGACGATGGGACGTCCGGGCCCCCTCCGGACGCGGCCGTTGCCAATGGGTTTCCGGACGCTTCATCAGCACCGGCAGGAAGCCCTGTCCGACGACATCGCCCTTGAGGTTGGGATCCCCGCGGCGGAGGAAGTGGGTCTGCTCAAAGAAGTCGGCTCCCTGCGTGTGCATCCGGATCGGGGTCAGGCCCTCGGTCGCCACCATCACGGTCGTGAGTTGAGGCTTTGGCTTCGCCTGGGCGGACGCGTCCACTGCGGCGACCTGACGGCGCCACTCCGGGTCATGCCGACGGTGCCAGGTCCGCAGTGCGGTCCACTGGGCTTCGGTCCGCTGCCCGGCGGCTGTGGTCCGCGCGGACTCGACCGCGGCGAGATCCCGGGCCGAGGCGGCCGGGCCCCGGAGCTGCGGGGAGGCGTTGGTGGTCACGGACAACCGGAGACGCCCGATGCTGTGGCGGTTGTTGGTGTCGAACCGCAGTTCCAGGGTGAGCTCCGTCCCGTCGTCGCCACCCACGGAGCCTTCGATGGGGAACACCGCGGCGTGGTCCTTGCCGAACTCGGGGTCGACGGCCCAGCCCGACTTCGCATCACCGTCGATCGCAGCGGCCACGGGCAGACCCTTCTGCTCGAATGTCGCGGTCGGGGTGCCGAACCGGACGGGTGTGGGTTCGTTCGTGGATCCGGTCGGACGCTGCAGGAGGCGAAGGTCGCTCAGCGCGAAGTTGCCGTTGTCGGCCCGACCCGGTCCACCCCGCGTCAGCGATGGGTCGGACAGTGCCTCGATGCGAAGCGCGCGGATCCCGTGCAGCGGGGTGCGGACCCCGATCCGGTAGCGGTCGAACTCGGGGTTCTTCCCGGTCGCGGTCACGGAGCCTTCGGCCTCCAGGGTCATCGTGGCACCGCCGGTGGATTCCACGGCGGCGTCGTCCAAGGTCAGCCATTCGGTGGCCGTGATCGGAGCACCGTCGGCCAGCCAAGCGGAGAACCTTCGGGGCAGGGTGTCCCGCTCGAAGGCCGCCAGCGCCGCCTGGATCCGGGCATGGCCCATGGCCCAGTCCTGCTCACGCCGCCGGTTCTCCTCGGGTTCCAGGTCGAGATCGATGTGGCTCCGGACGGTCGTCGCGAAGGTGGAGATCAGTCGGTAGTAGTCCTTCGAGGCGATCGGGTCCGTCTTGTGGTCATGACAGCGGGCACATCCGACGCTGAGACCGAGGAAGGCCGCACCGGTCGTGTTGGCCATGTCGTCGAGCGCATCATATCGGAACCGCTCGACCTCGTTGGCGGTGATCTGGGTGGGGAAGACGCCTGAACCGAGAAACCCGGTGGCCATCAGGGCCAAGGGGTTCTCCGGGGCAACCTCGTCGCCGGCGATCTGCCAGCGGACGAAGTCGAGGTAGGGCTGGTCGGCGTTGAAGGCGTGGACGACGTAGTCGCGGTAGGGCCAGGCATTCGGCCGGTCGTAGTCGTGCTCGAACCCGCTGCTCTCGGCGAACCGGGCGGCGTCGAGCCAGTGGCGGGCCCAGCGTTCGCCATAGGCCGGGCTTGCGAGGAGACGGTCGACGGCCTCCAGGAATCCTGCGGGTGAGGGATCCGCTCCGACCGCCTGCAGGGCCTCGGGAGCCGGGGGGAGCCCGGTGAGGATGAGCGCGGCCCGTCGGAGCAGGATCTCCGGTGTGGCCTGCGGGGATGGGGACAGGCCCTCGGATTGGAGGCGGGACAGGATGAAGGCGTCGACCGGTGTCCGCGCCCCGGCGATGGCTGGCGGTGCGGCGGTCCGGAGCGGCTCGAACGCCCAGTGGGGGTTGGCGTTGGTGCCCGGAGTCCGGGTGGCGGGCGGCGCTTCGGCGCCATGGGGGGCGGACAGGCTCAGCGCGGCGAGGACGACTGCGGTGGCGATCGGACGGATCATGCGGGCGAGGGTGGAACTATGGCCAAGGCACCGACGTGTGACTACGGGGAAAGCCGGAAAGGTCATCCCTCGACAGGGGGCGACCTTGATCGCATCTTGCGCCGCCCATGGCTCAACCCTTGGTCATTGCCGGTCGCTCCTTCACCAGTCGCCTGTTCCTCGGCACTGGCAAGTTCCCGTCTCCCGAATCCATGCGCGATGCCCTCGCCGCAAGTGGCACCGAGGTGGTGACCGTGGCCCTCCGTCGGGCCGATCTCACCGGCACCCGCGACCCCTTCGCCAACATCCTGGAGTTCATCGATCCGCAGCGGTACCTCCTGCTCCCGAACACCAGCGGCGCGATGAATGCCGAGGAGGCCGCCCGACTCGCCCGGCTCGCCGTCGCCGCCGGGTTGCCCAAGTGGGTGAAGCTCGAAATCCATCCCGATCCCCGCTACCTGCTTCCGGATCCGATCGAGACGCTGAAGGCGGCCGAGATCCTGGTCCGGGAAGGTTTCGTGGTCCTGCCCTACATCAATGCCGATCCCGTCCTGGCCAAACGTCTTCAGGAGGTGGGCACTGCGACGGTCATGCCGCTCGGGTCGCCGATCGGATCCCACCGGGGGCTGCAGACCCGGGACCAGATCCGGATCATCCTCGAGCAGGCGACGGTGCCCGTGGTGGTCGATGCCGGCATCGGCGCCCCGAGCCATGCGGCCGAGGCCCTCGAGCTGGGTGCCGATGCGGTCCTGGTGAACACGGCGATCGCCGTCGCCAGTGATCCGAACCGGATGGCCATCGCGTTCCGTCAGGCGGTGGAGGCGGGTCGGACCGCCTTCGAGATCGGCCTGGGTTCCGCCACCGACACGGCGAATGCGACCAGTCCGCTCACCGCCTTCCTGGGGTGAGGGAGCGAGGGGGTGGGCGAAGGGCCCACGGGGAGGGAGGTTCTCCGTCGCGTACCCGCAGGCGGATGTCTGGAGGATGATGTCCACGGCCGGGTGCGCACCGAGACCAGGCCTGCCCGGGCTCAAGGGCCAGAGGCCCGTCCAATACCAGCCTGGGGCATCGCCCCAGGACACCGATGACCGCAGATTGGAGGGCTGAAGGCCCGATTGATAAGGCAGGGGTGACGTCCCGTGCATCGATCCTAGGACGGGATTGCGGGTGCCATGAATCGGTTCGTTGGCCCTCCGTCCTCGGGGGATGGTTTCCTGGGGCGATACCCAGGCTGGTTTGGATCGCGCCGTTGGCGCTGGGTAGGGCGGAGCCCGTTCAGACCACCAGGGAGTACTCGATGTGGATCGTGCCCGGGTCGTTGGGGATGTCGGCGACGATCATGTTCTGGCCTTCCACGACATCATGAGGGGCGGGACGGCCGTTGAGGCGCAGTCGTCCCTTGTGCCTCGCCTGCCAGAGGACCAACCGCCAGGTCTTCACCCGGGATATGAACGGTCCCACGGCGGGTGAGACGTCGAGGCTCCAGGTCCGTCCCCGCACCCGGCTGGTGAAGGTCCGTCGGAGGGTCTGACCCTGCTCATAGGCCTGCGTCTCGCCGTCGTCCTCGTACCAGTCCAGTCGACCCTGGGGTCCGGGCACGCAATGGAGCATCAGGGTGTCGTCCGGCATTTCCCCGACGAACTGCTGGGCGGGGCCGAAGGGGAGGATGGCGCCGGCCCTCACATAGAGGGGGATGGCGCTCAATGGCGCTCCCGAAACCACGTGTTGTCCACCCACCCGTGGTTCGCCCGTCCAGAACTGGATCCAGGTGTCGTTCGGCAGGTACACGGTCCGGGCCACCGCGCCCTGACGCAGCACCGGGGCGATCATCAGGTCGCGTCCCAGCAGGAACTGGTCGCCACAGGCCACCGCCACGGGGTCGTTCGGGTAGTGCCAGAGGAGGGGACGCATGATCGGCGCGCCGGTCGACCGCGCCTCGGCGAAGAGTGAATATAGGTAGGGCAGCAGCTGGTACCGCAGGTGCAGGAAGGTCCTGCAGATCTCCTCCACGGGCTGACCCAGGGCCCAGGGCTCCTGGTCGATCGTTCCGATGTTGCTGTGGTTCCGGAAGAACGGCGTGAAGGTGGAGAACTGGAACCACCTCAGGAACAGCTCCGGTGTGGTGTTCTCAAGGAATCCCCCGACATCCCCTCCGCAGAACGGCACCCCGCTGAGCGAGAGGTTCAGGAACATCTGGACCGCGTCGTTGAGGTGGTCCCAGTTCGACGAGTTGTCGCCGGTCCAGACCAACGCATGCCGCTGGATCCCGGCATATCCCGCCCGGGTGATGACGAAGGGTCTGGGGCATTGGGACGGGTCCGAATCCCCCGCTGCGAGCAGGCCCTCCCGCGAGGCCTGGGCCATGTGGTGGCCGTAGAGGTTGTGGACCTCCCGATGGCGCTCCGGTCCGCGATCGGTACGATGGAGGCATTCGGGGTCGAGGGTCTTGTCAGGCCGGGCGAAGTTCGCCGGCTCATTCATGTCGTTCCAGATGCCGGCCACGCCCTGGGCGCTGAGCGCCTGCTGCTCCCGGGCCCACCACGAGCGAGCTCCGGCGTTCAGGAAGTCGGGAAAGCGGGATTCGCCCGGCCAGACCTCGCCCAAGGCGTCCGCCTTGCCATCCGGCGCCTTCACGAAGGCGTCCGCCTTCCGGCCCCGCTGGAGGACCCCGAACTTCGGATCGTTCTTCACCCCGGGGTCCACGATCGTGACCACCTTGAAGCCCTTCCGTCCGAGACGTCGGATCATCTCGGCCGGCTTGGGGAAGGTCTTGCCGAAGGTGAACACCCGATACCCATCCATGTGGTGGATGTCCAGGTAGAGCACATCGCAGGGCAGTCGACGCTTCCGGAACTCCCGGGCGATCTCCTCGACCCGCTCCTGGGTCTCGTAGCTGTAGCGGGACTGCTGGTAGCCCAGACCCCACTTCGGGGGCAGCGGCATGGCCCCGGTGAGCTGGGTATAGCGTGAGACGACCTGGTCGACCCCCGGGCCCAGGAACAGGTAGAGGTCGATGGCCCCCGTCGACGCCTTCATCTGCCAGCGATCCAACCGGGTCTGGCCGATGTCCCAGGACTGTCGGGCCGGGGTGTCCCAGAAGACGCCGGCCGCCCGGCCATCCCGCATGGAGAGGGCGAAGGGGATGGAGACGTAGAGCTGCTTGAGGGCCGGGTGGATCGCCGGGGCGTGGCCCAGGACGTCGATGTTCCAGAACTCCCGCTGGAGCCCGCGGCGGTTGAATGTTCCGGTGGTCTCACCCAAGCCGAACACGGATTCCCCGTCGGTCAGGTCGAGGGTCAGGACCGACTCGGTCTTGGACACCGTCGTGGCCCCGGCGTCGGCCGAGAACACCCGGAGTCCGTGGCGGTCGGTCACCGACCAGGCGCCCGACTTCAGATCGATCGCGAAGGTTCCGACGGCGGTGATGATCGATGCCGTCCTGGCTCCGATCTTGGTTTGGACCGCCGGCCGGGGTGGCGTCCAGGGCGACACCACCCAGGAGGGAGTGGGTTTCCCGGTCGTGCCATGGGTCCACTGGAGGTGGAGCAGATCGTCGGCGAGGGCTTCGATCCGAAGTTGGACGCCGGGTCCGCGGAGGTGGAGTCCGGGTGCCGGATCGCTGAGCGACTCATAGGCGGCCGGGGTCTTCGCGGGACGGCGTCGGGCGGGCATCGGATCAGGCCTTGGCGGGGTTCAGGCGGGCGCGTTCGGCCTGGACCCAGGCGATGGCCCGGGCTGCGGCCTCGGCGATGGGCACCATCTCGACGTTCCGGCCCCTCGGCTTGAGCTCGACCTCCCCCTTCGCGAGGGATTTCTCGCCGAGGTTCAGTCGGAGCGGGAAGCCCACGAGCTCGCTGTCCTTGAACTTCACCCCGGGGCGCTCGTCGCGATCGTCCAGGATCACCTCGATGCCAGCCGCCGTGAGGTCCGCATAGAGTCTGTCGGCAAGCTCCCGTGGGGCCGAACCCGGCGTGACGGTGAGCGGGGTGAGACAGACCTCGAACGGGGCCACGCTGGTGGGCCAGACGATGCCGTCCTTGTCGTGGCACTGCTCGATGATGGCCTGGAGGGTCCGGGTGACGCCGATGCCATAGCAGCCCATGACACAGGGATGCCGCTGGCCGGTCTCCCCGAGGAAGGTGGCGTTGAGCTTCTCGCTGTACTTGGTGCCGAGCTTGAAGACGTGGCCGACCTCGATGGCGCGTCGGATCTTGAGGGGCTGTCCGGTGGCGATATCCGCCTCGCCGGCGCGGACGGTGCGGAGATCGACCCAGTGGCTGACCCGGATGTCGCGTTCGATCTCCACGTGGCGGAGATGGAATCCATCCTCGTTGGCCCCGGTGGTCATGCCGCGGGCACCGCGCAGCTGTTCGTCGGCGTACACCGGCACGTCCTGGGGGATCCGGGCCACGGCGCCGAGGGATCCCGGTCGGGCACCGAGGGTCTGGACGCATTCCTCGGGCGTCGCCGGACGCGCATGGGTGGCGCCGGTGCGGGCCATCAGCTTGGCCTCGTTCAACAGGTCGTCGCCCCGGAGAAGGATCAGCACGGGCTTGGAATCGACGATGTAGACGAGGGTCTTGATCTGTCCGTGGGCCGGGACGGAGTAGGGGGCCGCCGCGAGGGAATCGATGGTCACGACCCCCGGTGTGGCGAAGGTCTCGGGGGCCTCGCCCGTGCGGTCCTTCGGGGTCGGAACCTCCGGTCCTCGGCTGGCGGCCTTCTCGATGTTCGCCGCGTAGCCGCTGGTCTCGCAGTAGACGACATCGTTCTCGCCGGTGTCGGCCGGGACCATGAACTCATGGGAATGGTTCCCGCCGATCACCCCGGTGTCGGCCTCGACCGGGAACGCCTGGAGTCCGCAGCGGGCGAAGATCCGGCCGTAGGCGTCGAACATCCGGCGGTAGCTCGCCATGGCGCCCTCGTCGGTGGCATCGAACGAGTAGGCGTCCTTCATGTAGAACTCCTTTGCCCGCATGAGTCCAAACCGCGGGCGGATCTCGTCACGGAACTTCACGCTGATCTGGTAGAAGTTGACCGGCATCTGCCGGTAGGAGTTGAGCTCGGCGGCGGCGAGGGTGGTGATGACCTCCTCGGCGGTCGGGCTCAGGACCCATTCGCGCTGGGCGCTGTCCTTCAGCTTGAAGAGGACATCGCGGGCGGTCTCGTAGCGTCCGGAGGCCTGCCAGATCTCGGGCGGCTGGAGGGCGGGCATGAGGACCTCCTGGGCGCCGGCGCGGTTCATCTCCTCCCGGACGATGGCCTCGACCTTGCGCAGGACCCGGACACCCATCGGCAGGAAGGTGTAGAGTCCGCCGGCGAGCTTGCGGATCAGGCCGGCACGCAGGAGGAGCTGATGGGAGACGATCTCGGCGTCGGAGGGGACTTCCTTGAGGGTGGGGATGAAGGCTTGGGACCAGCGCATGGAACTCGGTGTGGGTGATCGAGCCGGGATGCCGAGGGCGCGATGGGCGCCCGGGGAAAGGCCCGACTCTGAAACACGAAGGATTCGTCAAGGCCCCGTGGCGACGCAAGCAAAGCGCGGAGGGGAAGAGGACTCACGCGGGGACGCCGAGACACGCGGGGACGCCGAGACGCGGAGGAGGACCGGGAAGGAGGGGTGCGAGGGATCCGGGAGGAAAGGCCTCTGGGGAGGGCCCCAATTGTGGTGGGTGATGCAGTGCCCTGCATCACTGGGTGCGGAGCACCCACCGTTCCCTGGGCGTGGTTCTCGGCGGGGCATCGGAATGCCTCGCCCAACAACCCATAGGCCTACGCGCACTGGAAGGGTGACCGACGCCAGCCTGGGCTGCCAACGCACGGGCCGGCCGCCCTTGGGCTCGAGAAAGGTCTCGGTCCAGGAATTCCCATCCCTCACCTCCCCTGCTTTTCCTCCGCATCTCCGCGCGAGTCCCTTCAGCCGGGTCCGCCCACGAGCTGGTAGGCGTTGTTGCGCTGTCGGGGCTCATGGCCGAGGTCGCGGATCAGGCGCTGCATGTCCTCCACCGTCATGCGGAAGGTGGTGCCCGCCGCGCTCACCACGTTCTCCTCGATCATGATCGACCCCAGGTCGTTGGCCCCATGGCTCAGGGCCACCTGGCCGACCTCCAGTCCCTGGGTCACCCAGGAACTCTGCACGCTCGGGATGTTGTCGAGATAGATCCGGCTCAGCGCCTGGGTTCGGAGATACTCGTGGGAACCGACCGGGGTCGCCTTCAGGACGGCGTTCTCCGGCTGGAAGGTCCAGCAGATGAATGCGGTGAACGCACCCCCCCTGAGCGATCCGGTCTCCAATGCCGAGGCGTAGGCGCGGGCCTGGTCCATCGGATCCCCTCCCGGTATGGCGGCGAGACGGGCCAGGGAACGATCCTGCTGGGAGCGGACGACCTCCAGATGCTCCAGCCGGTCGTCCAGCGTCTCCACGTGGCCAAACATCATGGTGATGGAGCTCGGGAGCCCGAGCCGGTGGGCGGTGTCCATGACCCCCATCCAGTCAGAGGCGTTGGCCTTGAGCGGGGCGATGCGTTGACGGACCCGGTCGACCAGGATCTCCCCGCCGCCGCCGGGGACCGACCCGAGGCCGGCGTCGACGAACTGCCGGAGAAGCGACTCCACCGGCTCGTTGAAGACCTCCTGGAAATGGATGAACTCGCTGGGGCTGAAGCCGTGGATGTTGATCTGCGGGTATCGGTTCCGGATGTGGCTGAGGAGGTCGAGATACCACTGCTTCGAGAGCTTCGGGTGGTGGCCTCCCTGCATCAGGATCTGGTTGCCGCCGAGGGCGAGGGTCTCCTCGATCTTCTGGTCCATCTCCGCGTGGGTGATCACGTACGAGTCCGCATCCTTCTCCGAACGCCAGAACGCGCAGAACTTGCAGTACACGTTGCAGACGTTGGTGTAGTTGATGTTGCGGTCGACGATGTAGGTGACGATCTCGTTGCCGCGTCCGCCATGGGCCTGCTGGCGCAGCAGTTGGCGACGTCGGTTGGCGAGGGCTCCCAGTTCCGGGAGCGGCAGGTCGTGGAGGCGGCGGGCCTCATTGAGGTCGATGCGCCCGCCGTCCCAGACCTTCTGGAGCAGCGCATCGAGGGAGGGATCATGGACCACGGACGGACCTTACCGTGGTGCGACATCCGGGCAACCGCCGAGCCGGGATCGATCCGCATCTGTGCGGGGAGGCGGTCTCGACGCGTGAGGAATCTCTCTGACAGAGGATCCTTCCCTGAGCATCCTCGCGACCATGTCCAATGGGATCGATCAGACGGGGATGCCGGGTGGCTATGGGACGTTGCTGCGCCTGGCCGGGGAGATCAGCCGGGAGTCGAGGCTCGAAGGGCTCCTGGTTCGGATCCTCGAGCGGAGTCGCGGATGGATCCAGGCGGAGGCCTGCTCGATCTTCCTGCCCGATCCACAGACCGAGGAGCTGGTGATCCATTCCGCCCGCGGCGACAGCGCACTGGTCCTGGGAACCCTCCGCATCCCCAAGGGCGCCGGCATCGTCGGCTGTGCCATGCAGGAGAAGCGGATGATCCGGGTGGATGACGTCGACAAGGACCCCCGGTTCTTCTCCAAGGCGGACAAGCAGACGGGATGGAAGACCCGCGCGGTCCTCACCGCTCCGCTCCTGGACGGCGAGGAGTGCCTGGGCGTGATCCAGTTCCTCAATCCGGTCGGTCGACCGGCGTTCACGACGCAGGACGAGGAGATGATGGAGTACTTCGCGGGACTCGTGGCTGCGGCCCTGGTCCGGATCCGGGCCAGCCAGGCGGCGCTCGAGCGGGCCCAGATCCAGCGCGACCTCGACCTGGCCCGACAGATGCAGGCCGGGCTGCTGCCCGGGGTGTTCCCGAACCGGGAGCAGTCGCCGGAGATCGAAATCCATGCCCTGCTCGATCCCGCCAAGGAGGTCAGCGGGGACCTCTATGACTTCTTCCCCGTGGGGGACCGTGAGTACGCCTTCGTGGTGGGCGATGTCTCGGGCAAGGGCGTCGCGGCGGGTCTCTTCATGGCGGTGACCCGGACTCTCATCCGGGCGATCACGGTGCCGGGACGTCCACCCGCCGAGATCCTGCAGCGGGTGAACACGCTGCTCTGTGCCGAGAATCCGGCCAACCTGTTCGTGACGCTCATCGTCGGTCGGGTCGATACCCGGACCGGTCGTGTGGTGTATGGACAGGGGGGGCACAACCCACCGGTGAGGATCACCGCCGGCGGAAGCCCCGCGCTGGAGCCCCCGGGCGGGATTCCGCTGGGGATGTTCGAGGAGGCGGAGTTCGGGCAGCAGGAACTCGAGCTGCGTCCTGGTGACGCCCTGGTGGTGTACACCGACGGTGTCACGGAGGCCATGGACCCGCAGCAGGCCCTCTTCGGGGAGGAACGCCTCTTGGCGGTGGCCGGGGAACAGGGGGGGGCGGGCGCCGAGAGCCTCAACCGGACGGTGGTGGAATCCGTGCGTCGGTTCGCCCGGGGAGCGGAGCAGTCGGACGACATCACCCTGCTGACCCTGCGGCGTCTGGGTTGAGGATCCGGGTCGACGACACTGTCGGCTTGCGGTCGACCGCGTCGACCGGGTCTGCTGGGCGTCGATGTCCTCGTCGAATGCCTCCCGGCTCCGCGGTTCCGCGTTTACGCGGTGGCTGGAACGTGCCCCGTCACCGGTGTTCGTTGCCGTGGCCATCGTGGCGGCGTTCTCGACGTACTTTGCGATGTATGCCTTCCGGAAGCCTTTCGCCGCGGCGAAATTCGAGGGGGAGTTCTTCCTGGGGACGGCGGTTGGACTGAAGACCGCCATCGTGATCAGCCAGATCATTGGCTATGCCCTCTCGAAGTACATCGGGATCAAGGTCTGCTCCGAGGTCACCCCGGCCCGTCGTGCGGCGCTGCTGGTGACCCTGATCGGGATCGCGCAGGCGGCGCTTGTCCTCTACGGGCTGCTGCCCAACGGCTGGAAGGTGGTGGCGATCTTCTTCAACGGGGTTCCCCTCGGCATGGTGTGGGGCCTGGTGGTCTGGTACCTCGAGGGGCGTCGCACCTCGGAGGTCCTGCTCACGGGCCTCAGTCTCTCCTACATCCTCGCCAGCGGCGTGGTGAAGGACTTCGGTCGGGCCCTCATGGAGGGCACCGTGGCCGTCGGGTGGTCGAAGGTGCCCGTGATCGGCGGCGTCATCGCGGGACTGGTGGGCACGGTGGGCGAGGGGTGGATGCCGGCCGTGGCGGGGTTCCATTTCCTGCCGGTGTTCCTGGTCTCCGTCTGGATCCTGAACCAGCTGCCGCGTCCGAACGCCGCCGATGTCGCCGCCCGCGCGGAGCGGGAACCCATGAAGGGTGCGGACCGGATGGCCTTCGTCCGTCAGTTCGGCCTGGGGCTGGGCCCGCTCTGTGTCGCCTACTTCTTCCTGACGGCCTACCGGGACTTCCGCGACAACTACCAGGTCGAGATCTTCAATGGCCTTGGCTACCCCTACAAAGACAACAAGACGATCATCTCCCGGGCGGAAACCCTCGTGACCTTCGGGGTGATGGGCGTGCTCGCGCTGCTGAACCTGGTGAAGGACAACCAGAAGGGGTTGCTGGCCGCCTTCGGCATCATGACCGGTGGCCTGATCCTGCTGGGCGGTTCCACCCTCCTGCTGCACCTCGGATGGATCAGCGGGTTCTGGTGGATGACCCTCACCGGCCTTGGTTCGTACCTGGCCTATGTGCCCTACGGGTCGGTGCTCTTCGAGCGGATGATGGCCTCGACCCGTGCGGTGGGCACGGCGGTGTTCGCCATCTACCTCGCCGATGCGATCGGGTACACGGGTTCGGTGGGGGTTCAGCTCTACAAGGACCTCGCGGCCAGTTCGCTGTCGCGCTTCGGGTTCTTCACCGGATTCACGTGGTTCATGTCGGTCCTGGGAACGGTCTGTCTGATCGCCAGCGCCCTGTATTTTGCGCAGAGGACGGATCGGGAATCGGGGCGGTGAGGAAGGCGAGGGGACTCACCCGGCGACGCGGAGACGCGGAGGTGGAGGAGGGGAAAGAACGACGGCCCGGAGGGGTGGTGGGTGATGCAGTGCCCGATCCCGAAGGAGCATCCAGTGTTGACGGTCTCCGGGGGTGTTGCGGAGCCTCCCCGTCCCGAACATGCCGAAGATCGTCCGCGCCCTCCTCTCCGTTTCCGACAAGACCGGTCTGGTACCCTTTGCCAAAACCCTTGCCCAGGCGGGGGTCGAGCTGATCTCGACCGGTGGCACGGCCAAGGCCCTGAAGGCCGAGGGGCTGTCGGTGATCGAACTCGGCGACTACACCGGGTTTCCCGAGATGCTGGATGGACGGGTCAAGACGCTGCATCCGAAGGTCCATGGCGGCCTGCTCCACCTCCGGGACAATCCGGAACACGTCGCGACGGCTCAGAAGCATGGAATCCCGCCGATCGATCTCGTGGTGGTGAACCTCTATCCGTTCGAGCAGACGGTGGCCAAGCCCGGGGTGTCGCTCCATGACGCGATCGAGAACATCGACATCGGTGGACCCTCCATGCTGCGGAGCGCGGCCAAGAACCATGAGTTTGTGACGGTGGTGGTGGATCCGGCGGACTACGCGCGCGTGGCGGACCAGGTGGCGTCCCAGGGCGGAACCACTCTGGAGCTCAGACGCGAGCTGGCCACCAAGGTGTATGCGCGGACCGCGACGTATGATGCCGCGATCGCGCGGCATCTCACCGGGGCGTTCGGCCTGGGAAAGGCGGACGCGACTCCTGCGGCTCCTTCAACCCTCGAGATCCGGGTCCCACTGGCCCAGCCCCTGCGCTACGGGGAGAATCCGCACCAGAAGGCGGCGCTGTACGGACCGTTCCAGGACTACTTCCAGCAGCTGCATGGCAAGGAGCTGTCGTACAACAACATCCTGGATCTGACCGCGGCGGCGGCATTGATCGGGGAGTTCGACGGCGAGGAGCCGCCCACCCTGGCGATCCTCAAGCACACCAACCCGTGTGGGGTGGGGCAGGGGACGACGCTGCGGTCGGCCTGGGACAAGGCCTTCGCGACCGACCGGCAGGCCCCGTTTGGCGGCATCATCGCGGTCAATCGTCCGCTGGATCTCGCCTGCGCCGAGGCCATCGCCGAGATCTTCAGCGAGGTGATCATCGCCCCTGGGTTCACTCCCGAGGCCCTGGCCCTGCTCCAGCAGAAGAAGAACCTCCGTCTGCTGAAGGTCCTCCGGAATCCGGCGACCGCCTCGCCGGTGGATGTCCGGAGCGTCGGGGCGGAATCCTATCTGTGGCAGGAGCGGGATCTCCGCAGGACGGCCGAGTCGGATCTCCGGCAGGTGACGCGTCGTGCGCCGACGGCCCACGAGCTGCGGGCGATGCAGTTCGGCTGGCGTGTGGTGAAGCACCTCAAGTCCAACGCCATCGTCTATGTGGGAGCGGATCCCGCCGATGGTCTGGGTCGGACGCTCGGGGTTGGGGCGGGGCAGATGAGCCGTGTCGACTCAAGCCGGATCGCGGTCTGGAAGGCGGGCGAGGCGGGATTGTCCCTGAAGGGCAGTGTGGTCTGCTCGGACGCCTTCTTCCCGTTCGCGGATGGCTTGATCGCCGCGGCCGAAGCCGGGGCGACGGCGGCGATCCAGCCCGGGGGCAGCGTTCGGGATGCCGAGGTCATCGCCGCGGCCGACGAGCGCGGTGTGGCGATGATGTTCACCGGCCACCGCCATTTCCGGCACTGAGCCGGAGGGGTCGACAGTCGGGAGGGGGTGGGCTTCCGGGGGTGATCCCCGATGCGGGCTACTTCTGCTTCAGTTGCCTGAGCATCGCGTAGGCCTTGCGAGCCTCGGCATCGCCGGCCTCGGCCCGCTCCAGAAGGGTGGCCTCCAGCATCACCATCGTGTTGTGGACCGCGAGGCCCTGGTCGACCGTCACGCCCTCGCTGGTTCTCAGAGCCCCCAGGGACTCGACAGCCTTGCCGAGTTCCCCGGCATTGAGCGCGTTGGAGGCATCCGTTGCCGCGCGCCGGAAGTTCTCGGGTGCGCCAGCGAAGGCCTTGTCCAACCGATGGACGGCCTGCGAGGTCGAGGTCACCGGCGCCGTGTCGTCGCCGGAATCGCAGCCGACGAGTGCGGCCAATGTGATCAGACCCAGGATCTGCTTCATGATGGGCGTTTCCTTCGAGGGCTCAGTCGCCGGACTTCGAGCCGGGATTGCACCAGAAGCGTCCGGGGCGGACCCCCCGGAAGCCACCGATCCCGGCCTCCTGGTAGTAGACCTTGAACCGCATGTATTCGGTGTGACCACCGAAGTTGCCCATGACGGTGCCGGTGTTGTGACGTCGGGTGACGCCCTCGTCCGGACGGCTGGCGACGTTGTCGTAGTTGGAGGGCTGCTTCTCATCGGCTTCCCAGTAGACCATCGCGTCGGGCTGGAACTGGGAAAGCTTGTAGGTCGAGTACGCCCCGCGCGGACCGGTGGAGTAGGCGGAGACGGCACCGTTCATCATGTAGCTGCAGACCTTCTGCTCGCGGGCCCGGAAGAGCGCGGTGTTGGTCTTGTCGATCGGGCAGAAGAACAGCTTCCGCGACTGCACGAAGGGCCAGAGCTGACCACGTTCCAGGGTATGGTCGGGCTTGTTGGTGGCCACCCGGGTGTAGGCCCAGTTCGGAACGTCGAACGCCCCGGAGCTCCAGGACGTGTAGGGCAGGTAGTCCTGGAAGTCGCCGGCGTAGAGATGGGTCCCGAGGAGGAGCTGCTTGATGTTGTTGAGGCAGGCGGTGCGGTGGGCCTGCTCCTTGGCCCGGCTCAGTGCCGGAAGGAGCATGCCGGCAAGGATGGCGATGATCGCGATCACGACCAGAAGCTCGATCAGGGTGAAGGCCCGTGGTTCGGGGGCGGAACACCCTCGAGTCGTCGAGGTGAGTCTCGTCGTGAGCCTACCCGGGACATTCAGTGACTTGGGCATGGGTCTGACCAGGCATCTTTTTGATGGCGCTCCCGAGGTGTGTCCCTGTCAAGAGTCGGTTCGCGTGAGTCGATTTCGAGAGTTCTGAGACGGTTCACCCCCGTCTGGGCTGTCCGATCCAAAGCCGGTTGCCGTCGGGATCCTCGATCCGGAATTCCCTCATCCCGTAGAACGTCGTCTCCAGATCCGGCACTGCCAGACCCCGTCGCCTCGACTCGACATGGAAGGCATCGATGTCCTCGGGGTACAGGTAGAGCACGGAGGCCGAGGGACGCTGGGTGGCGTGGAAGATCGACTGGTCCAGCATGATCCGGCACTCCCCCAGTCGGAGCATCGCCCAGCCCCAGTCGTCACGACGGGTCTCCACCTCGAACCCCAGGCCTGCGTAGAAGTCGACGCTCCGCGGCAGATGCCTCACCGGGAGCATCGGGACGAGGCGATGGAGGGCCTGGGGGCGGGGTGTGGAGTCCATGGATCGGAACAGGGATGACTCCGGTGAGGTAGCAGGAGGAGAACCGCCGAGGGAAGCCGGGATGCATTCCGACCCGTGCCCGGCCGCATTTTCCCTTCGCCGGCGGTGGCACTCGACGCAGACTCCGGTTGGTTTTCCCGGAGCCATGTCCCGTTGCCGAACAGTCCTGCTGTCCTGGATCGGCGCCGCCGCAGTCGCGGTCGGCGCCCCGGACTATCTCCGGGAGGTCAAACCCGTCCTCACCGACCACTGCATCGGCTGTCATGGGACCGAGAAATCCGAGAACGGACTCCGTCTCGACACCGCGGCGGATGCGCTGAAGGGCGGGGAACGCGGGCCGGCTGTCGTGCCCGGCGACGCGGCCGGGAGCCTGCTGGTGCAGGTGATCGAGGGACGACACGCCCAGCTGGAGCGGATGCCCTACAAGCGTTCGTCTCTCTCGACGACCGCAATCGCTGCGGTCCGGGACTGGATCGAGGCCGGGGCTCCGCTGCCGGCCGTCGAAACCCCGGGACGTCGGGTCCACTGGGCCTTCGTGCCGCCGGAGCGGCGGACTCCGCCCGGATCGGTCCCGGGAGGTGTTTCCGGTGGCCATCCGATCGACGCGTGGATCGGACAACGTCTCAAGGAGGCCGGTCTGTCGCCGTCGCCGGAGGCCGACCGCCCGACGTTGATCCGTCGGGTCAGCCTCGATCTGACCGGTCTTCCCCCCAGTCCGGAGCGCATCGACGCGTTCGTCGCGGATCCGCGTCCCGATGCCTATGAACGTCTGGTCGAGGAGCTGCTGGCTTCACCACACCATGGAGAACGCTGGGCTCGCTGGTGGCTGGATGTGGCCCGCTATGCCGATTCCAACGGCTACAGTGCCGACGCCCCGCGCTCGATCTGGCCCTGGCGCGACTGGGTGGTCCGATCCCTCAACGCCGACCTGCCGTTCGACCGCTTCGTCCTCGAGCAGCTGGCCGGGGATCTCCTGCCCGGGGCGACCCTCGACCAGCGCATCGCCACCGGATTCCACCGGAACACCCAGCTCAACGAGGAGGGCGGCATCGATCCCGAGCAGTTCCGCATCGAAGGGGTGATCGACCGGGTCAACACCACCGGTACCGCCCTGTTGGGACTCACGATCGCCTGCGCGCAGTGTCACGACCACAAGTTCGATCCCATCCGCCAGCGCGAGTACTACCAGCTGTTCGACTTCTTCAACCAGCAGGACGAGCCGACGCTCGAGGTTCCATCTGGCGGTCTGGTCCAGAGTCCGGTCGGTGCTGCGAAGACTTCGGCGAAGCCCACCGCGACGCTCGTGTTGGCCGAGCGCAGCTCACCCCGCCGGACAACGGTGTTCAGCAAGGGCGACTTCACACGGCCGGGCGACGAGGTCGATCCCGGGACGCCTTCCGTGCTGCCGCCCCTGGGGTCGGAGAAGCAGGGGGGCCATCGGCCCAATCGACTCGATCTGGCCCGCTGGCTCATGGATCCCGGGCATCCGCTGACGGCGCGGGTGACGGTGAACCGGGTCTGGCAGCAGTATTTCGGACGGGGCCTGGTCGAGACCGAGAACGATTTTGGGACCCAGGGGAGTCCACCGACCCATCCGGAGCTTCTCGACTGGCTTGCGGTGGAGTTCGCGTCGCCCACCGCCCAGGGCGGATCCGGCTTTTCGCTCAAGCGGCTCCACCGATGGATCGTCACGTCGCGGACCTATCGGCAGACCTCGACGATCCGGGCAGACCCTCTCGGGAAGGATCCGGGGAACCGGCTTTTGGCGCGTCAGAATCGGATCCGCCTCGATGGGGAGTTCATCCGGGATGTCGCCCTGGTGGCCAGTGGGGCGCTCGATCCGAGGCTCGGTGGCCCGCCCGTCCATCCGCCACAGCCGGACGGCGTCATGAACCTGGGGCAGGTTCGACGGGAGTGGACGACGAGCGCCGGTGGCGATCGGTATCGTCGGGGCCTCTACACCTATCTCTGGCGGGCCACGCCCCATCCGGCCCTGGCGGTGTTCGATGCGCCCGATGCCTTCAGCACCTGTACACGACGAAACCGATCCAACACCCCGCTCCAGGCGCTCACGCTGCTGAATGACGGGGCCTTCGTGGATCTCGCCGACCGGCTGGCGCAGCGCCTGCAGGTGGGTGACCGGGGGGGCGATCGCCTGGTGGAGGGCTTCCAGCGGTGCACCGGACGGCGGCCGAAGGCGGGCGAGCTCGAGCGGCTGCGGGCGTTGCTGGACCAGGAGCGTCGGGCTGGATCCGACACCGAGGCCTGGAGGACGGTTGCCCGGGTGCTGTTGAACCTCGACGAGACGATCACCCGGGAATGACCCCATGAACCTGACCTCCGACCCGACGCTTGCCGGACTGACCCGACGGCATTTCTTCAGCCGCTGTGGTGTCGGGCTGGGATCCATCGCACTCGCCTCACTGATCGATCGGAACGCCGTGCGTGCCGAGGGATCGACCGGATTGACCCAACCGCTCGCCCCGCGTGCGACCCAGTTCCGGCCCCGGGCGAAGAAGGTCATCTACCTCTTCATGGCCGGTGGCCCCTCGCAGCTGGAGCTGTTCGACCACAAACCGCGGCTCAACGCCCTCAACGGGCAGGCCATCCCGGATTCCTATCTCCAGGGCAGGCGCTTCGCGTTCATGGACAGCTCGTTCAAGAACCGGAGCATGCTGCTGGGGTCGAAACGCTCGTTCCGCCAGCACGGTCCGTCGGGGATGTGGGTCAGCGAGCTCTTTCCCCACACGGCGGGCATCGCCGGCGAGGTCACATTTGTCCGCACCTGCGCCACCAACGTCTTCAACCACGCCCCGGCCAAGCTGTTCATGAACACGGGATCGTCCCAGTTCGGACGTCCCAGCCTGGGGGCGTGGCTGACCTACGGGATCGGCAGCGAGGCGGACAACCTGCCGGGGTTCGTCGTCCTCCAGAGCGGACCCCGGGGTCCCCGCGGCGGGGCGGTCAACTGGGGCAGTGGGTTCCTGCCCACCACGTTCCAGGGCGTGCCGCTTCGGGGCCAGGGGGAGCCGATCCTCAACCTGACCGCGCCGGAGGGCATCGATGCCGGTCGGCAGCGTCGGGCGATCGATGCGGTCCGGGACCTCAATCTCCAGCATCTGGTCGACACGGGCGACCCGGAGATCGCCACCCGCATTGCAGCCTATGAGATGGCGTATCGGATGCAAACCAGTGCGCCGGAGGCGATGGACCTCGCCGGCGAAAGCCGTGCGACACTCGATCTCTACGGGGTGGACCCGGCCAAGCCTTCGTTTGCCCGGAACTGTCTCCTCGCCCGACGCCTCGTGGAGCGTGGCGTCCGCTTCGTCCAGCTCTACCACACCAACTGGGACAGCCATGGCGGGCCTGGGGAGACGCTCGAGTCGGATTTCGAGAAGGTGTGCCGCGATGTCGACCAGGCCCAGGCGGCACTGGTGCGCGATCTCAAGTCACGCGGCCTCCTCGAGGACACGCTGGTGGTCTGGGGCGGTGAGTTCGGTCGGACCCCGATGGGTGAGAACCGCGAGAAGACGGGCCGGAACCATCACATCGATGCCTTCACGATCTGGATGGCAGGCGGCGGTGTGAAGGCGGGTGCGGTGGTCGGTGAAACCGATGAGCTGGGCTTTGGTCCGGTTCAGGACCGGGTCCACGTCCACGACCTTCATGCCACGATCCTGCATCTCCTCGGACTCGATCACCAGCGGCTGACCTTCCGGTTCCAGGGGCGGGACTTCCGTCTGACGGACGTCCACGGTGAGCTTGTGCCGTCGATCCTGGCATGACGTGGGGTCTTCTGAAGAGGCTCACGCTGGGACGCGGAGGCGCGGAGGGAGAGAACGGGCGCTTTGGAAACGGGGTGGTTCAGCGCCTGGGATCATTGGGTACACCCACGACTTCCCAAAGGTCTCGTCCCTGTCTGTTCCCTGTCTGTTCTCCGCGTCTCGGCGTCTCGGTGTGAGCCTCCTCAGGCCTCGACCCGGCGCCGCGTGAGACGCGACAGCAGCAGGTAGACGACGGGGATGACGAACAGGGTCAGGAACGTGCTGGAAATCATGCCGCCCACGACGGCGACGCCCATCGGACGTCGGCTCTCGGCGCCGGCGCCGAAGCCGATGGCGATCGGCAGGATGCCCGCGATGGTCGACAGGGCGGTCATGAGGATCGGACGGAGGCGGACCCGTCCGGCCTCGACCATGGCGTTGTAGGCGGTGGTGCCCCGTTCCATCTCCTGGTTGGCGAACTCGACGAGCAGGATGGAGTTCTTGGTGACGAGTCCGATCAGCAGCACGAGTCCGATCTGGCTGAACAGGTTGAAGTTCATCGCGGGGATGGGGGGGATGAAGCCCATGAGGCCCATCCAGTTGAGGAACCAGAGCGATCCGAAGGCCCCGACGAAGGCGAGGGGCAGGGCGAGCATGACCGTGAAGGGATGGACGAGGCTCTCGAACTGGGCCGCCAGGGTCATGTAGACGATGATTCCGGCGAGGCCGAGGACCCACCAGATCTCACTCGTCGACTCCGCCAGGTTCTTGGCATCCCCCTCCCAGGCATAGAGGAATCCCTGCGGCAGGTCACGGGACAGCCACGGTTCCACCTGCTCCACGACCGTGCCGATGGGCACGGCTCCGGGCGAGGCGGTGATGCTGGCCGAGCGGAGACGGCCGTAGTGGAAGATCGAGTTTGCGGCGGCGCCTTCGGACCGTGTCACGAGGCTGCTCAGCTGGACCAGCGTTCCGGAGGTGCTCCGGACGAACACCTTGTCGAGGTCCGCCGGAGTGAGCCGGGAGGTCCGCTCGAGCTGGGCGATGACGTCGTATTCCTTGCCGTCGCGCTTGATGCGGCTGAGGTCGAGTCCGCCGAAGAGGATCTGCAGCGTCCGGGAGATCTCGGCGACGCTGACGCCCAGGGAGGCGGCACGGTTGCGGTCGATGGCGATGCGGACCTCCGGCTTGTTCACCTCGTAGCTGACGCGGACGTTCTTCAGGAGGGGCTGTCCGGTGGCGTTGGTGAGTCCGCGGAGGCGGTTGGCGACACCGTCGGCGGTCGTGCTCAGGGCCTTGAGATCCTGGTTCTGGAGCACCAGCTCGAAGGGCGAGCTGTTGAAGCTGGTCTCGATGGATTTCGGCAGGTTGGCGATGGCGAGTCCCCCCTCCACCTCCTGCATCAGGCGCGTGGCCAGTCCACCGGGGCCATTGACGATCTCCTGGACCGACCGCGTGCGTTCGGCGCGGTCCGTGAAGGTGACGAAGACGATCCCGAAGCTGGCCTGGCCGGGGCCGCTGAATCCGGGGGCCACGATCGCCCCGTAGCTCCAGACCTCCGGCATCTTCCCGATGATCTCCTCGGCCTTGCGGAGCTGGCGGTCGGTGAACTCGCTGGTGGAGCCGTTCGGGGTCAGCACGATCGCGAAGAGGCGTCCCTTGTCCTCCTGCGGCAGGAAGTCCTGCTCCAGACCCCGGTAGGCCGCGACGAGGAGGCCGACGGTGGCGATGGTGATCCCGACCATGATGGTCTTGTGTCCCAGCGCCCAGCGCAGGCCCGAGAGGTAGTGTCGGGTAATCCCGTCGAAAAGGCGTTCGAAGAAGAGGAACACGGGGCCGTGCTTCCGTCCTGAGACCGGCCTGAGGATCCGCGAGGCCATCGCCGGCGACAGGGTGAGCGCGACGAAGGCGGAGATGACGACGGAACCGGCGACGGTGACGGCGAACTCGATGAAGAGGCGTCCCGTGGCGCTTTTCTGGAAGGCGAGCGGGGCGAAGACCGCGACGAGCGAGATCGTGATGGCGATGACCGCGAAGCTGATCTCCTCCATGGCCTTGAAGGCGGCCTTCATCGGGGTCATGCCCTCCTCGATGTGACGGTAGATGGCCTCGAGGACGACGATGGCGTCGTCGACCACGACCCCGATGCTCAGCACGAGGGCGAGCATGGTGAGGATGTTGACCGAGTAGCCGAGGGCGTAGAGCAGGGCGAAGGTGCCGATGAGGGAGACCGGGATGGCGACGGCCGGGATGAGGGTGGAGCGGACGTCGCGCAGGAACATGAAGATGATGAGCACGACCAGGATGAAGGCCATGGCCAGGGTCTCCCAGACCTCGCTGATGGCCTTGGCGACGAAGGTGCTGGAGTCGAAGGCGACCCACATCTCGCAGCCTTCGGGCAGGCTGGGGCGGAGGGCGTCGGCCTCGGCGCGGATCTTCTCCGCAACGGCCACGGTGTTGGCCTTTGCCTGCTTCACGATGCCGAGGAAGATGCAGGGCTTCCCGCGCGCGCGGGCGACGGTCCGGTAGTCCTCGACGCCGTCCTCCGCCCGTCCGATGTCGCGCAGACGGATCAGATTGGCGCCATCGGCCCGGATGACGAGGTCGTTGAACTCGGTCGCCGTGGCCAGTTCGCCCCGGGTCTGGATGGTCATCTCCCGGTCGAGGTTCTCCACGCGGCCGCTTGGCAGGTCGATGTTCTGGGCCCGGAGGGCGTTCTGGACGTCGATCACCGTGACCCCGCGGGCCGCCATCTTCTCGGAGTCCAGCCACAGGCGCATGGCATACCGCTTCTCGCCGCCGACGGTGATGGACGACACCCCCTCCACACCCTGCAACCGAGGCTTCAGGATCCGCTCGGCCGTCGTGGTCAGCTCGAGGGGCGAGTACCGGTCGCTGTTGACCGCCAGCCACAGGATCGGCTGTGCGTCGGCATCCTGCTTCGCGACGATCGGCTCGAGGATGTCGTCGGGCAGCACGCCCCGGACACGGGAAACGCGGTCCCGGACGTCCTGGGCGGCGATGTCGATGTCCCGTGAGAGGTCGAACTCGATGGAGATGTTGCTGACACCCTCACGGCTCTCGGAACGGAGGGTCTTGATGCCGCTGATGTTGTTGAGGGCCTCCTCGAGGCGCTCGCTGATCTCGGTCTCGACGACCTGGGCGTTCGCGCCGGGATAGATGGTCGTGACCGAGATGATCGGAGGATCGATGTCGGGAAGTTCCCGGACCGGGAGCCGGGAGAGTCCGATCACGCCGAACAGGATCAGCGTGAGGTTCAGCATCGTGGCCAGGATCGGCCGCTGGATGGAGAGGCGCGGAAGGATCATGTCACGTTCAGGGCTTGGGTGCCGTGGCCGGTCCGTTGCTCCGAGTCATGATCGGCGCCCCGGGGCGCAGCTTCTGGAGGCCCTCCGTCACGACGGATTGTCCGTCGGCGAGGCCCTGCAGCACCTCGACCTTGCCCGCGAGGCGGAGTCCGGTGCGGACCGGCTGGATCATCGCGGTGTTGGTGGAGGTGGCGAGGAAGACGAGGGTGGCGTCACCGTTGTTGAAGACCGCCGATTCCGGGATGACGAGGGCGGCGTCCCGCAGCTGCAGGCTCAGTTCGAGATTGGCGAACATGCCACCCCGCAGCCGACGGGAGGGATTCGCGATCCGGGCCTTCACGAGGGCGGTCCGGGTGTTGGGATCGAGCTGAGGTGAGACGAAATAGACCTCGCCCTCGAAAGTGTCCTTCGGGAATGCGGCGACGCGGAACCTCACCTTCTGTCCCTCCTGGACCTGGCTGAGATAGCGCTCGGGAACGGCGACCTCGACCTTCACGGTGTCGAGGTCCACCAGCTGGGTGATGCGGGTGGAGCGGGTGATGACCTGTCCGGGGCTGATCTGCCGGGCGCCGGCGATGCCGGAGAAGGGGGCGAGGATCCGGGCATCCCGAAGCATGCGCCGCTTGAGGTCCACGGAGGCCTCGTTGGCCGAGTAGGTGGCGGCCGCGGTGTCGTATTCCTGCTGCGAGATCAGCTTGTCGCGGAATAGCAGCTTCACGCGCTCGAAGGAGGTGCGGGCCAGCTGCAGCTGGGCCTCGGCCTCCTGGACCTGCGGGGCGAGCTTTGTGTCGTCGAGGATCACCAGGACGTCGCCCTTCTTCACCGGAGTGCCCTCGCCGAACCGGATCTCCTTCACGATCCCATCGGTCTCCGAGGTCAGGTCGATGATCTCGTTGGCCATGACGTTGCCGACGAGCGAGACGGTCTCCACGACTGGCTCGGTCCTCACCGGAGCGGTGACGACCTGGACGGCAAAGGCACCCATCGGAGGACCGCCGGCACCGCCTTGTTTCTTCTGACAGCCGAGGGCCAGGAGGACGACAAGGAAGAGAACACCTGCGAGACGAAGCTCCATAACCCGCCAAGCATGGTTGGAACCGGGACGTGATTCCATCCCTGGATTGGTGAAAACGCGCTGCGAGTGGCTGGATAACGTTAGGAGTGGGTCCATGGTGGAGGTTCCATGAGACCCCGATCCTTTTGGGGATCTCTCAACCCTCAACGCCCAACTCCCGACCGGGATTGGGTCCCCCCGGTCACTGCGTCTTCGCCGGGAGGTTCTCGGAGGGGAACTTGTCGAGGAACTGGTTCCACTCCTTCTCCGTCACCGAATTGGTGACCATGCTCGCACGGTCGGTCTGCTGTCCGGTGACGGCGGCGAAGTCGGCCGGCGTGCGGATGATCCGCGGCGTGAGGAAGATCAGCAGCTCGGTCTTCGCACCGGTCTTGCTCGTGGTGCGGAACAGATTGCCAACCCACGGGATGTCGCCCAGCCAGGGGACCTTTCGGACGGATTTGGTCTCGTCCTCGGCGATCAGGCCGCCGATCACCACGGTCTCGGAGTCGGGGGTGACCACGACGGTGTCGGCCGAGCGCACGTTGATGTAGGGGGCGTTGACCTGGGAGGAGAGAGACTGGCTCTGGGTCTGGGAGACGGAGGAGATCTGGGGCTGGACGATCATCTCGACCTTGCCGTTGGAATCAATGAACGGGGTGACGTTCATGATGATGCCGACGTCGGTGTAGTTGACGTTGATGATCGGGATCGTGTTGCCGCCGGAGGTGTAGAACGAGACGCCGTTCGGGAGCGGGACGCTCTGGCCGACGACGATCCGGGCCAGCTGGCCATCGCGGGCCACGACGGAGGGACGGGACAGGACCTTGGCCTTGCCCGAGGTGGCGAGGGCCCGGAGGGTGGCCTGGAAGTTCGAGCCGGCGATCTGGTAGAGGCCGCCGGAGCCGTCTCCCGTGGAGTTCGGGGCCAGGGCGGTCCCGGCTTGCTGGCCGAGACCATTGAAGTTCGTGACCACGTTGTTGAGTCCGGCCAGACCGAAGACCGTCCCGGCGGTGCTCGGCGTGTTGCCCCCCTTCACATAGGTGCCTTCCACGCCGAACTGGAATCCGTCGGTATGGGTGACCTCCATGAACACGACATTGATCAGGACCTGCGGCTTCGGGGCGTCGAGGTTCGCGATGACGTTGCTGATCTGGAGGCTGGTCTGGGCGTCGGTGATGACGACGATGTTGTGGGTCTGGGGATCGACCGAGATGAGGGCGGAGCCTACGGAACCATTGAAATTATAGCCGGACCCGGTGTTGCGGGAGTTGGCCCCCCCGGCACCTCCAAAGCCCCCGAACTGCCCCCCGAACCCGGCGCCGCCGAATCCACCTCCTCCGCCCCCGCCTCCTTGGCGTTGCTGGGCCTGGAGGGAAGTGGTGAGGCCGAGGACAAGCGCGGCGAGACCGATCAGGGAACCGTTGTGTGGGACGTGTCGTTTCATGGCTGGGAAAGGGTTGGGGTTCAGAAGAGCCGACCGCCGGTGCCGCCGGTGTTGTTGCCGCCGCCGAAGCCACTGCCATTGGCGCTGCTGGAGCTGCCCATGGTGTTGTTGTTGTTGAGCTGACGCTGCATCAGTGCGCTGTTCTGCTGGTTCTGCATGCCGGTCCGGTTGGCCGTCTGGCTCTGGAACATGTTCTGCAGCACCTGGACGGCCTGCTGGGGATCCGCATTGGTCATGCGGAACACGTAGACCTGCTGGTCGCGGAGGGTTGGGACATCGAGTTCCTTGATGACGTCGCCGATCTGTCCCATGAGGTCCTTCGACGCGGTGACGACCACCGAGGAGGTCCGGAGATCGGCCACGGCCAAAACCTGGCTGGCCTTGCGGATGCGATCGCTCTGGGCGGAATCCCCACCGGAACGTCCCCCTCCGCTGCCACCGGTCCCGCCACCCCGTCCCCCGCCGCCACCCCCAAATCCGCCGCCGCCAAATCCACCGAAGCCACCGAAGCCACCGAAGCCCCCGCCGCCGAACCGGATCGGGGCCTGGTTGTTGCCATTGCCGGAACCGGATCCGCTCGAGCTGGGGAAGACGCCCGACAGGGCCGTCGCCACGTCGTTGGGGTTGGCGTGCTTGAGATGGAAGACCCGGAAACCGGTCCCGGCCTCGGCGCTGGAATCGATGGCTTTGATGATCTCCACAAGATGCCGGATGTTCGACTGGGTGTCGGTCATCACGATCGAGTTGCCGGCCGCGTTGGCCACGAAGGTTGCATTGGGCGAGATGAAGGCGCCCAGATCCTTGGCCAGCTGCTCGGCCTCCACGTACACGAGGGGGATGATCTGGGTGACGATCTCGTCGTTGCGCGGGATCGTCCGCGGGTCATTGCCCACCTTGACCGGCGTGTTGCGGGCCTTGGCGGTGGCACGGTCGACGATGGTCAGGATCCGGCCGTCGCGGATCGCGGCGAGGCCGTTCTTGTCGAGGATCGAGTTGAGGAGATCGACGGCCTCGTCGCGGTTCACCGGGCGGTGGCTCACGACGCTGACGGTGCCCTTGGCCGGGGTTTCGAGGACGATGACGAATCCGGCGGCCTCGCTGAGGTGTTCAAGCACGAGATCGAGCGGGGCGTTCTTGAAGTTCAGGAGGATCTCATCGGGGTTGCCCGATAGGACCGGTGCGGGGGTCGATGGAGCCGGTGCAGCCACCGGGGCTGCTGCCGTCGTGGTGGCCGATACGGCCGGAGCCGTGGTGCTGGCCGGTCCCGACCTCGGAGTGTCGACGGCAGGCATCGGCGCCGCGGGAGCGGGCGTCGGGTTGGCGGTGTCCTGGGCCGGGGCCAGTATCAAACACCCCGCCGTGGCGAGGGTCATCAGCAGTGGATTCTTGCCGTGGTTCATTGCGACTCCTGTTCCCGTTTCTTCATCAGACGTTTCAAGATCTCATCCTCGGCGCCATTCCCGCCGGAGCCCGAGGAGGCGGCCCCGGATCCCGGGGCGGAGGTGCCGCCCGACGTGGGGCTTGTGGCCATGCCTCCGGCGTCCGCCAGCTGCCACCCGGTCTCGCCATCCTGGCGCATTCGGGCTCCGACCCGCAGGTCCAGCGGAGGCTGGTTGCTGATCGAGAGCCGGACCCGGGCCGGGGTGATGTCGATCACCGTGTATCCGGCAATGGATCCATTCAGCGGGATCGCCTTGCGGTACTCGGAGGTGCCGCTGTCGAAGAAGGCCATGGGCCCCTTCTGGGCCTTCAACACTCCGACCAGCGTGAAGGTCGGGGCCTCGGTACTCCTCGGACGGGAGACGGGTCGAGGCGGCGCCCCCGGGATCCGTGGCTGCCGGGACGGGTCGAAGATGTTGCGCTCGGCGACCCAGGTGGCGAGGGAGCGGATCTCGTTGGTGGCTGCGGTCGCGGACGGGGCATTGGTGGCCGCGCCGCTGCCGGACGCCGAGGTTCGGGAGCCGCCGACGGATCGGACCGGCGTGTGGGATCCGCTGCCACCGCGGTCCCAGAGCAGCACGCCGCCGGCGGCAGCGGCCGCGATCACGAGCCAGAAGGTGGTGCCGGGGCGCTTCATGGGGTGTTCGAGGTGAGCACCAGCGCGTTGAGCTGAAGCCCCAGGGTCATCTGCTGCGCGGCGGGATCGCGCGTGGTCAGCTGCATGGCGTCGACTTTCAGGTCGAGCGCCCCCGACTCGAGGCGCTGCAGGAATCGGGTGAGGCTGGACAGGGAGCCATTGACCTCGAGACGACAGATCAGCGTCTGGTGGTCTGCCGCGTCGCCCCGCCATTGGGGGACCCGGTCCAGGATCTCGGATCCGGATTCCCGCGCCCATTGGTCGAGGGTGTTGAGCAGCTGCTGCTCGGCCTGCGAGGGATTCGACGGGAGGGAATGGGTCCGGATCCGGTTCCAGACGTCCTGGACCCGGTCGGCCCGTCCGATCAGCTGTTCACCCGAGCGGACCTGCTTGCGGAGCTTCTCGATCTGCTGTGCGCGGCGGGTGCCCCAAGCGAAGAGGGGTTCGATCAGGATCAGGTTCGCCATGTAGAGGCCGGCGATGCTGGCCGTGGCGAGGACGAGGAGGCGTTGGCGGCGTTCCGGGGTCATGGTTGTCCGGCCTCCTCCCATCGGAAATTGACCTGGAACTGCAGGGGCGACTTCCCCCGGATCTGCTCGCTGTGCAGGGCGCTGACCGACGGCAGGGCCTGGAGCTTCTCAAGCATCCGCAGCAGCGAGGCGCTCTCGGACGCGGTGCCGGTGCAGACGATGTCGCCCGCCTGGCGGATCTCGATGGAGCGGGCCGTGACCGATCCGGTCTCGGGAAACGCCTGCGTCAGCCCCTCGAGGATCTGGAGCGCGCGGGGCGATTCGGGCGCCCAGGGACGGAATTGGCGGATCTTCTGCTGGAGGGTCTCGAGTCGACGAACCTTGGCGGACATGCCCGCCCATCGGGATTCGAGCAGCCCGAGCTGGATCTGCTGGACGAGGAAGAAGAGTCCCACGAGGGCAGCGGCCGCCATTCCGAGGCTCCAGGTCAGTCGGAGACGTCCCTCGGTGTGCCGGCTCAGGAACTGTTCGAGCGCCGAGGGGGTCGGCGGCAGGAACTCCAGCCCGGCTGGTCGGCCCTCGAGAAGGCGGCGTCCCGCCTGGACCACTGCCTCGAGGGCAACCGAATCCTGGGGCGACGGGAGGCTTTCGACGGCCATGCCGCTGTCCGCGAACCGGGCGGTGAGTGCGGTGGCCAGCGTGGGGAGCGTCTCCGCCGGACCGTGGAGGCGGAGATGCCGGATCGAGCCCACGAGCACCTCTGGCAACTGTCCCAGGGTGATGCGGATCTCCCGGGCCACCGCCTCGGGCCGCACCGATGCCGGGGTGGTGGAGGTGTCGATCGCGCGGTCGAGGGATCTCAGGGCCGCGATGCCGCCGTCGGCCGTGACCTGAAGGTGGAGGCTCCCAGTGGCAGGTGAGAGGGCCAGATCGAGGGAGCCGGCGGCAGTGGACGTCGGGGCCGCCACGAGGTCGGTGATGGCCGGCGAGAGGCCGAGGCACTTCAGGCGGGCGGCCTCCATCACCTGGCGCAGGATCTCGTGATGTGCGGGGGAAATCGTGGCGAGAATGACCCAGCGCTGGCCGTCCGGGAGACGACACCGGGAGTCGGCCACCCGACTGGTGGAGACGTCCCCATGGAATCCCTTCTCGGCCTCGAGCTGCAGAAGGCTGTCGATGTCCGCCTCGTCAATCGCCGGGACCAGGGTCTGGGTCGTGAGCACTTCCGAACAGGGCAGGGCCCAGACGCACTGGCGCTCCCGGATGGAGGCGCTGTCCAGCAAGGTCCGCAGGGCCTTGCCGACCGCGGGGCCATTGTTGGGATCGACCTCCATCGGCAGGGTGCCGACATGGCGCGTGGCGACCTCGATCGTGCCCTTGGACTGTCGGAGGACGGCGGCGGCGACGTGGCGTCCCTCCATCGACAGGGCGAGGACCGACGACGGGGGGCGTCGGAGGCGCTGGATGAGTTTCTGGGTGTCGATCATGGAAGCGTGCCGGCGGCGATCAGGTTCCGGATACGGGTTCCCAGCGCCCAGCCGAGGCGGCTGAGGTCCTGTCGGAAGATGACCTGTGGAACTCCATCGCTGAGATCGAACACGAGCTTCACCCGGTGGTATCCCCGGCCGTTTGGACCGAGGGCCACGATGTCGCCCGAGTATTGGAAACTCCGTGTGGTTATAAGATCGCGGCGGGCCAGACTGGTTACGACGGGATTTGAGGTTCCGAGGGCGGTGACGAGCCAGGCGATCGAGGTCGGCCGGCTGGGGTTCTGCCGGCGGTAGCCCACGAGGCTCTCGGCCGCGCCAGCTGCGGCCTGTTCGGATTGTCCAAGGCCCATGAACAGGGCCGTCAGCACCTCGGTGCTGGCCGTATTGATGTTCACCCGGCCATACACATAGGTGTTGGTCGAGGTGCAGAGGTCGGGGGCCATCTTCTCGAACTCGTCCGGGGTCAGGCCACTGGCGACATAGAATCCGAGCAGGCTCTGGAAGGTGGGCGAGGCGTTCCCGTTGAAGCCCAGCTGCGTCAGGACCTGTCGGCCCCGGGTCGTGCCGAGGGTGGTCTCGAGGAGCGACTGGATCTGGGCCCGGGTGTTGACGTTGGTCAGCGTGGTGCCGTCGGCATGGAAGTTCGGCTCCCGGGTGAAGACCGTGGTGGTCTCGAGCAGTCCGGGAGCGGCCTCGGCCGACGACGAAAACCGGTTCTCGTCGAGATCCAGGACCCCGTTGAGGTTCGGATCCTCCCCGTAGAGCTCGAGAAGGGTCAGACCCTGGACGAGGCGGAGTTCCTCGACCGTCTCGAAGGGGCCGTGTTTCGCGGAATAGCCGTGGGTGGCGTAGGGCAGGGACAGGTCGCTGTTCGTGCTGCGCCAGTCGATGAGGGCGGACGCCAGTTCGGTGCCCATGCCGGGGAGCGAGGCCAGGGCGTTGGAGTTGGCCACGTTGAGGTTGAGCTTGGAGGCCTCGTCAACCAGACCGAACCATGGATCGGTCCGGTAGGCCTCGTCCCGGTTGCGTCCGATCAGCCAGAAACGGCCATCCCCCACGGGAACGGCCTCGCACTGGAACTGGGCGTTGGTCCGCAGGATGCCGTTGGAGACGGAGTTCCAGAGGGTCCAGCTGACGTATCGGACGGCCCCCTCGGCGGCCTGCTGGGCGGCCATGCCAGAGACCCGGTTGGCGGTCGCCCGGATCTCCAGACCCATCGAGTCGGCGAAATAGAGGGTGACCGACAGGATGGCGATGGTGACCCACATCACCACGATCAGCACCGAGGCGTCGGCGGGTCGCTGATGTCGACGGGGAACGCCCGTGGCTGGAGGGGTGAGGATCATCCGCCCACGGTGGTTGTGGAATTCGTCCGGCTCTGTGTCCCGATCGGCACCAGCAGCTGGACCGGGGAGTCGTCGTCGTCATTCTCCCGATGGAGGAGCACCCGGACCGCCAACGGCAGATTGGTGCGGGAGGTCGAGGTGTCGGTGGTGTCCCAGATCGGATACCAGGCCAGGCCGTCGTAGCTCTGGATGTCGAGCTGACGGACGTTCCGAAGGAGCAGCTGGTCCTCGATCTCCGGGGTTGAGGTCGTCAGGAGGTTCCGGCACACCCCCCGGTAGAGGTCTTGCATCCCGTTGCCCTCGGCCGACGGCTTCAGGCTGTAGGTGACGCGCTGGATGTCGCCCCAGGGCTCGGCGACAAGAAGGGTTCCGGTGCTGGTGTGGAGTTCGAGCGACACGGGTTGGCTGATGCCGGTGCTCAGGACGGTCCCGCAGCGGAACCCGCCCGACAGGATCCCGGACTCCTTCGGCGGGACGACGCACTGGAGGTCGCGTCGGAGGACATCGAACGCCATCTCGAGCGGCACCGCGGCCTCGAGGGCTCCGGTCATGCGGTCCTGGAGCCTTAGCGTGGTGAAGAGGGTGGACTGGATCGCCAGCAGGATGAGTGCGGCGGCGCCGATCGACAGCAGCAGCTCCAGCAGGGTGAAGGCCTGGTGCGCTCGAGGAAGGGGGCGGTCCGCCAGGGCGATGGAGCGGTGGCGCATCATGGGATCGGAGTGCCGACGGTGCTCAGCTGGACTGAGGATGCCTGGCCCTGGACGGTGAACTGCACCTCGGCGGCGAGGAGGGGCAGGGGGGTGGTGAGCCAGTTCTGTCGGGTGACGGTCCAGGCGTAGTCGTGGTTGCCCTCGCTGACGACGCCCGAGCGGTTCCCTGAGACCTGGTTGGTGAAGACGATCGACTCGTTGAGCATGCGCTCGGCGATGCGGGCGGCGACGGCCCGGCGTTCCGCCACAGTTCCGGCGCGACCCGCCAGGTGCAGTGCCTCCACGACGGTCGGGATGACGATCGCGAGGAAGAGCAGCGCCGCGAGCGTCTCGGCCAGCGTGTAGCCCCCCGGGCGGCGTCGACGCTCAGAGATTGGCCGGACGCAGTTCATAATGTCTCCGGTCGGACCCCTGGACGAGCCACAGCGCGGTGCCGTCGGACTGGGTGATCCGGATCGATTGCGGGCTGGTCTCGTCGATCGATCCGTCCGGCATCATGCGGATGCCCGGGAGGATCTGGAGCGGGCCGACCGACACGGCGTTGGGCAGGGGTGGGGTCTGGGCACGCCGACTCGTGGCGGTCTGGCCCACGAGGGCGTCGGGCGTGTCGAAGGCGATCTCGATCCCGGGGGCGAGGATGAACTCGAGGGCGTTGGTGTCGACGTTGGCCACGGGTCCATCCTGTCGCACTCCATAGGTTCCGGAGGTGGAGTTGATCCAAAGCACGATGGGACGGCCTTCCGCGATGGCCCGGGAGCGGGCGGCGTGGGTTAGGGCGAGGAGGCGTCGGGTCTCGGAGTCGAACGCGCGGCCGCTGGCGAACCCCGACAGACGCGGGGTGACGATGGCCACGGCAATCCCGAGCAGGGCCAGTACGAGGATCAGCTCGAGCAGCGTGAACCCCTCCCCGGGGTACGCGCGAGGCTCAGTTCTGGGTCCAGTTCCCGAAATCATCCTCGGATCCCTCCTTGCCGTCCGGTCCCACCGAGGACAGATCGTACCCCGCCTTGCTGCGGCGCGCCGGCTGGCCGTAGACGTACGGGTTGCCCCAGGGATCCTGCGGCAGGCGGTCCAGGTAGGGTCCCTTCCACGACCGCGCGTTGCGCGGGGCTTCGATGAGGTCCTCGAGCGACTTCGGATAGGAGCCGTTGTCGATCTCGTAGGTGTCGAGCGAGGTCTTGATCGCCGCGAGATCGGCCCGGGCGGCGGCCTCGCGGGCCTGCTCGCTGCGGCCCATCATCTTCGGGACGACGAGGGCGGCGAGGATGCCAATGATCGTGATCACCAGGAGCATCTCGACGAGGGTGAAGGCGCCACGACGGGCGCGACGCAGGGATCGTTGGGCAGGAAGTGCGGGAGTGTTCATGGGATGAGAGGGGTCACTTGATGTAGTCCTGGAGCGAGAACACCGGGAGGAGCATGCCGATGAAGATGATACCGATGAACCCGGCGATGAGGAACAACATGAGCGGTTCGGCCAGGGCGACCGCGGTCTTGAGCTGTCGGTCCAGCTCCGACTCCGTCACGTTGGCGATGCGGACGAGTTCGCCATCGAGTCGACCGCTCTCCTCCGCGACGGAGATCATCTCCATGACAGGTCCGCTGAAAAGCATGGGGCATCGGGCAAGGCTCTGTCCGAGGCGTCCCCCCTGATGGACCTCGGTGATGGACTGGGTGATGGCGTCGGACAGGATCTGGTTACCGAGGGAGCGTCGGGCCACGTTCAGGGCCTGGATGAGGGGGACGCCGGCGCCGATGAGGGTGCCGAGCATGCGACAGAACCGGGCCATGGCGAACCGGGCGCTCAGCGGACCCACGACCGGGGCCTTGAGGGTCCAGCCTTCCCAGACGCGACGGCCCTCCGCCGAGGCGAGCCAGTTCCGCGCCATGAGCACACCCCCGACCCCGCCCGCGAGCACCACGAGTCCGTAGGAGCGCAGGATCTGGCTGGCCGCGACGATGACCTGGGTCAGCAGCGGCAGGGAGCCCTGCACGCTGTTGAACATCTTCTGGAACTTCGGGATGAAGAACATCAGGAGCACCGCGAGCACGACCACCGCCAACCCGAGCAGCACGCAGGGGTAGATCATGGCGGTGGCGACCTTGGACTTGAGCTCCTTGTCCCTGGACTGGAAGTCGGCGATCTGGGCGAGGACGACGTCGAGGAAGCCACCGGCCTCTCCGGCCTCGACCATGGCGGTGTAGACCTTGGGGAAGGTGTCGGGCGACCGGTCCATCGACTGGGCGAGCGACATGCCGTCGACGACCAGTCCATGGATCTCCCGCCATTTGGCGGCGGCGATGGGTGTGGAGGCCTCCTTGCCGAGGATCAGGAGGGCCCGGCTGAGCGGGACGCCGGCGGAGAGTAGGCTGGAGAGGAGGCGGGTGAAATTCTCAAGATCCGCCGAGGTGATGCGCTCGGGTCCAAGCGCCAATCGGAATCCCTTTGATGGCGCGGCTGCAGAGGACTTCGAGGCGCCGAAACCCTTCTCCGTGAGATTCACCGGGCGCAGGCCCAGCCGCTCGATCTGCTTGAGGGCTTCCGGGCGTCCCGAGGCCTCCAGTTCCCCACGGGTGAGGACACCGTCGGTCTGTAGGGCCCGATAGTTAAAAGTGGGCATGACGACGTTCAGATGGTCGGCATACCGAGGGCCTGAATCAAAGCGCCTTCCTCTTCCGTGGCCGTGGTTGGAGACGTCGCCTGCGGCGAAGCCTCCTTGTCGATGGTGACGCTCAGGATCTCCTCCACGGTGGTGAGGCCCCGGGCTACGAGGCACCGTCCATCCTCGGCCAGGGTCTTCATGCCGGCAGCCCGGGCGGCGTTCCGGATCTGGTCGGTCGAGGCGCGCTCCAGGATCAGTGTCCGTAAAACCTCATCGACATCCATCCATTCGAACAGCGCGTGGCGCCCGAAGAACCCGGACCCGCGGCACTTTCGGCATCCGACCGCCCGACGCAATGGAGCATCGGCCCCGACCCCCATCTTCCTTCGGAACGATTCGGCATGGGCGGAGGTGTCGGGTTCGGCGCAGTGGGGACAGAGCACCCGGACCAGGCGCTGGGCCAGGACGGCCTCGAGGGAGGAGGCCACGAGGTAGGGCTCGACCCCCAT
>VHCG01000019.1 GCA_016871805.1 Verrucomicrobiota bacterium
TGTAGCCCTCAGCATCGGGGGGCGGGTCCGTCTCGAGTCCGTCGTCTCCCAGGGGTGCAGTCCGATCGGTTGTCCCTGGACCATCACCCGTGCCGATCGGAACCTGATCTTCACCGTGGGAAACCGTCCGGCCTATGAGGTGTTGCTGGAGACCGTGAACGACCTGCCCAAGGAGGAGCAGGGGAAGGTCCAGGGCAACCTGTTCGTTGGCTTTGCCAGCAACGAGTACCAGGAGGAATTCCACCGGGGCGACTTCCTCGTCCGCAATCTGATCGGGGCCAATCCCGAGAACGGCATGCTGGCGGTCGGGGCTGTGCCCCGGACCGGACAGACGATACAATTCCATCGACGCGATTCCCAGTCGGCGTCCGAGGATCTTGTGGCGGCTCTGTCCGCGGCCCGTGCGCGGATCCAGGATGGGACGGTCTTCGGCGGCGTCCTGGGAGTCTGCAATGGCCGTGGCTCGGGTCTGTTCGGACGTCCCAACCACGACGCGGGACTCATCCAGGAGCAGCTCGGTCCGCTGCCGGTGTCGGGTTTCTTCTGCAATGGAGAACTGGGGCCCGTGGGGCGGAAGAACTTCCTCCATGGCTACACGGCGTCGCTGGGCCTCTTTGTCACCGCGTGAACCACGAGTCCCAACCCGCGGAACCGGTGCCGTTGCCGATCGACCCCGGGGTCCGTCTGCCGGCCGACATCCTTTCACGGCTCGACCTTGCGGCGGTTTTCCCTGCCGTGCGTGACGTCGAGGTCGAGCTGGGATCCGGCGACGGTTCGTTCCTGGCGGAATATGCCGCCCTGAATCCGGGACGTGGTTTCCTCGGTGTGGAACGTCTCCTGGGACGCCTCCGGAAGCTGGAGCGCAAGGCCCTTCGTCGGGGCTTGTCCAACCTCAGGGTGCTCCGGCTGGAGGCGGGCTACGTGCTGCGGTGGAAGCTCGCATCCGGAACCGTCTCTGCCCTCCACGTCTATTTTCCGGACCCCTGGCCCAAACGGCGCCACTGGAAGCGCCGACTGGTCAATGAGGCCTTCGTGGAGGAGTCCGCACGGATCTTGAGGCTCGGAGGACGAGTCTTCCTGCGCACCGACAACGAGCCCTATTTCACGCAGATGCGGGAGGTGTTCGGAAGGAGCGCACGCTTTGTGGAGACGGACTATCCGTCCGAAGTGGCCTCCGTCGTCACCGATTTTGAGCGCGACTTCAACTCACGAGGCATCCCGACGCTGCGTGTCGCGTACCAGCGGAGCGATGTTCCCGGGCTTGCCAATGGCAGGGCTGGCGAACCAAGTTGATCCGGTATGGTCCCTGTGTTGAATCACTGCCTTTTGCTCCTGTTGATCACGCTCCAGGGGCCTGCATTGGTGGGACAAGACGCTCCGTCGTCCACATCCAAGCTGACGGATCGCCAGGAACGGGTGCTCACAGGTGTGGCGCGGGGGCGTTATGTGGGGCGCTGGCAGGAGCTGACCGACGACCAGTTCGCCGTCATGCAGCGACGAGCGGATGACTACCGGTCGCGGTTGGTTGACCGGCATCTGCGGGATGGACTGGTGGTAAGCCTCCGCGCGGACGGAGTGACGCCAGGAGGCGTTTCGTCCTATGAGGCTCTGGATCTTTCGGCGACCCAGACCGGGTATCTCCTGAGTGTCGAAGCCCTCCGGTTTGCCATGACCCGGGACGCAGGTTCGACGGTGGTGATCAGCAATCTTCTTTCGGGGGTGGAACGGCTCCTGTCGTCGGGTCCACGACCCGGGTTTCTTCCCGTGTTCGTGTGTGCCGCCGCCGATCCCGCCTACCGGGTCGTCTATTCGAAACACGGAGGCGAGGATCCGGATCGACCCGGCTTTGGACGTCTGGCCCGAGAAGGGATGTCGACGAATGGTGTCCCCGTGATCTGGCTGGGTGGGGCCGACCGGGAGGCCTATGCGGCGCTCAACATGGGGCTTGGCCTCGTCCACAAGCTGGTCCGTGAACCCGTGATCCGGGACCGGGTCGCCCGATCGGTGGGTCTCATGCTGGAACGGCTTCGGGAGGATGGCTGGCGGATCCAGGATGGGTTTGGCCGGACGAATTTCGTCACCCCCCTGCTCAAGACGGCTCTTCTCTGCACCGGGGCGAACACAGAGCCGAGGATCTACCTCGTGCCCTTCCGCGCGATGGCGGCCGGGCTGCTGGAATTGCCATCTCCGTCCATGACACGGTACGGCTGGTATGCCGGCAATGTGTCGGTCTTCGCCAATTTGTTCCTCCTGGCCCGGCTCGACCCTGAATCGTCCCGGGTTGAGCTCTACCGAAGGCGACTTACCCAGATCTGGGACGAGGCAGAGCCCGACCTTAACCCGCTCCTGGCCGCCCTCTACATGGATGCCTTCGAGCGGCGTCCCAACAACTCAGGTGCGATCACCATCCTCCAAGGTGTTTTGGCCCAGTTCCCGGATCCGCCACGAGTGCCGATTTCGACCTCCGCCACGAATGATCCCCCCGCCAAGCTGATGGCCAACGGGAGGGAATGGGCTCGGCATGCCCAATTGCTGGATCGTCGTCCCGTCGCTCCGTTCCAGTGGTTTGAATCCCCGTATCAACTGGGGTCTGGGAAGGGCTCAGATCGCACGTTCGTGGAACACCCGGGCGTGGACTATCTGCTCGCCTATTGGCTCGCCAAAGATGCGGGTCTTCTGACGAGCGTCAGCTCAACGGAGGATTCCGGAGCACCGTCGAAAGACGCGGGCTCGAGACCGCAGCAGAAGCCGGCCTCGCGATCCACCGGCGGATCGGGTCGGACCAATGCGCCCGCCAAGGGTGTTGGAGCGGAGCGCTGATCCCGGAGGCTTTTTAAGCTCCGTGATCCTAGGTTCAGGGTCGGGACTGGGGCTGAGGATTCCCGGGACCTTGGTTGGTGGTTCCTTCGGTCGATGGTCCCCTCTGGCGGGAGCGTCGCTGCTCGCGCTCTCGTTCCTTCGCCTCGAAGACAATCCGCTGCTCTGGAGTGAGGATTCCGGCGATCCTATCGCGGTGGCGCGACATGGAGGCGCCGATTTGCCGATGGTGTTCCTGGTTGAGAGAATTCAGCTCCTCCATGTGGCGGTCGATGAGCGGAGCCAGCTTCGCAACCTGTTCGGAGGAGAGTCCCAGATCCGCGGTGATCTTAGCCTGGATCTTCTCCCGCATCTTGGACCGGTCGGGCCACCGGGCGACGGAGCGTTTTCCCAAGCTGTAGCCACCGATCGCCCCGGCCGCCGTGCTGAACACAAAGATGGCCATCAGGTAGGCGATGAGCTGTCGTGGAGTGATCCGGTTCATGGGGAGACAGCCACGTAAAGTGTGGCGTTGGCCACCGCGTACTCATCGTCCTCGGGATCCGGACGCAGATGGGACCAGGTGACGGCGAGTGTCAGCGCCAAGGCCACCGCAGCTCCGGCCAATCCGGTCTGGAGCCAGAGTCCAATCCAGCCTGATCCCTCCGACCGGCTGGATCTCCAGGCGGCCAGCACCCGGGCCTCGGCCGGGAATGGGAGCGTGGACAGGGTCGCCTCGCGAGGTGACTGGGCAGCCGCCCGGAGCAGGCGATCCAGGGGTGTGTTTCCGTCGTTCATAGGCGTTTCTCCTTCAGCAGTTGATCCAGGTGCTTTTTCATCCTTTGACGCGCCCTGAAGGCCCGGACCTTCACCAGAGGGATGCTCCACCCGGTGACATCACGGATCTCCTCGACGCTGCGGCCTTCGAGATGGAGCAGGGTGATAACGAGACGGTCCTCGGGTTTCAATCCCGAGAGCAGCTGGGAGGTCAGGTCCCTGGCGGCGATCCCCTGCTGCGGATCGAGATCCGAGGACTCGGTTGCCAGGTGGTCCAGAACCGCCGCGTGCTCCTCCGAGAGGTCGGCATGGCGGAGTTCGGGACGGTTTCGTTCCTTCGCTAGGGCATGGCGGCAGGTGTTGACCGCGATGCGGGCCACCCAGTGCTCTAGCGGGACAACGCCCCGGAATTGGTCGAGATGCGTGAACACCTTCGTGAGAACGGTTTGTACGAGATCCTCTTCGTCGGTCCGACGCGGCAGGTTGGCCCGGACGATCCGCCCTACCGCAGGGGTCAGACGCAGGACCAAGGCACGGGCCGCAGCCTCGTCACCCACCCGGATCCGGGCGACGAGTTCCGTCACCGGCGTCTCCGAGTCGTCCATACGCATCGATTCTACCGACATCCCATCAGACCCGGAGCCTGGATTCCGGTTACGGATGTCCCAAGAAACATCGTCGGGTCCTATCGTGTTGGGACCCGGCATGGATCGCGGTAGAATTTCTCGAAGCTCCACTTTCCAGAGGGGGTCTTCGGTCCCATGAGGATGTTCGATTTCGCATTCTCCACGTGTCCGTCGCAGAAGGAGATCGTTTCCCGCTTGAGGTGACGATACTGCAGGATGAAGAGATCCTCGTAGGCGAACAGCATGGATCCCCAGCCTTCCCCTGGGTTCGAGACCCCACCGAAGGCATAGGTCGCGTTCTGGTCCCGGATCTCCGTCAGTGAGATCACGCCGGTCGGGTTTGCGAGGGTCTCGGGTTTGACCGAGAAGCCCAGGGCCATCACCCCGGTCTGACGCGGATTCTTCTCGGCCTGCTGGCCATTCTCAATGTTGGCGTTGGCCCAGTAGTGCCGTCGGCCGAGTTTGTGGCTGGCACAGAGGAGAAGATTGGTGATGCCACCGAAGGGCACGATCTGTTCGTCCCAGGTCAGATAGCCTTTCGGAACCCGTGTGCTGGCCATCGAACCGCAAGGCAGAAAGGCAGAGTGATCCCCGGCATAGAGCAGGCAGGACAGCATTAGCTGTCGGTTGTTGTTGAAGCACCGGGTCTTTTTTGCCTGCTCCTTGGCGTTGGCCAAGGCGGGAAGGAGGATGCCAGCGAGGATTGCTATAATCGCGATCACCACGAGCAGTTCAATCAACGTAAAAGCCCTTGAAACGCCCGGTTGGCTGCCCGAAACACCCAGACCGGGGAATGGACGAGATCCCGGGTCTCGGCTGGAAGATCCAGCCGGACAGTCTCCGGAAGGAACATCCGGGAGCGGGCCCGCGGCTGGGGGAAACGAACTCATGGGAACCCCGTGAGTCGAAGCCAATGCGAAGGGGTGGTCAAGGAGTGGCTTGCCGAGGGTCCCCTGCCGATCCGGCAAAGAACTGATTTTCTGGGACTTTTGGGACCCATCCCGGGTGTTTTCGGTGCGTGAAGAGAATTGGGGCCCGTGGGAGCCCGAAGACGCACCGGTCGTGTGCGCTGCCGCCTAGTTTCGGGCGAGCGCTGCTTCGATTGCCTGGGTCAGCTCACCGGAGTCCGGAGCCACACCCGAGTCGAAACGCTTCAGAACGGAGCCGTCACGCCCGATCAGGAATTTCCCAAAGTTCCACTTCACGTCCCCTGGGAAGCTGGCCTTGGGTCCTGTCAGCGCAGCGTAAAGCGGGTGCTGCTCGGAGCCCTTCACGTGGATCTTCTCGAGAAGAGGAAAGGTAACCTGGTACTTGCTGGAGCAGAACTCCTTGATGTCGCTGGCGGAGCCCGGCTCCTGGGCGCCGAAGTCGTTGCAAGGTGCCCCAACAACGACCAGGCCCTTGTCCTTGAACTTCCGGAACAGCGCTTCGAGACCCTTGTACTGGGGGGTGTAGCCGCACTGGGAAGCGACGTTGACCAACAGAACGACCTTTCCATCGAACGTCTTCAGAGAGGTGTCCTTTCCATCGATGTCGCGGATCGGAATCGACTGGAGGTTGCTGGCGGCGAGGAGAGTGCTCACGGAGGCGATCAGGGCGAGGAGTCGAGGGAAGGATCTCATGGCATCACGATGGGGCGGAGTCGTGTCGTGTCAAACGGGGCCCTGCTCACTGGCTCACCCGCATTCCCTGCTTGGACCAGTCTGCGAGGAGGGCCTTGCTCTTCGTGCCGAGGGGATTTCCCTTCAGGTAGAGCTGCAGATAGGGCGCGAACGACCGAGGTCCTGCGAGGTCCTTTGAAACCCATCCCGACCAGCCTGAGAGATCCTTCACGCGGTTCCTTTCAAGAAAGATGAACGTCGGGGAGCGAAGGCCCGCGAGCGGTAGGACATCGCTGATGCGATTGCCCGAGAGGGAGATCCCGGAGAGGGATCGGAGGTTCTGGAGACCGTCGAGGGAGCGGATCCCATTGCCTTCCGCGTACAGGGTCACAAGACGGGGCAGGGCGGTTAGAGGCGCAATGGAGGCCACCTTGTTGTGGCCGACGTAGACTGACGCAAGATTGGTGGCCCTTGCCAGAGGGACCAGATCCTTGATCCCGTTGTGGGAAAGCTCGATGTACTGCAACGCCGGCAGGGTGCCCAGCGGGGTGATCTCGGACACCTTGTTGCTGGTCAGGATCACCTGCTGAAGCTGTCGGAGACCGGATAGGGCCTTCAGGTCCTTGATCTTGTTGCCAGCCAGTTCCAGAGCCGCCAGCGCCTTGCAGTGCTCGAGGCCGGTCAGGTCCGTGATGCCACGGAAATTACCGATCACCGTGGAGACATTGGCCACGTCGGCCGCAGTGAGCGGCGAGTTGGTATAGCGCTTGGCGAAGACCTGCTGACGTACCGCAGCCTCCAGATTCTTGTCGGGGAAGATCGGAACCTCGTTGGTTGCTTGGGCCTGGCTGTTGATCAGGAAAATGGGGAGGAGGAGAAGACAGCAAATGAGACGTGCAACCATGGTCCTTCCTTTGTCGGGAGCCGGCAGAGAGACGTCAAGTGGGTTCCTGAATTCAGGGGATTTATTTTCCCAGCCATCCCGGGGCGGATGACTAGGGGACTCAGCCCGGGGTCCCCTGACGTGCATCACGGTCCGCTTCGAGGATCTGTTCGAGTGTGGGCTGCTCGATCACCCGGTGCCGGTCCATCACCCGCGTGACGTGGTCGAAGATGCCAGGGAATGAAAGCGCCCCGCTTACGAACGCCTCGACCGCCACCTCGTTGGCCGCATTGAACACCGCTGGAAGGGTTCCTCCGACGTCACCGGCACGACGCGCGAGTCCCAGGGATGGAAAACGGTCGGTATCGGGTTCCTCGAAGGTCAGGGTTCCCAGACGCGCCAACTGGGTCTGCACTCGGTCGCTCGAGCGACGCTCCGGGTAGCAGAGCGCATACTGGATCGGGAGGCACATATCGGGGGTCGAGAGCTGGGCGATCATCGACCCGTCAACGTACTCCACGAGGGAATGCACGATGCTCTGGGGGTGGACCACCACGTCGACCCGTCCCATCTCGATGTCGAAAAGCCACCGCGCTTCGATCATTTCGAGCCCTTTGTTGAACAGCGTCGCGGAATCGATCGTAATCTTGCGTCCCATCACCCAAGAAGGGTGCTTTAGCGCCATTGCGACACTGATCCCTGGGAATTCCGATTTTGGGGTCGTTCGGAAGGGACCACCTGAGGCCGTCAGGATGAGGCGTCGCACGGATCCAGTGGGTTTCCCGTCGAGGCACTGGAAGATGGCGGAGTGCTCACTGTCGACGGCCAGAACACGAACACCATGCCGTCGGGCCTCCGTCATGACGATCTGCCCCGCCATGACGAGGATCTCCTTCGAGGCGACCGCAATATCCTTGCCGGCTCTGAT
The DNA here is from genome assembly GCA_016871805.1 of Verrucomicrobiota bacterium. Lineage (GTDB taxonomy): Bacteria > Verrucomicrobiota > Verrucomicrobiia > Limisphaerales > UBA9464 > UBA9464. The sequence continues at coordinate 7,612 of VHCG01000019.1, forward strand.
CGCCGCCAAGGCTGGCGCAAGCCCCGCCGTGCCCACGATCGCGATCAGGACAATGTCGGCAGAGGGCAGCGTGGCGAGTTTGAGGAGACCCTCAGGCCCTGATCGGACGGCAATACCTGGTAGCCGGCTGGCCAGGGCCTGTGCCGCTCCTGGATCCTGAAGGGATACCGCCTCGGGGTGATGTCGCAGCGCCTGTTCGCAAAGCAGATCACTGTTGTTGCCGGCCGCGAGCCCGACCAGTCGCAGCTCTTCTGGCATGTCCTCGACGACCTTGAGGGTGCTGGTGCCAATGGACCCGGTGCTTCCGAGCAAAACGACATTCTTCATGCGATACGGATGACAGGGAGACCTTGCCCCGGATCCTAAAGGCCAGGAAAGACGGAATGAGTCACATGAGTCGGATAATCCAATTTTTGGGCGCAGAACCTTCATCGTGTGGGTGACGGGCGGGATGGTTCTGTGCAAGATCCACCCATGAATGGACTCTGGAAAACCGCGGTTTCTGTGGGAGTCATGGTCGCCTGCTCCGTCGGATGGGGCTGCGGTTCGCCAGCACGCGACTCGGTGTCCTGGAGGGACAAAGAACTCAGGGTGGTGCGAATCGTCTCCAGCAAGGTCCCAGTGCCTATTCCAGAGGGAGTCCGGATCACTTTTCTATGGGCTGCCGATGGACAAGTTTCCGGAAAGGCGCCAATCAACCGGTATTTCGGTACCCTCGATCAACCCAAGTCGGGACAGCTCCACTGGAAGGGCGGAGTGGCATCAACCCGGATGGGTGGGGATCCTAGGTTGATGGCCCTCGAGGCCACCTACCTGAAGGTTCTCGGATCGGTCTCTAGGTCAACCAGTCGGGAGGCGGCGCTGCTTCTGGTCTCACCGGACGGACAGTCCGTCGTTGAATTCGTTCCATGAGCCTTGATGGAAGACGTTTCGCCACTGGAATGCCCGCTGCCGGCATGGCAGACTTATGGTCGATGCCCATTCTAATACCCATTTTAATACCCGGCTTGCCTTTTTAAAGCTCCTCAGTTTCAAAGGAAGTGCCGAAGGGCGAGCGCTGCGCCTCGGGGATTGGCTTCGATGATCTTCTGTAGGAAATTTACCGCAGCCGTCGTTCTCCAAGCTGTGAGTACGTCTTTGGATATCGGTCGACGCACGAGCGCGACATTGATCAACCGGGTCAAGGATCTGGATGACGACGATGGGTGGCGGCAGTTCTACGACCGATACCGCAGTTTGGTTTTGAACATCGCACGTCAGCGGGGTTTGACGACAGCCGAGGCTGATGAGGTGGGGCAGGAAGTCTTTTCGCGGGTTGCCCGTAACATGGGTCTGTTCGCGACGGGAGGAAGGCCCGGGGCCTTCAGACGCTGGTTGGGGCAGCTGACAATGTGGTGCGCGATCGACGCTCAACGGAGAAGGCGTCTGTAGACCAGTCCGATCGAGAGTGAATCGGGTGAGGAGTGAAATCCGGACGGTGTCGGCACGCCGGCCTCACTGGCTGGTGACACCTTCGCGGATGTGACCGACCGCGATTTCAAGCAGCTCCTGCTCCCGCGCTTGCGGCAGATCGTCTCGCCAAAGGACTTCACTATCTACCACCTGATCTCGTTCGATGGCTGGACACCGGTCCAGGTGGCCCAGCATTTCGGAATGCGCAGGGGCACAGTGGACACCATCCTCTGCCGGACCCGACAGGCGGCCCGCCGTGAATTGGCGCGAATAGGTGAACCCCTCGGTTGAGAGAACTGGAGGCCCCGGCCTCCGCCGCTTCGCGCCACCCTGAAAAAACTTCAAAAAGGTATTGAACCGAGTTGCTCAGTGGGTAATCTCCTCGCTCCGTTTCGCTTCTTCATGAAGAGGAATCGGATCGAGTCCAGCCGATAACCGTGAGCCCCAAGCAAGCGGGAGTGATGGCCGGATCCGCGAGGACAGACGTCCCGCGCAAACGCTGACCAATTCGTGAAAACATTTAGGCCGCTCACGCCGTCGACCCGTTATGTCACGGTGGAAGATTTTTCGGACGTTACGAAGTCTCGTCCCGAGAAGTCCCTCGTCTTTACGAAGAAGGGGACTGGCGGGCGAAACAATCATGGCCGCGTCACCGTCCGTGCGCGGGGTGGTGGTCACAAAAGAAAGATTCGTACGGTTGATTTCCGCCGCGGCAAGGTTGGTGTTGTGGCGAAGGTGATTGCGGTCGAATACGATCCGAATCGAACGGCTCGTCTTGCGTTGATCGAGTATGTGGATTCCGAGCGGGCCTATATTCTCTGTCCGGACGGATTGAGGGTGGGTGATTCTGTGATGAGTGGTCCGGCGGCCTCTCCCACCACCGGGAATGCACTTCCGTTGTCGAACATCCCCGTTGGATTGGCGATTCACAATATCGAGCTTCTCCCTGGGCGCGGTGCTCAGATGGTTCGTTCTGCAGGTTCGCATGCGACGTTGATGTCTCGAGATAGCGGCTACGCCCAGATTCGATTGCCCTCGGGGGAAATTCGAAGGGTTCACGAACAATGCTTCGCCACGATCGGGCAAGTGGGAAATGCTCAGTGGGAGAATGTCGTATTGGGCAAGGCTGGTCGGGCTCGGCATCTGGGAATTCGACCGATGTCTCGAGGCATGGTTCGCAACCCTGTCGATCACCCCAATGGTGGCGGTCAGGGTAAGTCCAAGGGTGGCGGTGGGCGTCAGCACCTGACCTCGCCTTGGGGTTTGCTCGCCAAGGGGTATAGGACGCGTAACCGGAGGAAACTCTCTAATCGGTTTATATTGGTCCGGCGCGATGGCCGTCCCATGAAACTCAAGTAAGAAGACTATGGGTCGTTCACTCAAAAAGGGTCCGTATGTTGATCCCAGCCTGCAACGAAGGGTCGACAAGGCGAAGGATTCAAAGGCTAGAGCTCCGATCAAGACGTGGTCTCGTCGCACGACGATCACTCCGGAGTTCGTAGGGATGACCTTCAATGTTCACAACGGCAGGGTCTTCAACGCCGTATTCGTCACCGAAAACATGGTAGGTCACAAGCTGGGGGAATTCAGCTTCACCCGCACGTTCAAGAAGCACGGTGCCCACACCGCCAAGGCCGAAGCCAAGTAGCCCAACACCATGCAAGTCCAGGCCGTAACTAAAAACTTCCGGATGTCCGCCCAAAAGATGCGCGAAGTCGTGCGTCAGGTGCAGGGTCTGCCTGCAGGGGAGGCTTTGGCCATTCTCCAGCATGTTCCCCGAAAGTCCGCTCGTGTGGTCGCCAAGACCCTGCGTTCAGCCATTGCGAACGCCGAGAACAATCACGGACTCAGGGCGGAAAATCTGGTGATCTCCCGGGCCGCAGCGGAGACCGCTGGAGGTCTTCGCCGGTTTACTCCCAAGGCCCGCGGATCAGCGGGGCCTATAATCAAGCGCTCCTGCCACGTCCGGATCATCCTGTCCGAAAGAATCTAAACATGGGCCAGAAAACCAACCCTATCGGCCTCCGGATCCCCCTCAACCGTGAGTGGCGTTCCAAGTGGTATGCAAGCAAGCGTGATTTCGGTGGTCTGCTCACCGAGGATCGCATCATCCGGGACACCCTCAAGAGAAAGCTCGAAGCGGCGGCGGTGCCCAAAATCCAGATCGAGCGGGCGGCTAGTCGATGTCGTGTGACGATCTTCACTGCTCGTCCCGGTGTTGTGATCGGGCGAAAAGGGTCCGAAATCGACAAGCTCAAGGAGGAGCTCTCCAAGCTCACGGGCAAGGAGGTCTACGTCGACATCCAAGAGGTCAAGCAGGCGGAAACCGATGCTCAATTGGTCGCAGAGAGCGTCGCGATGCAGCTCGAACGTCGCATTTCGTTCCGTCGCGCCATGAAGAAGTCCATCCAAGTTGCGATGGAATTTGGTGTCGAAGGGATCAAGATCCGTTGCTCGGGTCGGCTTGGCGGGGCTGAGTTGTCACGGGTTGAGACCTACCATCAAGGTCGGGTTCCGCTTCATACTCTTCGCGCCAACATCGATTTTGGATTCGCGGAAGCCCAGACGGTTTATGGAAAGCTGGGAGTCAAGTGTTGGATATGCAAAGGGGAGGTCAAGCGGTCCGACCTCAAGTCGATTTCTGCCTCTCCGATCATTCCTGGCGCCCGTTCCGAATCCGCCCCACCGGCAAAACCCTAAATTTCAGGAGATTCTTGTATGGCATTGATGCCCGCCAGGGTTAAGTACCGTAAGATGCACCGCGGAAGCCGACGAGGTTTGGCCTCGAGGGGCAACAGCGTTGCATTCGGAGAGTATGGTCTGCTGGCGCTCGAGCGGTGCTGGATGGACACGAAGCAGATTGAAGCTGCTCGAGTCGCAATCACTCGCTTCATGAAGCGTCGGGGAAAGGTCTGGATCCGGATTTTCCCTGACAAGAGCTTCACCAAGAAGCCGCTTGAGGTTCGAATGGGAACCGGAAAGGGCGGAGTCGAATCCTGGGTTGCCGTCATTCGCCCTGCAAACATCCTCTTCGAGGTTGATGGGGTTCCTGAGGCGGTCGCTCGCGAGGCTATGCGTCTCGCGGCCAACAAGCTGCCGATCTCAACAAAATTCATCGTGCGTCACAAGCTGGCGTAAATCCGCTGCAATATGGCTAAGGCTAAGTTTCAAAATTTGAAGGAGTTGACCTCGCAAGAGCTCGGGGCTCGTGCCCGGGATCTCCGTCAAGAGCTCTTCAACCTCCGGGTCCAGAAGGCGACAGCTCGATTGGAGAAGACCCATCGTCTCCGCGCAATCCGTAGAGAAATCGCCCAATGCGAAACTCGGATCATTCAACTCCGTCAGCGCGCCTAAGCCCTACAAAACATTACCATGGCTGAACAAACCCCAGTCCGAGGGCATCGCAAAGAGCGCGTTGGAGAAGTCGTCTCCGACAAGATGTCCAAAACGATCGTGGTCCGAGTGGAACGCCGCTTCCGTCATCCGGGTATCGGCAAAGTGGTCACTTCATTCGGCAAGTTCTACGCCCATGACGAAGGTGAGATTGCTGACGTTGGAGACATCGTCCGGATCCAGGAAACCCGCCCTCTCTCCCGGACCAAGCGTTGGAGGCTCGTTCAAGTTCTCAATAGGGACGGTTCCGTAAAAGCCGAGTCCAAGTAGAGTAAACCTGGGATTTTATGATCCAAATCCGTTCGAGTCTCGATGTGGCCGACAACACCGGCGCCAAGGTCGCTTGGGCGATCGGCGTGATCGGTAAGAATCAGGCCTATGCCCACGTAGGCGACGTCATTAAGGTCCACATCAAGGAAGCTGCTCCTGATGGTTCGGTGAAAAAGGGTGAGGTTCAAAATGCTGTTATTGTCAGGACTCGTCAGCCTATCCGCCGCGCTGACGGCTCTTATCTTCGGTTCGATCGCAATGCGGTCGTGATCATCGACAAAGAAAACAATCCTCGTGGAACCCGCATTTTTGGCCCCGTTGCTAGGGAACTCCGCGAGAAGAAATTCATGAAGATCATCTCGTTGGCGCCAGAGGTCATCTGAGGAATAGATATGAGCGATCAAAAGAAACAGCGTTTCCATGTACGCCGCGGCGATGAGGTCGTAGTGATCGCGGGGTCCGCTAGAGGGCGTCGTGGTAAAATCCGCGAGATTCTTACCTCGAGCTCCTCGGTGGTTTTGGAAGGAGCTGACGAGCGCTCGAGAGAGGGGGATGAGCGTCGTCGTTTGGTCAAGCCAGTGCTCCACTACTTGCGCAAAAGTCAACAGAATGCTGAAGGCGGCCTTTTGTGGCTCGAAGGTCCTGTGCACGTCTCGAATGTAATGAAAGTTGACGAATTCGAACGCCGCCAAGCCCGCCATTCCAAGAAGAGCTGATTGTCTGATTTCACCCGTATTCCGGAACCATGATTCCACGTCTCCAGACCAAGTACGCGACCGAAGTTGCGCCTGCGCTAAAAACCAAGCGAGGTTACGCCAATCCCCATCAAGTGCCCCGTATCGAGAAGATTGTCATCAACATGGGGGTTCGGTCGGATTCTGAAAAAGGATCCATTGAGGAGGCGGTGAAGGAGTTGGGAATGATCACGGGGCGCAAGCCCGTGGTGACCAAGGCCAAGAAAAGCATCGCAAATTTCAAGCTGCGTCAGGGGCAGAATGTCGGCTGCAAGGTCACTCTTCGACGGGGTGTCATGTACGAATTCCTCGATAGGCTTATCACCGCCGCCCTGCCTAGGATCCGTGACTTCCGTGGAATATCATCGAGAAAATTCGACGGTCGCGGAACCTATTCCTTAGGATTGCCGGACCAAACAATCTTCCCCGAGATCGAGCTCGACAAGATCAAGCGGCAGCAAGGCATGGACATCACCATCGTGACCAGCGCCTCTACTGACGAGGAGGCCTATGATCTTCTCAAGATGATGGGAATGCCCTTCTCCAAGTAACAGGAACCTTTAGGACCTATGGCAAAAAAAAGCTGGCTTGAACGCAACAAGCGCAAGGCGTCCACCGTCAAGAAGTTCGCTGCCTTGCGCGCCGAATTGAAGGCCAAGGGGGACTACAAGGCCCTTGCCTGTCTTCCAAGAGATGCAAGCCCGGTTCGGCTCGTGAATCGCTGCCAATTTAGCGGCCGCAGACATGCCTTCATCCGCAAGTACGGCGTTTCACGACTGACTTTTCGCGAGGCCGCGCTGAACGGGTTGATCCCGGGCGTCACCAAGGCTAGCTGGTAATTCCTATCACCATGCACGATCCCATCTCCGACCTCCTCACCCGTATCCGGAACGCCGGTACTGCGGGCCATGCTGACTTGTCGTTGCCGCACTCTGCGTTCAAGGAGTCCATCGCCCGTGTTCTCAGCCGGGAGGGTTATCTCGGTTCAGTGGACGTCGAGGGCGATGTGAAGAAGTCGCTAAAAATTTCCCTCCGCTATCAGGGCCGGAAAAGCGTTATCACCGGGCTACGTCAGGTGAGTACCCCGGGGCTTCGCAGATACGTCAATTCCCGCGAGATTCCTCGCGTCCTCGGTGGTATGGGTGTCGCTGTTCTTTCCACGCCGAAAGGGGTGATGACTGACGTTCAAGCCCGGAAGAATAAGCTGGGTGGGGAAGTCTTGTGTTTTGTTTGGTAGTTCGAAGCCTCAAACGCCTATGTCCCGAATTGGAAAGAAACTTGTAGCTATACCGCCGAAGGTCAAGGTTTCGGTCAGCGGTTGCCGTGTTATGGTCGAGGGTCCCAGGGGCAAGCTCGATCTCTCGCTTCCCAAACTAACCGACGCCAAGGTTGAAGATGGCTCCGTATTTATTTCCCGCGTTGGTGAGAGTTCGGAAGCCAAGGCGATGCACGGTTTGGCCCGTGCGTTGGTAAACAACTTGGTGAAGGGTGTCACCGACGGGTTTTCCAAGAAGCTCGAAATCCAAGGCGTGGGATTCAAGGCTGCCGTTCAAGGTAAAATCGTGAACATGGCCCTCGGATACAGCCATCCCATTCTTTATCCGATACCCGATGGGATCAAGGTGACGATCGAGGAGAATACTAAGCTTTCCATTGAAGGCATAGATAAGGAACTTGTTGGCCGGGTGGCTTCCGAGCTTCGGAGCTTCTATCCGCCAGAGCCCTACAAGGGCAAGGGAGTTCGCTACGTTGGCGAGAAGGTCATCCGCAAGGAAGGCAAGACCGTCCAATAATTCCAACACTGATCGTTTTGATGAAACCTCAAGAAAAAGCCCGTCGCCTCCAATTGCGCCAGTGGCGTCTGCGGAAAAAGGTGGTTGGCACAGCCGATCGACCTCGAATGAGCGTCAAGTTCACAGGAGCGCACATCTACGTGCAATTTGTCGACGACTTGTGCGGCCGGACTCTCGCGTCGGCTGGAACCCGCGACAAGGTCGCTGTTGGGGAGCAGAAGGGTGCCAATGGAAAAGCTGCCCTAGTCCTCGGAAAGCGTGCCGCCCAAAACGCTTTAGCGGTCGGAATATCCCAAGTCGTGTTCGATCGGAGTGGCGCCCGTTACCATGGCAAGGTGAAGGCCTTGGCAGATGCCGCCCGCGAAGGGGGCCTCAAATTCTAACCGCCATCGGAGGAACGATTGTGTCTGAAGAAAACAAGGTAGAATCAATCCAGCAGCCGCCAGTGCCGCCCCCCTCTCGAGGCGACCGTCCAGATAGAGGTCGTGATCATCGTGGCGATCGTGGGAACCGTCCTCGTCGTCGCAACCAAGAGCCCGAAGGCGATCGCGATAACGGATTTGTTGAAAAGACGATCTTCGTCAATCGATCCGCAAAGGTCGTCAAAGGTGGACGTCGTTTCAGCTTCAGCGCCCTAGTCGTGGTAGGTGATAAACAAGGGCGTGTTGGCCTCGGTCTCGGGAAGGGAAATGAGGTCGCCGATGCGATTCGCAAAGCTGGAGAAGGGGCTAAATCGCAATTGGCTCTTGTCGCCTTGAAGGACAAGACAATTCCTCACGAGGTCTTGGCTGAATACGATGGGGCACGCGTTCTCCTCAAGCCCGCCAGTCCAGGCACTGGCTTGATCTGCGGCAAGACAGTCCGAGCCGTTGTCGAGTCTGTGGGTGTCCGGGACGTTCTCTCCAAGTCGTTGGGGTCAAAAAATCCCGCTAATGTCGCCAAAGCTACACTTGACGCACTCATGCAGCTTCGCCATCGAGATGATATCCTCCGGTCCCGCGGCATCGAGATCCGAAATTCGGCCCACCAATCCTCTTGACCAGATATGAGACTGCATTCCATCAAACCCCGTCCGGGTGCCAAACATCGAAGGAAGCGTTTAGGTGCTGGCGAATCTAGCGGCCATGGCAAAACTTCAGGCCGCGGCGGCAAGGGGCAGTCCGCACGGTCCGGTAGTTCAATAAGGATCGGTTTCGAAGGCGGACAAATGCCGTTGATTCGCCGGCTGCCGAAACGCGGATTTAACAACGCGCGTTTTGCAATTGAGTATGCCCCGGTAAACTTGGACTCTTTGAACGCGTTTGCCGATGGTGCTGTAGTGGACGAGCCAACCATCCGTAGGGCTGGGTTGGCAAACGGTCAAGTCCTGCCGATCAAGATTTTGGCTCGGGGTATTCTCAGCAAGAAGTTGACCGTAAGGGTATCGGCATTCAGTGGCGCGGCAAAGGAAGCGATTGAACGTCTCGGTGGCCACGCTGAATCCGTCTCCTAAACGGCAGTCATCCTATTTTGTTCCCCAATGCTCGGCCAACTTTTCAAGACCTTCTCGAATTGCTTGAAGATTCCGGAGCTTCGTTCCCGAATCCTCTTCACGGGGCTTGTCTTGATCGTGGCACGTCTTGTCTCGATGACTCCGGTCCCGGGACTTAACGGAGCAGAGCTATCCGCATACTTCCAAAAGCTAGCCGAGCAAAGCGGAGGCGGAAACTCCGTTGTCGCTCTTTACAGTCTTTTCACGGGTGGTGCCATTGAGCGTTGTGCCGTGGGTGCATTGGGGATCATGCCTTACATTAGTGCCACCATCATCATACAATTGCTATCCGCCGTAATTCCAGGATTGAATAAACTTGTTCGGGAGGAGGGCGGGAGATCTAAAATAGTAGCCTACGGGCGGTATCTCACTGTTTTGCTCTGTCTCGGCCAAGGATTGGTAATGGCCCTTGGGTGGCAGAACCCTGAGGCGACTTTCCCAGGATTTACGGGTCGTCTTGTGCTCATCGACAACCCATGGGTTTACAGAATCCAGACGACTGTGATCCTCACTACCGGGACGCTGCTGCTAATGTGGCTTGGAGAGCAAATCACAGAGCGCGGTATTGGCAATGGTGTTTCGTTGATAATTACTATCGGTATCTTGGCTCGTCTTCCAATCGCCATCAAAGATCTTTGGTTCAAGTTCTTCCCTCCTGCTGATATGCCGAGAACCACCAATTGGATGTATGGGGTATTCCTTCTCATTCTCTTGGTTGTGGTTGTGGCTGGCGTGATAATGATTAGCCAGGGGCAGAGGAAGCTTCCGGTACAGTACGCTCAACGAGCCGTGGGACGGAAAGTCTACTCCGGTGGTACTTCGTACATCCCACTCAAGGTAAACTACACCGGGGTGATGCCAGTCATCTTCGCTCAGGCTATCCTGATGATCCCGGGTATGCTCTTCCAAAAGCTTGGGCAGGTCTACAATTTGGAAGTGTTTATCAAGATAGGTACACTCTTCAGCTACTCAAGTTGGTTCTATTTCGTTGCCGAGGCATTGATGATCCTCTTTTTCTCCTATTTTTGGGTGGCTACCCAATTCAATGAGCTTCAAGTCGCCGACGATTTAAAAAAACATGGTGGATATATTCCTGGAATCCGCCCAGGACAGGCTACCGCAGATGCTCTGCATCGAATCATGAATCGAATCACCTTCGCGGGGGGTGTATTCCTGGTGATCATCGCCTTGATCCCCACCTTGATGACCCGGTTTCTGAACTTGGACTATTCCATAACGCAGTTTTTTGGAGGAACATCGATGCTGATCACAGTCGGCGTCTTGTTGGATACCATGCGCCAGATGGAATCGTTCTTATTGATGCGCCACTATGACGGATTCCTAAAGAAGGGAAGAGTCAAAGGTCGCGGCTAATTTTCGTCTCCGTTCTTTGTCAAATTTGGTCGGTTGATAATCGACTTTTTACCGGTGCCCACACCACAGCCCAAGACACCGTCCGAGGTTTCGTTGGTGAGGCGGGCAGGATTCATTGCGGCTAAAGTCTTGCGCGATGCTGCTGCAACAATTCGCCCTGGTATCACAACATTGGAGTTAGATCGCACAGTTGGTTTGTTAATCGAATCCCAAGGTGCTGTAAGCGCCTTCCTCGGTTACCGCAATTTCCCTTCCAACTGTTGCATATCCGTTAACGAGGGTGTTGTGCATGGAATCGGCTCTGAGCGCCGCCTTCAATATGGCGATTTGGTAAAGTTGGATGTGGGAGTCCGTTTCCGTGGGTTCGTTGGGGATGTTGCCATGACGGTCGCCGTCGGTGGTTGTTCCCCGTCGGCTCAAAAACTAATGGATGTGACCGTCGATTCCCTCTATTTGGGCATCGCGCAAGCTCGAGCTGGCAATAAGGTTTCCGACATTTCCAAAGCAATCCAAACTCATGTGGAAACCCACGGCTTCAATGTAGTTCGAGAATTTGTCGGCCATGGAGTTGGGCGATCGGTTCATGAAGAACCCCAAATTCCAAATTACGTTGACGATCGGTATAACTGTCGGCTCGTCTCCGGATTAACAATTGCCATCGAGCCGATGGTAAATGTTGGGACTCCTGGAGTCGAAATATTGAAGGATCGCTGGACTGTTGTTACAAGGGACCGCCAACTATCAGCTCACTACGAACATACGGTTCTGGTGACGGATGGTGACCCAGAGATTTTGACACGAGATGAAGGGAAGCCTCTCTATTGAGGCTTCCGAGAATAGCCTAATTTCAAAATGAAAGTTCGTGCGTCAGTTAAAAAGCTTTGCGAGAATTGCAAGATCGTTCGTCGGAAGGGCGTGATCCGCGTGATCTGCTCGAATCCGCGTCACAAGCAGCGGCAAGGTTAGAAATTCCCAATTATGCCACGTATCCTTGGTGTTGACATTCCCAGTGAAAAGCGAATCGACATCGCTCTTCGCTACATATACGGCCTTGGCCCGGTCAACTCGGTCGAGGTCCTCGAGCGGGCGAGAGTGGACCGCTCGGTCCGCGCCCGGGACTTGACGGAGCAACAGCTGTCCCAAATCGTGAAGGCGATCCAAGATGGCAAATATGTCATCGAAGGCGACCTTCGCCGAGAGTTGGGCATCAACTTGAAGCGTCTTCAAGCGATCAAGTCCTACCGAGGCCAGCGTCATTTGCGCAGCTTGCCGGTCCGTGGTCAGCGCACCCAAACCAACGCACGAACCCGAAAAGGTCCGAGAAAAACCGTCGGTGTTCAGCGCAACCCGAACGCCAAGACGGGCGTACATTGATTTTATCCAAAGTTCGATCTCCGATTCCATATGGCTGAAGAAAATAAGTCCAAGGGCGCTGCTCTCCAAGAGGCCCCCACCCCGGCTCCAGTTACCGGAACTCCGCCGATCGCTGCAGCTGCTCCCACCGCTGCAGAGCTGCTGGGTGATGAGCTAAAGCCAGCCAAGATCATCCGAGCCAAGGGCGCTAAGAACATTCCCGTCGGCATCGCGAACATAGTGGCCACCTTCAACAACACGGTGGTTACGATCACGGACGTCCAAGGCAACACGATCGGTTGGAGTACCGCTGGGCGGGTTGGTTTCAAGGGTTCCCGCAAGAGCACCGCCTTCGCGGCACAGCAGGCTGCGCAAGATGCCGCACGGCAGGCAATGTCCCACGGTTTGCGTGAGGTTGAGGTTCGCGTGAATGGACCTGGTTCGGGACGGGAATCCGCGATTCGCGCCCTTCAAGCCGTAGGTCTTGAAATATCAATGATCCGGGACATTACTCCGATTCCTCACAATGGCTGCCGTCCCCGCAAAAAGCGGCGCGTCTAATAACCAATCCCTTTCAAAGTCATGGCTCGTTACACAGGTCCTCGCACACGCGTCAGTCGCCGTTTTGGCATCCCGATATTTGGGGCATCAAAATATCTGGAGCGCCGCAATTATCCTCCGGGTGTCCACGGCCCTAAGTCGCGTCGCAAATTCAGCGATTACGCGATCGGGTTGATGGAGAAACAAAAGCTCCGCTACTTCTACGGGCTGCAGGAGCGCCAATTCCGCCGCGTCTATGAGAAGGCGCTTCGGATGCGCGGTGTCACCGGCGAGAAGATGCTTCAACTATTGGAAACTCGTCTCGACAGCGTCGTCTACCATGGCGGTTTCGGGATTACCCGTCCGCAGGCCCGACAGCTTGTGAGCCATGGTCACGTCAAAGTAAACGGCCGAAAGGTCAGTGTTCCTAGTTACTTGGTAAAGGTAAACGATGTCGTCGAGGTCAAGGATCACGCAGTTAGCAAGCAGTTGGCCGGCAAATGTCTTGAGGGATCGACTGCCCGGGTTGTTCCAGACTGGGTAGCACTTGACCGGGACCACCTCAAAATCAAACTCCTCCGCGTTCCATCTCGTGAGGAGATCAATCCGGTCGCCAATGAGCAGGCGATCGTCGAGTTTTACTCCCGATAAGTCCCCAAGTGCAAGAAGTTCTCCAAAAGCAATTATACGGGATGACCCACCTGCGGGAGAGGGATGGATCGTTCAGATTGAAATTGCACCCAAAATATTATGCCAGTTAGACTCGCTCGGTTTGAATTACCCAAACGTCTCGCCAAGGATGAGACCACGGCAACCGAAACTTATGCACGCTTCATTGCGGAGCCATTTGAGACGGGCTATGGGCACACCATTGGCAACTCGCTCCGTCGTGTTCTCCTAAGCTCACTTGAAGGGGTGGCTATCACTTCGATAAAAATCGACGGAGCCATGCACGAATTTACCACGGTTGACGGAGTGGTTGAGGATGTGACTGATATAGTATTGAACCTTAAAAAGGTTCGTTTCAAGGCCGTCAGTCGCGAGACTCAAACGCTGCTACTTTCCGTCAACAAGGAGGGTGCTGTCACGGCGGGTGATATTGAATTGAATCAGGGTGTTGAGGTTGTGAATCCTGACCAGCACATCTGCACGATAGACAAGAAAAAGAAGTTTGAAATGGAGCTCGAGGTTCGTGTGGGTCGAGGGTTTTGTCCGGGTGATGAAAATAAGAAACTTGATCAACCGATCGGAGTAATTGCCATTGATTCGCTTTTCTCTCCTGTGTCGCGCGTCCGCTACAACGTGGAGCAAGCCCGAGTAGGTCAGAAGACGGATTACGACAAGCTCATCCTCGAGATTTGGACTGATGGCAGAATCTCTCCGGATGACGCATTGACCCAAGCTTCTGCGATCCTCCAGCACCACCTTGATGTGTTTGTTGGCTATGACAAAAACGCTGTGGAGTTCGAGGAGGAGCAGAAACCAGTCGATGACGAGAAGTCGAAGCTACGCAAGCTGCTCAACATGTCGGTCAATGAGATTGAGCTGAGCGTTCGGGCAGCGAACTGCCTCAACAACGCCAACATCACAACGGTCGGCCAACTGGCTATGAAGACTGAGCAAGAGATGTTGAAGTATAGGAACTTTGGAAAGAAGTCCTTGAATGAAATCAAAGAAAAGCTCTCCGCCTTGGGCCTTGCCTTAGGTATGAATATCGACCCTGCACTCCTCGCCGAGACTGCAGGCGCCGATTCCCGCACCCTCTAACTCAATTTCAATTCCATGCGCCACCTTAAGCGGACGAACAAACTGGGACGCAAGAGCGACCACCGGAACGCGATGCTCGCGAACTTGGTGTGCAGCCTAATCCAGCATAACCGCGTCATCACCACCGTACCCAAGGCCAAGGCTGCCCGTTCGGTCGCTGAGAAGATCATCACGCTCGGAAAGCAGGGCCAACAGGCCCTTTCTGAGGCAGCAGCTGCTCCTGACGAGAAGGCCAAGGCCAAGGCGATTGCCAAGAACGTCCACTGTCGTCGGCTCGTCTCCGCCAAGTTGCGCCAACAACCTAGGAGCCATTTCGTCGGCACCCCAACTGTAAAAGGCAAAGTGCTTCGCGAAAAATGGCGTGCTTCGAGCGATGTCGTTCACATCGTTTTTGAGCGCATCGCCCCTGTTTTCAAGACCCGCCCTGGCGGATATACCCGAATTGTCAAGTTAGGCCAGCGTCCTGGTGACTCGGCTCAGGAGGCCGTCCTTGAGTGGGTGGATTCGATCGCCCAGAGTGGACCGGATGCAAACCCCGCAGTTCCTGCCAAGTAGTCCCGATCCCCTCCGAACCGCAGGAACTGTCTCGGTCAAAATGTGGCCGGGCGGACTCTCCTGCGGTTTTCTCTTTTTGGCATTGTTTCGCGGCTCACTGGCTCCTGCGGCAACGTCATTGATATTGCTGTTCTCGGGTTGCGGACAGGATGTTCCTTCAACGCGGACTGCGGACGGATCATCGGGTTCGCCCCAGTCCACTCCATCCGTTGTTGCATCCACGAATGGGATCGATGGGGCCACCCCGTTGCCCGATCTCGGTGATGCTGCGGATCCCCGGATGGCTGAGTTGATCGCGGCCGACGAGCTCGCCTCCAAGGGCCGGACCGGAGAGGCGGAGGCGGCCTATCTGACCCTTCTCAAGCAGTCACCGGACTACGAGGAAGCGCACTTCAACCTTGGTTTCCTCTATGCGCGTCAGGGCCGGACGAACGATGCCATCAGCCACTACGAGACCGCTATCCGGCTGGTGCCTACATATGCGGAGGCGCACAGCAATCTCGGCAACCTCTTTGTTCGGGCAAAACGGTTCGATGAGGCTATCCATCACCTCCAAACCGCCCTAGCGGCCGATCCCAAGAACAGCCGGACCTACAACAATCTTGGTAGTGCGTTTGCGAGTGCTGGTCAAATGACTAATGCCATTCCGCAGTTTGCAAAGGCGGTGCAGCTGAATCCCGATTTTGCCGAGGCGTGGTTCAATCTCGGGCGATCCCAGCTCGTGCTGGACCGTGTTGACGAAGCCATCGCCGCCTTCCAGACCGCAATCCGACTTGAGCCCTCCATGGGCCCAGCCCAAGGACAGCTCCGGAAGGCGATGGAACGGAAGCAGGCTCTCGGCTACTGACGCACCGGGCTCGTCGCCCAGTCCATCAAGACTTCTTTGGCTCCCGGGCCTATCGTTTCGCGGGTTGTTCGACCGTCCGGCCAGTGGACTTCCAACGCGTCGGGGCGTTCGCCTCCGATCACTTGGACGTGGCTCGGTTGAGCCCAATAACCTCCTCCCGCTGTAGGACTCTGTGAGGCACCGGCTTTCCCTGACCGAAGCGGCCGGAGAATGGCTCCGAGGCCAATCGGGTTACCAGGCCGTCCCTTCAGTCGGACCCTCAAACCTCGCCTTGGAGACTCGTTGTGGAATAGCGCCGATCCGGCTCCGTTTTGGGTGATGACGAGGTCAACGCGTCCGTCCTCATCATAGTCTGCCGGTGCTGCTGCTCGCTGCTCGCCATTAAGACGGATTCCACTCTGGCTGGCCGGCAAGGGAATGAACTCGCCCTTCCCATTGCCGCTCAGCAAAAGACCCAATCCGGCGTCGAGTCGGCAGTCGTCCGGATGGAGTGCGAAGAGATTTTGGGCAAGGGCCAAATCCATGAATCCATCACCGTTGAAGTCGGCGACACCGATGCCAAACACCGGCGCCCATTGGGCCTCCCGGGGCAGTGGATGGATCTCGAAGTGGTTGTCGCGATTCAGCAGAACCACCGAGTCGAGGTGAGCCGCAGCTGCTCGTTGCAGCCCTGCCGCTGCCTTGCCGATGATGTCCGGCACGTCGGAGGAGGCAAAAGTGGCGTGGCTTGGGATTCGGGTCGCGAGATCTTGGAGCTGGACGGAGAGCTGTCGCCTATCCCTGAGCGGATATTGTCGGTTGCCTTGGGATGCGACCTCAAGCACGGCGATGGCACTGCTGCCATCGGTCTCGCCCCACAGGATGCCGACCTTGCCATCCCCCCAGATCTCGGCCTTGGTGTTGCGGCCGCGGTTGCCCGCAACGACATCCAACCGTCCATCCCCATCGAAATCCCCGACCGCGACGCTGTTCCACCATCCCGTGAGTGTGGCCAGTCCAAGCCGTTGGGTGAGCCGACTCCAGCCTTCGGTCCCGCGCGTGAAGATCTCGATGGGACCCAATTCCGTGGCGATGATCAGCTCTGGGCGCGAATCCCCATGAACATTGGCCATTACGGCATCGGCCACGGGACCCACCAGTGCCCATAATTCGTCCCCTTCCGGAACCCATGTTCCTGAGTTGTTTCGAAAGAAACGGGATCCTCCGGGCTCCGGCCATCGGCGGACCTTGAGGCGTGCGCCTGCGAAGAGGTCGAGGTCTCCGTCGCCATCGGCGTCCCCCAAGGTCAGTGCCCCGATGCTGGCCGGGAGGGGGGGGAGTGGTGCTTCCGGTGCAAGCCCCCCGGATGTCCAAGTCCAGCGCAATATCGATGCATTCCGCGTGGTGCCGCTGGACTCGAGTCCAGCACATCCAGCGAGAACGAATGCAGTTCCATCATCCCGCAGGGATCCCACCAAGGCTCCGAGATCGTCGGGGAAGGGGGATCCGGAGACGACACTCCTGATGAATCCCCCCTGGCCATCGCCCAGAAAGACTGACGGGGAATTCCCTCGGGCCGATCCGATGATGAGGTCCTCATGTCGGTCGCCATTGAGGTCCAGCCAGGCGGCACCTGGACCAAGCTGGCTGTAACGCTGTGGCAACAGTGGTTGGGTCGCGTAGTCGTCGAAGAATGGCTCGATGTGACGATGGTCCAGGCGCGCACTGGCATCCGAGAACCAAGGCGTCGGCGGTGAGACTGGATTGGGTTTTCCGTTTCCTGGATTACCCGACGCGGTCTCGTCGATCTCATACAGGTGGTTGGCTCGAATGTCCGGCACCATCGACCAACGTCCCGAGGGCCAGCGCACCTCGATTTCCATCGAACCTTCACCTGCCGCAAACGTCCGCTGTGTCTGGCAGTGCGACAGGTACGTGCCCCCGGCCAGAATCATCTGACGCTGCTCAGTCGGGCCGCCACGGACTACGATCTCGGCTCCGACCCCTGCGGTGTTCGGGGAGGCGCCCTTCAGTCGGACCGCGACCCGGGGACTGTTGGCGTTGTTCCGATAGATCAGGGGTGGACCCTCGAAGGCATTCATCAACACATCGAGATCCCCGTCCCCGTCGATATCGGCGGTGATCATTCCATGGGCGATCCGGCGGGAATCAAATCCCCAAGCGGCACTGACATCCTCGAATTTGAGATCGCGTCGGTTCCGAAAGGCAAATTTTGGGACCTCAAGACGGGGGAATTCGAACAGCACCGACTTTGTCGCCTGCACGTTCTGGTTGGGTCGCGACTTGAGCCGTTCATTGATGTCGCGGTCGTTGACGTCGTGGGCGTGTCCATTCGACACCAAAAGGTCCTCCCAGCCGTCGAGGTCCACGTCCAGAAACACAGGTGCCCAGGACCATCCTGTCGCTGTCACACCGGCGTAGGTAGCGATCTCGGAATAGGTGCCGTCCCCACGGCTCCAGTAGAGGCAGTTCCGTGCAAATTCCTCCCGTTCCTGCCCGAGCCCTGGAGTCCTTTGCAGCGGCATTCGCCCGCCCGACGTCCGCAGGTGCTGGTTCAGGTCGCGATTCAGCATTTCGACCGTGCAGAAGTCGTAGCGCCCGTCGCGGTCGAGATCGGCGAAATCGACCCCCATGGAAGCGAGGCTCATGTTTCGGAATGTGAACTCGCCGGCCTCGTGAAAGTGTCCTTTCCCATCGCCGAGCCACAGCCGATCCGGGGTCTGGAAATCGTTGCAGACAAAAATGTCCATGTGGCCGTCCCCGTTGGTGTCCCGCATCTGGACCGCCAGGCCAAGGTCCGAGGGCGCCGACATCGGCTTCCCCGAGCGATCCATGAAGGCAGTCTCCCACGGCACAGGGCTGAAATGGCCGCCTCCATCGTTCCGGAGCAGCATGTCGGGATCGCCGAATTCGTAGAGGATGCCATTGATGATGCGGATGCGGTTGGCGAATTTTCCTGTGACCTCGGGCTGTCCGTTGACCACTCGCGTCGAGATGACCCCGCCGTCCCGCAGGATGGCCTGTACGGCGAAGTTGCAGAGGTACAGGTCGAGGTCGCCATCGCTGTCGATGTCCCCCAGGGCCATCGAAGTGGCGCCCGATTTCCCGATGATGCCCGAGGTGCCGGTCACGTCCCGGAACTGCCCATGGCCGTCATTCAGCAGCAGGGTGTTGGGTCCACCAAAGGCGCTGACAACGAGGTCCGGGGAGCCGTTGCCATCGACATCGGCAAAGACCGCACCGACGGAGGTCTGGTTGGTGCAGCCCACCCCGGCCCACTGCGTGATGTTCGTAAAGCGTCCGCCACCGAGATTCCGGTACAGCTGGTTGGCGGCTTGCTTGTGGCAGAAGTACAGGTCGACGAGTCCATCTCCATCGACGTCCGCCGCAGCGAGTCCGGATCCGTTCAACAGATTCTGGAACAGCCTTGCCCGTTCAGGCGCGAGCGCGTTCCTGAAATCGATCCCGATGTCGGCCGGGGAGATCAGGGTGAACCCGACCTTCTCTCCGTTAGTGACCGCGAGCTGGGTCTTCCGACCGCCGGGATGAGGTGTCCAGACAGGGGCGCAAAGCCCGATTCCGACCGTGCCGAACAACAGCAGGCCAAGGAGGAAGTTTCGCATCATTTGGGATGAACCCAGCCAACGAAACTTGTCGGCACGGGTCAATCCCAAGTCCGAAGGCCAGGTCCCAGGCATGGTGCCTTCCAGGCCCGGGCGTGTTCCGAAATGGAATCGATCAGGCATCTCTGATTTTCAAAAAATGCCACTTGCCGGGTCGACGGATGAGACCAACCATCATCTTGTTGTTTTAATCCAAAATCGAAACCTCCATGGCTGACATCGCCAACAAGTATTCCGAAAACGTCGCTGGCCGGTTCTTCGTCGACAACCAGTGCATCGACTGTGACCTCTGCCGCGAGACGGCACCCAACAACTTCGCCCGCTGGGAAGACGGCGGCTACAGCTACTTGAAGAAGCAGCCTGAGGGTCCCGAGGAGGAGGCCGCCTGCAAGGAAGCCATGGAAGGCTGCCCCGTCGAGGCCATCGGCAACAATGGGGGTTGATAAGAATTAACCTCGAAAGACCCGCACCCAATTGGGTGCGGGTTTTTTTGTGCCCGGGTTCGACGGGAACCGAGGTTCATTTGCCGAGGCAGAACTGTCCGAAGATCGCGTCGAGAAGCGATTCGGTCGTCACCTGGCCCGTGATTTCCCCGAGGGCACCCAAGGCGGCGCGGAGATCGAGGGCCACCAGATCGAGGGAGGCCTCATGGGACAGTGATCGGATCGTCCGCGTCAGGCTGTCCTCTGCCCGATGGAGTGCCGCGGCCTGTCGGGCATTGACTGTCACGCTCCATTCGTCGGCCGAGAGGTGCTGGGTCCCCAGTCGTGTGTCCATGGTCGATCGGAGGGTCTCGAGCCCTTCCGCTGTCGTGGCGCTGACCGCGACCGCATCCCGAAGAAATGGATCCTCCCAGACGGTGGAAAGGTCGGATTTGCTGCGGATACGGATGGTGGGTTTGAGGGCCAGATCTTCCCCCAGGAAGTCCGCCGTGGTGGTCGGTGGCTGGGTGCCGTCGAGGACATGCAGGATGAGGTCGGCCTCGCGCGCCGCCTTGAGGCTGCGCCGGATCCCTTCGGCCTCGATGGGATCCTCGGTCTCCCGAAGTCCGGCAGTGTCGATGAACACGAGAGGAAGACCCCGGACGGTGGCACATTCCTCGACGGTGTCCCGCGTCGTTCCTGGAATCGCCGAGACGATGGCCCTGTCGTTGCCCAGCAACAGATTGAGCAGGGAGGATTTCCCGGCGTTTGGACGGCCCAGAATTGCGACCCGGACTCCCTCGCGAAGGATTCGTCCCTCCGAGGCGGTCCGCTGCAGCTGCTCGACCTGATCCCGTGCATCCCCAAGTCGTGCGAGCATCCGCTCCCGGCTGTCGGGTGCGATGTCCTCCCCTGGAAAATCGATGTGGGCCTCGACATGGGCGAGGATGTTCAGGAGGTCCTCACGAAGGCTTCTGAGTCGTTCTGAAAGGCGTCCGCCCATCTGCTGGACCGCGGCCCGTGCCGCGAGCGAGGTTCGTGCCTCGATCAGGTCGGCCACGGCCTCCGCCTGGGTCAGATCCAGACGGCCGTTCAGGAATGCCCGAAGCGTGAATTCTCCCGGCTCCGCCAGCCTGGCCCCGGCTGCCAGTAGGGACTCCAGGACCTGACGGGTAACGACCCGCCCCCCATGACATGAAATCTCGACGGTGTCCTCCCGAGTAAAGGTTCGAGGGGCCCTCAGGACGGTCGCAAGAACCTCGTCGAGGCGGATACCTTCCCGTTCGACATAGCCGTGGTGGACCGTGTGTGAAATCGCCTCGGCAAGGGTTCCAGCTGGGTTCCCGATTCGTCGGAAGACGGCGTCCGCGATCTCCAGTGCCCGCGTTCCAGAGATGCGGATCATGGCGATGCCACCGGTTCCAGCGGGGGTCGCCACAGCGGCGATCGTATCGGAATGTGAGGACGCCTGATGCACGGCGACTGTTCAGTGTCTGTGACGGGTGCAGCCGCCGCGCTGGATCTCGTCGGCTCGATCCTCGAGCAGCAATCGGGCTTTCTCGTAGCTTCGTCGCTGCAGGAAGTGCCTCAGCTCCGGATCCGCATCCGAAGGCAGGCCTCCGTGCAACTCGTCGAGCTCCCGGAGTCGGGGCCGAAGGTCGGGTCGGGGCACTGAGGCCACCTCGGTCTCAAGCAGGCGGAGCACTTCGAGGATGCGGGTCTCGATCGTCGTCATGTCCCTGAGATAGCCTGGCCAGTTTCCGAAACCAAGCGGCCCTGACCGCTGGCCTGCGATGGGTCCGAGTCCCACGTCCGGATCGGCTCATAGAAGGTGTTCCTCTGGACCGGAGTCCGCCCTGCCTCTCGGATCGCCCGGACCAAGGCCTGTTCGGTCTGCAGCTGTGGCGACTGCGCCCCGGCCATGTGGAAGATGTGCTCTTCCACAATCGTGCCGTGCAGGTCGTCGGCCCCGTAGCTCAGCCCGATCTGTGCGAGCTTCATGCCCATGCCGATCCAGTAGGCCGTCACATGGTCGAAGTTGTCGAGGAACAGGCGCGCAACCGCTAGCGTCCGGAGCTGTTCGGCTCCCGTGGGTGCATGCCTCACCGGGATTCCATTGTTTTCCGGTTGATAGGGCAGGGGAATGAAGCCGGTGAACCCACCGGTCTCATCCTGCAACCCGCGCAGGAGCGACAGGTGGTGGACCCGGTCGGCATGCGACTCAAGGTGACCGTAGAGCATCGTGCAGGTGCTCCGTCCACCGAGCCCATGCCAGGTCCGGTGGACATCGAGGTACTCCTCGGCGGACTCCTTGCCGCGTGCGATCTTCTGGCGAATCTCTTTCCGGAAGATCTCGGCACCGCCACCGGTCAACGATTCGAGCCCGGCATCCTTCAGTTCCTGAAGGGTGTCTCGTACGCTCTTCTTGGCGAGCCAGGCGAGGTGGAGGATCTCGATCGCCGTGAAGCACTTCAGTTGCAGTCGGGAGTCGAGCGCCTTCAATGCCCGAAGGAAGCCCGTGTAGTGGCTGAAGGGAAGGCTGGGGTGCAGACCGCCCACGATGTGGAGTTCGGTGATTCCTAGGGAAAGGGCCTGGCGTGCCTTCTCCACCATCTGATCGATCGAGAGCTCAAATCCGTCCGCATCTCTGCGCTTCCGGCTGAAGGCGCAGAACTGGCAGCTCAGGATGCAGTAGTTGGAATAGTTGATGTAGCGGTTGACGATGTACGATGCCCGCATCCCGTTGCGACGCCGGTTGGCCCGATCTGCCAGGGCTCCCAGCGCGTTCAGGTCGCGCGTCGCGAACAACCGGACGGCGTCCTCCTCGCCGAGCCGTTCACCTCGATCGATCCGATCGACGATTGGCGCCAGCTCGCTGTGATCCAAAAGCGAAAGCACGTCCGGAAGGTAGACCCGATCCGATGGGAGCGCACGGTCTCAGTGGTCCACCACACCGGTCGGAGCCGCACCTCGATCCATCCGATGGCTCGCGTTGTGAAGGGACGTCTGCTTTCCTCCCCGCAGTGGCTCGTCCCAAGATCATCGAACTTCCTGACTCAACTCGGATCCCAATCCTCTACGAGGACCGGTCGGTCCTTGTGATCGACAAGCCCAGCGGCTGGATGGTGGCGCCCGAGGACTGGGTCAACACGCGCAGAAACCTCTCCCTCGCCGTGCGGTCCAGCCTCGAGAACGGTGACTGGTGGGCGCAGTCGCGGAACCTGCGCTTCCTTCGTTTCGTCCATCGTCTGGATGCCGAGACGAGCGGCATCCTGCTGGGGGTTCGGAGCCCGGGCGCCGTGGCCGCGTACTCCCGGCTTTTCGAGGGACGCGATGTCGACAAGACCTATGTCGCCGTCGTGGATGGGACCGTTCCAGGGGACCGTTGGACGCGCCGCGATCCGATTGGGCCCGATGCCGTGGAAACGGGTCGGTTCTGTGTCGACGCCACCGGTGGAAAGGAAGCGGAAACGCGGTTCGAGGTGGTGGCCCGCGGTGATCGCCTCACCCTGATCCAGGCCCATCCGGTCACGGGCAGAACGCATCAGATCCGGCTGCATCTCAAGGCGAGCGGTTGTCCGGTCCTGGGTGATGATCTGTATGGCCGTCCGGACAATCGCGGCCTCGCGCTGCGGGCTGTCCAGATCCGCTATCCCGATCCGTTTCAACGTCGTCCGAGATTGATCCGCGCCGACTCCGAGGAGTTCTGCCGGCGGTACGGGTTTGCGGTCCCGGCACGATCAAAAACCACCCCGGATCCAGCGCCTACCGGCATGGGGAAGGGTGGGGTCAGCGGCGATGTGGGGGATGGAACAGTTCCTCCTGCCGGAGCCCGGTCAGCTGTTCGAGCCCGCGGATCAGCCGGAACAGGGCGAACATCATGATCGCCATGCTCGGGATCATGATCACGGGATAGGAGATCCAGTTGAGCCGCCCCAGCTGGGCGACGTTCTCGGCGGATCCGGGCTCGGCGGTGACGATCCATCGGGCAAGCAGGTAGTTCAGCACCGCACTGAAACCGAAGGCTCCGGCCAGTACCCATGAGGCCCATCGGAGCAGTGCCTCGAACCCGGGAGTCGCCTGCCGCTCCTCCAGCACCCGGCCGATCCGATCCGTGTCCAGGACCTGGTCGTTGTAGATCAGCGTCTTCACCAACGGCTGCCGGGTGCGGAGCGTGAGCGGAATCGCGATGCCGAGGATGGCGGGAATGGCGGCTTCCTTCACGGCGAACCAGAAGTTCGACACCTTTGTCAGACCGAGGAGTCCGGTGATCAGTGTGCTGGCCAGACCCAGGATCGAAAACATGTTCCACGTCCTGCGGCTCACGAGGTCGTAGATGCCGTAGCCGATGGGGATGGACAGGGCGACGACGAGGGCCCAGATGGGTCCCAGACGCTCGGGCTTGCTCAGCTGGGTGAGCAGGACACCCGGCAGGATCGCGTTGCAGATTAGGTTGACCCAGACGTTCTCCTTGGGTTTCCGCGGGGGTTCCGGGGTTGGGCTTGCTTCGGACGGCATACGGTTCAGAACAGGTCGGCCACAGTTTGCGAGAAGACCCTCCAGTTCAAACCGAAAGGTCCGGTCCGACCTCCCCCACGGGTCCGGTCCCGCTCAACCATCGGATCCTCGCGATCCTCTGGATCTTCGTGAGCGGGCCCGCGGTGTTCCTTCTCCTGCGCGAATCCTCCTGGAGGCAGGCGCCCCCGGGACTCGAACGTCTCCGGTCCCTGCACGTGGAGCAATGGCTCGCGGTGCTTCTCCTGCTGCTCCAGCTCTACTTCATCGTCCGGGCTCGGATGGACCACGTCCGGGCCCGGGTTGACCGCGAGTCCTCGACACCGCCGACGTTCCCGGGCTCAGGCACGGGGACGGATTCCCGGGGGCAATCCGAGGCTTGCGCGAGAGACGGGTCGGACAATGGTCTGGCCCGTGACCACATCCGAGGCCGTTGACTACCTCCGTTCCCTCCAGCCCGCCGGTGTTGTCCTGGGTCTCGACTCCACGCAACGGCTGGCAGCGGCCGTGGGTGATCCCCAGACCCGTCTTCGGTTCATCCATGTCGCAGGCACCAATGGAAAGGGTTCGGTCTGCGCCCTGCTCGAGAGCGTGTATCGCAACGCGGGACTCAAGGTGGGCCTCTATACGTCCCCGCACCTCGTGCGGTTCGGCGAGCGGATCCAGGTGGATCGGATCCCCATCTCCGATTCGGACCTTGCACGGCATGTGGCCACCCTGAAGGCCGTGGTCGACCGGCTCGGTGGGCCGGCTCCGACCTTCTTCGAGTTCACCACTGTTCTCGCCCTCTGCCACTTCGCGGAATCCTGTGTCGATCTCGTGGTGTGGGAGACCGGGCTTGGTGGACGTCTCGACGCGACCAACATCGTCACCCCCCTGGCGAGTGTGATCACCAACGTGAGCCTCGATCACATGCAGGTCCTTGGATCGACCGTTGCCGCCATCGCCGCGGAAAAGGCGGGGATCATCAAGCCCGGCGTGCCTGTGCTGACTGCGGCGATGGATCCCGATGCCGAGGCGATCCTCCGTTTCAAGGCGCGGGAGCTCGACTCGCCTTACCTTCATCTCGGGCCGTCAGAGGTGGCCGCCTTCCGGCTGGATGTCGGACTCCTCGGCCCCCACCAGCGCGTCAATGGAGCACTTGCCGCTGCGACAGTCCGTCTCCTGAGAGTCTTCCTGCCGGTCACCGACGAAGCGCTCCGGGATGGTCTGGCTCGGGCGCAGTGGGCTGGGCGGATGCAGGTCCTTCAACGCGGTGCACGGAGGATCATCCTCGACGGGGCCCACAATCGCGCCGGGGTGGAGGCACTCCGTGAAGGGTTGCCGGAGGTCTGCGGCTCGACCCGTCCCACGCTCATCGTCGGACTGCTGGCCGAGAAGGAGGTGGGGCCGATGCTGGGACAACTGGTCCCGTTGGCGGGCCGGATCCTGACCGTGCCGGTGGCGAACCCCCGGACTCTGGGTTCCGAGGAGATCCGTGCGGCCGTTGTGGCGATGGGGCTAGGTCGTCCGGCCCGAGCGGCCTCATCTCTTGCGGATGCCCTGCGCTGGGCAGCGGCCGACCCGGTCGTGCTGGTCACCGGATCCCTCTATCTGATCGGCGAGGCCCTCGAGCTTCTCGGGGAGTCGTCCATTGGAGACGCCGAGGAGCGGTCCCTCAACGCGTGGGGCGGAGCCGCATCGGGATCGGAACCGCGTCCGCCGGCGATCAGCGGGAGCGCCCCGGCTTGAGAGCCAGGGATCTCCGGAGCTGGACGAGCGATTGGGTGTTGATGATGTCCCCGGCCTCCAGCCATCCCTTCCGCGCCACCGAGGCCCCCAGTCGCAGCCAGGCGAAGTGCTCCAGACGATGGGCGTCGCAATTGATGACGCACTTCACCCCCTTGGATCGCGCGTACTGCCAGAGGCGCCAGTCGAGGTCGAACCGGTAGGGCGAGGCGTTCAGTTCGATCCAGGTGCCCGTTGCCGCGCAGGCGTCGATGATCGCGGTCTGGTTCAGCCGGTAGGCATCCCGCTCCAGCAGGAGCCGACCGCTGAGGTGACCCAGCATGTGGACGTATGGGTTCTCCGCCGCCCGGATGAACCGCTTCGTGTTCTCGGCTTCGTCGCTGGAAGGCACATGGAGGCTGGCCACGACGACCTCGAGCTCCGACAGCAGGTCGTCATCGAAGTCGAGGCCGTCCTTGAGGATGTCGACCTCGGTCCCGCTGAGCAGCTGCAGGTCGACGCCCTCGTCCCGGAGGCGTTGATTCACCTCCGCAATGGCCAAGATCTGTTGGCGAAGCCGTTTCGGGTCCAGACCCTGGGCCTGGAAGCTCGCCTTGGAATGGTCCGTGATGCCCCAGTACTCGAGCCCCAGGTCGGCGGCGTGGGACGCGATGTTGGACAGGGTGTTGCGCCCGTCGGACCAGTCGGAATGGTTGTGGAGGGATCCCCGGAGGGAGGTCCACTCGAACGGGCGGGGAAGACGGTGGGACTCGGCGGCCTCGAATTCGCCGCGATCCTCGCGGAGCTCGGGGGGCACATAGTCGAGCCCCAGCTCGCGGAACAGGTCCGCCTCCTCGGCACAGGCAACCCGTAGCTCGGGATCGCGGGTCTCCTCGGCGCTCCGGAACAGGCCGTATTCGTTCAGACGCAGACCCCGAGCGATGGCCCGTTGGCGCATCACGATGTTGTGCTCCTTCGAGCCGGTGAAGTAGGCGAGGGCGAAGGGGTATTCGATGTCGCTGACCACCCGGAGATCGGCCTGGATGCCCGAGTCCAGTCGGACGCTGGCCTTGGTCTCGCCTTGGGCGAGGATGGAGGCGATGCCGGGCTGCTGGACGAAGAACGACAGGACACTGCCCGGATTGCGGGAGGATACCACGAAGTCGATGTCACCGATCACTTCCTTCGAAC
The DNA here is from genome assembly GCA_016871805.1 of Verrucomicrobiota bacterium. Taxonomy (GTDB): domain Bacteria; phylum Verrucomicrobiota; class Verrucomicrobiia; order Limisphaerales; family UBA9464; genus UBA9464. The sequence continues at coordinate 34,679 of VHCG01000019.1, forward strand.
GGCGCAGGCTCCCGGCAATTGAGCAGCGGGTGACATCGGGATGATCCCTCAGAGATCCGAGGATGGGTTCGGCGGCCGTCAGGGCGTCGACCAGAAGGTGTTGGGCGGCATACTTTCTCCGGAAGGCGATGGCCTCCAGGAGCTTGGACTGCGACTTCTCGCCAAAGCCGTCCAGCTGCGCGATCCGATCCTCGCGGCAGGCCTTCTCGAGCGTCTCGACGGAGTCGATCGACAGTTCCTCGTGGAGGCGCTTCACCTTCTTCGGCCCCAGACCCTGGAGGCCGAGCAGGTCAAGGAGCCCCGGAGGGACCGAGGCCTTGAGATCCTCGTGGTAGGGAAGGCGTCCGGTGGTGACGAGGGTGGTGATCTTTTCCTGAAGGGCCTCCCCGATGCCCTTGATGCCACGCAGACGATCCTCCGCGACGAGCTTTTCAAGAGGTTCCGTCAGCCCCTCGAGAATGCGGGCCCCGTTGTGATAGGCACGGGTCTTGAACGGATTCTCACCCTTCAGCTCGAGGAGCGTCCCGATCTCCACCAGCACTGCCGCCACCTGGTCCTTGTCCATGCGGATCACGATACCAGCCGCGGCCGGTCAGGGGAATGGCCGTTGGCTTCAGGGCGGGAGGCCCTGGCTGTGCACGGCCGGAAGGTTCAGGCAGGGCGTCACTCCTGAGGGTAGAGCAGGATGCGGTCGTGGACGATCAGCAGGAGGTCCGGCTTGCCGTCGCCGGTCACATCGCACACCGCGGCCTCGCGGGGTTCCGGGACGTCGTTCCTGCGCTGACGGAAGGTCCGCTCCTCGAACACGGGCCACCGGTTGCCCGGTTCCGGTCCCCGGACAGGATCGTAGAGGACGAGGTCGACGTAGTTCTTCGCGGTCTCGAGGAACACCAGGTCCTTGCGGCCGTCCTGGTTCAGATCGCCCGTCGTGACGTCGTGGAGCCAACCATCACGGATCGGCGTCTCATAGCCGCCAATCTCGCTGAGTTCCCACGGGTCCGAGGCAAACTGTTTCCAACCGATGGTATTGACGCCGATCAGGGCGAGGGCGGGCGGCTCGCTGGTGCCGACCGCGACCGGGACAACGGAGGTGAAGTCGGTCGAGGTGAGCTGGGAGTTGCGTGCGATCTGCCAGACACCGTTGGTGTCCCGACTCGCCATCGACAGGGCCTTGCGGTCGGCATCCAGCAGCACGAGCCAGGGCCGCGACCTGGGGGACTGCTGGATCATGGCGGCTCCGGTGATGCGGGAGGTGCCGGTCGATCCATTGATCTGGTCCCGGACAACAAAGTTCCACGAGGGCCGATCTCCTCCGCTGCCCGAAAGGATGACGGCCCTGAGAAAACTCTTCTGAGGCAGGATCAGCTCGTCCTTCCCATCCTGGTCGACATCGGCGGCCAGCATCCATGGAGACTCAAGGCTTCCCCCGGGAGGAGTGACGTCTGCCTCCTCGAATCGCGAGCCATCCCTCGGCTCCGCGCGCTGCACCAGGACCTTGATCCGCTCGTAGGGGGTGAGGATCACAAGGTCGGGGCGGCCGTCCTGGTTGGCGTCGTGGATCGCGAGGCGGGCGGGGGTCCCCTTGAACTCCTCCGCCAGTCGCTGGGTGGTCGTGTCGCCGTCCGCTCCCCGGATCACGAGTTCCCGGATCACAACCGTCTCCTCCTTGCCGGAACTGCCGAGCCGTTTTTCATCCCGTTCCTGGATCACGGCGAGGGTCGGTGGCTGGTTGGACGACAGGCTCCCGACCGTCATGGCGAGGGGGCGTCCGGTCAGGGGAATGAGGCTGGGGAAGGGGAGTCGACCCTGGTCGTCGAGCTGGGTGACTCCGAGCTGGCGCTCATCCGGACTCAGAAGAAAGAGGTCCATGCGGCCGTCGCGGTTCCAGTCGGCGGCCGCGAGTTCGGAAATGCCGGTCAGACACGGGAAGTTCCGGGGCTCCTCGAGGTCCTTGCTGTCGCGTCGGCGCCAGAATGACAGCTGTCCGGTCCCGGGGTCCGCGACGAGCAGGTCTGCGAGTCCGTTTCCGTCCAGATCCGCCCACAGGGCGCCCCGTCGGGGCTTGTCGGTCCGCGTCAATGGAAGCAGCGAGAACTGTCCATCCCTGAGCCCCTCCACCAACGGGTCAGCCGGCTTCCGGACGGGATGGTACACCGCCGCACGGCCCGACTTCGCGGCGATGCAGACCAGTTCCGGGATGCCATCGTGGTCGAGATCCTCCGCGCAGTAGCTCCGGATCGGATTGAGCGGCAGGTGGACCTCCGGTTCAAACTGGCCATCACTGCGCTGGAGCCTGAAACGGAAGGGCGTGGCGCTGTCCCAGTTCACCAGCAGAAGGTCCTGGCGTCCGTCGTGGTTGAGGTCGAGGAGCTGTACCGCCTTGATGGTGCCCGTGTAGGGGAGTCGTTCGGGTTCTCGGAGCGTGCCATCGGCAAGCTGCCGGATGAGGTAGAGATGCTTCTCCGCCAGAAGCACCAGATCCCTCCGGCCGTCGCCGTCGAGGTCACCCGAGGTGAGTGCGTTGAAATCGAGGGTGCCATCCTCGATGGGCCATCGCCGCGGTTGGGACCAGCCGTTGGTGCCGAGGTTGTGCTGGACGACGAGTTCCTTGGGTTCCCCGAAATAGGCGAGGTCGGGACGTTCGTCATGGTTCAGATCCGCCACGACCATCGAGGTGATGCGCTTCTCGGAGGAGATGGATTCCACCCTGAATCGGGCATCGGGGAGCAGTTGGTTGATGTCCGACCGACCCGCCTTTGCCGGGGTCGCCGGGGCATTCGTGTTGCCGGTCCGGTTGTGGAGCAGGTGGATCCGCGACCGGGCGTTGTTCACCGCGATGATGTCCTGGAGTCCGTCCCCATCCAGGTCTGCGGTCTGCAGGAAGGCGATGCCGTACTCGAGCGGGAAGGCCTCGGGACCGGAGAAGCCGAACGGGGATGGCGCACCGGCGATAGCTCCGCAGGCGAGGAGGAGTCCGGTGAACAGGGTCCGGCACCTTGGGGACGGCATGGAGGAAGCTTCCCCGGAACAAGAGCCGGGGCAAGAGAACTGCCTTCGGCCAGGTCGGATCGTGGGAGGAGTCCCCTCTACCACGACTCAAGCTCGCGACGCAGGGACTCCACCGGGAGTCCGATGACGTTGGCGCGGGATCCTTCGACCACATCCACGATCCGATGGCCCTCCTCCTGAAGGGCGTAGGCACCTGCCTTGTCCAGCACATGGACCCGTTCGAGGTAGCCGGCGATGTCCGTCTCCTCCAGCACCCGGAATCGCACATGCGTTGTGTCCGAAAACCGACGCATCCGTCGTACCGACGCCTGCACCAGGCAGACCCCGGTGATGACCTCGTGGATCCGGCCCGAAAGACGCCGGAGCATGGAGCGGGCTTCGTCGAGGTCCGCGGGCTTGCCCAGCGCCTGGTCGTCTAGGAACACGAGGGTGTCGGCCGCGATGACGAGGTGATCCGGGAACTGACGGGCGACCGGGAACGCCTTCAGCTCAGCGTTCACCTCACAGAGGCGACGGATCCCCATCTTCGTGTCGTGCAGCTCGGTCGCGTCTGAGGGGTTCACACGGAACTTGGGCACGAGTTCCCTCAGCAGGGACACCCGGCGTGGGGACTGGGAGGCCAGGACGACCGGCGGAAGGGGCTGGGACCGTGCCAGAGGATGAGGGTTGGGAGTCATGGCAGCGGGGACCGTTGGACGCCGATGGCGGTGGCCCTGGAGAAGATCTGGCGTGCGTGGTGCTCGAGGAGCGGCTCCCGGAAGGCGGCCTCCTCCCCGGCGAACCCCTTCTCCACGGCCTCCTTGACCAGCTGGAGCGCGGTCTTCCAGTCCTCCTTCTGCGCGAGCACCAGCAGCATCCGTGCGATGACCAGCCGTGGTGCCCGGGGATCGGCCGAGAAGTCGTAGGGACCATTCTCGCCGGAGTCATTGGCGAAGGCCTTCAGGGCCATCGCCATGAACTGGACGTCGTCGCCACGGTCCCAGAGGACCTCCGCGAGACGGGCCCGGTGTACCCGTCTGAGCGCGAGGTCGTCGTCGATCAGCCGCCTCAGAGTCCGCTCCAGCTCCTGCGTGTCGGGGAGGTAGTGGGCCGAGCGCCGGGTGCGATGCTGAGTCATCAGTGCCGCGGCCTGCGACCTCATCATGGGAAGGTCACCCCGGTCCCGTGCCTCCTTCCAGCCCGGAAGGTCGGCCTCGGCGAAGGCCGAGTTGTCGGGCGCGGCGACGCTGCGTTCGAGGGCCGAAAGCAGCCGCACCGGTTCAGGTTGTCCTGGCTCCGTCGCGAGCCAGAGGCGCAGCTGGGAGCGGAACACCTCGGGTTCCGGCATCGAGGAGGCGCGGAAGAGTGTCGATGTCGCCCAAAGCTCATTGGTGGTCATCCGCCGTCCTGCAAGATGTCGAGCGGCCAGGCCGCGTGGTCTTGGGTTCCGACCCTCCGACAACGCGAAGATCTTGCCGGGTTCGCCCCGGGTGAAGAACGCCCGCTGCGCGGCGTACTCGAGGATCGGATTGAGGTCGCTGTGGACCGGGGTCGCGGGGTCGGGCACGAAGATCCCATCCCCCATGGGAATGAGCTCGAGGTTCAGCAGCGAGGTCAGATCCCGGATCCCGACCCGGGCCAGGTCCGCCCGCACCTCCGGGTGTTCCACCGCACGTCCCAACTGCACCGGATCCACCACCACGGGGTCCAGCGTCCCCAGCAGCACGAGATCCCGTCCCCCCACCATCCAGATCCCCACCTCGGGGAACACCGAGGTGAAGGTGTTGATCACCAGGTCCACCGTGCGGTCGTCCATCTCGTACATCTGGAGCCACTGGGCCGCGATGCCGCCGGGTTTCAGCCGATCCCGGATGTCCCCATAGAATTCCCGGCTGAACACCCCGGCCACCCCGGCCATCCAAGGGTTCGAAGGTTCCGAGATCACCACGTCGTACCGCTGGGGTGTCGCCTTCAGGAAGGCCTTGGCATCCTCGACCACGAGATGGGTCCGGGGATCCTCCAACGCCCCGTGGTTGAACGGCGTGAAGAACTGTCGTGTGGCCTCCACCACCTCCGGGGAGATCTCGACGACGTCGACCCGCTTCACTCCGGGATGTCGGAGCGCCGAGCCGACCGTCATGCCGCTCCCGAGTCCGACGACCAGCACGTCCGTGGACTCGGGGCGGGTCAGCAGCGGGACGTGGGCGAGCAGGGCCTGCGTGGGGGCGTCGCCGACCGACGTCGCATCGGTCTTCCCGTTCACCCTCAGGAGCAGGTTCTCCTCACCCAGTTGCATGCTGGAGAGCACCGTCACGGATGAGCCGGCCCCGTCCTTGTGGTAGCGCAGGACGGTGCCGTCGACCTGTCGTCGATACTCCTCCCAGGTGGCCGGGGGTGTCTTCGACCGCCAGATTCCGAGTGCAAAGGCCCTTTCCCACCTCGGGGACAGCACCGATGTGCCCCAGAACACGACCAACAGTCCCAGGACCGCGGCGATCCAGAGCCGTCGATCGCGCTGTCGGGTCTCGGAGAGCAGCACGAGACCCACAGCGGCATTGAGCGCGATTCCCAGGCCCAGGGTGTGGGCGAGGCCGAGTCGTGGCAGGAAGACGAGCCCGGTGAGAATGGCTCCGAGAACCGTCCCGAGGGTGTTCACCGCGAAGACTCGTCCGACGGATCCTCCGGCCCGCCCGAGCTCCGCGGTGGCGATCCGACTGGCCAAGGGCAGTGTCGTGCCCAGACAGACCGTCGGAACGAACATCACGGCCACACAGAGCGCGCCCTGGAGCAGTTCGTAGAGGGGATAGGAAGCGGGTGTCCGGGTGAGAAGACCCGCCAGACGGCTCAGCCACCATGGGATCAGTTCGTAGAACCAGAGGGATGCCGCCAGCGTTGCGGCCAGGGCCAGCTCGGCCACCGCGAAGCCCAGAAGGGTCTTGCCCGGGGTCCTCCAGCGCTGGATCAACCAGCCCCCCGTGGCGATGCCTCCGATGAAGGTGGCCAGCATCAGGGAATAGGCGTGGGTGCTGGACCCGATCGCCAATCCAAGCAGCCGGGTCCAGACGACCTCGTAGAGCATCGCGACGAAACCGGAGACGCCGATCGCCCAGACTGCCGTCCGAAGCTGTCGGGGCGAGAACGATTCTGGTGTCTCCATGGCGATCGTGCCGGAGGTCGGACCAGACCCGTGCTCGACGACGCGGCTGGTCGCGAGGGCGACAAGACCCACCAGCAGACTCATGGCGGCTCCCAGATACAGGGTCACCTCAAGACCCAGTCCCGGGATCCACCACCAGTCGGCCAGCAGGACCCCGACGACGGCTCCGGTGCTGTTGATGGCGTACAGCGTGGCCACCCGACCCCGAAGTTCGGAGAGAGACCGGGTCACGAACCGGGTCAGCGCCGGCAGGGTGGCCCCCATGAGAATCGTCGGAATCAGGATGGTCGCCGCCGCAAACAGTCCCTGGATGCCGAGCCGGAGCATCCCGTGGGGCGTCCCCATGCCGAGAAGCGCCACATAGCCTCGGTGCACCAGCTCATAGTAGATCGGGAACAGCAGTGCGAAGACGCCGATGCCGAGTTCGAGTCCCGCGTAGAACTGGAGCGGCCTCGGCATCCGGTCCACGACGGAGCCGAGCCAGGCGTTGCCGAGGGCGAGTCCGCCCATGAAGGCCGCGAGGACCGCGATCACGGCATAGCTGGTGTGCCCGAGGAACAGGGCCAGGTAGCGGGTCCAGACCACCTGGTAGACGAGGCCGGCGATGCCCGAAACGAAGAAGGTGGAGAGCACCAGGGTCGACAGTCCTCGGGAGCGCGGCATGCCTCCAAACGCTAACGACGCCAGCCCAGGGATCACAGGGCAAAGAGCACGGGACGAGGTGGACCATGAAGCGTCCGCAAGAGCCGCTGCGCGCCCGGTGAATGCCTCGGTCGTTGCAAAGGAATCCGTGTTCCGAATCATTCCCTCATGACCCCCAAGCGTCGTGACTTCCTCCGGACCCTCTCGCTCGCCGCGGTCGCCGCCTCGACGGTTCCGGGCACCCACGTTCCGTCAGTCGCCGCCGAGCCGACCGGACTGAGCCGCCGCTCCCCCTTCAGGCTGGGGCTCGTCACCTACAACCTCGCCAAGGACTGGGACGTGCCCACCCTCCTCAAGAACTGCTCCGCCACCGGCTTCGAAGGGGTGGAGCTCCGCACAACCCACCGACACGGCGTCGAGGTCACCCTCAATCCCCAGGCGCGTGCCGAGGTCCGCAGACGGTTCGCCGACTCCCCGGTCGAACTCATGGGCCTGGGCAGTGCCTTCGACTACCACACGCCCGATCCGGCGAAGCTCCGGGCCGACATCGCCGCGACCAAGGAGTACATCGTGCTCGCCCACGACGTCGGGGCCTCCGGGGTCAAGGTCCGACCCAATGGCCTGCCCAAGGAGGTTCCCGTCGAAAAAACCCTGGAGCAGATTGGAACCTCGCTGCTCGAGCTCGGAGGATTCGCCAAGGACCATGGACAGGTCATCCGGCTCGAGGTCCACGGTTCGGGCACGTCGCTGCTGCCCCACGTCCAGACGATCATGAACCACGCCCGACATCCGAACGTGGGCGTCTGCTGGAACTCCAACCAGACGGATCTGGAGGGCGAGGGGCTCGAAGCGAACTTCCGCCGGGTCCAGGACCGCATCGTGTCGGTCCACCTCAGGGATCTCTACCTCGACGAATACCCGTGGAGCCGGCTGTTCCGTCTTCTGTCCGACTCCGGGTTCCGCGGCTATACGATGGCGGAGATCGGCGAGAGTCCGGACCCCATCCGGGTGATGCGCTATTTCCGGGCCCTGTGGCTCACGCAGCAGGGTCTGGGCTGATCATCGGACCTTCGACTGGGCCAGGATCTCGATCCAACGGTCGATCTCGTCCCGGACCGTTGGCCCGTCCGCGGTGGGTGCGAAGCCGTTGGCCATGATGGCAAAGGCGAGCGGGGTGCCGACGGCATTGGTCAGGTAGCCGGCCAGGCTCCCGGTGTATCTCAATGTGCCGGTCTTTGCCCGGACGTTCCCAAGCGTGGGAGGGCGGGTGAAGCGCCGGGAAAGGGTTCCATCCATTCCGCCCACCGGAAACGACTGGTCCCAGGCCTCGCGACACCGGTGCTCCGACATCCGGCGCAGCAGGTGGACGAGGGACCGTGGCGTGGCGAGGTTCCGACGTGAGAGACCGGATCCCTCCTCGATCAGGACGTCGTTCGGCACGAAGCCATTGTCCCGGAGGAACACACCCAGCGCCGCAACCGAGTGCTCGTCGGTCGTCGTCTCCGTGGGGGCGGCGTTCTCCGACCCGGCAGCGCCGGCGGTCAGCCAGAGCAGCTGGGCGGGAAGATTCCGGGAGGCCTTTACCATGTCCCGAACCATCTCGAGCGCGGGCGGTGAGGTCAGGGACACGAGCTCGGTCCAGCCGTTGGTCGATGGGTGGGCACGTCGACGGTCGTCGTTGTCGATGACGACCACCGATCCCGTCACCGGGATTCCGCGAATCCGAAGCGCTTCACGAAGGAGGTCGCCGAACCAGCGTGCAGGGTCGGGCACCGGGGTGGATTCCGTCGTGGGATCCCCGCCGACGGGGATCGACCCGCGGAGGACCAGCCGGTCGTGTCCCGGCAGCCGATGGAGTTCCAGCCGCCGAGGATCCCCGGTCGGACCGGTCACAAGCTGGTTCTCGAGCCGGAATCCTGCGGACACCGGGTCCATTCGGATCGCCACCGGCGATCCGGCACCTGGGCCCGGGAGGAAACGCAGCTGGACGCAGTTGTCCTCGGCGGACAGCGCAGAGACCGACGGTGCGAAGCTGGAGGCCGCATCATCCCAGTCCCATCCCCGACCCAGCGGCGTCGTCCGGAACCCGCCCTCGTCACAGATCAGGTCCCCTTCGATCCGGCGGATGCCTGCCGCTCCGAGCGCCTCCGCCACAGGGGCAAAGGCCTGTTCCCATCGCCCCTGGTTCCATCGCGCTGAACAGGTCGGATCCCCCGTTCCCTCGATCCAGAGCGGTCCCTTCAGGATGCCGTCCTTCGGGCGTCCGCCGCGGATCCGGATCGGGGTTCTGAAGGTGAATCCCGGCCCTAGGCGATCCAGGAACAGAGCCGCGGTGAACAGCTTCACCGTCGAGGCCGGGATGAACCGGGTTCCTGCGTTGGTGGCATACCAGGTCTCCCCGGTTTCGAGGGAGGTGACCTGGGCTCCCCAGAGGGCAGAGGGTGAGCCCGTGCCGGAAAGGGCCGTCTGCAACCGCGAGCGGAGCACCGGGAGCGTGGAGGCGGCCTCCGGAGCCCCGGACGCCGGGGCCTGGGCAAGGAGGATCGACGTCGCGGCGACGGTGGCCATCCCGAGTGCCAACCCCAAAAGCCTTTTGCCAAATGCGCCCGATGCCCCTAGACGGAGCGCCGCGTGACGGAGCTTCCCTACCCAGATCGGCACCATGCCTCCTCGGCCGAAGGCTGGCTTGAGTTGGGTGTGATCGGGGAGGCGGTGCGGGAGCTTGAGGGGATCTCCAAGGCCCATCAGGCGCATCCCGACGTCCTGGAGATCCTGTGGCGCGTGCTCGCCCACCAGAAACGATGGGACAACGCGGTCGACATCGCCGGTGAACTGATCCGGATCGCCCCCGACCGGGTGAATGGCTGGGTGAATCGGAGCTACAGCCTCCATGAGCTGGGTCGGACCCGAGAGGCCCTCGACGGCCTGAAGGCGATCATCGCCCGGTTTCCCAAGGACTCGATCATCCCCTACAACCTCGCCTGCTACGCCTGTCAGCTCGGGGACGAGATCGGCGCGCAGAACTGGATCCTCATGGCCGCCCGGCTCCGTCCCAAGGAGGAGATCCGTTCGATGGGACTGGAGGATCCCGACCTCAAGCCGCTCCAGCGCTTCCTGAAGGATCTCTGAGGCGGGGTGCGGATCGGTCCACACGTCGCCGGCGGCATGTCCGATCCAAACGCGCCCGGCAGGACCCATGCACCCGTGGCCCTCAGGCCTTGCTGGTGATCCGGGTCCAGTCGAAATCCATCTTCTCCGCATAGTTCCGGAACGCCTTCTCGTGGAGGATCAGGGCCGCACGGACGACGCTCGAGTCGTCTGCCCGCCCGAGGGTACTGATGGAGTCCGGGATGATGTCGGTCTTGCGATGGGCATAGGTCAGCGCGAAGACGGCCGAGCTCAGGGCGTGGTAGGGGAGCTCCTTGTAGGCTCCCTCGGCGACATCCTCGACGACGTCGGCCAGAAACTCCAGCTGGTCGACAAGATGCGGGAAGGCGGGTGCCTGGATCTGGGCGAACTCGACCTTCCAGATCGGCAGATTGCGGAGCACCTTGTCGAGCATCGACGGGGTGACCTGGGCGGAACCGTGCATCACGTAGTTGGCAATTTCGGACATGGCGCGCCGACATTAGGCGGACCCGGAGGCCCGGGCAACGGGCAGGTTTGATCCGGTGCCGGGATCATGGTTCGATCCCGGGATGATCCCAACCGAGCCCTCCCGCGTGGTCCTGGTGACCGCGCCCGATGCCGAGACCGCCCGTCGCCTCGGACTCCAGGTGCTCGAGGCCCGACTCGTGGCCTGCGTCAATCTCGTCCCCGGCATCGAGTCCCATTACTGGTGGCAGGGACGTCTGGAGTCGGCACAGGAGGTCCTGATGGTGATGAAGACCACGGTGGATCGGATCCCGACGCTTCAGGAGGCGGTGCTCGCCTCGCACCCCTACGACACCGCGGCATTCGTCGTGTTGCCGATCGAGTCGGGCAGCCAGCGGTATCTGGAATGGATCCGGGCCTCCGTTGCCTGACCTGTTGCGCCCCCGGTCCCAAGTGTGTGCCTAGCGGCGCCCGATCCGGCGTCCTGCCTGGTGCAGGAGTTCCCGCTCGGCATCGGTCAACGGCTGCTTGGCGTTCATCTTGTCGAGGATCCGATCGACCTCCCGCGACATGTCCTGCTCCGCGGGTGTGCCGGCCTTCGTCGGACGGGACACGGGTCGTCCAGGCTCCATCTCGAGGGACGCCCAGCGGTCGGCGGGGCGACGTGGTCGGGTCTGCGGTCGCGCGAACCGTTCCCGAAGCGATTGAAGGAGCACGGTCCCGGGAAGCGGCTGGAATTCGTGATGCCAACCCATGCGGTACCACAGCATGCCGGCCAGCATCCCGCCGAGGTGGGCTGCGTGGGCCACACCGTACTCGCGGGGGGTGGGCACCAGCGTGAAGAACGCCGAGATGGCGAGACTGGCCCACAGCACCCAGATCGCCCGGACCGGGATCACAAAGTAGAGCCGGATCTCCGCATCCCGTTCACAGAGCGCGAACACCGACAGCAGTCCGAACACCCCCGCGGAGGCCCCCACCGACGCCGCCCCGAAGTGCTGGGGAAAGAACACCATCAGCGCCCCCTGCAGCAGCCCGCCCACGGCACCGCACCCGAACAGGGCCACGAGGAAGCGACGGACGCCCATCAACCCCTCGCAGAAATGGCCCAGCCACCAGAAGACGATGAGGTTGAAGACCAGATGGAAGAAGTCCGCATGCAGCAGCTGGAAGGTGAACAGCTGCCAGACCCATCCATCCAGGACGCCCCGACGGGTCAGGGCCAGCCACCCCTCGACCGGGGTGTGCAGATAGACGTCGTTGATGCACTGGAGCGCGAAGACGATGAGGAACCCAATGGTCAGCCACAGTGTCGCCGACCGCTGGCCGAATCCGCCGAAGGCACCCGTGGAGTCCCGCTCGCTGAACACGCCTTCAGGCTAGGATCGGTGGAAACCTACTTCAACGTCGAAGGCCCAGAGGTTCCGGGGTGGGTGGGTGATGCAGTGGAGTGGGTCCGTACCTTGAGTGGGTGGGTGATGCAGTGCCCTGCATCACTGGGTGCACCGGGTGCACCCACTAGAGGCATAACCTGTTGTGACCCCGTTGAAGATGGACGGGGCTTGGGATGCGTCAGACCAACCCGGCCAGCCCTAAGGTCCTCCTGACCCTCACGGAGAAGATGGGGGCCCAGCGGAGTGGGTCCCTATCTCGAATGGGTGCTACCGCACCCAGTGCCGTTGAGCACAATGGCACCCACCGGTCCCGCGAGACCCAGGGTCAGTCGGACCCAACCGTCCACGTCCACGGTCTCGGCCCGCGCCATCTCCAGGATCCCGGCCGCTGCGAGGGCCGGGGTCAGCTGGTCCTCCGTCCAGCGGTTCCGGAGCAGCTTCCGCAGCATCTTGCGCCGTTGGCCGAAGGCGGTCTTCACGATCTGCGAATACAACGGAATCAACGCCGGCGGCAGCAGCGGTTCCGGACGGCGCACTAGGGTGATGCAGGCCGATTCGACGTCCGGGGCCGGGAAGAAACAGTTCTTGGGCACCTTGAAGGACCCAGCCGACTGGAACTGGAGCCCGACCAGCACGGTGAGGAGTCCGTAGGCGTCGGTGTCGGGAGCCGCCGCGAGCCGCTGCACCACCTCCCACTGGAGCGTGGCCACCATTCGACGCGGCGGTCGTTCCGCCAGGGCCAGCTCCACCAGGATCGGCGAGCCCACCGAATACGGGAGGTTTGCCACCAGCTTCCAGTCGTCCCAGTCCAAGGGCGTCTCCTGGAGCCACTCAAGCGCGTCGCGATGCAGCAGCGTGAGCAACTCCTTCCCTTGAAATCGCTCCCCGAGGATGGGAATCAGCCGCTCATCCTTCTCGACGGCCGTCACCGGAAGTCCGGTGGCCACGAGCAATTCGGTGAGCGGCCCCAGTCCGGGACCGATCTCCAGGATCCGGTCCCCAGTGCCGAGATCCGCCGCCGCGACGATCCGCCGCAGCTGGTTGCCATCGTGGAGGAAGTTCTGCCCGAGCGACTTGGTCAGCTGCAGACCCCGCGCATCGATCCATCGGCGCATCTCCGAGAGGGTCATGGGCGGCGTGCCTTCCGTGTTCGGGTGCGAGGGTGGGCAATCTCTTCGAGGACGGTTCCGATCGTGTCGACCGTTCCCAGGAGTTCCCCCCTTGGGATAGTGAGTGGTGGGGTCAGGCTCAGCAGCTCGCCGTGTTCGCCCTCGGGAAGGACCAAGAACCCTTCGTGGAGCAGCCGCTTCATGGCCTCTATGGATTCCTTCCCGGCCGGTCGGCCTGCACGTCTCAGCTCGATGCCGGCCATCAGTCCCAGGCCTCGGACCCGGAGTTCGAGGTCGCCGAACCGGGAGGGAAGCCGACGGAGGGCGTCGATCAGCACCGTTCCCAGGCGGGCGCTCCGCTCCGGGAGTCCTCGTCGCTCGAGTTCCTTCAGCTGGGCGAGGGCCATGGCGCAGCCCACGGGATGGCCGAGGAAGGTGCTGGTGTGGATCGCCTCGCCGCGGCTCGGGGGCCACTGGTCCATCACATCGGACCGACCCACACAGGCCGACAGCGGGAATCCGCCGGTGAGGGCCTTGCCCAGACAGATCAGATCCGGCACGACCCTGGAGTGTTCCGTCGCGAACCAGCGGCCGGTCCGGCCGAACCCGGTGTAGATCTCGTCAAGGATCAGCAACGCCCCGTATTCGGTGGCCATCTCACGGAGCAGGGGCAGGAACGCCGGATGGGGGATTCGGATTCCTCCCCGCGCCTGGACCGGTTCGACCAGGATCGCTCCGATGGTTCCCTTGCGAAGGTGTCGCCGAAGGTCCGTCTTCAGACGCGACAGGGGCTGGCAGGTGGCGACAGGACAGGAGCAGTCAAAGGTCCCGCACGGAGGCCAGGACAGAAAGGTCCCGAATTCCTTGAGCTGGTTCCGGAACGGTTCCCGGAAAAGAGGCCGGGCCGTGGCGTTCAGCGCCCCGTAGCCGAGTCCATGGTACCCTCCGTCGAAGGCGAGGATTCCCGGCCGGCCAGTGGCGAGCCGTGCCGTTTTCAGCGCGATCTCGACGGACTCGAAGCCGGAGGTGCCGAAGACGGTCTTGCCGTGGAGCCGTTGGCGGGATGGCCGCTCTGCCGTCCACCGCTCAAATGTCCAGCGGCTCAGTTCCCGGGCCAGTTCCCCCTTCAGGGCGTGGGGGTGGACATCCCCCATGGCGTGCAGGAGGTGACCCATCTGACGTTGCCCTGCGCGAACCACAGACGGATTGGCGTGGCCCGCCGCGGCGACGCCGAAGGCCGCGGTCAGGTCGAGATAGCGCCGGCCCGCCGTGTCCCAGACATGGCATCCCTTCGCCCGATCCCAGACGATCGGCCACGAGCCGTCGGGATCGACGAATGTCACGTTGCGCGACTCGTATCGGCGCAGCTGCGCGAGCGTGATGGCGTGGGTTTGGGACATCGGGTTCAGACTCAGACGCCCCTCTGGTCCGGGGGCCAGATGAACTTGTGCATCTGGAGCTGGAACCGCACGGGAAGTCGGTCTGTGATGATCGCCTCGACCAGTTCGGCGCGGGTCAGCGGCGTATGGCCCTCAGGGACGGTCTTGAGGGACGTGTCCCGTTGGTGCGCAGCGAGGGGAGCCGCCCAGGAGAGGAGCAGCGGGCACCGTTCGACGAGGCGGTGCTCGGTGAGGGTGGACTTCGTCCAGAGGTAGTCCTCGCGGGTGGCGATCACGAACTTCACCTCATCGGTCGGACGCAGCAGCGGGAGGTTTTCCCAGCGGATCCGTCCCGACTCGCCGCTGCTGGGAGTCTTGAGATCCATGATCCGTCTCACCCGGGGATCGAGGATTCCGATGTCCGGGTTTCCGCTGGTCTCGACCAGCACCGTGAAGCCGGCATCACACAGTTCGCGCATCAGCACTGGCGCGGCAGCCTGGAGCAGGGGTTCCCCGCCGGTGAATTCCACCAGAGGCACACGGAGGCCGTCGACGCGGGCATCGGCGTACGAGGCCGCCAGGCGATGAATCTCCGCCCGGACCTCGTCGACGGGCCGTCGGGATCCCTCGGTGAAGGCGTAGGCGGTATCGCAGTACGAGCACCGGAGGTTGCACCCGGTCAGCCGCACGAAAATGCAGGGCAACCCTGCAAAGGTGCTTTCCCCCTGCAGGCTCAGATAGACCTCGTTGACGACCAGGCTTCCGCTCACGCCTGCCGACTATCGGGGCGTGGAGGCGGGGTGAGAAGTTGAGAGTTGGAGGGAGTCGCGGGCGTCGCAGGGCCGGAGGCCTGTGCTGGTGGGTGATGCAGTGCCCTGCATCACTGGGCGCGACAGAGTCCAGCCAGGGTGATTCCGTTGGCGTTCCCGTACCGCCGGGTTTGCGTCCCATCCGGGGTGGACCCAGTGTCGGGGACGCATGATTCGCCGCTGGGACACGGAATCGCTACCGGATCTGTTGGAACACATCTGGATGGAACTGGCGCGGATCGATGGTGACCGGGATCACCCCTGGCGCCTGCCGGTCCTGGCCACCTCGGGTAGCCATGGCCCCAACGCCCGGACCGTGGTCCTAAGGGGGGTGACACGGCCCGGCCATGAGCTGATGGCCTTTTCGGACCGGCGTGCCCTGAAGGTGTCCGAGCTGGGGCACCGCCATTCGGCGGTCTGGGTCTTCTACGATCCGAGGGAGCGGGTCCAGCTGCGTGCCTTCACGGAGGTCCGGGTCCATGTCGAGGACACCGTGGTGGACACGTATTGGCATCGGTTGCCGGAGGCGAACCGGTCGAACTACCTGTCGGAGAAGGCACCGGGTGAGGGACTGGAGGCCCCGGGAGCCGGACGGGTCCTCTCCCCGGGCAGCGCCCATCAGTTCGCCGTCCTGATCGGACGCATCCAACGTCTTGACTGGCTGTGGCTCCGGGAGGGAGGCCACCGCCGCGCGGGATTCCAACGGGAGGGTGCCGGCTGGAGCGGCTCCTGGCTGGAGCCGTGAGAGAACGTCGCGGAGGGAGAAGGGACCTCTACGCTCCGACCGTTGTGGACACAACCCAGGACAGGGCGGCCCGGATGTAGGCCTCGTCCTCCGGGGTGAGCACGCTCGGGATGTTGATCCCGACGGTCGAGGTCAGCCATCGGTCTAGGTGCGGCAGGGTGCCGCGGTCGTATCCATAGCGGCTGTCTTGTGCCCCCGTGGCCTCTGGCCAGGGGCCCCCTCCATTGAGCGGCCAGCGGCCCACGAGCGGCTCGATGTTGTAGTACACGTGGACCTCGAAATCGTGGAGGAACCACGGGCGGAGTCCGAACTCCCCCAGGGCGGCGGCGACGGCGCGGCCTCTCCGGAGGCGCGCCTCATCCCCATCCCCCCGTTCCGGGAGATGGAACTGGCAATAGTAGCCGGTGTCGCCCGGGTGGGTGGCGTCAGCCCGGGCCCGGGTGGCCAGTCCGAGGGATCGCAGGTGGGCTTCGATCCGATCGTGACTCGATCGCATGGCCTCCAGGAGGGGGTCGAGTCGACGGAGCTGGACCCGTGCGAGGGCGCCTTGGATCTCCCCGAGGCGTCGGCCATGGCCCCAGCCGATGGGTGTGTCGCCGTACCAGTTCGTGGGGGTCTCGCCATCCCGGGCATAGCCGGCGTTGTGGAGGGCCTCGATGCGGCGCGCGATTCCGGGATCGCGCGAGACGACCAGGCCACCTTCGCCCGCGGTGATGTTCTTGTTGATCTGGAGGCTGAAGATGGCGGCGTCGCCGAAGGTGCCCACGCGGTGGATGCCCTCGGGAGCGGTGGGCGTCACGGATCCGGGCGTGCCGAAGGCGTGGGCACCCATCGACTGGGCACAGTCCTCGAGGACCCGGATCACCGGAAGTCCTTCGCGGGCCCGTTCGATATTGAGTTCCCGCACCGTGGCCATGAGAGCTCCGATCCGGGCACAACCGCCCAACATCGGCACCGGAATCACCACCCGGGTGCGGGGACCGACCCGACGCCGGATCTCCGCTGGGTCCATGTTCAAGGTGTCGTCGGAATCCACCAGCACCGGGATCGCCCGCTGGCGGACGATCGCGGAGATGCTGGAGATCCACATGAAGCCCTGGACCAGAACCTCGTCGCCTTCCCCGACGCCGAGGGCGTCGAGCGCGACCTCGAGGGCCCCGGTGCCGGAATTCACGGCCGTGACCTGGAACGGTGAGCTCTCCGGCCAGGGCTCACCCGGCGCGCTGGCGAGGAATCGGGCGAACTCCCGTTCCAGTTCGCGTACCTCGCCGCCGAAACGAGGTCCGTAGTAGCGGAACGGCGAGCGGTTCCGAACCACCCGTGCGACCGCTTCCAGTTCCTCTTCGGCATACCGAGCGGCTCCTGGAAATTCCGGTGGGAGCTCGCGATGGGGTGGACGTCGAGGACTGCTGGAAGGGCTTGGGATGGCGTTCATGGATCGGATCGGTCGGACTTGGCAACGGGTGGACCAGCCTCGCCGCGCTGGAGACGTCCCCGGATGAGGCCCAGATAGAGAATTGATCCGAGGAGCACGCCTCCCGCGGTCGACAACGCCGGCAGGTGCAGGGTGGTGATCCCCGGCACCGAGGTCGGTGTCAGGGTCAGAGCCCCTACGACGCCCCAGGTCCATAGGAACGCGCATCCGGCCACTGCCCGGAACCGACGGCCACCCGGTCCGGACGGTGTCGGTGTGGAGGCCTGCGGCACCCACAGTGCGGCTCCCAGGATGCCGGCATACCCGAGGTATCCGGCGACGGCGGAGATCTGGGTGACGAGGTCGAGGGTCGGCACTCCGAGCACCACGATGGACGAGACGGCCCAGATGAAGAGGACGGCATTTCGGGGATTCTGGCTCCCGGACTCGACCCGCGAGAGCCAGCAGGATCCCGGGAGCATGTGGTCGCGGCCCAGGGCGAAGAGGAGTCGACTGGTGGCGGCCATGCAGGCGAGCGCGCAGGCGAAGATGGAGATGCCGACGATCGCCAGCACGAGGGGCAGGGCCCCGCCGGTGGTCTGGCGGAGGATGTCGAGCAGGGGATTGTCGGAGGCCTGGGCCGCCGGGAGATCCCGGATGCAGCCGACCGCCCCGGCCAGAAGTGCGAACCCCGCCAGACCCGATCCGAGCAGCGATCCCATCATCGCCCGTGGCACGGTACGGCGAGGGTCGAGCGTCTCCTCGGCCAGGTCGGCCGCCGCTTCGAAGCCGGTGAGACACCACGCCCCGAGCAGCAGCGACAACGCCCAGGCCGAGGGGCCCGCGACGGTCCCCGACACGGCATCCCGGGCGTCGAACCACGCATCGGGGAGATGCCCGACCCGCAGCGCGAGCCCGATTAGCACCGCGCTGATGCCCGCGACCCCGAGGAGTTCCGTCCAGACCCCGACATCATTGACCCGAGCCGCCACCCGTAGCCCCCAGAGCTGCGCCAAGGTCACCAGCGCGATCACTCCGAGGGTCGTGGCCACGCGGACTCCCGGGGTGTTGCCGAGACCGAACGCGCCCGTGACCTGGCTGGCCAGCGTGGAGCAGATGCCGGGAAACCCGGTCAGCAGCTGCAGGAGAAGGAGCCATCCCACCGCGAATCCGAAGTGGGGATTCACAAGCCGGCTCGACCATTGGTAGCCGTACCCTGAAAGCGGGATGCGTCGGGCGAGATCGGCCATGACCCAGGCGACCAGCGACTGTCCGGCCAGCACGGCGAGCCATGACCACACCACGGCGCCTCCGACGTGCCGCAGGCCATGTCCGAAGTTGGCGAAGACTCCGGTGAAGACCGAGATCAGCGAGAACGCGACCGCGAAACTCGAGAAGCCGCCCAGCGTGCGCCGCAGCTGCTGGGCGTACCCGAACCCGACCAGGTCCTGGGCGTCGCGGTCCGACAGGCTCATGCGGTCCAGGGCCCGTACAGGGCGGTGATCCGGTCGCGCAGCTCCGCGACGAACCGGGGTGTGATCTCGGCCTCGTGGGCGATCCCGTACCAGAGGCCGGCCTCCCGCACGAACGTGCCGAGGTTCACGAGCGCGTGTTCCACCTGGGCCCAGGTCAGTCCCATGGCCTCCGGACGGATATCCACCCCCACGCGATGGATCCGTTCGAGCATCTCATCGGCGCCATCGCGGTGGAGCATCGACCCGGCCACGATACCGAGACACACCGGTTGGCCGTGGATGAATTTGCGTCCGGTGTAGTACTCCAGTGCGTAGAAGATGAAGTGCTCCACCCCTTCGATGTGACGCGGATTCCACCCGGCGTTGTGGAACGAGGCACCCGCCCAGCGCATCGCGGTCATGAGCCCCCGGATCCCGGTCTCGCTGACCCGTGCCACCTCGTCGAGCTGCGGCAGGAGTCCGTCCATCACCGCCCGCGCCTCCGCGACCCGGGCCTCGTCATAGGGCCACTGCGGTTCGGTTCGACCCCGATCCCGTGCGAGCCGCCAGTCGGCATGCGCGGTGTGGAAGCAGAGGATCTCGCAGATCCCGCTGCGGTTCAGCGCGGCGGGGGCGGACTGGATCACGTCGAAGTCGACATACACCGCCTCCGGCACGGCCCAGCCCACGTATTTCACGTGACCTCCGAAGCGGAGTCCCGAGCGATGTCCGAACGGGGCGTCGACGGTCATGGCGGTCGGGATCTGGAAGAGCGGGGCACGGCGTTGCCAGGCGATGTATTTGGCGACGTCGATGGCCTGTCCGCCACCCAGACCGACCACGGAGGCTGAGGGTGGGATGGAAGGCAGTTCCTGGGCGAGGGCGTCGCCATCAATGGTGCGCACCAGGTAGGGGGTGACCTGTCCCGCGAACCGGTCGGCGAATCGCGGCCAGAGGTCCTCCATGGTGACGACTAGGCAGGGCCTAAGAGCGATGTTGGGGATCTCCGCGACCAGGTTGCGTCCGAAGACCGTGGTGAACTCGTGGCCGGTAGGGGGATGGGCGGGCATGGGACGGATTTGTGGAAGGATCCCGAATCCGCGCATGTTCACAAGCGCCGGCTTGGTGATGGAATCCATGGCTCCCCGATGGGACAGGGCGGTCGACCCGAGTAGGTGGACTGGGTTCCAAGCGGTGGGTTCGGATCGGCCATTTGCAATCGGCCTGGCCGGCCGCCAGTCTGTCCGTCCAGGGCTGACGTCCTGGAAGCCCGGCCGGTCGGCCTCCTCCCCGCCTCCATGAATCCTCCATCCTGTCTTCTCTGGGGCGTTGTCGCCCTGTTGGCCCTTCTCCCGCTCCCTGTGTCGGCGCAGGTGTCGATCCACCCTTTGCCGGGCAGGGTTTTGGCAAGTTGCTGGCCGATCTGGTGAACCCCCTCGTGTATGCCCTCAATGCCGGCGACGGAAACACGGCCGGAAGTCTTCTCGAGCTGGATGCCTCGACCGGCACCGTGGTCGGGGAGGTGGCCACCGGTCGGTATCCAACCGGCATGACCTTCGGCAGATACGGTGCCGCCCTCTATGTGATCCACACCGGGAGTCGGACGATCGCCCGCCACCGTCCCCAGACCCTGGTGGTGGAGGACCAGAAGCCGATCACCACCCCGGGCACCTACAATCCGTCCAATCCCCTGCACCTGGCCGCAGGTCGGGACGAACTGCTGTATTTCACCGACGGGGCCCGGGCGCCGATGGTCACCGTGTTGGACTTCGCCCAGGGCCAGGTCGTCGGCAGCTACAACGACGGGGAAGGGGTGGGTGGCCTGGCCATCCGCCGCGAAGTCAATGACCTCTACGTCTGGCGTCAGTACGGATGGGGTGCGGGCAACGTGAACTCCTACGTCACGCATCTCGACATCCGTGAGACCACCCCGGTGGCTCGGGAGTCGTCGCTCGCCTCGTGGCGACGGGATCCCTTCGACACCCCCATCCTGTTCGATGCCGCCGAGCGTTGGGTCTTCAACAAGCAGCAGATGTTCGATACCCGCGACCTCTCCTTGGTCGTGAATCAGTTCAGGGAGAATCTCTATGCGGTGTCGCTCGATGGCTCGGTGGCGTCCGGCAGCACCCGGGTCTTCAACACACAGACCGCGCGGGAGATCACCAACCTCGTCGTGGAAAGTTCGGTCCAGGTCCTGTCGACCGACCAGAAGCGCCTCTTCCGCTGGGCTCCAGGGTCCGGCTTGGTGGTCCACGACATGGCCTCTATTGCCTCGGTTGCCGGACCCGATTCTGTTCCGGTGCCGGCCGATGAACCGTGCTGGGGGAGATCCCTGTGCAGTTGTCGTGGTCGGCGTCCCCCACGGCGCTCTTCTATGACGTCTACTATGCGGACAGCGCGGTCGCCGTGGCATCGGCTGGGACCAACTCGCCTGCGTACCGGGTCCGGACCAATGGTCTGACCCTCGCGATTCCCACCGCACCACTTCCCGGACAGGTGTCGTATTGGAGGGTGGATCGGATGGGTTTTGGCGGACAGATCCGTCAGGGGCCGGTCTGGTCCTTCACCGTGTCTCCGATGCAGATCCAGCCGACCCGGTTCGATGTTCTGTCGATCGAAGGGCATTCCCCAAAGGACCGGGTTGTCCGCATCCTGACCTCCGGAATTCCCTGGACGGCCCGGGTTGCCGGTGACGCGTGGCTGAAGGTCCGCCCAGACTCCGGGAATTCATCGGGGGAGCTGACCCTTGAATTCGACACGACCTCCCTTCCGGTTGCCTCGGTGACGAATGCCGTGGAGGTGACGTTCCAGGGCCAGCGGCTGGTGATCCCGGTCGAGCTGTCGGTGAAGGCGCTCGCGATCAACCCTATGACAGCGGATCCCGGTGCGCCTTGGATCTATGCCACCCAGCCGGGAGCCTAGCCGGGCCAGACGGGGTATCTCCTCCGGATCCAGGCCGAGACCGGTGCGATCGATGACCTGCTGCCCATCGGTGGCAACCCGCCCGCTTCTTCCGCCTCCGTCAGTGACCCTCACCGTGGTTTGAGGCCGCGTGGTCGCAGGATCGGCACGCGCGGTTCCTCCGCCACACGGGTGGCCATGGGGGAATCATGCCTTGAAGGGCCGAATCGACAGGACAATAGCCGTGACCGGTCCTCCGCCTTGGGCTATCCGTCCGGCATGCCGCTTGCCGTCGACACAAAGAGCCCGGCTGCCGTGGAAAACCACCTGGCTGGGGTTTTTGCCACGGTTTTCGCCGGACGGGATCTGGGCGAGGTGCGGCCGGTTTTCCGATGGGGGGTCGATGCCTTTGCGGGCAGGAATCCGGAGTTCCATGCACTCGACACCCCCTACCACGATCTCGCGCATACGTTGGAGGTGACCGTTTGCCTGATGACCCTGATTGCACGACGCGCGGCACGTGGGGTTCAGCCGGTGTGTTCCGAGGAATCGGTCCGTTGGGCCCTCGTCGCCTCGCTGTTGCATGACGCGGGATACCTTCGCGCCAAGGAGGACACCGAGGGCACCGGGGCCAAGTACACGGTGGTCCACGTGGACCGTTCCTCCGAACTCGCCCGGACGGTGACCCGTTCGATGGGTTTCGCGGATTCTGCGGTCCGGGCCATCCGGGGCATGATTCAGTGCACGGCCCTTGAAGTTAAGGTCTCCACGGTGGCCTTCGATACCCCGGAACTGGCGTTCCTCGGGCGCGCCTTGGGCACCGCCGATCTCGTGGCCCAGATGGCGGCCCCGGACTATCTCGACAAACTGCCGCTCCTGTTCCGGGAGTTTGCCGAGTCGGCCCAACATCAGGTGCGTTTCGGACGCAAGGGCCAGACCTTCGACTCCGTGGAGGACCTGCTGGCGAAGACACCGGGATTCTGGCGGTTCTATGCTCTGCCCCGAATGCAGTCGGATCTGGAAGGGGTCCACCGATTCCTCGAGAACCCCGTCACAGGCCGGAACGAATACCTCGAGGCGCTCGAGGTGAACATGGCCCGGCTGTCCCCGTGAATCATCCCGACCCGGTGTCGGCTTGGTTTTCCCCAGTTTTGGCCTGATTCCCTCGAGGCCGACCGGTAGTTTCCGGCTCCATCATGGAGTGCATCGAGAAGGACCTTGTTGTGGTTGGGGGTGGACCTGGCGGCTACGCGGCGGCGTTCAGCCTGGCCGATCAGGGACGTCGCGTGGTGATCGTCGAACGCGATCCGCGGCTGGGCGGGGTCTGCATGAACCGGGGCTGCATCCCGTCGAAGGCTCTTCTCAATGCGGTCCATGCCATCCGGGCCGCCAAGGAATCGGCGCTCCGGGGCATTTCCTTCGGTGAACCGACCCTCGATCTCGTCCGGTTGCGGAAGTGGAAGGATGGGATTCTCGAACGTCTGGGCGGTGGCATCGCAGGTCTGGCGAAGATGCGGGGTGTCGAGGTGATGCAGGGGACGGCCACCTTCACCGACTCGCAGACCCTTCGGGTTGCCTGCGCGGACGGAGCGGTCCAGCACCTCCGCTTCCAGAAGGCGATTCTGGCGACGGGATCGCGTCCGGTGCTGCCAAAGGCCTTTGATCTGGGCAGTCCGCGCATCATGACGTCCACCGAGGCGCTCGATCTACCAGACATTCCCGACAGCCTGCTCATCGTCGGCGGCGGGTACATCGGCATGGAGTTGGGAACGGTCTATGCGACGCTTGGCTCGAAGGTCGCCGTGATCGAGGCCCAGGAGGCCCTGCTTGCCGGGGCGGATCCCGATCTGGTCCGACCGGTGGGACTCTTCGCGCGCAAGGCCTTCCAGTCCGTGCGGCTCAAGTCCCGCGTGCTTCGGATGGAACTCGTGGCCGACCGGGTCCGGGTGACCTCGGAGACCGAGGGCAAGGATGTCGAGGAGGAGTTTGATCGAGTCCTGGTCTCCGTGGGGCGTTTGCCCAATTCCGAGGGGCTCGGCCTTGAGAATACTGGGGTGGAACGGGATGACCGGGGCTTCGTCCGTGTGGACGCCCAGCTCCAGACCACCGACCCCTGCATCCTCGCGATCGGTGACGTGGCGGGTGGGCTGATGCTGGCCCACAAGGCGACGTGGGACGCAAAGGTTGCGGCCGACCGGATCTGTGGGCGGTTCCATGGTGCTTCGGTGGCCCCCGTCATTCCGGCGGTGGTCTTCACGGATCCGGAAGTGGCTTGGGTGGGGCTCACCGAACAGGAGGCGGCGCGGGCTGGGACCCCGGTGGAGATTGCCAAGTTCCCTTGGGGGGCCTCAGGACGTGCCATCACCCTCGACCGCATTGACGGACTCACCAAGCTGATCCTGGAACCCGGTTCCCGACGGATCCTCGGGGTTGGAATTGTGGGTGTTGGCGCGAGTGAGCTGATTGGCGAAGGGGCCCTGGCGGTCCAGATGGGGGCCACGGCGGAACAGCTGTCCCAGGTGATCCATCCGCATCCGACGCTGTCGGAGACGATCCTCGAGTCGGCCGAGGCGGCGCTGGGTAGGGCCACCCACATCCACCAGCGCAGGCGATAGGGTTCCGAAGCCAGGGCTTCCGTCCTGCTCAGAAATTCTATAAGGTCGACGTATGAGTTCGGTTCCGGTGTCCCTTGGGGCACGCTCGTACACGATCCATATCGGTTCCGGTCTCCTAGCGAAGCTGGGGGACCATTGCCGACGACTGAAGCTCGGGGAGCGGTGTGCGATCGTCACCGATGCCACCGTGGGACCGCGGTATGCGGATGCCTGCGTCCGGGCCCTGAAGATGGCCGGGTTTGTTCCGAATGTCGTCACGGTGCCTAGTGGGGAGGAGGCCAAGTCCCTCAAGGTCCTCGGCGAATGCTATGACCAGCTGGCGATGAAGCGTCTCGAGCGGCGTTCGTTCGTGGTGGCGCTGGGAGGCGGCTGTGTCGGCGACGTCGCTGGCTTTCTGGCCGCGTCCTATCTCCGTGGGATCCCCTACGTGCAGGTTCCCACGACGCTGCTGGCCCAGGTGGATTCCTCGGTGGGCGGCAAGGTTGGCATCAATCTCAAGGCCGGTAAGAATCTGGTCGGAGCCTTTCACCAGCCCCGTGCGGTGCTCTGCGATCTCGACACGCTGGGCACGCTTCCCGACCGCGAGCTTCGGGCAGGCCTCGCGGAAGTGGTCAAGTATGGTGTGATCCGGGACCTTGACCTCTTCCGTCGACTCGAACGCGATGCGGCAAGGATCCTGAAACGGGAGGTCGCGGTCCTTTCCAACGTGATCGCCCGCTGCTGCGCGCTGAAGGCGCAGGTGGTGGGTGAGGATGAATTCGAGACCACAGGGGCGCGGGCTTCGCTCAATTTTGGCCACACCGTCGGCCATGCCATCGAGGCGGTCTCCGGATACAAGGAGGTCCTGCATGGCGAGGCAGTCAGCATCGGCATGGTCGCGGCCGCGCGCCTGTCCTCCCGCCTCTCGACCCTCCCCGAGGCCGAGGCGGACCGGATCCGCGATCTGCTCGTGGCCTTTGGACTGCCCATCTCGATCAAGCTGGCGCCGAAGAAGCGGGATGCCCTGTTCGATGCCATGCGTTTGGACAAGAAGGTCAGCGGCGGGGAGCTCAAGTTCGTCCTCGCCGAGCGCATCGGGAAGGTCCTGACCGGCCAGCGTGTGGCCGACTCCGACATCCAGGCTGCCCTCAACGCGATCGCGTTGTAGGCATTGGGAAGTCGGTGGACCTGCCGAGCCTCGGAGGGTGGCGGAAGGAGAGGGTCGGGACTGCAGGAGCGCAGCCGATTCGACTTTGGAGACTTTTCCTCGTGGACCGGTGGAAGCCGGGAGGTAGTTCGCACGGCGGCACCGGTGTGTTGATAGACACCTGTTTTCTTTGCCCTTTACCCTCGGGTTCATTGCGCGAGGTCCCTAGACCGATGCGTCTCATCTGGCTCTGGTTGGGGATGCTGATCGGTGACCTTGCTACGGCGGGGCTCTTTCTTGGGGTCCAACATTGATTCGAGCGCTCCGAGGGACTCTCGGGACCTGTTCTCGCCGTGCCCAGCCTACTTCTGGTCTCGGTGTTCGATGGACTGGTGGCCTCTTGGTTCTGGCGGCGGCTGGATCTCACCGTCGGAGTGCGTCTTGGCCACTCCTTCACCATGACCCTTATGGGGATTGCCGGGGCGGCTGTTTTTCTCGGGCAGGATGCCGTGTACCTCGTCGTTGCCGCTCCGGGACTCAATAACATGCTCATGACCAATAGCCTCTTGGGGCGGCTGTTGTTCCGTCCACGGGACATAGGACTACGTTTGGTGATGCTCCCGCTGCTGGGAGTCCTTGCGCATGCAGGAGCGCAGTTTCGGGTCGATCAGCAGGATTCGGTGGTCGACGAGATTTTGATCCACGCTCCGCCCTCCCGTGTCTGGCCCCATGTGCTGGCCTTCCCGCGGATCAAGGAGCCGCCCGAATACTGGATCTTCCGCCTTGGCCTTCCATTCCCTATGGAAACCACAAACGGGGGCGACCGCGTCGGGGCCGACCGCCAGTGCATCTTCAGTGACGGAATCGTTATCAAGGAACGCATCTCGGAATTCGTTCCGCGGGAGAGACTGACCTTCGACATCGTAGAGCAGCCGCCTCATCTGGAGAGCTACGGTCACATTGCGCTGTACCGGGGTCGGTTCGTGCTGCGTGATAACCGCGACGTCACCACCACGCTCATCGGCACGAGTTGGTATGCGCTCCACGTTCGTCCGCTCTGGTACCTCGACCTTTGGACCCGCGACATGACCCGGCAGGTGCATCTCCGGGTAATGCGTCATGTCCGGCGACTCTCGGAATCCTGAACCCATGTTCCGCTTCGCCGTCGAGCATCTCGGCCTCTTGAAGCGTATTCCAGGGATACCGCAGGTGTTTGATGGTCCCCTGCTTTTGAGAACTACAGTGATCCATCCTGAACGTCTTTCGGCCATGGAACAGGTCCAGATCCATGCCCAGCGTCCGGCTCCGTCCCCACCGTCTCGGCGGCATGGGGTTCGTGCGGCAGGAACACGAGATTGCCCACCTTCACGGAAATGGTCTCCTCGATGTCCGCTTGGGATCTGCCGATCGGGACCGATGGGTGGGTTCGGGACGAGCCCTTCGGACCATGTGCTCTCGTGCTCGCCATGGGTCAGTTTTTGGATACGTGGTCCTGAAGATGTTCCTGCTGCTCTGGAGCTGCTCGAGACAGCGAAGGGAGCAAAATAGCGTGGGAGGGCGAGAGCGGAAGGAGCAGAAGGGAGCAGAAGGGTCAGGTCATCTATCTGAGGCAGAAGGGTCAGGTCATCTATCTGCAGATGCAGAGGTCGGGTTGGGGTCAG
>VHCG01000020.1 GCA_016871805.1 Verrucomicrobiota bacterium
GGGGATTCCAAACGTGCTTTGACACTCTCAGGCAAAGGGTCCAAGGCCTGGCACCGCACCCGGATCACCCTACGTGGCAATCGGGTCTCGATGACCGTCGATGGCGTCGAAACGGTGAGCGACCAACTTCACGAAGGAATTGCCTCGTCTGGTCGGATCGGACTCCGCCCAGCGGGCCGCCCGATGCAGTGGGCGAACCTGTTCGCGCGGCGACTGGATTGAGGGGGGAGCGGCCGAGCGGCCGTGAATCCCAGAGCCCGAGCCCTGTCACGCCTGGGGTGGGGGGACGCTGGAGCGCCCAGATGCCGCTGGGCACTGCGGCACCCACCGGTCTGACGGCCCTGGGAATTGGAGCAATGAGTCCGCCGCTTGGAACCTCCCCTTTTCAATTTAACGGACGCCCGTAACGTCGGCCCATGATTCCACGGGGGACGCTGCTTGCCGCCATCGCCTGCCTTGGTTTGGGCCTCTGTCTCGCCACACTCGAGGGCGCGGACAAATCCCAACGCCGTCCCCAGAGCCCTGCCGCGTCAAAGAAGGGCTCCACCAACCCCGCTGCCCCACAGGGCTTCTCCACCGCCGAGCTCGTCAATCGGGTCAAACCCAGCCTCGTGGTGTTGTCCACCCGCAGCCGCGGAGGTACCGGCGAGGGCGTCGGGACCGGATTCGTCATCGACCCCTCCGGACTGGTCGCCACCAGTCTCCACGTTGTGGGGGAATCCCAACCCGTCACCGCACGACTCGCCTCGGGTGAGACCGTCGAGGTCCTCGGACTCCACGCCTTCGACCGCCACGCCGATCTCGCCATCCTGCGCGTCGCCGCCAAGAATCTCCCCGCACTGACTCTTGGCGATGACTCCTCCCTCGCCACCGGGGCGGAGGTCGTCGCCATGGGCAACCCCCTCGGCCTCGAGAACTCCGTCGTGGCCGGTGTGCTGTCGGGTCGACGCACCTTCGACGAGATCGAGATGCTCCAGCTCGCCATGCCGATCGAGCCCGGAAACTCGGGCGGCCCCCTCGTCGACCGCACCGGCGTCGTCCAGGGCATCATCAACGCCAAGTCGTTGCTCACACAGAACCTGGGGTTTGCCACGCCGGTCCGACTGCTCCGCCCGCTCGTCGAACGCCCCAATCCCATCCCGTACGCCCGCTGGATCCGCAACCGGGCGTTGGACCCCAAAAAATGGGAGGCCTTTCTCGGGGCCCGCTGGCAAACACGCAGCGGAGGCATCCAGGTCGAGGGAGCCGGAAACGGGTTCGGCGGGCGCGCCTACCTCCTCCAACGCGGCACCCCGCCCGAGAAACCCTACGAAGTCCGGGTGCAGGTCCGTCTCGACGACGAATCGGGAGCCGCAGGACTCCTCTTCGGCGGGGACGACTCCGGTCGCCACTACGGTTTCTACCCCACCGGCGGCCAGCTGCGGCTCACCGCGTTCGAAGGTCCCGAGGTGTTCGATTGGCGGATTCTCGGGACGGTGCCCAACCCCGCCTATCGCCCTGGCGATTGGAACCTCCTGCGGGTCCGGCACGAGGCGGACCGCATCCGATGCTGGGTGAACGGAGCCGAGGTGTTTTCAATGACCGAGGACGCCCTGAAGGGGAGTCAGATCGGCCTCGCCAAGTTCCGCAACACCGCCGCCGAGTTCCGTGACTTCCAGTCCGGAACCAACCTGGCCCCGCCGATACCCGTCGCACCGGAACTGTTGGCGTCGTTGAAGACCGGGCCTCAGGGAATCGACACGCTGAGCGTTGAGGATCAGAAGACCCTTCGGGATCGCCTACCCGAGGTCCGGACCTCCCTCGCGGAACAGGCCCGAACCCTTGAGGTCGAGGCCGCACGCCTCCGCGAACTCGCCACCCAGTTGCATCGGATCCAGGTCCGAAACCGCCTCGTGGCGGAGCTTCACCAGCCGGAGGACGGCATCGACCTCGCCCATGCGACGCTGCTGGTGGCGCTGCACGACCAGCCGGATCTCGACATCACCGCTTCGGAGGAACAGATCCGCGCCTGGGGCGAGGAACTCCGAGGTCGACTCCAAGGCATCGATTCCGATTCCGAGAAGGTCCAGCACCTCTGCCGGTTTCTTTTCAAGGAAAACGGATTCCACGGCAGCCGCCACGACTACTCCAACCCTGCCAACAGCCACATCAACCAGGTCCTCGACGACCGCGAGGGATTGCCCATCACCCTCAGCATCGTGTTCCTGACCGTGGGTGAACGGGCTGGAATCCAACATCTTCATGGGGTTCCGCTGCCGGGACATTTCCTCGTGAAGCACGCGCCTCCGGGACGGGACGAACAGCTCTTTGATGTGTTCGACGGGGGCCGTCCCCTGACCCACAGCGATGCCGACGAGCTGGGCGGGCAGTTCGCCCGGGTCCCGGTCCGGACCGAGGGGATGCGCCCGTCCACCAAGCGCGAGATGATCGTGCGTATGGTGGGCAACCTGCAGTCGTTCAAGGAACGTAAGTCCGGCGCAGCATCATCGCTCCCCTATGCCGATCTCCTCGTCGCAATCGTTGGTGAACCCCAGCTGGAGGCCTCCCAGCGCCTCGACCGCGCGCGGCTCCGTGCCCGCGCCGGAGATATCAAGGGCGCATGCGAAGACCTCAGCTGGATTGTCGACACAGCACCGCCCGGATATCCGCTGGAGCCCATCCGCCAGATGCTGGACCGGATCACGTCGGATCCACGTTGATCCCACCTCCCCAACGCGGAATCCCCTTCCCCACCCGAGGACACCCCGGTACGAAGCAGCCAATGACGCGCGACTACCTGAACCGGTGCCAGCAACTCCTGGAGACCGTCGTCCAACAGACCCCGGTGATCGAGAAGGCTGCGAATCTCTTCAGCCAGACCATCCTCGCCGGCCGGATGGTCCACCTCTTCGGCTCGGGCCACAGTCGCATCCTGGTCGAGGAGATGTGGCCGCGGTATGGGTCGTTTCCCGGCTTCAATCCGATCGTCGAACTCTCTCTGAGCTTCCACAATCTGGTCGTCGGTGCGAACGGCCAGCGCCAGGCGATGTTCCTCGAGAACGTGCCCGGACTCGCCTCGCGGATCCTCAGGAACTTCGATCTCTCCCCTTTGGACAGCGCCCTCGTCGTCTCGTCGAGCGGCTGCAACATCGTACCGATCGAAATCGCCGAGGAGTTCCAGCGCCGCAAGGTCCGTGTGGTTGCGATCATCTCCAAGGCCCACAGCGAGGCCAGCACGAGCCGGCGTCCCGATGGACGCAAACTCCAGGACTTCGCTGACCTGGTCCTCGACACCGGCGCACCCGTCGGCGACGCCATGGTGACCGTGCCGGGGCTCGACACCCCTGTGGCCCCGGGCTCGACGGTGGGAGGCTGCCTGCTGGTGAACTCGATCAAGGCCGAGGTAGCGGCGCGCCTCACAGCCACGGGACATCCACCCAAGGTGCTGACGGCTGGAGCCCTGGTGGGATCGGAACGCGCCACCGCCCTGTTCGAATCCGCATACGACGAACACGCCCGCCGCCTTGCCCGGCTCTACGAGCACCTGGGTGACCCCACCTGAGGTTCCGGGACTGCTTCGGGTCCACGCAGCGGACAAGTCCGGGTAGGCCAGTGCTCTCGGCCCCAGGCCGAACCCCGTCCGCACTCCCCAAAAGGCTTCATCCGCTGCCGCACCCCAGCCCTGACCCAATCGGCCAGGGTCAGGTCATGCCTCGCGGGTCGGGGTCAGGTCATGCCTCGCGGGTCGGGGTCAGGTCATGCCTCGCGGGTCGGGGTCAGGTCATGCCTCGCGGGTCGGGGTCAGGTCATGCCTCGCGGGGGTGCATCTGATGCACCCAGTGATGCAGGGGACTGCATCACACCCCCTTCGAATCTCCCTCAGCCTGCGGATCCCACACCCGCCATCAGCCGCAGCAATGCCGCCTGACTGAACTGATCCCGATCGAGCTCGCCCACCTGTCGCCCCTGCCGCAGCACCACCACCCGGTCACTCAGCCGCATCAGCTCCGGCAGCTCGCTGCTGATCAGCAGGATCGCCGTACCGCCCGCCGCCAGCTCCTCCAGCAACCGGTGGATCTCCGCCTTCGCCCCGACATCCACGCCCCGGGTCGGTTCGTCGACCATCAGGATGGGACACTCCCGGGCAAGCCACTTGGCCAGGGCCACCTTCTGTTGGTTGCCACCGCTGAGACCCGAGACCGGGGCCTCCATGGACGGCGACTTGACCCGGAGCCGGTCGAAGAACGTCCCGGCGATCATCCGCTCGGTCGATCGCCGAACCACCCCGGCCGTCGCAATCCGACGCAAGACCGCGAGGCTCGCGTTCTCCCGACAGGACAGCGGCAGGATCAACCCCAGCCGCTTGCGATCCTCCGGCAGGAATCCGAGTCCCGCCTCCAATGCGGCGCCAACACGGTGCGGACGCAACCGCTGGCCACGAACGAGCACCTCGCCGGTCGACCGAAAATCGAGCCCGAAGATGGCCTGGGCCACCTCGCTCCGCCCCGCCCCCACGAGCCCCGCAAGGCCAAGGATCTCCCCCGCCCTCACCGAGAAGTGGATTCCAGAGAACCGCTCCGGCGATGCCAAGGCCGACACCCGCAGCACCTCCTCTCCGGGAATACGCCGCGGACCCAACGCCGAAGCCGGATCCAGCTCCCGTCCGATCATCTGCTCCACCAGCCGGTTCTCATGGGTCTGCCCGATCGGCTCCGTCGCGACATGGCGTCCGTCCCGCAGAACGGTCACCGTGTCGCACAGACGGAAGATCTCATCCATGCGGTGGGACACGTAGAGCACCGTGATGCCCCGACGCTTGAGATCTCCCAGCAGGGTGAAGAGATGTTCCGACTCCGCCACCGAGAGCGAGCTGGTCGGCTCGTCGAAGACGATCACCCGGGCACCGGTGCCGACAGCTGCGGCGATCTGGAGAAGCTGTTCCTGTCCCGTGGACAGTTCCCCAACAGGCCGATCGACCGGAATGTCGGCCCCAATCGTCTGGAGCAGCCGGGCCGCTTCCTGCCGCAGCGCGCCGCGCCGCATCCAACCCATCCGGGACGGCAACGCTCCAAGACATAGATTCTCCGCAACGGAAAGGTTCGGGCAGAACGCCAGTTCCTGGTGGACCATCGCGATCCCGAGTCGCCGGGCCGACAGCGGGTCGGTCGGACGGATGACTTCACCCCGGAGGCGGATCTCGCCCCCATCGGACCGCTGCACCCCCGCGAGGATCTTTCCCAGGGTGCTCTTGCCCGCACCGTTTTCGCCCATCAGGGCGTGGCAGCTCCCCTGGGCGACCTCGAAGCTGACCTCGTCGAGCGCACGAACGCCCGGATAGCGCTTGGAGATGTTTTCAAACCGGAGGAACACGGGAGCACGCTAGGCGATCCGACACCGGGCCGTCGAGACCCACCCCTGACCCCAGACCGGGAATCCACTTCTATCCAGGAGCGGAGTTCTGGTTCAGTAATCGCATGTCCTCCCGCTCCCCCCTTCATCCCCTCCTGGCCGCTGCCGCGTTCCTCGGGCTCCTGCTTCCGATGTCGGGACAGGACATCGCCCCCAAAGACGCCTCGGGACGCACCCTGAACCTCGGGTTCGAGACCGGGGACCTGACCGACTGGACCGCCACGGGCGGCGCCTTCCAGGGGCAGCCGGTCCGCGGCGATGTCGTCAAAGCCCGCCGGAGCGACATGGAATCCGGTCACGCCGGTGAGTTCTGGGTCGGCGGCTACGAGAAGGTTGGGGACGACCCCAGGGGAACCCTGACCTCGAAGCCGTTCCGGATCACCCAGCCCTGGGCCAGCTTCCGTTTTTCCGGCGGACCCTGGCCCGAGACGCGCATCGAACTGGTCGACACCGCCAGCGGTACCGTCTTCTTCAAGATGCACGGACGCGAAAGCGAGACGCTCCGGACCGTCGTGGCCGACCTCAAAGACCGAGTGGGCAAGGACATGGCTGTCCGGCTGGTCGATGACCGTTCCGGACACTGGGGACACATCAACTTCGACGGTTTCGTCTTCCACGCCAAGCAGCCCAAACCCGCCGATGCCTACACGGCGGCTGAGATGCGCTGGGACGAACCGCCTCCGGCTGACGCCGTCCTGTTCGCCGGTCTCACCGCCACCGAAGCCGCCTCCAAGGCGACCCTCAAGCCCGGGTTCCAGATGCACGTCTTCGCGGCGGAGCCCGACATCCGCCAGCCCATCGCATTCTGTGACGATGACAAGGGCCGGCTCTGGGTCGCCGAGGGCATCACCTATCCGAAACGCGTCGGACACCCACCCAAGAACGGGACTCCTGCCGAACTCCTCCAGGATTTCCTCGGTGGCAAGGATCGCATCCTGGTGTTCGAGGACACCGACGGGGACCACAAGTTCGACCGTCGCACGGTGTTCCTGGAGAACGTCAATCTGATCTCCGGCCTCGAATATGGCTTCGGTGGACTCTGGGTCGGAGCCGCGCCCTATCTGGCCTTCATCCCGATCGCCGACGGCGACGCGCCCAAGCCGGCCGGGGATCCCCGCATCCTGCTCGATGGCTGGAACTACACGGCCGATACCCACGAGACGCTGAACACCTTCCTGTGGGGTCCCGACGGCTGGCTCTATGGCTGCCACGGCGTGTTCTGTCCCTCCAATGTCGGCAAGCCGGGCACCTCAGTGACGGACCGCCAGTGGGTCGACGCCGGGGTCTGGCGCTACCATCCCGTCCGCCACGAGTTCGAAGTCTTTACCGAGGGCGGATCGAATCCCTGGGGCATCGATTTCGACGAGGAGGGCAACCTCTGGGCCGAGATGTGTGTCATTCCGCACCTGTTCCAGATGGTCCAGGGTGCCCGCATTACCCGTCAGGGCGGCGAACACTACTGCATCAACCTCGCCGAGGCGGCCCGCAATGCGAAGACCCGCGACCCGCGCGGCGGCAAACCGGTGTTCCCCTACGTCTACGAGGACATCACCACGGTCGCCAACCACCTCCACTACGCCGGCAACCAAGGCCCCCATGCCGGCAACGGCCGCAGCGACGCCCACGGCGGCGGACACGCCCACGCCGGACTTATGGTCTATCTCGGGACCAGCTGGCCCGCCGAGTACCGGAACCATCTGTTCATCGGCAACATCCATGGACAACGCCTCAACATGGAGCGCCCCATCCGCTCGAGATCCGGCTTCATCGGCGAACACGGTGCCGACTTCCTTAATTTTAACGACACCTGGAGCCAGACCCTCAACCAACGCTACGACGCCAATGGCTCAGTCTACATCATCGACTGGTACGACAAGAACCAGTGCCATCACAACCGCGAGGACGGCCACGACCGCGCCAATGGCCGGATCTACAAAATCGTCTACCAGAACACCCAAAAAAACCGTGTCGACCTTGCGGCTCGCAGCTCGGAGGACCTCGTCCGCGAGGTCGGATCCCGAAACGAATGGGTCAGCCGCCATGCACGACGTCTTCTGCATGAGCGCTTCGGGGCGGGACAGTCCATGACGAAGGCCCGGGAGGTCCTCACCCGAAGTCTGCGGGACGGCAAAGGCCGCAATGAACGCCTCCGGGCGCTTTGGACCCTCGGCCAGACCGGCGGGATTCCGTCCGATGCCACCCGCCTGGCCGGGAGCGACGACGTCCTGAAGGGCTGGACCCTCCAGCTCGCCGCCGAACGTGCTGCCACACTCGACTGGAATGTCGGACCGGGCCATGACCTGCTGTCGACGCTCAAAATCCTCGCCGCTAAGGATCCGTCGCCCGTGGTCCGCCGCCAGGTCGCCTCCGCCCTGCAGCGGATTCCGGTCGAGCACCGCTGGGAGGTCCTGACCGCACTGCTCCAGCACGCGGAGGACGCGTCCGACCACAACCTGCCCCAGCTCTGCTGGATAGCCGCCGAGGGTGGTGCAGCGACCGATCCCGAGCGGGCGTTGTCGCTGCTCAAATCCTGCAAGATTCCCAAGGTCCGGGAATTCATCGCCCGCCGTCTGGCCACCGCAAGCCTCGCCCGGAACTGAACCACAGGCGCTACCCCACACCGACCGTCCACGCCATGCCCGCACTCACCCGCTGCCTCGCCGCCGCCGCCTTTACGGGACTCCTCCTGGTCGCCGACACGCCCGCACTCCAGGCCGAAGACAGCCTGCCGCAGCTGACCCGCCTCCTTGCGGACTCCAAGGACACCGAGTTCCAGCTCGACCTTCTCCGGGGGCTGAGCGCCGCGTTGCAGGGACGTCGTTCCGCACCCATGCCCGAGGGCTGGAGTGCGGTCGAGATCCGGTTGGCCGGGAGTTCGAACGACGAGGTCCGCACCCTCGTGCAGACCCTGTCGCTGACCTTCGGCAGCCCCCAGGCCCGGGCGGCGCTGCGGACATTGGCGAAGACCTCCACGGCCGATGCCTCGGCGCGGCGGAAAGCCCTCGACAGCCTGCTCGCCGCCAAGGACCCAGAGCTGCCATCCGCGCTCCAAGCCCTCGTCACCGACTCGGCGGTGCGGTCAACCGCCATCCGAGGCCTCGCCGCCTACGATGATCCCAAGACGCCCGCGGTGCTGCTGGGCGGTGTCTACTCTGGGCTGCCTTCCTCCGAACGCCGCGACGCGCTCAACACCCTCGCCTCTCGCCCCGCCTACGCGAAGCCCCTTCTGCTGGCCGTCGCCAAGGGATCCATCCCCAAGACCGATCTCACCGCCGACCTCGTCCGACAACTCCGCAGCTTCAAGGACGCCGACATCTCCCGTCAGATCACCGAGGCGTGGGGGGTGATGCAGGACACGAGTCCCGACATGCAGAAGGAGATCGAGAAGGTGAAACGGACCTACTGGGCTGGCGGATCCACCCCGGGGGATGGACCCCGGGGACGGGTCGTCTTCAACAAGATTTGCGCCCAGTGCCACCACCTCTTCGATTCCGGCGGTGCGGTCGGACCCGACATCACCGGGGCCAACCGGGGGGATCTCGACTACCTCCTCCAGAACATTCTCTACCCGAACGCCGTCATCCCGAACGAGTACCGCGCCTCGACCCTCGAGACGCGCGACGGACGGGTCGTGATGGGCGTGGTGAAGCAGCAGGACGCCAACGGCTATGTGATCCAGACCGCCACCGAACAGGTGAAGCTGCCGAAGGGCGAAGTGGCAAAGGTCGATCAGAGCGACCAGTCGATGATGCCTGAGGGCCTTCTGGCGCCGTTGAGCGACCAGGAGATCCGGGATCTGCTGTACTATCTAGGCCGTCCCGGACAGGTCCCGCTCCCGGCTGGGACCAAGTGAGTTGCCCCGGATCGACGGGCAAACGACCGCAGATTCCGGAAGACTTCCGCGGAACTTGGGGAAGAGTTGCTGCGAGGATCGATGCAGGCTCCGCGATACAGCCCCTCCCGAGACTGGCATGGAGGCCGGAACGATGGCTTCACCCTGATCGAGCTCCTGGTGGTGATCGCCATCATCGCGATCCTCGCATCGATGCTGCTCCCGACCCTCGGGCGTGCGAAGCAAAAGACCCAGGGGATCCAGTGCCTCAACAACCACCGCCAGCTGACCCTCGGATGGCGGATGTATGCCGACGACAACAACGACCGCATCCCCTACTCCAGCGCCCACATTTCCAACCGGTCGAAGGACAGTGCCGTGTGGTTTCTCGGCCGCATGGACTTCGATTCCAGGAACGACGTGAACTGGGATGTCACCAAGAGCATCCACCGGAGTCCGCTCTGGAAATACACGCCGTCGGCTGGGATCTGGAAATGTCCAGCCGACCGATCGGTCGTGGACGTGAAGGGACGCCTCCTCCCGCGGGTCCGGAGCATGACGATGTCGGTCTGGATGGGTGGATTCGGTGGGGAGCCCCCTGAGGAACTCGACTCGGGGTGGCGGGTCCATCTGAGCCTGCGGGATCTGAACGATCCGGGCCCCAGCCGAACCTGGCTCTTCATCGACCAGCGAGAGGACAGCATCAACCTGGGCAACTTCTACACGGACATGCGGGGCTATCCCGACAAGCCCGGCGAAGTGCGGTTCTCGTTCGACTATCCAGCGAGCTACCACATGCGCGCGGGGGGCTTATCGTTTGCCGACGGGCATTCGGAGACGCGGCGATGGCTCGACAACCGAACGATGCCGCCGATCAAAAAGGGCAAGGACGCGCTCGCCCAGGTCCCCTTCACCCCTTCGCCCCGCAACCGCGACATCCTCTGGCTCCAGGAACGCGCGACGCGTCGTACGCGTTGAGGGAGAGTGGGGACTCACACGGTGACGCGGAGACACGGAGGGAAGACGCGAGAGATCAAGACAGAGATGATGCAGCTGGGGCTGTGCTCCGCTACGGCCCCATCTCGATCCGCTGCGCGTGGTGCACCAGTGAAGGGGACGGGCTTGTCTGCAGCGTCAGAGGATCCCGGCTGGAACTACAGATCGGTCAAACCCCTCGCGGGGGAGATGGGGACGCAACGGAGTGCGATCCCTACCGGCGGGCGCTCCCACGCTCAGCGATGCAGGGCACTGCATCACCCACCCATCGAATCCTTCGGCTTCGAAAAGCACCCCTCGGCATGGGACACCTGCGGGTTCCTCCATTCCAGTTTCAACCCCCCTTCCCCTGCATTTCTCCCTCTTCCTCCGCGTCTCCGCGCCTCCGCGTGAGTCCCCTCTCCCTTCTCCGCGTGATCACCGCGGGACCCTGAGATCGGCCCGGATTGCACGGTGGTCGCTGCCCACGTCCGGGCCCACTTCCACCGACACAACCCCGATCTCGGGTGAGACCAACACGTGGTCCAACAGCAGTGCCACCCACGGCTGGTCGGCCATCCAGGTCGGCACCACACCCCAGTGAGGATGCGCCCGGACCAGGTGTCCGTCCGCCAAGAGTCGACTGAAATGCGGACTCCACGGCGTCGTGTTCAGATCCCCCAGCACGACCGCCTTTCCGGCATGCGATGCCGCCCAGGTCGCAATCAACACGAGCTGACGGTTCCGCTCCGCCGCATACGACGGTGTCGCCGGGGGTACCGGATGCGTTCCCAGCACCGGCACGTGCACACCGTCCACATCCAAGGTGACGTCGATCGACGGCACCTCGGATCCCGGCAGATCCACCACCTGCGATCTCACGAACGGCTTCCTCGACAGCAACACGATCCCGAAGTTGTCCTCTCGCGCCTCCACCACCCGGTGCGGATACCGATCGTTCAACCCCTCCAACGCCAGGGCCCAGCGATTGTCCACCTCGAGGGCTACGATCACGTCGGCCTCCGTCCCCCGCAGATACGCCACAACGCGGTCGTGCTCCTGGTTGGCCGTGTGGACGTTGAGGGACACCACACGGAGCGGGACGCCTTGGGAGACGACCGGTGTGGGCTGCGGACGCGCCACCGCGAGGACCAGAGCGCCGTTGACGAGGGCTCCGATCAAGAGGACAGCGACTGCACCCCGCCTCCTCTGCAGCACCATGCCCAAGGAGAGAAG
The DNA here is from genome assembly GCA_016871805.1 of Verrucomicrobiota bacterium. Classification (GTDB taxonomy): domain Bacteria; phylum Verrucomicrobiota; class Verrucomicrobiia; order Limisphaerales; family UBA9464; genus UBA9464. The sequence continues at coordinate 11,432 of VHCG01000020.1, forward strand.
AAGAAGGGCGACCGTCAGCTGCACCCGGAAGTGGCTCGTGAGCTCGTAGAACCATCCCCTCGACGCCAGGAATCCCATGCCCGTCGAGACCACGCCAAGCAGGCACACGACATCGAAGACTCCCTTCACTGAGATCGTCCTTGTGGGACCAGAGCGGGACAGTGGCGGTATCGGGGATGTCTCCACGGCAAGCTGGGGGGCCTTCGATCTGAATTCCTCAGGGCCTCGCCGGAGCCTCCAGCAACCGGCGCATGGCCCCCATGAGGACCGGCTCCACCGATGGGTCGACGTACGACGAGGTGGGTGCCGTCTCATAGCCCCCTTCCGGATAGGCCACTGCGGTGCCGATATAGGCCGGGGCGTAGTCGCCATAGGCCGCCATGGCCACCCGCAGGTCGGGACGCATCCGCTGCGCGGCCAGCTGGTATTCGACAAACAGCTCGCCCGGCATGTGAAGGATCCGGACCGGGCCCAGGCTCAGGCAGGCGATGTCGATCGGCCTCACGGCCGCATGACGGATCCACGCCAACTGGGCGGCATAAAGGTTCCGGGACGGCGTGGCGGCACCCATCTGGGCGTTGATCGCGACCAGGTCGAGGTGCTTGGCCATCGGCAGGGTGACCGGCTCCACCTGCCAGCGGACGCCGGCGTCGGTGACCGGGTAGCGCCGGGTGGACTTCCAGGCCTTGCGCAATCCCTCGGCAAGCCGACCGGCCAACACGGCGCGGTTCGTGGGAGAGCCGTCGTTGTACTTGCCGGCTCCGATGTTGCCACCCGCGCCATCGAAATGGATGTGGCGGACCCCGGGTAGCTCCTGCTCGCGCAGGAACCGTGCGATGCCGGGGAAGTCGGGGTTGGCGATGCCGGTCCGGTAGAAGCTCTGGGGGTGGGTGGCGTAGTAGCTGAGCACCACGACCGGCACCGAGCCGTTCCAGAGGCTCACCAGGGCGACGTTGGGATCGATCACGCCCTCGGGTTCGGCGCGGAGCTGGGGATCCGGACAGGCGGTGTAGCGTACCGCGCGAATCTTGCCGTCCGGACCTGGGATGCGGCGGTTGGAGGCGACCCGCTCAACCCTGCCCTGGCCCCAGCCGACATGGGAGACGGGGACGGTGTTGGTGACCGCGACCCGCAACGCTTCCGCAGCACGAAGGATCGTGGGACGGGCTGCGTCCGAACTGAATGCCCCGGGGTCGAGTCCACGGTCCTTCAGGATCCGCTCCGCCGTAGGGTCGAAGACCGGTGCGTCGTGCTGATGAAGCGCATGGACTGCGACCCGGTCCCGGCTGGTTCCTGCCGCGGTGGCCAAGGCGTCCCGAAACGCGTCCTGTCCCTCGTTCGCCACGCCGATCCAGTCGACAGCACAGAGGACGATCGGCGTCCCGGAACCCGTGAGGACGATGCCGCGGCAACGGAGCCCGAGATCCCCGACGGCCTTCATGGGATCGTACATGAGGGAGCTGCCCGTGGGCGGTGTGGCATCGACATCAAAGGTCGCCACTCGAAGTTCGGCGCGCACCGTCCAGGCCAACACCCATGCCACGCCCAGAGCCATCCAACGGGGAATCATGAGCGGATCCTGCCCGAGGTGCCGGGCCGGGGAAAGACGCGAGACAGGAGATGTCGCCGTCCTACCGAGCCCTGAATGGAACCAGTTCGAACCTCCCGAAGTTCCGGTAGTCCTGGCCATTGTTGGTCACGACTCGCATGACTCCTGCGCTTGCGAAAGTGGCTGCCAGCAGGGTGTCGAGAAGCCGTTTCCGCCCCAACTGATGGTGCTTCATCCAGGTGAGGAAATCCATGACGGACTGTCCATCCGGGAAAACCCGGATGACCTCGCTGGCCTGCCACCAGTGCTCCGCTCTCTGCAGCGCATCAGCCATCGACAACGGGTGGGGCATCCGCTTGCCATCCGTCACCACATGTACGAATTCCGCAAGGGTTTGTGGGGCGACAGCCAGTTCATGCCCCTCATCCAGGAGGGACTGGAGCAGCGCCTCGGCATCCCGATGAAACGGGTGGTCCCGAATCTCCAGCGCCACGAGAAAATCCGTGTCAATCCCGTGGGTCATGGAGCATCTCCCCAAGAAGGTCATCCTCCGACGTGATCGGGAGAATGGCCCCACCCACGCTCGCAGGACGCAGATCCCTCAGCGACGTCCGCCTCTGCATATGTTGTTGGCGGTATGCCTCCATCGCTTCACGAATCAGCTCGGAAGTTTTCCGATCCACCTTTCGAGCGAAGCGCTGGAAATCCTCGTAGACGGGCTCCGAGACATTCACCGTGATTGTTTTCATGTTCACGTATCGATGTACATCAACCATACTGCAGTCAAGTCTTCTGCTCGAATGGCCAAAAAAGACAGCGGCTTCATTGAACCCAATTCCCCCGAGGTGACAGCACAAGGCCGGGTCACCTTCAGGATCCATGCCCCGAAGGCCACCTCCGTTTCGTTGGGTCCCATCGGTGACCTCGCCTCGATTGGCATCGGAGTGGGCATGCCCTTCAGGAAGGGTACCGACGGCGTCTGGACGCTGACCCTCCAGCGCGTCCCACCGGGTGCGCACCGCTATCAGTTCAATGTCGACGGCCTCACGATCCTCGACCCTCGGAATCCCCGGACAAGCGAATCGAACGAACACGCCTGGAGCCTCGTTCACGTGCCCGGCGCGCCGTGGATGGAACCCGGACCCGACACCCCCCGGGGAAGCGTCTCGGCACTGCCCTACTGGTCCCAGGTTCGGGGACGGTTCCGTCGACTCCATGTCTACACCCCACCGGGATACGACGGCGGACGCGGACGGTTCCCGGTGCTCTACCTGCTACACGGAGCGTTCGACTCCGACCACTCATGGAGCACGGTCGGACGCGCCGCGGACATCCTCGACACCCTCATCGCGGCAGGTGCGGTGCGTCCGATGGTGGTCGTGATGCCGCACGGGCATGTCGGTCCGTTCCAGCTGGGGATGCCGATGTGGGGCGAATTCGAACCCGAGTTCCTTAAGGACATCCTGCCGTTCGTCGAATCGCGGTTCCGGATCCAAGCCCATCGTCGCGGACGGGCCCTCGCCGGATTGTCGATGGGCGGGGGCCACACCCTGAACCTCGGGTTTACCCAGACGGACCTGTTCAGCCACCTGGGGGTGTTCAGCAGCGGGATCTTTGATCCGAAGGGACTGCCACACCTGACCGAGGCCCCGATCGCGGAGTTCGAGCGACGCCACCGGATGGTGCTGTCGTCGCCGAGCCGACGACGGGGATTTCCAGAGCTCTGGTTCGCGACCGGCCGGCGCGATTTTCTGTTAAGTGTCACCCGATCGACGGTCGATTTCCTCCGGAAGCACGACTTCCCGGTCACCTACCACGAGACCGAGGGCGGCCACACCTGGGACCGGTGGCGCGACTACCTCCGGCAGTTCCTGCCATTGCTGTTTCCGAAGGGGACTTGAATCCCACCGGGCATCAGCGCCCGGATGGCAGCGGCGTCACGGTCGTGGGAGCACCGCGGAGGAGCGGGAAGGACTTCTCGACGGACTGGAGGACGCCCCAGGCCAACGGGACACCCACCAGGAGCCAGGCGATGAAAAGCTTGAGGGTCTTCATGGTGCGACAGCGCTATGAGCGGGCCTCGCGACAGCGATATTTCGGATCCACGGGGCGCACGAGACGGTTGGCGACGAAACCGATCAGCAGCAGACCCGCCATGAGGTACAGCGTCGCGTTGTAGGCCTCGGCCGGCGGAACGCCCCGGGCCTTGGCGGAGGTGGAGAGGTAGTTGATCGCCGTGGGTCCGACGAGGGCGGCAATCGACCACGCCGTGATCAGACGGCCATGAACGGCCCCGACCTGATGGGTGCCGAACAGGTCGCGCAAATAGGCCGGGATCGTCGCAAACCCCCCGCCATACATGGAGATGATACCGACAGTAACTACCACGAAGAGCGTCTGGCTCCCGATCCGCTGTGTCTGGGGAATCAGACAGTACAGGATGGCGCCCAGCAGGAAGTAGATCGAGTACACCGTCCGACGGCCGAGGAGGTCGGAAACCGAGGACCAGACAAAACGACCGGCAAGGTTGGACAACGAGAGCAATCCGGCAAACCCGCCCCCGATCGCAACGCCCACCCCGAAGAGGTCCTGCACCATCATCGAGGCCTGTCCCAGGATGCCGATGCCCGCGGAGACATTCATGCAGAGCACCACCCAGAGGAGCCAGAACTGTGGGGTCCGGACGGCATCGTCCGCCGCGACCTGCAGCAGACCGGTCGCCGAGGTGGAGACGGATGGCGCAGGGGGTGTCCACCCTGCGGGACGCCATCCGTCGGGGGGCACCCGAACGAGCCAGGCTCCGAAGAGCATCGAGACCCAGTACAAACCCGCCATGGTGAAAAAGGTCAGGGCCACCCCGGTGGAGGTCGGGGTCCGGAATCGGTCCATCAGCTGGACCCCGAGCGGTGCACCGATGAGGGCACCGCCCCCGAAGCCCATGATGGCCATGCCGGTTGCCATGCCAGGTCGATCCGGGAACCACTTCATCAGGGTCGAAACCGGGGCGATATAGCCAAGGCCGAGGCCCACACCTCCGAGAACCCCGTAGCCGAGGTAGACGAGCCAGAGTCGATGCCCCTGCACCCCGGCGGCCGCGACGAGAAGGCCACCACAGAAGCAGAGGGCACTTGCGACCATGGTTTTCCTGGGACCGCTGCGTTCCACCCACTTGCCGAAGACGGCGGCCGAGATGCCGAGCATGAACAGGGCGATGGAGTAGATCCACCCCACCTCCGGAATGCCCCAGTCCTGTCCGGGTAGGGACCGAGTGATGCCCAGGAGACGGGTCAGCGGGACATTGAAGACGGAGAACCCGTAGACCTGTCCGATGCACATGTGCACCGCGATCGCGGCGGGCGGGACCATCCAGCGGTTGAACCCCGCCTCCGCCACCGTCGCCTGTCGTTCAAGGAATCGCATGGGACGCCCCGTTCCCTCCCACGGGAGTCACATCATGGCCCAGAACCGCCCCGCCTCCAAGCCCGGGAACCGGCGATGCCACACCGGGGCGGGTGCTCCCGACTGCAGAACTCGCTAATACGATGCCTGCGCCGAGGCGGTGCCAAGCTGACTGCTTCCCCGACTGTAAACTGGCCATTCCAGCGGGCACGACTACCTGATCAACCTGCTGCAGCGGGTCGCGAAGACCGTATTTTTCTGTCATCCGGCGGTGTGGTGGGTCTCGGAACAGATCCGTCGGGAACGCGAGCACCGGTGTGACGACCTGGTCCGAGACGTCCAGGGAGAAGGCCGTTCGCTGGCCTCAGCCCTCGTGACGCTTACGGAACAGATCCACGTCTCCGGCGAATAGCAGCTCGCTGCCACGGGTGGGTCGATGTCGCATGGCGTGAAGCGGCTGCTGCAGGGCGATCCAAACCCGTCATCCCCGCTCCGCGGCCTGGGACGCTGGATCCTGGCCCTGACCCTTGGCGCCCTCCTCGTCGGCGTGACCGTGGTCGCGGCGCCCACGCTTCTCGCCCCACGCCTGTACGTCGCCACCGCCCGGATTCGGGTGGACCCGGCGCCCAATTCACAGGGCAACCCGGCACCGTATGATCCCTACTGGCTCACGACATTCTTCGAATCGGTGAAATGCGAGGCGAACCTTCGAACCTTGATCGATCTTTACAAACTGGAGTCGCGCTGGGGCCTGGGGCGGGAGGGCTGCATCGAGCGCCTCCGGAGCCGGATCCGTGTCAGCCAATACCGTGGCACCGCCGTCATTGAGATCGTCGCGGCCAGCGCCGATCCGGCCGAAGCGAAGGATCTGGCGAACGAATTGGCCAGCCTCGTGAACAACAGAACCCGGGACGATCAGCGCATCCGATCGCAAGAAGCAGCAGAGTCCTACGAAAGGCGCGTAAACCACCTCTCGGAGCTGCTCACAGTGACCGGGGAACAGGTGGCGTTTGAAGAGAGAGACCGGTTGAAAAATCCCGGGGAATACAGCCGATTTCCACCCGAACTCTCCATCAACCGGATGCGGCTCGAGGTTCTCAAGAGCCTCGTGACCGAGGAGATCCGACTGAAGACGCTTTCAACTCTGGGTCCGACCTCGGCGCCGGGGATGCGGATCGAACTCATCGATTCCGCTTTCGTGCCCGTCCGGAAAATGCGGTGGACCGCGCCTTAGGCATCGGCGGCTGAAGGTGGCTCTGTCCCTCCCTTGGACTGACCGAAGCGTGCGGATGTCCCGAGCTCGGGGTTTCCACCCGACCGGATCGGGATCATGATCCCCGACGGTGAACGCACCGTCCGCATCCGAATCGACACCCCGACCCACCAACCGGCTGGGAGCCGAGGCCTCGCCCTACCTCCAGCAGCATGCGCACAACCCGGTCGACTGGCTCCCCTGGGGCGAGGAGGCCTTCGAACGGGCACGGACCCTCGACCGACCCATCTTCCTGAGCATCGGGTACTCCACGTGCCACTGGTGCCACGTCATGGAGCGGGAGACCTTCGCCAATGACGCCGTCGCCACGCTGCTCAACGAGCGGTTCGTGAGCATCAAGGTGGATCGAGAGGAGCGGCCGGACCTCGACAAGATCCACATGCTGTTCGTCCAGTCGACCTCCGGCGGTGGGGGCTGGCCGCTGAATGTATTCCTCACGCCGGACCGTCAGCCGTTCTTCGGCGGGACGTACTGGCCGCCGGAGAGCCGTCAGGGTCGCCCAGGGTTCCCCGAGGTGCTCGACCGGATCCATGAGCTTTGGACGACCCGGCGTTCCGATCTCTTGGAGTCCGCCCGAGCGCTGACCGACCAGCTTCGGTCCCTCCTCACCCATAGCGCCGACAACGCCTACCCGGCCGGCGAACGGGAGCTGCACGGGGCAGGCCAGACCTTCCTGCAGGAATACGATCCCGTGAATGGCGGATTCGGGACGGCGCCCAAGTTTCCGCGTCCGAGCCAGCCGCTGTTCCTGCTGCGGTTCGGGCGCCGCTTTGCCGATCCGTATTCGATCCAGGCCGTGGAACACACCTGCACGGCCATGGCGGCTGGCGGGATCCAGGACCAGTTGGGCGGCGGGTTTGCCCGGTACTCGGTGGACGAGCACTGGGGAGTCCCGCATTTCGAGAAGATGCTCCATGACCAGGCCCAACTGGTTCAGCTCTACCTCGACACCCAACTGGCCAGCGGCCAAGCGCGTCATGGCAAGGTCGCCCGTGCGACGCTCCGGTATGTGTTGCGGGACATGACCCATCCGGACGGAGGATTCTTCTCGGCGGAGGACGCGGATTCGGAGGGCAAGGAGGGATGCTTCTACTGCTGGACTGAGGCGGAGATCCGCGCGGCCCTGTCCGCGGAAGAGGTGGTCGTGACGCTCCGGCATTTTGGGATCACCGAGCAGGGCAACTTCCTCGACCACTCGGACCAGGACCCCATTCCCGGACAGAATGTGCTGAGACTCGTCGACTCCGCCCTCAGCGAGGCCGAGGCCGTGCTCCTCGCTTCGGCTCGCGAGAAGCTGTTCGGGATCCGGAACCGGCGCCCACGGCCCCATCGGGATGACAAGATCCTGACGTCGTGGAACGGGATGATGATCGGGGCGTTGGCACGGGCGTCGGTGCTCCTCGACGAACCGGAGTTCCGCGACGCCGCCGAGCGGGCGCTGCAGTTTCTCCGGACGCATTCCTGGGATGCGGGGACCCGGACGCTCTCGAACTCCTGGTGTGACGGACGCCGGGAATCGACACAGTGGCTGGATGCCTATGCGAATCTGCTCCAGGGGGTGATCGACCTGTACGAGGTCATGCTGGTCCCGGGGCATCTCGAGTTCGCCACGGAACTGGCGGAGGCCATGATCGAGCGGTTCCAGGACACGGCGGCGGGAGGATTCTGGCAGACCGCAGCGGAGGCTCCGGACCTGATCCTGAGGACCAAGGAGGACTACGACGGGGCGGAACCTTCCGGCAACAGTGTCGCGGCGTTAGCGCTGCTGCGGCTGTCGGCGATCTGCGATCGGTCGGACTGGCGTGAGATTGCCGAGCGGGCGATCCGGCTGTTTGCGCAGCGCCTGCATCAGTATCCCCAGGCGGTGCCCCATCTGTTGTTGGCCCTGGACTTCGCGATGCAGGAACCCAAGCGGGTGGTGCTGGTCGGGGATCCCTCCTGCGGCAGCACGGCATCCTTGCTCCGGGCGGCGCACGGGGTGTTCGAACCCCATCGGGTGATCCTGGGAAACCTGGGTCCGGTGGCGGCGTCCGCACGGGCGCTGCCGGTGAACGAGGAGTTCACTCTGGCGTGGTGCTGCTCCGGATCCGCCTGTCAGGAACCGACGCGGGATCGCGAGGCTGTCAGGCGTTTTCTGTCGGCTCCGGACCCCGAAACGACGGCTTCCGGAGGGGTGTCATAAGACCCGCGTCCGAGATTTTTCCGGAAAAAACGTTGACCCTTCCCCCTCTTTTGATAGGAATCCTGCTCCTTTTGCGGGTTGCATGAAGACTTTCCTTCCCAAAGTAGATATCCAGCGCCGTCAGTGGCGGATCATTGATGCCAACGGTGCCGTCCTCGGTCGTCTGGCATGCCAGGTGGCCGATGCGCTGCGTGGCAAAGACAAGCCCACCTTCGCCCCCCATCTCGATGCGGGCGACTTCGTTGTGGTCGTCAACGCCGAGAAGGTGGTGCTGACCGGCAAGAAGGAATCCGACAAGCAGTACATGACGTACTCCGGATGGAAGGGCGGCGAGAAGCGCCGCACGGTCAACCAGGTCCGCCAGAAGCATCCTGAGCGCCTCGTCGAGCACGCCGTCCGCGGAATGCTCCCGAAGAACCGACTCGGCGATCAGCTCTACACCAAGCTCAAGGTCTACGCAGGCAGCGCCCATCCCCATGCCGCCCAGCAACCGGCCCAGATGGCCTACGCCGGCTGAAATTTGGAATCCTGATCTCCCATGTCCTCCACTCAATTCCTTGGAACAGGCCGCCGCAAGACCGCCGTGGCCCGCATTCGGATCGCTCCCGGGTCGGGCACCATCACGGTGAATGGCCGCTCCTTCGAGGTCTACTTCCCCGTCGAGTCCCTCCGCCTGCAGGTGACCCAGCCGTTCACGGCGACGTCCACCACTGGCAAGTTCGATGTCCACATCAGCGTCGCCGGTGGCGGACCGAACGGCCAGGCTGGTGCCTGCAGCCACGGCATCGCCCGGGCTCTCCTCGCCAGCGATGCGGCACTCCGCCCGCTCCTGAAGACCGACAAGCTCCTGACCCGCGACTCCCGTATGCGCGAGCGCAAGAAGTACGGTCAGCCCGGCGCCCGCCGTCGGTTCCAGTTCAGCAAGCGCTGAACCGGCTCCGCCCAAACAACCCTGCTGGTCCTCCAGCAGGGTTTTTTTGTGGGTCAAACCAGCGCCGTTGCCGTTCCTGCACCGATTGCCATCCTCCGTTCCACAGTCCACCTCCCAACGTCCCATGCGATTCCAGAACACCCGTCCCCGCGTCGCCATCGTCGGCGCCTCCGGCTACTCCGGCGAGGAACTTGTCCGCCTGCTCCTCAACCACCCCGAGGTCGACCTCGTGGCGGTCACGTCCCGATCCAACGCCGGAAAGACCCTCGCCCAGATCTTTCCGCGTTTCGCCAGCCATCCCCGGTCGCGTCAGCTCCGGTTCAGCGACCCGAAGCCAGCGGACCTCGCCAAGGAGGCCGACATCGTCTTCCTCGCCCTGCCCCACGGGGTTGCCGCCGAGTATGCCCGTCCGCTCTTCGAGGGGGGAGCCACGGTGATCGATCTCAGCGCCGATTTCCGATTGCGCAGCGCGGCGGTCTACAAGGAGTTCTATGCCCATGATCATCCGGCGCCGGATCTCCTGTCCAAGGCGATCTACGGGCTTCCGGAGGTCTACCGAGGCCACCTGCACGAAAGCCGCCTGATCGCCTCCCCAGGCTGCTACCCCACGAGCATCCTGCTGCCCACACTGCCCCTGCTCCGGTCCAGGCTCATCAAGCCCACCGGGATCATCGCCGACTCCATGAGCGGGGTCAGCGGGGCGGGACGGAAGGCCGAGATCGACTACCTGTTCGTGGAATGCAACGAGAGCGTCCGCCCCTACGGCATTCCCAAGCACCGGCATCTCTCGGAGATCGAGCAGGAACTCGGCGTCGCCGCCGGTGAACCGGTCACGATCCAGTTCACCCCCCACCTGATCCCGGTCAACCGGGGCATCCTGACGACGCTCTATCTCGCCCCGGCCCAGCACTTCGCCACCGAGGAGGAGACCACGCGTCTGGGCGAGGCGATCACCGAGTGCTACCGCGCGGCCTATGCCAACGAACCGTTCGTCCGGGTGCTCGAGGGCAAATCCCTGCCCGACACCAAGAACGTCGTGGGCACCAACGTGCTCGAACTCGCCTGGCGCCTGGATCCACGGACGGGACGCCTGATCGTCGTGAGCGCGGAGGACAACCTGATCAAGGGCGCCAGCGGTCAGGCCGTGCAATCCATGAACGTGGTCTGCGGATTCGCGGAGACGACGGGACTCGTCTAACGGTTCCGAGGTCCCAAACAGCGAGCCGCATCACCGGCCGCTTCGCCATCGAGGTCGGACCAGTGGTCCCCTCACAGCCCGACAGGGCCATCCACCCGTTCGCCGTCCATCTGGTAGATGCCCACCAGATAGCCATTCTCGCGGATCGCACCGACTTTAAGGGTGCCCACAAGGGAGACGGCCTGGTCCATGACCGGCTTGATCCCCTTGCCTGTCATCCGCACCGAGACCCATTCGTTGATCTTGGGCACGATGCCAAAGCAGCACATGGACTGGTCCCGCATGATCAGGAGTTCCGTGACGAGCCCCTGCTCGACCTTGAGGGGCAGCATGAATCCCTTAAGGGACACCCGCTTGCCGCTGAAGGCCTTGATGGTCTCAGGGATCTGGGTGTCCGGATCCTTGCCCTTGGCGAACGGACTGTCGGGATTCTCGTCCGGAACGTCGTATTTGAAGCTGCTGAGCTTGTCGAAGCCGACGACGAGCTGCCCGTCGGACTTCATCTCAGCACTCGGGGCCGGGGTGTTGGCCGAAGGGCTCTTCGCGGAGGCCCCGCCGTCGACCGGCTTGATGGGCTGGCCCTTCGGAGCCAATGGCTTGATCGGTTCCCCGCGGGGGGGCTGCGGGGCCACGGCAAGCGAGAGCCCCGCAACGGCGAGGAGTGGGGCGACAGAGAACGGTTTCATCAGGGTAGTGTCGTCCGGATGTCCCGGAACTGCTTGGACTTGAACGGAAGGTCCTTCACAAGGACTTCGATCCGGGTGGCGGACTTCAATCCGTCTGCCGCGCCCTGAAACTGGGAGGTGTCCCCCGGCTTCTCACCGGTCGCAGGATTCCCGACCGGACGCAGGACCAGATTCTGTTCGGTCCCATTCGCTGTGATTTGGACCGGGATCCCATCGACCGGCAGGCGGACAAAATTCTCCGCATGGGCATCCAAGGCGTAGGCGGTCAGACGCCCTTCGGCCGGAACGAAGACAAACTCGAGATTGGCCTCATGCCGGCCCAATTCCACCAGCTTGCCGCCATACTTGGCCGTATGCCCGTGGCTGCCCTCGGAATGGCCGTCGGCATGCGACGAGGAATCGCCGCCACATCCAACGACCAGCAGGAATGCCGCAAGGATGGCAGCCATCGAGAAACTTTTGGAGGAACCGTTCATAGGACCTCAGAATGTAACAGCCGAGACATGGATTTCAAAGGCGGGATTCGCGAGGTCCTCAACCGAAGTCATGCGAGGCTGGGAACACCATCGGCGTGGCTTCCAGACGTTCGATCCGATGGGCCTTCACGTGGAGGGTGGCCCCCCGTCTCTGGACCTCCCCCAGTACGGCGAGGAACGGCTCCTGGGTGAGGGTCAGACGCTCCACCTCGAACTGGGTGGGAGAGACGATGACGTTGGTGATGCCGGTCTCGTCCTCCAGGCTGACAAAGCAGACCCCCTTCGCCGTACCCGGACGCTGTCGACAGATGACCTGGCCCCCAACCCAGACCCGTTCCCGATCCCGCGCCGACGACAGGTCCTCGGCCCGCCAGAGATCCGGGAACCGATCCCGGATCAACGCCATCGGATGGGGCCCGGTCGTGAGCCGCATCCCGGAATAGTCGGCTCCCATCCGCTCCATCGGGGTCATGGGGGCCAGCGGCACCGGACGCTGGCCCTCGGAGGACGCCCCTGTGGCCTCCAGCAGGTCGTCCCCGCGCCGTCGCTCCACCTCCCACAGGGCCGCACGCCGATGTGGGGCCAGGTCATTCAGAACCCCAAGGGCCGCCAGTTGGCGGAGCTCCTCGGCTCGGAGTGGGACCCGGCGACGCAGATCGTCCAGGGAACGGAACGGCGCGCGGGTGCGCTCCGCCACCAGACGGAGTACCGCCTCGTGACGTAGCCCCTGCACCTGCCGGAACCCCAGTCGAAGCGCCCCATCCGCCTCGACCCCACAAGACCATTCCGACTTCTGGAGGCTGACCGGCCGGACCGGGACACCATGCTTGCGGGCATCCCGAACCAATGTGGCTGGCGAGTAGAACCCCATCGGCTGGTTGTTCAGCAGCGCACAGTAGAATTCCGATGCCCGGTGGGTCTTGAGATAGGCGCTGGCATAAGCCAGATGGGCAAAGCTGATCGCATGGGATTCCGGAAACCCGTAGAGGGCGAACGAGCCGACGGCATCGACGATCTGCTCGGCCACCCGGGGATCCACCCCGGAACGATCCATGGCCGCCCGGAGCTTGGCGGTGGCCCGGGACATCTTCTCGTTCGACCGATGGAAGCTGAGGGCCCGACGCAACTCCTCGGCCTCGGACCCACTGAAATTCGCCATCACCATCGCCATGGCCAACATCTGCTCCTGGAACAGGGGCACTCCCAGCGTCCGCCCGAGGATCGGCTTCAGCCGTTCGTCCCCACCGAAGTAGGTGACCGGCTCCTCCCCATTGCGTCTGGCCAGATACGGATGGGCCAGCCCTCCCTCGATCGGACCAGGCCGGATGATCGCGATCTCGATGACGAGATCGTAGAACCGCTCCGGCCGCATCCGGGGAAGCGTCGCCATCTGGGCACGGCTCTCGATCTGGAAGACGCCGACGGTATCAGCCCGCCGCATCAGCTCGAAGGTCGCCGGATCGTTCTCCGGGAGCCGGGCGAGGTCGACGGGGTTTCCCCGCTGGGCGCACAACGCGACCGTGTCCTGCAGCGCCGCCATCATGCCCAGACCCAGCAGATCGATCTTGATGATGCCCAGATCCTCGCAGTCGTCCTTGTCCCACTGGGCCACGACCCGCCCCGGCATCGAGGCGTTCTCAAGGGGTACCAGCTGGTTCAGCGGATCGCGGGCAACGATCATGCCCCCAGAGTGCTGCCCAAGATGCCGGGGGAGTCCGCTGATCTGTCGGTACAGCGCCGCGAAGGCGGGAACCCGCGGATGGGAGGCCGGCAGGCCGGCCTTCTCCAGCTGGGCCTCGAACTCGAGGGTGTGCGGGAAATCCCCTCCCGAGAACAGGGCGTTGAACCGATCCACCACATCCATCGGCAGGCCCAGGACCTTCCCGAGTTCGCGGGCGGTGTTGCGTCCCCGATAGGTGATGATGGTCCCGGTCATGGCCGCACCATGGGGTCCATAGCGCCGATAGACCTCCTGGATGACCTGTTCCCGCTGGGCCCCGCTGGGCAGGTCGATGTCGATGTCGGGCCAGCCCTTTCGGGATTCGCTCAGGAACCGCTCGAACAGCACGTCGAACCGCACCGGGTCCACCGCCGTGACACCGAGGCAGAAGCAGACCGCGCTGTTCGCGGCGCTGCCCCGCCCCTGGGCCAGGATGCCATGGTCCCGACAGTACCGGATCAGATCCGCGACGATGAGGAAGTAGCCGTCGAATCCCAGCCGATGGATGAGGGTAAGTTCCTTGATGAGGAGCCGTTCCACCTTGTCCGGGATCCGGCCTCCATAGCATTGTCGGGCACCCCGATACGCCCAGTCCTCAAGCACCGCCTCCATGGTCTCGTCCGGACCGACCGGAAATCGCGGGAATTCGTACCCGAGATCCGAAAGCTCGAACCGGAGGCGTGCCGCCAGGTCCATCGTATTTGACACCGCCTCGGGGAGATCGGCGAACAGGGCTCCCATGGCCTCCGAGTCCTTGAGATGACGTTCGGCATTGGAACTCAACCGGGCACCTGCCGCGTCCAGCGTGACGTGATGGCGAAGACAGGTGAAGACATCGACCACCGGCCGCTCCCCAGGGGTGGCATGGGAGACCGCCTGGGTGGCCAGCAACGGCAGGCGATGGCTCCGCGCCAGGTCGATGAGGACACGGTTCCACCGGGATTCACCCGGGAGATGGTGTCGCTGGAGTTCGACGAAAACACCGGAAGCGCCAAAGGCCGCGGCCAGTCGATCGAGGACCCGTCCCGCCTGTTCGCCACCGGAAGCCGCATTGCGGGCTCCCAGCAGTGCCCGCCGAAGCGGACCCTCCTCATCGCCGGTCAGGGCGACCAGTCCCGAGGCAAATTCCGGCAGCTCGTCCCAGCGGACCGTGCCTGTCCCCTTGGCCGACCGCAGATGGGCCTGGGTGAGGCATCGACACAGGTTCTGGTACCCCGTCCGGTTCTCAACCAGCACCGGGAGGACGCTGCCATCCTCCATCGCGAGTTCCGCCCCGACGATGCCGCGGACCCCGGCCTCGCGGCCGGCCCGGTGGAAGCGTGGCACGCCCTGGAGCCCCATGCGGTCGGTCATCGCCACCGCAGGGATCCCAAGACGGGCCGCCTCCGCCACCAGAACATCCGGCAGTGAGCCGCCCCGGAGGAAGCTGAACGCGCTGCGTGCATGGAGTTCGACGTAGGTCATGGGAATGGCACCCGAAGGGGCCGAGGCCACAAACAGGGACAGGTCCATGGCTGAAGCGTATGGCAAGGACGCATCGGGATTCTTTCTCGATCTCAGTCAGCCACAGCATCCACCGTCCAGCACCCCTCGCGGCAGACCAGGCTGAGGACCTGGCCCCGGTCGGTCTCGACCTGCCACACCTCCTCCGCCCACGCCTGGGCCTCCCACCAGTGTCCCGAGCGCCGCACCGGACCCTGCACACGCCGGATCCGTCCCGAGGCCACGGCACTCGAGACGAAGACAGGCTGAGGACTCTGGGATGCGGAATTCGGACCCGTTTCGGGTATCCTGGAAACGGGGGGACCCGGAGCCGTCACCGTCATCGGTTTGCCCCCCTCCTTGCGGAATGTGGGGGACAACAGGGCCAATACATGATCCGGGCTGAGCCGCGAGGCAGGATCGGAGGCTGTGATGGACGTCGACGACGATCCACCGAGGACCCGGATCTCCACACGCGCCGGAGATGGCGGACGGAGACGTCTCATCGGAGTAGGGGCCTGCAGCCATCGTCCGGGACGGGACTCCACGGTCGGGGCATTCTCGAAATCCGGACTGACCAGCCGGAAGGCATCCGTCCGGTGGGAATCCTCCCGCACGGGGCTGCCCACCCGGTCGCCCCCCACCAGGGCACTCAACCGGGCGAGGGTCTCCTGGAACTGGTGAGCATCCCGGACTGCCGCCTCGAACAGACTGAACTGCCGCTGCCGCGATCGGGTAGATTCCAGGGAAAGGTCCACACCCACCACCGGCGCCTCCGTCCTGAGGGTCTCGAGATACGTCTGCAGGCACTGGAACAGGGCCTCGGAGCGTCGGGCGGGTTCCGGAAGACGGAGGCGTTTCCGGTGATCCTGTCCCGACTCAAGTCGCAGCCTCAGGATCAGATGCTCTGCCGCCAGCCCCAACGCCTCCAGCCGCTGGGCGAAGGAATCGGTGAAGCGACGGCACAGGAACAAGAGCGGTTCCAGCGTCTCCACGGCCGGGTCGAACTCCCAGAATTCCTCGAATCGTTGCGGGGGGCGGATCTGTCGGACCGGACGGACCGATGTCGTCGAAGCCGATGCGAACAGTGCCAGGGCCTCGAGTCCCAGCCGATCCGCCAGATCCGCACGGCCCAACGCCAGGAACTCCCCCACGGTTCGGACGCCCCACTGCCCCAGGATCTCGGCCACATGGGCGGTGGGTTCCAACGCCGCGATGGGCAGCGTCGAAACAAATCCAGTGGCGTCATCGACCACGAAGACCTCCTCGGACCAGAGCGCTGCCAGACGGGCGACGTTGGGCGTGGGGCCCACACCGACCCGGGATCGGAGTCCCAGCGCATCCATGGCTCCCTTCAGCCGCTCCGCCCAGCCATGACGCTGGGACTGCTCCAGCAGGCCGGGAAGTCCGCGCAGATCCAGGGTCAGCAACCCCGGAGCCGTGTCCTCGATGGCCGGCGAGAACCCAAAGGCCACCTGCACGATCGCCTCCATCGTGGAGGATTCCCCGTCGACGGATCGGGGTCGGATCAGCAGCTCCCGGCAGCGCGCCAGCGCCTGGGGTGTCATCAGCCCCTCGACCACCCCGGCTGCCCGGGCTCCGGGTGTGGCTGCGATGACCCGGGCCACCCGCTGAGTTGGATCGACCAGGGCGATGGGCTGGTCCCACAGCTCAGGGTGATGCCGCAGGGCCGACTGGAGCGGGAACTCCAGGAGGTGCAGGACAGCGAAGAGGGGTGTCATGGCCATCGGCTCCTTCATCCTGCCATCCGCCGATCCAGCCCCGCCTGCAGGATGCCTGATCGGACCAATTCGAACCGCAGGGACTCCAGAGCCGACTCCGGGCCCGAGTGGATCCGATCCAGCACCGGGTCCGCCGAGACCTGGACCCGGCATGCGGCACCGGAAACCAGGGGGAAAGGCGTCAGCACGACCGCCGTGGTCCCATGGTGTTCCGTCAGTCGACGGAACCGATGCCAGATGCTGCCTGAGATCCGCCCTAGGGCCTTGGTTGGGCAGGGCTTCAGATCGATCAGGACCCGGGGGAAGTTCCGATCCCGCAGCAGCAGATCCGCGGCGCGGAGGGCCTCATCCGCACTCCGTGCCCGCACCCAGAGGATCCGGGCAAGCTCCTGGGGTTCCAGAGCATCCACATCGAGGCTGTCCGCGGCATCCACCACAGCGAGGAACTGTCCTTCCTGGGCAGTCTTTCGGATCCAGGCATGCAGGACCTGGACACTGCCCGAGCCGATGCCCTGCCCGACTAGTTCGGAAACCCCGCTCTTCGGCCAACCGCCCTCCAGGAGGGAATCCAAGGCCGGAATACCCGTGGGGATGGCCTCCGGCGTGGTCGCGTTGCGAAGCCGAACCGATGCCCCAAAGCGCTCGGCCAGGAGCTTCCGGAGATCCACGATGTTGCTGGCCTCGGGCATGACAGGATTCCAACGGGAGGGTCAGTCTATGCCCCATCGACCCGGAGGAAACCGGAAACTCAGGGGAGCACCCATCGGGGCGACAGCCTGCCCGGATGGGTGGGACAACCGCGGTCCGTGCAGCACGCGACGCCCATGTCAAAGCCTCGATTGACACCCCATCCCACGGTCAGAAACCCTCGAGTCCTTGCGGATTCTGTTCATCGGCGACAGCGCCAGTCCCCACACCGGAGGACTGAACCGCATGGTTGTCGAGACCTGCTCCTGGCTGGGGGAGGCCGGACACGACGTGGCCCTGGCCTATCATGACGAGCACCCCTCGCTGGTGAAGTGTCCCGTGTTCTGGGTCCGCGAGGCCCTGCCGATGCCGGAACGCCAGGCCGCCCTCGAGAAGGCTGTGGCGACGTTCAAACCCGACGTCCTCTACTGTCATTCGATCAAGGTCATGCCTTCGCTTCCGGGCCTGTCGGAGCGGTTTCCTCTCGCGAGCTTCTATCATGACCAGAGCATCTTCTGCTCGGGGGGAGACCGGTGTTCCCGCAACTGGGAACCGTGTCACCGCCCCCATGGCTGGTCCTGCCTGCTGTGGCACCATGTGATCGGTTGCGGCGGCAAACATCCCGTCAACAACTGGCGCCGATGGCGAAGCATCGACTCCCGGATGCTGGCCTGGAAACTCCCTCGGTCCCGGGTCCAGGTCGCTTCCCGGTTCATGCAACGGGGTCTGGAGGAGAACGGGTTCCCGGTGGATCGACTGGATCTCGTTCCTCTCTGTGCGGAACCTCCGCCTGCCGACACCTCGATCGCGACCGAACCCGGCCTCTTCCTGGTGCCCGGGCGGATGGTGAAATCCAAGGGCATCGATCTGGCGATCCGCGCCATCGCGCAGCTCCACGATCTGCCCTGTCGACTGGTGGTGGCCGGTGACGGGCCCCAGAGGGCTGCGCTGAAACAGTTGACCCGGGATCTGCAGGCAACATCACGGGTGACCTTCACCGGTGAGATCCTGCCGGCCGAGTTGGCCTCCTGGTATGCGCGGGCCTCGGTCATCCTGTTCCCGGTCCTGCGCCCCGAACCGTTCGGCCTGATCGGGGTGGAAGCCCTGGCTTATGGAAAACCCATCGTCGCCTTCGACGGTGGGGCTGTCGACGAGTGGCTCTGGCCCGGAGAGACCGGCATCAAGGTCGAGGAGCGAACGCCCGAAGCCTTCGCCTTGGCCCTCCGCGAGCTGGTCTGCGATCCACGGCGGTGCGCCGCTATGGGACAGGCCGCGAAACGGCGCCATGCGTTCTTCCACCCGGATGCATTCGTACAACGGCTCACAGACGCCCTAAACCGGACGATCCGCTGGCATCGGGACACGGAACCATCCTCACGACGCTGAGACACCGTGACAGGATCAACCGGCCCCGGGCACTTCAATGCGGGCCGGCATCTCCCGGAGGTTGCCACGGAACCCGGCCTCCACGCCGCACATGCTCCCAGAGCGCTTCGGAGAGTTCAAGGACGCGATCCGGATACTGGCTGGCCATGTTCCGTGTCTCGCCTGGATCGGAACGGAGGTCGTACAACTCGAAGGGACTGTAGGGATCGTTCCTCAACAACTTCCAGCCCCCTCGGATCAGGGCGTCGTAGCTGTTGCCGCCATAGCGCCCCCCTTCGCGGCGAACGAAATAGAGATCACGCCCTCCATCAGCGGCGGGCTCACCTGTCAGGATCGGAACGAGGCTGACCGCATCCAAGCCCGTGGGAGATTCCACCCCCGCCAACTGCAGGAAGGTCGGGAAGATGTCGAAGATGAGTCCCGGATAGTCGCTTGTGCAGGAGGGTGGAATCACACGGGGCCAGCGGACGAGGAATGGCACCCGAAGACCGCCATCATAATGGCTCTGCTTGCCGTCCCGCCACAGGGCGTTGCTCTGCCCATGCGGCAGGGAGCCGCCGTTGTTGGACGTGAAGACCACGACGGTATCCCGCCCCAGCCCCAGCGCCTCCAAACGATCCAGAACTCGCCCGATGCCGTGGTCGAGATGTTCGACGAGCGCCACATTGCGGGCCCGGGTGTCGGTGAGGGAGGGATCGCGCTTCTGGACACGGGTCAGCCACTCCTCAGGGGGCTCGATCGGGAAATGCGGGGCCGTGCAGGCCAGCATGAGGAAGAAGGGTTGCCGTTTCCGGGACGCGCGCCGCTCGAGGTATTCGATCGCCCAATCCGTGAAGAGATCGGTCGCGTGCCCACGGGGCGTGATTGCCCGGCCGTTTCGTCGAAGATAGTTGCGTCCCTCGCGCCGATGAGTCGTGTAGCTATCCATCATGTCGCCGAGAAATCCATGGAAGAACGCGAATCCCCGCTCATTCGGCGTGTTGGGGGATTCCAGACCCAGATGCCATTTGCCCACCGACGCCGTATGATAGCCGGATCGACGCAACAGGTGTGGCAACGTGACCGCTCGGGGATCGAACCAGCCCCAGGAATCCTCTGGCCGGGTCCGGATGACCCCAGGCACCCCCACCCGGTCTGGATACCTGCCGGTCAGCAAGGCCGCCCTCGACGGGGAACAAACAGTGGCGTTCGCCCTCATGCAGGTGAACCGCATGCCTTGTGACGCCAACCGGTCGAGGTTGGGCGTGTGCACATCCGCCGTACGGTAGGCGGAAACATCCCCAATTCCATGATCATCCGTGAGGATTATGAGGAAGTTCGGGCGCTGCGGACTCCCAGCCGATGCCAACGGCGACACCCAGCACAAAAGGATTGCCAGACCGAGGCGGAACCCCTTGGAGAGAAGACGCCCCACACCCCGAAAAACCGGGGGGTATCGGTCAAGGAACCCATGGCAGGACTTTCGGTCACCAGACGCCCAAGGTTTCCAACTGACGGGTTGCCGCCTCGGCCCAGCCACGGTTTGCGGCGGGACTCGCAGGGCTGGGGTGCAGGACCTGTCCGATGCGGGGGCACTCGGTGTCCCCAACCACCCGGCGGACCCTCTCAGCGGCGAATCCACCGATCCCGATGACCCACTCCGGATGCAGCGCCTCGATGACCGCCCTCAGATGCCGATCGCAGGCCGCTTCCAAGGGCTCACGTTCCACCACAGGCAGATGGTCTGGCGTGATATTCGCACCGGATTCGGACAGAAACGCGAGGGGGCAGTAGTTCAGGACATAGTGGTCCTTGAAAAAGGCGTCGGCCTCTCCGAATCGGGCGGCAAACAAATTCCAAAGCCTCCGCCCGCTGACCTCGGATCGTCGGCACCCGAAGCCCTCGATCGGGCGCTTCGGGTGCTGGGCCTCTGGGATCCGGACTACGTCCGGGAGCCTTAGCCAGTCACGAACCGCGGCGACCTCACCGAAGGGGATTCCGGTTTGAACCATCCCAAAAGGTCCGGGATTCATGCCCACGAAGACCACGCGTTTGGGTCCCTGTCCAAACCGCTCGACATAGGCCTGGTGGACAGACCCTGCGTAGTCCAGCGGCCGGTAGACCCAGGCAACCGGATGCCCAAAGATCCTGGAAGCGGTCTGATGGCGAAGCACCTCGGAGGCTTTCAACAGGGAGGACATGGATTGGAGCCAGACCCTGCCGGAAGGGATCCGGGATGGGAAGTTCGTGTGCCCCCCAGCATTCCGGGAGCCGGGCAACTTCCACAAAACACGGACAAATTGTTGCGCTTTTGAACAGATATCCCTACATCTGGCATGTCCAAGGTCTGACAACCCTGCAGTTTGAGTGATTCAGGGTTGCTTCCCCAAGTTCGAAATTCCCGCGGCCTGTAGTGTCTGCCACGTTTCCTGGGTTCAGACATTTCCCGGACCAACAATCGAATCGTCAGCATGAGCAATTCCAGCGTGCCTTCCCCGGCACCCGAACCCAAGAACACGGATTGGTCCCCTGGGGCCAGCGGTGCAGCCCCCGCCAATTCTCCCTCGCGTACCGCCACAGCAGCCCCCTCGCCGCGTCCCATGACCGCGATTCCGGGATTCCAGAGCAAGCCCCCGCAGGGGACTCCGGCACAGCGCCCAGCGCCGGCTCCACGCCCTGTCCCCGCACCGGCAGCAGCCGCCCCGAATCCGCCCCAGGGAAATGCATCCGCACCTCAAAGACCCCAGGCGCCCCAACATGGCCAAAGGTCCGGAGGCGGACAGGGCCCCCAGCGGCCTGCGGGTCCCCAGCTTGGACCGGACGGACAACCCATTCTCCATGAAGGCTATCTGGAGATCTCCGAGAAGGGCTTTGGATTCCTGCGTTCGGCGAAGGGTCACTATGCTCCGAAGCCTTCGGATGTCTTCCTGACACCCGACTCCATCAAACGGTTGGGCCTTCGTGAGGGATGCCACATTGAGTGCACCGTCAATCCCCCGCACAAGGGCAACAGCCCCCAGCTGCGTGAGGTGCTGAAGGTCAATGGTCGGACCTACCAGGAATTCATCCACGCCATCCGTTTCGAGAACCTCACCACGATCGACCCGATCGAGAAATTCCGTCTCGAGACGGCACCCGACCTACTAGAGCAACGGATCATCGATCTCGTCACCCCGATCGGCAAGGGAACGCGTGGGCTGATCGTGGCCCCGCCCCGCACGGGCAAGACGACGATCCTGAAGCAGATCTGCAACGCCATCACCACCAACCATCCCGAGGTCTGCGTGGTCGTGCTTCTCATCGACGAGCGTCCCGAGGAGGTCACCGACTTCCAGCGCAGCGTGAAAGCAGAGGTTGTCGCCTCCAGCAACGACCAGGACCTCGAGACGCATGTCCGCCTGAGCCGTTTCATGATCGAGCGGTGCAAGCGGATGGTGGAGTCCGGCAAGGACGTGTTTGTACTGCTCGATTCCATCACTCGTGTGGCTCGTGCCTACAATTCGGTCCACGGCGGCTCTGGCCGGACCATGACGGGCGGCGTGGACGCACGAGCGCTCGAGATTCCGAGGAAGATGTTCGCCGCCGCCCGCAAGATCGAGGAAGGCGGCTCACTCACCATCCTTGCCACGGCACTCATCGACACCGGAAGCCGGATGGACGAGCTGATCTTCCAGGAGTTCAAGGGCACCGGAAACATGGAGCTGATCCTTGACCGAAAACTAAGCGAGCGCCGCCTTTTTCCGGCCATCGACATCCCGAAGTCTGGAACGCGGAAGGAGGAAAAGTTGTTCCCTGCGCAGCAGATCGACGCCATCCGGAAGCTGCGTCGCATGCTTACGGACCTCCAGCCGGTCGAGGCGATGGAGACGCTGCTAGCCGCCCTCAAAAAACACAAAACCAACGACGAATTGCTGTCGAAACTGGCTTGATCGTGGAGTCCAAAGATAGCCGCGAAGGTCCAAGCAACCCAACAAACACCAAACCTCACATTGACACCTCGATGACGATGGGCTTCTCTTCCCGTCCTTTTTGAGGGCAATCCTTCTATGTACGCAGTCCTAGAATCCGGAGGAAAACAGTATCGTGTCTCAGCCGGGGATACGCTCGAGGTCGAGAGAATCGCCGCTGATGCAGGTCAGTCCATCCGACTCGACCGCATCCTCCTCGTGAACAACGATGGCAAGGTCTCGGTCGGAGCCCCGCTCGTCCAGGGCGCCGCTGTCACGGCCGACGTCGTGGAGCACATCCGCGGCGACAAGAAAATCATCTGGAAGATGCGGAGGCGTAAGGGCTACCACAAGAAGCAAGGACACCGTCAGGAGTTGACGGTCTTGAAGATCAAGGAGATCACTGCCTAAACGTCAGGTTTTCCCAAAGGAGATATTTTTATGGCTCACAAGAAAGGACAAGGAAGCTCCCGGAACGGTCGCGACAGCACGAGCAAACGACTCGGCGTCAAAGCCTTTGGCTCCGAGTTCGTCACCGCTGGTAGCATCATCGTCCGGCAGAATGGTACGAAATTCCATGCGGGTCAGAACGTAGGGACCGGCAGGGATTGGACACTGTTCGCATTGGTTGATGGCCGGGTGCGCTTCGACAAGCTGGCCCGGAAGGTTCACGTGACTCCGGCTGGAGATCCTTCCGGCAACTGAGATCCGGATGAAACAGAAAGGGGCGAGGCGATGCCTCGCCCTTTTTGCTTCCGGACACCCGATGTCGAGCACCCGGCCCGAAATGCCTCCTCTGATCCACTTTCCCGTCCATGTTCATTGACGAGATCAAGATCTTCGCCAGGGCTGGCCATGGAGGCAAGGGGTGCGTCGCATTCCATCGGGAAGCCTATCGTCCAAAGGGCGGTCCCAGCGGTGGAAACGGCGGGAACGGCGGGGATATCATCCTTGAAGCCAGCCACGATCTCAACAACCTCATCAACCAGTTCTATCAGCCCAGACTGATCGCCGAGTCCGGACAGGCTGGAATGGGTAAGGGCATGGATGGACATGCCGGCAAGGACCTTGTCATCAAAGTCCCCTGCGGAACCCTTGTTTGGCAAACCCCACCTCCATCAGCCCCGTTGGAAATCGAAGATCCCGCTGAAAACCCTGAACCCAGCATCCCAGCTGCACTGAAAGGTCGTCCCGTGATCCGGTCCAGCGGCGCCAAGGCTCTCGAGCTGGATCTCTCGGAGGAAGAATCCCAAGACTCCAAACCCATCGTCCAGCGTGGGGAGCTTGTCTGCGACCTGACCCAGCATGGACAGCGCTTCATCCTTTGTCACGGTGGACGAGGAGGTCTCGGAAATCGGAATTTTGCCACGTCGGTTCGCCAAACGCCCCGATTCGCCCAGCCTGGCGAGCCCGGGACTGAGGGGGCCTTTCTTTTCGAGCTGAGAATGGTGGCCGATGTCGGCATCGTCGGATATCCCAACGCCGGCAAATCAACCCTCCTCACCGCAATCTCGAGGGCTCGACCCAAAATTGCTCCGTATCCCTTCACCACCCTGACTCCTCAGGTTGGAATTGTGGAGTACCCGGACTTCCACCGGATTACGATGTGTGACGTTCCAGGCCTGATCGCAGGAGCGCACCGCAATGTGGGCCTGGGGCACAAGTTCCTTCGTCATGTCGCCCGTTGCCAAATGCTGGTGTTCCTCCTCGACATGGCAGGGACGGACAACAGGAACCCCTGGGACGACTATCATTCACTCCTCGAGGAACTCCGACAGTACGACGAGGGCCTGCTGAGGAAACGGATGCTGGTGGTGGCCAACAAAATGGATGAACCCTCCGCCGAGGCGAACCTCAAATCGTTCAAACGGCGGGTCAAAAAAACGCCTGTCCTACCCATCTCGGCGGCCTTCGATGAGGGTGTCCCTAGATTCCTCACGACGATCCGGGAATACCTCGAGGACTGACTCAGAAGCGGACCAGCAGAAGGACCTGGGCTGCAGCCAGCGCCAAGAGGATGAGCCACGCGGATGTCTCAAGGATTTTCAACGGTCGTTGACGACACGACGAGATCCGAAATCGGAGCCTCACCGAACCCAGTTCGAGCGTGTCACCGTTCCTAAGCCGCGTTGCACCACCGATCCGTTCACCCCCACGAAAGACCATTGCCTCACCCTGTGGTGCCACCATTAGCCATCCCTCCTCATCTCTGGAAAGCATGAGATGGCCATCCCAGACACCGGGAAGATCCAGGATGTGGTCGGCCTGACCTCGCCCTACAAGTAGCGGGAGACGGTTTCCCTCGAAGACCCGAGCGCCGCCAGATTCGCCGGTTGCCAGCTCGATCATCAGATCTTGCTTCTCGGCACGTAGACCTGGTCGCCCGGATAGAGGATCAGGTCCAACTCCGGGTTGTTGACAGCCCTGCGGACATTGACCTTGACCTGTTTCTTGTTGGCTGCGCGTGTGATAATGACACCGCTGCGATTGGCGTACGCGCTGAATCCACCCGCAGAGGCAATGGCTGCAGTCACGGTCATATCCCCACGGAACATAACGGAGCTGGGATTCCGCACCTCCCCGCCAACCGAGATGAACGAGGCCATTCTTTCGATGTTGGCCGTGATCTTCGTGTAGAGCTTCTTGTCCTCCACGTAGATCTTCGCGATCTCCTTCTCGACGTCGGTGCGCTTCTTGCCGATCACGACCACCTCTACTCCTCTCGGGAGGATGATCCGTCCGTCCTCCGGAATGACCTCCTCGGCCGGCACCGGTGCGTCGGGAATGTCATTGAAGACGACGCGGATCCGGTCTCCGGGACGGAGAAAGTCAGCACTCATCGCATCGGCGACATCCGGAACCTTGGCGGGAGCCGGAGCCGCGAGGTCGGCACAACCGACGAAGAGGAATGCGAGAACAAGGAGAACAGCCACATTGACCGGGCTGAATCCAATGGAGCGTTGACGATTCATGAAAAGTTTCGAAAGAACCAATGGTTCAAGGAATCAGTACTTTTTCTTGATCTCTGAAGCACCCTTGGCAGCTCCGGAGGTCGCAGGTTTCTCGCCCGACGCGCGACTCTCCTCGCTCTTGGAGTAGTAGTCGTAGTAGTAGCCGCTATAGTAATAGTAGTAGCTGTCTTGGGAGATATTGATGTTGTTCAACACGACACCCAAGAGGCGTCCACCGACCTTCTCGACCATCTGCTTGGCCCGTAGGGTCATTTGTTGCGGATACTTCCGATACTGCACAACGAGGACTGCAAAGTCGACCTCGCTTGCAAGGATGGCGGCATCGCTCACGCCCATGATTGGAGGTGAGTCGAAGAAGACAAAGTCGTACCGGCTCTTGGCCTCCTCGACGAAGGCTCGCATCGCGACTGAATTAAGGATGCCCATGGAACTGCTGGGCAACTTGCCGCTGGGAAGGAAGTCAAGCGAAGGGACAGCCGTGGTCTGGACGACCTCCTCGAGCTTGTTCTGCTTAAGGAGATAATTGGTGAGACCCAAGGAATTGGTGACGTTGAACAGCTTGTGGAGGCTGGGACGGCGGAGGTCGGAGTCCACGATCAGCACCCGGCTTCCCTGCTGTGCGAAGATGGTGGCCAGATTGAAAATCGTGGTCGACTTACCCTCACCTGCGCCTCCGGAGACCACAGTCATGGTCCGGAGGCCTGCATCCTTCCGAGAAAACAGCAGATTGGTCCGCAGCACTCGGTAGGCTTCAGCGTGAGGACTTTCAGGCCCGTCCTTGAGCAAATTGCTGATGTTCTGGGGAATGACGCCCAAGACCGGCGATCCCAACGCCTGCTCAACGTCGTCGATCGTCTTCACCGAGGTGTCGAGGTACTCGATGAAGAACGCGAGCCCAATGCCCAGCATCAGCCCGGCGATCGCTCCCAGGCCAATATTGAGACCCTTGCGGGGTCTAACAGGTCGTAGGCCAGGCTCTGCACGATCAATGGTCTCCACGCTGGATTGCTTGGAGATCGCCGCGGTGATGTTTTCCTGCGTCAACTGCAGCACCATGGCCTCCTGCATCC
The DNA here is from genome assembly GCA_016871805.1 of Verrucomicrobiota bacterium. Classification (GTDB taxonomy): domain Bacteria; phylum Verrucomicrobiota; class Verrucomicrobiia; order Limisphaerales; family UBA9464; genus UBA9464. Next base: position 38,111 of record VHCG01000020.1, read on the forward strand.
TTCGCAGCGTGTCCAGCTCCTTCTTCTCGCGCATGTAGGGTCGATAGTCGGCGATGGCCTTGGCCTCTTCACGCTTCGACTGCTCGTATCGTTCATTGATCGACGCCAGCGTCGCCTCGTCCGTGTCAATCTGAGCTTGGAGCGAATTAAGAATCCCAGAAACTACCCCATCAATTTGGCTGTTGACCTTGGCGATGATGACGTTGATCCGCTCGACCTCGGGGTGCTGTGGACCAAAATCGGGGCTAAGTCGTGCCCGCTGTTGCTCGGCGATTGTCAGATCCGCCAGCAGAGTTTGGAGAAGTGGAGTGGGACGATTCACGTTTAAGGTGAATCTAAGGTCGTCTCCGGTCTTGCCCTTGAGATTGTTCAACAACTCCTTGGCAAGTGTGATCCGGGTCTGAATCTCTGTCCGGTTCTGAAGCATACGCCGGCTTTCATCAGACAAAATCGATTGATAGGGCCCACCGCCCTCCACCATAGCATCAGGAACACTGAGTTCGAGACGGAGCTTGTCGACCAACTCCATCTTCATTTGAACCTTCTGCGTCAGTTCCTCGAGCTGATTGGTGAGGGTTTCGAGTCCACGAGTCGTTCTTTTACCCCGCGAATTCTCGCGATATTCCCGGTAGACCTCGGCGGTCATGTTGGCAATCTCTGCGGCAAGGGTCTTGTCGGGATTCAGTGCCGTGATCTCGATGATGCTGGTATTGCGATACTGCTTTGCATCCAGTTCCTTTCCAAGCACTTCGGCAGCCTGCTGCATCGTGTAATCGGTAGGCGCTTTGAAACGGTCCCGATAAACGCGTTGGAGACGGAGTCTATCGATGACAGGATATAGAATCGTAGAGGATTTCAGGACCTCGAACTCGGTCGTGAGATAGTACGGATCATAGGGCTGAACGCCACCGCTCATGCCCCACAATGCAATGTCGGGCGTGTCCTTCTCGACACGGATCCGAGCCGTACTCGAGAAGAACTCCTGCATCACGAAGGTCACCGCCGTCACGGTGATCATCACCAATAGGAAGACCGCAAGGATGATGACCTTTCGGATTCGAATGATCCGCCAGTAGTCGAGAAAATGGAGTTTGGAATCCGCTGACGCCGACGGGGCAACCTTGGGTGTTTCCATAAAAAAAGAGCCGGAAGCCAGAGACCGCCCCAGCTCCCGGCTAGAGATCAATTGATGAACCTAGTAGCTCGCACTGAGACCGAAGAAGACACGATTCCGGTCATACTCACGTCCCTGCACCGGCGAGTTCAAGAGGTCGTAGTAGTAGGAGACCGTCACAGCCAAATTACGCATAACCTGATAGGAACCTGTTGCACCAACGGACCACCAGTTTTCAACGAGACCACTGTAACCACCCACGTACTCGGAGCTTTGAAAAGTACCCAACAGTGATCCGGAGAGCTTTGAGGTGATTGCATGGCTCACGCTGGTGTACAGCGCAGTGCTGAGAGTCTGCAAGGTCGGCGCAAAATTCCCACCGACTAGCTGACCAGTTACATCGGAGGGGTTGGATCGATGGATGACGCCAATGGTGGCAGAACTTCCAGGGGCGAATCCGTATTTCAGATTCACATCAACATACGGATTCACCTGGGTGTTGAGACCGGAATGATTGGAGACCTTGGAGTAGTTGTAAAAGTTGTAAAACTCCTGAATCTGAGCACCACCCCGGAGAGAGCCCGTCAGAGATGGGGCAAAACTATGGTCAAACCCTCCGTATACGAAGTAGGAATCGTTATTCTTGAGATTGGATGAAGGATTGTCCGTGGAGTTCGGAGCAATGCTCGCGTTCCTTAAACCAAGATTCCGGTCGTAGGACACGTTGCCAGACTTGGTCCCTAAGACAGCAACCGTCTTCATCGTAACCAGATAACGAAGGTCTAGCTTACCATAGTTCTCGACGCGATCGAGAAGGGCAGCAAACGCAGCGTTTTGGTATTGGAAGAGGTCGTTCTCGTAACCCAACACGACAGAAAACCGATCCGACAACCCCGCCGAGAGGTTGGCAATCGCGATGTTGTTAATGTTGTTGCCATCGATTCGGCCCGTCTGACCCAGGAGCACCTGGCTGGCATTCTGGAAGACCGCGAACGAATCGCTGACCTCAAGAGTCAACCGGGGATTGTACGTGTGCTCCGCTCCAACGCTCACGTTAGCCGTCTGGCTCCAATTGTCGCTCAGGACGGTTTGACCCTGCCTGTTACGGGTGTTGGCGAAATAGTAGGCACCGTAGGAGGCAGCCAACCGCACGGAGGTTTGATCCCAAGACTGGGAATAGTTCGCCGAGGGAGTGATCAGGGAACCCCAGCTACCGATCCTGCCAGCTCCATTCGGGGCGGTGTTAATGTTGTCATCGTAGAAGCCTTGGGCGCTCAAGCCCAACGTCCAGGTCTTGGGTTCTCCTTCAGCAGCTTGAACAGCGACTTGAGATCCTCCAAGGGACAAGACTCCGGCGGCGTAGATGAGTTTCTTCATGAGGGAAAAAGGGTTCGATAGCGGAGCAGATAAGATTGTGGCAAAGGTTTTAGGCGCTGCTTCGGGGTGTGTCAACACACGATTCCGGGAACGACCACTCGCCATTTTTGTGAATCCAGCAAGGGCCATTGTACGCCTGCTGAATCCCGTTGCCATGCAAGTCCAAACCAATGCCGCACAGGAAATTGTTGAGGGCATGTCCGATCGCGTCCCGATCTGATCCAAGCTGATTCCATGGGGCTTCACGAGAGGATTCGGGCCATTCTCGGTTGAGCGATCGCGATGAGAGCGTCGGCTCAAGACGCGGATCAATCCTGCCGACTCATCCCGCCGACGAAGGGATCAGCATTTGGCGCTGGCGGAGTGTTTCGGCAAAGATCGCGGCACCAGCATTCGCGACGTTGATCGAATCAACCCCGGCGCACATGGGGACCTCTACAAGGTCATCACACGCTTCTCGGACGCCCGGGCGCAAGCCGCCTCCCTCGGCACCAAAGACGACGCAGGTCGGCGCCCTAAGGTCGACCTCCCAAAGACACTTGGCTCCCATCCCTGTATCAGCCCCAAGACATCTCACCCCCAGACCTCTCAAGGACCGGAGGCTCGAGGCGAGATCCGACGACTCGTGGTAGGGAACCTTGAAGAGGGAGCCCATCGAGGATCGAACCGAGCGTCGGAGGTAGGGGTGGGAGGATGTCTCCCCTACGAGGAGTCCCTGCCCTCCAAAGGCGACATGGTTGCGAATCAACGTGCCAACATTCTCCGCGTTCGTCAGTCCATCCAGCGCCACAAGAAGCGCAGGCCGCTCCCCCTTCATCAGTCCAGCCAACCCGACGGAAGGCGGAACCTTGGCCAGGCCCAAAACGCCCTGGAACATCGAGAAACCTGTCAATCGCGTCAGTACATCCTTCTCGCCGACAAACAGTTGTATTGTCTCAGAACGCCTATCCAGAAGCGGCTCCAAAACCTCTCGCCAACGGGATGGAACAAGAACGGAAACGACCTCAAGGGGAGAGTCCAGGAGCCTTCGCACGATCTTTTCACCCTCCGCGACGAACACCCCCCCGCCAAGGTGGTCCAACTGACTCCTCATGGTCCGAAATGGAACCAAAGCAGGATCATCAAAATCGCCTATGCTCCGGATCTCGACCATGCGGAAGTATTCATTGGGAGTTAATTGCCACCAGAAGGAAGCAACTCCCTAGAGCCGTCGGAACTTCGGCCCGGCTGAGGTGTCTTCGACCGCCCACCCGAGATCACTCAACTGATTTCGGAGCGAGTCGGCGCGGCTGAAGTCCTTGATCCGCTTCGCCTCGAGTCGTTCCTCCGCGATCTTGCGAACTTCGACCGGGACCTCATCTTGCGGCTTGTCGCCAAGGCCGAAAACCCGATCGACCGAATGCCAGAACGCCAATGCGTGGGCGGCCTCGCTTGCGGAAATCCCGTCGACCGAGAGCAGCCGGTTCTGTTCACGAACCCAGTCGAAGACAACGGCCCATGCCCTCGAGACGCTCAGATCGTCGTCCATCGAGGCCAAGAACTGGCGCATCCACGGAGAATCGACGTTCTCTGAACAAGTTTCCGCCCCTGCCACAACAGCCAACTTGCCAAGGCATTCGTCCAATCGGGCAAGCGCGGCCCGCGAACCCAGGAGGCCTTCCACGGTGAAATTGAAGGTCTCCCTGTAATGGGCTCCGAGTAGGAGGTGACGGATTTCGCGACCACCGAAACCCTTGGCCAAGAGATCTCGGATGGTGAAGAAGTTGCCGAGGGACTTGCTCATCTTCCTGCCGTCGACCAGCAGGTGAGCGACGTGGAACCAATGCCTGACAAAAGGGCGACCAGGTTGCTGAAGGCCGGCCCCTTCACTCTGGGCGATCTCGTCCTCATGGTGGGGGAAGACCAGATCCTCCCCACCCGCATGAAGGTCGAAGCTCGGGCCAAGGAGAGCCATGCTCATGGCGCTGCACTCGATGTGCCAACCCGGGCGCCCTTGACCCCAAGGACTCTCCCAGAACACCTTGCCGTCCTCAGGGACCCGGGCCTTCCAAAGGGCGAAGTCGGCGACCGACTGCTTGTCGTACTCGTCACTCGCGACCCGCTCGCCAACCCTAAGTTCTTCGGGGTTTATGTTGACCAGCTGACCATATCGGCAGCCGCAATCGCGGTAGCCTTGGATGCTGAAGTAGACCGATCCATCTTTCGCACGATAGGCAACCCCCCGACCCTCCAACCTCAGGATCAAGTCGATGATCTGGGATATATACTCGGTTGCCCGAGGCATTACGGTCGGAGTCAGACAATTCAGGGTGCGGAGATCCGAGAGGAATTCCCTCTCATAGCGTCCTGTGAATTCTTGGAGCGGCTGGCCTGTTTCGCGGACCCGACGAATGATCTTGTCCTCAACATCTGTGACATTCATGACGTGCCGGATGGAATACCCCCGGAACTCGAGATGCCGTCGAAGAAGGTCGACCTGGACAAAAGTGCGGAAATTGCCGATGTGACCGAAGTCGTAAACGGTGGGGCCACAGCAATAGAAGGTCACTTGGGGACGGCCGGAAGGATCAACCCCGGAGTCGGGTTCAAAAGTTTCCAGCTTCCGTGAAATCGTGTTGAAGAGACGCGTTGTGGATGGGCTCATGCTGTCCTAGCCCGACGGGCATCCCCGAGACTTCCCGAACACGCCGTGTTTGGTGAAGGCGGAAATGCGGCGTCTAAACCCAGTCACGCGACCAGGGTTCCTTTCCCATATGAAGACGTAGATCCGCATGCCGATTTCCTCGGCGATCCGGTTCACATGCATGTCGAATTGGGATAGAAAGTGTCCCGAAGGATCGAATCGATGCCTCAAAGCCACCATAACATCTCTTCCGCCACTTCCCTGGCCAGGGTGGTCATCGTAGATGATGAACCGCTCGGACTGGAGAAACTGCGGGGCCTGCTCGGCAAAGAGACGAGGGTGGAGTTGATCGGGGAAGCGACAAACGGAGACGAAGCGGTGCGGACGATCCGCGAGCTCAGGCCCGACCTCGTCTTCCTCGACATCAATCTTCCGGGCCGGACTGGCTTCTCCGTAGTGGAGGACCTCGGTGACGCTCTCCCGCGGGCCATCGTATTCGTAACAGCACACGACGAATTCGCCCTGAAGGCCTTCGAGGTCAACGCCGTGGACTACCTGCTCAAGCCCTACGACAGACAACGGTTACAGACTGCCCTCGACCGCTCGTTGGAGAGGCTGTCAAGGCCAGCAAACCGGGAATTGACGTCGCAGCTGAACGCCCTGCTCTCACAATTTCCTGGCAGGACTGAAGCGAACGCAGGCCGTATCGCGATCAAATCGGCGGGCAGGATTCTCTTCGTCAACATCCAGGACATCGACTGGGTAGGCTCTGCAGACAACTACGTCGAGATCCACACCGGGGGCCAAACCCACCTTCTGCGCGAGACGCTGAACTCGATGGAGCGTCGGCTCGAAGGGGATCCTTTCGTCCGTATCAGCCGCACAACGATCGTGAACCGTCATCGCATCCGGGAACTACAACCCCTGTTCCACGGAGAATACGCGATCCTGCTCCAGGGCGGCACCCGTCTGACTCTCAGCCGATCCTACCGGGAGCAGCTTCCTCGACTCGGCGTCTCGTAGAGACATTCGAAGCCGGCCCATCAATGCTGATGGAAGCCCACCAGCGCGAGGCCCCATACTTCGAGCCACCTGGTTCGAGCGTTCAAAACCCAGGCACCACCGAGGGTTACGAGGCTTGCGAATCCAAAAAACCCTTGCACCAGTCGGCGTCCAAGCCACCTTCTTCCTGTAGCACGCCTAGTCCCACCAGTCGCCGATCGCCTCTGTGTCCCGGCTCCCCTTGCTGGGTCTCCAAGGAAGGCTCCGGGTGCCCTCCCCCGCCAACCTCCATCTTCAACATGCCCCGTCCGACAAAGTTATCTTTAGATCCCGCAAAACCGCGAACACCCCGTAAACGTGCGCAGAAGGAGGAGGAATCCGCCACAGCAGTGGTGGAGGAGAGCCCGGCGGAAACCGCATCGGTGAGGCCCGAAGAGAGCTTGCCTGGTCCGGTGGCTGTGACGGAGGCAGTGCCGGGAGAACCGGCCGAACCAGGGGCCCAGGAGTTGGAGGCCCCAACCTCCAACATCGAGATCCAGCCGAGGACCATCAGCCTCCACGAGCTCCAGCCGATGCCGATAGGGCAGCTCAGCGAGCTATCGCGCGAATTCGGGGTCGAGAACTATGGCACGCTGAAGCGTCAGGAGATCATCTTCCAGATCGTCCAACGCAATCTGCATGCCGGAGGGACCATCTACACCCGCGGTGTGCTTGAGGTGATGCCGGAGGGCTTCGGATTCCTCAGATCGCCGGCGTTCAACTACCTACCCTGCCCAGAGGACATCTACGTCTCGCCCTCGCAGATCCGACGGTTTGATCTCCAGAGCGGCGACGACGTGGAGGGTCAAGTCCGTCCTCCCAAGGACAAGGAGAAGTTCTACGCTCTGTTGCGGGTCGAGAAGGTGGCGGGGCTGGATCCGGATTCGGCCAAGGAGAAGACCCACTTCGAGAACCTTACTCCCCTGTTCCCGGACAGACGATTTCTCCTCGAGACAGATCCCGAGGAACTGTCAACACGCGTCGTCGATCTGGTCTGTCCGATCGGCAAGGGCACGCGCGGCCTAATCGTCGCACCTCCGCGGACCGGCAAGACCGTGCTGATGCAGAAACTGGCCAATGCCGTCCTGAAGAACAATCCCGAGAGCTTCCTGATCATCCTGCTCATCGACGAACGCCCCGAGGAGGTCACCGACATGGAGCGGACCTGCAAGGGTGCCGAGGTGGTCAGCTCGACGTTCGATGAACCCCCGGAAAGACACGTTCAGGTCGCCGAGATGGTCATCGAGAAAGCCCGGAGAATGGTCGAGCACAAAAAGGATGTCGTGATCCTCCTGGACTCTATCACCCGTCTCGCCCGGGCCTACAACACGGTGCAGCCCCACTCGGGCAAGATCCTCTCCGGAGGTGTCGACGCCAATGCGCTGCACAAGCCCAAGCGGTTCTTCGGTGCCGCGCGCAACATCGAGGAGGGGGGATCACTGACGATCATGGCGACCGCATTGGTCGACACCGGAAGCCGGATGGACGAGGTGATTTTCGAGGAGTTCAAGGGAACCGGAAACATGGAGATCCACTTGGACCGTTCGCTCGTGGATCGGAGGATCTTTCCGTCGATCAACATCGAGCGCTCCGGAACCCGCAAGGAGGAGCTTCTCTACCATCCCGACGAATACAACCGGATCTCCATGCTGCGCAGGGCGCTGGTCGGAGTGCCCCCGGTGGAAGCGATGGAACTGCTGCTGGGGCGCCTCAAGAAGACGCCGAACAACATCATGTTCCTGCTGTCCGTGGGGCAGACCGGCAGGTAGATGCCCGGGCCCCCGTCGGGGTAAGCAACAGAGCACTTCAAAGAGGCTTCATCCGCCGGGAGGACAAACCGGAACCACCCTGAGTGAGGGCGAGGGCCAGCGCGAGGGCATCGGCGGCATCCGACTCTGGTGGCTCTGCGAGTCCCAAGATCCTCTGGACCATCTTTGCGACGGCGATTTTCTGGGCACCTCCATATCCAACGATCGCCAGCTTCGCCGCCCTTGGTGACAGTTCGAAGATTCCGAGTCCCGCCTCTGCAACCATGGCGAGCGCTGCGCCTCGGGCCTCGCCCATGGTGATCGCCGTCTTGAGATTCTGGGCGAAGAACAATCCCTCCACGACACAGACCTCGGGGGAGTGGCTGGCGATCAGGGTACGGATCTGCGATGCGATCGTCGCGAGACAACGGGACTTTGAGAGGGCTGCCGGGCAGCGGATCGTCCCTGCCAGGACGAGTTGCTGGGTTCTTCCCTGCCGTTCAACGATTCCATAGCCCGTTCCGCGGAGCGATGGGTCTATCCCTAGGACCCTCCTAAACGTCGGCAATGCTGCCGCAGGATCCTCCTGATCGGGGAGCCCCCCCTCGGCCATACGTCCCTGCATCCTGCGGAAATCCTGCGGAGAGATACCCATCGGCTTCCCAGTGGATCATTGGGGTTTCCAGATCCGGTAGAGGAGGAAGTAGATCACCACCCCGGTCACCGACACGTAGAGCCAGAGGGGCATCGTCCATCGAGCGATGCGCCGATGCGCATCGAACCTCTCTCGCCATGCCCGATTCATGGAGACCATCGCCATGGGGACGATCGCCATCGCGAGAACGATATGGCTGAAGAGTAGGATCAGATATGGGATGAGGAACTCCTTCGGTCCCTCGAACCGGGTATGAATTCCACGCATGACCACAAACTTGTGGTATAGGTAGCACGCGAGGAACAATGTAGACGTGGCAAAGGCGGCCACCATGCAGTTCCTGTGGGCAAGCCGATGCCCCAATCGGATGGAGAGCCATCCCGCGACGAGGAAAACGGTCGAGAGGGCGTTGAGGCCTGCGTTGATGGCGGGAAGGTCCGTTCCATTCATGGTGTCCGTTCGCGTTTGAGTTGATTCACAACCGTGACGATCCGATCCAGAGCATCCTGTTCCTCACTCTGGACAACGGCCCGCATCCGAGCCTTCCGGTCCAGAATCACAAAGGTTCCGGAGTGGATAAATCGGTCCTCAAGTCGTGGATTGGCGTCTCCGGTGTCCATGACGCTGAAGAGCAGGTCCTTCTCGGCAAACCGATAAACCTCGGACTTCGCTCCTGTCAGGAACCACCACCGCTCGGCATCGGCACCATACCGTTCAGCATAGTGTCGCAGGACGTCAGGGGAATCGAAAGAAGGATCCGCTGTCAGGGAGATCAGCCGCACCCCTTCGGGAATCCGTTTCTGGAGCTCCGCCATCTGCCTGGAGAGGCGATGGCATTGGGTCGGACAACGGGAGAAAACCACGTTGGCCACACAGACCTGACTGGTCAGATCCCGAGGCCCCACGGCCTGTCCGAGCTGGTTGGTTAAGGCGAAGGGCCGGATCTCACTCAGGACCGGCAGGGGGGATTTCCTAGTCTGGACAACCATAGCGAGGGCCGCAAGGGCGACAACGCCAAGGATGAGACCACCCCAGATCCATCGCTGCATCTGCTTCTCTAGGGGGTTCATGGGCGGATCTGAGGCACCGGTACCGCTAATGGAAGCATCTACAGCCCAACCAGCAAGCCTCACCATCCCTGCTGTCCGGTCCGCTACTGGGTTTCACCCCGAGTAACCCGAAGAAACACCTCCTCCAAACCCGCTTCCTCCTCACGCAGTTCCTGAAGTGCAAGACCAGCACCCACCAAAATAGAAGACAGAAGCGAGCCATCGGCCTCCGGACCAGTGAGTGAAACCCTCAGGGCACCCTCGGCAGGCTCGATGGCCGAGACCTCGGGACGCTGACGAAGGAGTTCCCGAGCGCGATCCCATCCATCACGGAGACGGACTCGATAGACCCGGATCTGCTCCGGACCCAGTCGGACGCCCCGGATGGGTCCACTGTAGATCAACCGCCCCCGCTCAATGATCGCACATCGATTGCACAGGGTCTGCAACTCCGAGAGAATGTGGGACGAGATGATGATGGTCTTACCCATCTTTTGGAGTTCCTGGAGGATTGCCATCATCTCGATGCGGGCTCGTGGATCGAGGCCGCTGGCAGGCTCGTCAAGCAGCAGCAATTCCGGGTCGTGGATGAGCACCCGGGCCAGACCCAGCCGCTGCTGCATTCCTCGGCTCAGGGCACCGATGAGGGCCCCCTTCTTCGCCGACAATCCCACCAGCTCGAGGACCTCGCCCACCATGCGTTCCCGACGCGCCGTCGGGAGCCGGTAGCAAGCTCCGAAGAAGTCGAGGTACTCCAAGACCTCCATGTCCTTGTACACGCCGAAGAAGTCGGGCATGTAGCCGATCCGATGACGGACCTGTTCCGCCCCGCGAACCACGTCCATTCCGAGGACCTCTGCCTGTCCCTCCGAAGGTGTCAGGAAAGTGGATAGGATCCGCAATGTGGTGGTCTTGCCGGCACCGTTGGAGCCGATGAATCCAAACAGGTCCCCGCGCTCGACCCGGAGATCGAGGGCATACAGGGCCTTCATGTCGCCAAAATCCCGAGAGAGGGATCGCGTCTGGACCGCGGGAATGCCGGTGGCTGAGCTCATGGGGAGGAGAGGGCTGGGCTGGACGTCGACGGAGGGACGATGAGCCTCAGGAGGGATTCCCGCTTCCGCCGGACGGCTGAGAACCTGTTCAGCGGGGCAATCACACCCGGGTCAGGAACCCATGCCTGGACCACGAGGCTCCCCGAATCCAGTGGGTTCGACAGACTGAAGGCACGCGGCCAGAGGATCGCCCTATCCTCCGGGATCGAGGTATCGACACTGGCGGTGAAACCCGAGGCCATCACCACCGATGCATGCGCGCTCAGCTCCGTGTCGGGATCTGCGGCAAAGGATTGTTCCCGACGACTCAGCGATTCCGAAATACCGTTGAGGTGGGGTTCAAGGACCTCGACCAACGGCCTTGACTCCGTTCCAGGCCCCCACTCGAAGGTTTCACCTGCCTCGATGAACTCCACCACCTGCATGCGGCCGCCCTGTGACAGCCAGACCGGCCCCATACGCCTGCCTGTCCGATTCAGAATCTTGTACCGCCCGTCACGCTCCTGACGGGCTTCAATCGGAGGTTGCCCCTCCTCGATCCACTCGGTGACCACCAGGTTTTTCATCCACAGCGACGCCTGGACCTCCGCAGAGGTCGATCTCGGGCCGAGTGTGGTGGTGACCCGCCCCGAATCCAATCGAACGCCGAACAGATTTCTCAGCTCGCCACGAACACCTCCGAGCGGCACATCGAGGTCCAGAGGATAGGACCCAGTCACGGGGGAGTAGAGCCCCCCGTAGGTTCGGCATCGCAATAGCGAGGAAGCACCGCTCTCCCTTGGGATCACATCCACGATCTGCAGTTCGTTCCACTCCGTCTGTCCTGAGCGGAGTCGATATCCGATCAGATAGATCAGACCCGAGAACAAGAGGACATAGATTGGGAACGAGAGCCATGTGAGCATCGGACGCCCGATCCGGACCAAAAGCCAACGGTCCCCGGGACCAATGATGGCAAGGTAGACGACCAGAAGGACCAGGAGGAACGAGATGGGGACCTTGCGGACCTGACGGGTGTCCACGAGATCCGCGAGCAGAATATCCAGTCCAGTCAGGACCCGCTCATCGGAAGGAGTTCCGGATCGGTTGGCTGGGGGTATCCCACAAAGGTGGGACCAGAATCGAGACCGCTGATTCCAGGATCGCACCGGCTCCCGCTCGGGATTGAAGCCGAGGACCAACACCTGCCCTCGACCCCAGCGCCGAACCTCCATCCATGGAGTTCTCAAACCAAACCCCTCTTCGGCGCGACCCGTGCGGAAGCGCAGGAACTGCATGGGTTCCGCCCAGCCGGTGGCACCCGGATCGACGGTTCCACGATCCTCCAGCGTGGCGACTTTTCCTGAATGGGATCGCAAAGCGAAACCCGGATTCCAGGATTCGCCATTCAACCAACGAACCATCTCGGACTCGGTGAGGACACCCACACCCTGAGGCTCGGGGACACCCACCGTCCTCAACCATGGCAACGAAGCAAGATCACCGGGCCGATCCAGTCCCACCACCAGCTGTCCACCGCAGGCGACCCACTGCAGAAGCGAAGCGACCTGCCGCTCACGGAGAGCCGAAGCCTTCGATGGGCTGACATAGATGGAGCTCAGTGATTCGAGGGCCAAGGCGGAATCGGGAAACATCTCGACCTGGAGCCGGACCACCCGGGGCTGATCCAATTCCACCTCACCGACGATGCCCTCCATGAGGGAAGGTCCACCCTGGGGAGCATCGGACATCGATCCCAATAGCGGGGCATTCCAGGAAATCATCTGAATCTGACCGGAAGGCCTCTGGGTGAGAACCTGGCCGTCTTCGGCAAGGAGTCGGCACTCCACGCCTGTTCCACCGCAGAAAAAAGGGACTACAAACCGCTTTCGCGACTGTGCGGGCAACTCGATGGGAACCCGGACAGTGGCCGCACCCATCCGATCCGAGGAGACCTCGACAACGGCACCACGAGACGGCCCCTCATTAAAGGCCTCCACCACCACAGGATTCCAAGAGCCTGGGCGGACGAGACCGTCGTACCCCACGAAGGCATCAAACTGGATGCCCCCGGTCGATGCCCTGGGGCATGCCCCCCCCAGGATAAGGCCAAAAAGGATGGCCAGTAGGCGATGACGGGCACCATGCCGAATCCAGAGACCGAGAAAAAGGAGGCTTCCAGGTCTCACAGCTTGACTGGGTTGCCGTCTCCCGAGGGTGTCACGACCGGAGCCTTCCCTTGGATCGAGAGGCTGTTCGCGAGCCGCTCAGAGCGCGAAAACGACGCGCCACGGTGGCGACATTCCAGCCGGCACGTTCCAGTTCCGCTCGGGCGCGACTCGGATCGAGGGACGTCAACTCGCCAACGATGCGGCAGGCCCGATCACGAAGCTTCTCGTTCGAGGGCCTAAGGTCGACCATCAGGTTCCCAACAACCTTGCCGAGCTCGACCATGACAAGGGTGGTCAGCATGTTGAGCACCAGCTTCGTCGCGGTTCCTGCCTTCAAGCGGGTGGAACCCGTGAGAACCTCTGGGCCGACATCGATTGCGAGCACATGGTGCGGTTTCCAAGCGGTCTTGAAATCAAGGTGGGGGTTGAAGCAGAGCAGGGCTGTCGTGGCGCCCCGTTTCCGGGCCTCTGCGAGGGCGCCCCACACGAACGGGGTCCGGCCACTGGCGGCGATTCCTAACACCACATCAAGGGGGCCGACAGTCCGGTCCACCACCGCGGCGGTACCCTGTCCGGAATGGTCTTCCGCCCCCTCGACCGACGAGTGGAGCGCCGAGAGGCCTCCGGCCATGATCCCCTGGACCTGATCCGGCGAAGTTCCGAAGGTGGGCGGGCATTCACTCGCATCGAGAACACCGAGGCGTCCACTGGTACCCGCACCGACGTAGAGCAAGCGACCGCCCCTTCTGAGGGCGGAAGCGGTGGTCCGGACCAGCCGGGCCAGTTCCTTCGAGTGTGGGCGGATTGAATCCGGGATGCGCGAATCTTCGTCGAGCATCAATCCAATGGCTTCAGTCAGACCAAGTCGATCGAGATGGGTCGAGTTGGAATTGCGACGCTCCGTCGGAGACATCTGGCGGGAATTCGGAACCACAGGCCGCAGCTCCGGATCCACGGAATTTCCTTGGTCATGTGCCCGGGAAGCTTTCGGCTGAAACAGGGCCGCTCGGGCCATCACAACCGCGCCCCAGACCGAGTCGTGGGCCAGTGGTTCAACCCGGGCGTTTGGAAGAACGGCCCGGATCTGACGCCGTAGCCTTTGGACGAGTGTCGGCTGCTTCAGCAGCACGCTTCCCGCCACAATGAATCGGGTGGGGCGGTTCCCAGATCGAAGCCGACGAGCGCAGGCCAAGGCATCTGTGGCCAGGATCTCAACGGTTTCCGAGACGACCCGGGACGCGGTCCGATCCCCAGCCACAGCGGCACCGAAGACGAGCGGGGCGAGCGCCGCGACGTCCCCCTTCCCCGCCTTGGCCAGCCATTCGATCAGGTCATTGGGCTCAGCGAGACGCAACGTCCGGAGCACCCGTTTCCCCAGCATTCCAAGGTGCCCCGTGTGGTCAAACTCATGGGCAGTCGAACGCAACGCCCGGAAGGCGACATCGTAGGCACTGCCTCGATCACCGAGCAGATGCCCCCATCCTCCAACCTTCACCGTCCTGCCACCGCCAGACCGCCCAAAACAGCACGAACCCGTTCCACTGAGGATCACGACCCGGGACTCGTCATCGGCTCCTGGGTAGAGATCCGGGGTCGAAATAGCTGATTCGAGATCATGGTCGATTCTGGATGGGGTTCCCGGCCACACCCGGTCAACCACACCCCGCACGCGGTCGCAGTCACGAGCATCCCGTACACCGGCCATTCCAATACCAAGAGCCGACGGCAACGGAACCCGTCCTGCAATGTCGCGAAGATGTGCTTCGAGCCGGGCGTCGTCGACGAGCCTCAGGTTGCATGCCCCCAGCTCCAATCGTCGCACCACCCGAAGACCGGGATCCACGGCAAGGACCACAGTCCGCGTCCCGCCACACTCGATTCCGAGCAGAATCTCCCGTGATTCCATGCCTCGAAGCTTGGGGTGGACGTCCACGGTTCTCAACCCATGATCCTCAGCGAGTGGAAGCCATCGATATCCCTTTCTCGGGTAACCCAGCGGAGCTGCTGGCCTGGGACGATGCCTTCCTTGGCGAGACCGAAGAGACGGGGCGAGGCTTCCTCTGGTTCTGGGAATCAGCATCCGTGTTCGTTGTGGTAGGATACGGACAGCGAATCGAAGAGACCGTGGAGGTGGAGCGGTGTATCGAGAACGACATTCCTATCCTGCGTCGACGCTCGGGAGGCGGCACGGTGGTCCAAGGACCCGGATGCCTGACCTATGGCATCACACTGCCCATCACTGCGAACGCTGCGCTGGCCCGGTTGGATTCGACCAATCGATGGATGATGGAAACCCTTGCTTGTGCACTGAGGGAACCAACCGGGTTGCCGGTGGACATCGACGGCCACACGGACCTCACCCTCCATATGCCGGACGGGAGACGAAAATTCTCGGGGAACGCCCAGCGAAGAACCCGCACGGCCGTCCTCTTCCACGGGACAGTCCTCCACGAGGCCAACCTCCAACAAATCGACCGAATTCTCAGGCTTCCGGAGGACCATCCCGCCTACCGAGGTTCACGATCCCACATTGATTTCCTGACGCTCCTGCCGCTCCAGCCGAGCGAAATCCGGAAGGCCATCATAGAAGCCTGGGCCGCAATTCCCTCTACAGGACCTGTGCCCCGGGCGCGTCACGCTGACGCCATGGCGGTCCGTTACGGCCATGCGCGCTGGCATCTTGAGCGGGCGGAATATCGACAAATTCAAGCACCGCGGACGAGCTGGGCTACCCGATGACGTGCATTTTGATGGATTCGACCTCGTGGTCGAAGCTGCTGGGATGAGGTAGCACCACGACGACGGAATCCCCTGCCTTAACACAGCCCCCCTGAACCAGTCGGTGCAGGGCACCTTCCACGGATCCAGATGGGTCATCCTGACACGCTGGCATGACCATCGGTTCGACACCACGGAGAATGGAAAGTTGCCGCGCCAGGGATTCGCGGTCACTGAAGGCGTAGATCGGTGTGGAGCGGGGGCGAAGCCACGATGCGATTCGAGCCAGCATGCCTGTGCGAGTGAACACGACGAGCGCCGCTGCATCCAGCTGGTCCGCAAGCCCAACAGCACTACGCATCAACATCTCCCGCGATTCCTCAAGCTGGGCGCTGAGGTGATAGTTGGCCCCGCCACTGCGCTCGATGCGTCGGGAAATGGTGTCCATGACCTCGACGCATTCGACGGGAAACTTCCCGACAGCGGTCTCTCCGCTCAGCATGATGGCATCCGCCTGCTCGAAGACCGCGTTGGCGATGTCGGTGATCTCGGCCCGTGTTGGAAACGGGTTGTCGACCATGCTCTCCAGCATCTGAGTCGCCACGATCACGGGGCGATTATGGTGGAGACAATGTTTGACGATGCGGCGCTGGATGATCGGCAGCTCCTCGTAGGGGCATTCCATGCCGAGATCACCGCGGGCCACCATGATCGCATCCGCCTCCTGGGCAATGGCCGGGAAATGGTCGACAGCGAACTGATGCTCGATCTTGGCGACAACGACGGGGATCTCCGGGCTGCCGACGAGCAGGGACTTCAATTCGCGGACATCCTCCGGGTCTCGGACGAAGCTCTGGGCAATGAAGTCCACACCGAGTTCGAGTCCTACCTTCACATCCTCACGGTCCTTCTCGGTCAGGGCTGGCAGGGACACCCGGACCCCAGGAAGGTTGACATGGCGTCGACTCCCCATGGATCCAGTATTGAGCACTTCGCAATCGACGCGGGTCGCCGTCTTTCCCACAACCCTCATTCGGATCTCGCCACTGTCGACGAGGAGGATCCGGCCCACCTCGATATCCTTGGCGAATTCCGGGTAGTTGACCGAGAAGCTCTTGGGCGAAGCCAGTGGATCGCCAGGAACATGAAAGGAAACTCTGTCACCGGTGGACAACAGCACCGGCGCGACAACATCACCGGTCCGGATGGCCGGACCCTGAAGGTCGAGAAGAATGCCCACATGAAGCCCACGTTCCCGCGCGGCATCCCGGATCGCCGGAACCACGGCACGCATCTGGTCCGGTTTGGAGTGCGAGGCGTTGATCCTGAAGAGGTTCACCCCCCGCATCATCAGATCCACAATGCGCTCCGGTGCCATGGAGGCAGGACCCAGGGTGGCCACAATCTTCGTCTTCCGCATTGCCATTCCCGGACAATGGTGAGCCATCACGGAAGTGGAAAGGCTTTCCCCCGTCGGCACCTGAAATGGGTGACGGCATCTGTCCGTTATTCCCCGACTAGGACGAACTCCGAAGGCACTTGCCTTCAAGGGGTTGAGACATGATTGTCGCGGGCCCGTTGGACGGGAAAACCTGACATGACGAAGCTGAAGACACTGCGTGCCGTCAACTTCCTTTACCCTGCGCCCGAGGCAAAATCTGTCTCCCTCGTCGGAGACTTCAACGGATGGGATCCGCACAAACACCCCATGCGTCAAGGGCCGGACAGGACCTGGTCAACCACCCTCGAACTCAAACATGGCCATCACCGCTATGCGTTCCTGGTCGATGGCGTTCTGACCCTCGACCCCAGAGCACAGGGAGTGACCCGGAATGAGCGGAACGAACGCGTTTCACTCCTGCCGGTCAGTTAGGGCAAGCCCAAGCCACGGGAAGCCGACTCTGGGAACTGTGAAAAAGCACGACCTTCGTTCCCGGGGCTCAGCCCACCAGCAAGGATCGGAGAAGCGGGACATCCCCAGCAGTCGTGATCTTTGGATTCGGTTCGGTGCTTTCGACCAGCTGGACCTGCTGCCCAATGAGCTCGCAGGCAGCCGTGTCGTCCGTGACGAGAAGGCCTGATTTCCGGACCGCTTGGAGAGCCCTGCGGATGACCTCAAGCTGGAAGCACTGGGGTGTCTGGACGGCCCAGATTCGGGAGCGGTCGAGGTGCTTGGCGATCAAGGTGCCTCCATTGGATTCCTTGATGGTGTCGGTCGCCCGCTGTGACGCGACTGCGGCACCGCCTTCGCGCGCAGCGATGAGACACCGACGGATCAGATCCGGAGAAGTGCAGGGCCTGGCAGCGTCTTGGATTGCCACGACCTCAGCGCCCTCAGGGATCGACCGGAGGCCATTCCAGACCGAGTCCTGCCGTTCAGCCCCCCCCGCAACGAGACGGAACGGTTTGGTGAAACGGTGTTCGTTGGCCAGCTCCAAGAAGGCCTCCTGCATTCCATCACGCACCACCATGACCACCTCCGAGATTTGGGGGCAGGAATCGAACTTCAGCCATGTGTGGGCTACAATCGGAAGCCCGCCGATCTCAAGGAAGATCTTGTCCACATTCGGCCCCATTCGGGTACCTCGCCCCGCTGCAACGATCAAAGCCACATTCATCCGACGGAAACCCTGCTTTAGATCGGACTGGAGGGGAATCTTGGAAAGGGGACAGGTTCCGTGCTCGACCGCTGCTGGATCGTGGGGAATCTGACCAAAAAAAAAGACCGCCCTGCTTACAGGGCGGTCTTGTTGGGTGAGTTGGATCAGGCCTTGCGGCGAGCCACCACAAAGAGGCCAGCAACACCGAGGGCCGCGAAGGCAACGGTGGAGGGCTCAGGGATGACACTGACACTCAGACCCTTGAAGTCCGAGTTGTTGCCGAAGGTCGCCGGAGGGGTCGTGCCCCCACCGAGGCTGCTGACGACCACGTTGACGGCACCCCTGACCAAGGCGGTGTCATAGGTGGCTCCAGAGGTGACGTCCCAAGCGCGGACGACCAGGTTGGCCGTGCCACCGAGACCCGCCGAACCAGAGGCGAGACCGTTGATGAAGAACAGACCGTCGAGGGTCAGAGCCACACCCGCGCTACCGTTGGGCGAGAGGGTGGTCGAACCTTCAAGGATCTCAACACGACCGTTGGCCTTGGCCAGCGCATTGCCGTCGGTTCCGAGGATGAACGCTTTGGCAGAAGCGCCAGCAGGAACGAAGTTGTTGTTGGCGTTGAACGTACCCTGAGCGTATGCCGCGGAAACCGCGGCAACCATGCCCAGAGTGGTGAGGAGCAACTTATTCATGGTTGGTTGTATAATTTGGAGACTAAAAGCTCGAGGAGATCAGGGAGCAGGAGTGAAGGTCTTCGACCAGGTCGCAGGAGCGGTGGCGCTCACAACGATGCCCTGACCCACAGCGATGTTCGGGGCGCCCGTGAGGTAGCCCACGCCGTCGACGTAGTCGTAGGAGTCATAGCCCTTGCCATTCCAGGTCAGGACCGACGACCCATCGATTCCGAGGCCAAGAACAGTGTCAGCAGCACCGGAGAGGGGGATCTTCGAGGCCACGAAATTGTTACCCTTCTTGATCGCCACGGTCTGGGTGCCAGTGAGAGCTTCACCCACGAGGGTGACAGAAGCATCAGCCGAAACAGCAACGAACACCGCTTCGCCGGGGGCGAGGCTGAAGTCGTCACCACTGACCACACCCGCACCGGCGACGGTGTCGGTCGTGGTGAATCCGGAACCGGTCCAACGGAGGACGGAGCAGTCGATCGAGCCGAAGAGGCTGCCGACCTTGTTGCCGTCGGTGTTGGTGTTGTTCAGGGGGTTGGCAACGAGGTTGTTACCCTTCTTGAGGGCCAACTTGACGTACCCAACGATGTTCGAGGTAGCCGCCGAAGCCGAGAAGGCCAAGGCCGAGGCCGCCACAGTGAGGGCGAGAAGGTTTTTGTTCATGAGAGACCAAATAGTTTCCGTGTGTGCAAGGAACCTGCCATGCGTGGCGATGATGCGTCAACGGGTTTTTTGGAATCATTTCGACTCATCGAGGGGCGAGCTCAGGCACGCGCCGTCAGGACCTCCAAAAACCGCTCCAGTTCCGCCACGGTGTTGTAGTAATGAGGACTGACACGGATCCAATCCCTTCCATCCCTGGTGGTCCTTAGCGACACAACGATCGCTTCATCCTGGAGCTTGCGGTGGAGGTCAGAAGCGGATTCTCCCGGGACGCAAAAGCTCACGACGCCCGCTTCGTTCAGGCCTGTCGGTGAAGGATTCAAGACCTCCATCCCTCTCTCCTGCAATTGGGACACCAACCCTCTCCGCTTCGCCAGCAGGTCCGCCTCGATTGCCCCAAGCCCAACCTTCTCGAGAAGGGAAAAGGCAGCCCTCAGCCCAGCAACCCCGATCAGATTCAGGCTCCCAGCCTCGTACCGACGGGCATCCCGACGCAGAACCATGGAGTCCTGAGTTACGAATCCCGGGCATTCGACATTGTGCCATCCGTAGGTGGTGGGCCTCAGAATCTCCTGAACTTCCTTCCGAACGTAGAGGACCCCGGCTCCGAGGGGGCCGAGAAGCCACTTATGGCCATCAGCGGCCATGAAATCGACCTGCTCGAGCGGCGTCTGGAACGCCCCTAAGGTTTGGATGGCATCGAGACAGAACAGGATACCGCGCGACCGCAGCCAGCGTCCCAACGCTTGCACCTCCAACCGCCAGCCCGTCACGAAATGCGCGCTGGAGAGGGCCACCAGCCGGGTGTCTTCGTCCACCTGTCCCTGGACATCGATCGCTCGGATGCGTCCCAGTTCCCGAATATTGAGGAATCGGACCTCCACCCCTCGCTCGGCGAGGGCCATCCACGGGTAGACGTTGGACGGATAGTCGTCCTGGTAGACCACGACATTCTGCCCCTTCCTCCATGGTAGACCCGCGGCGACCTGGCTCAAGCCCATGGAAGTGGATCCGATCAGCGCGATTTCTCCGGCCTCCACTCCGAGAATTTTCGCGATCAACCCTCGAGTCCCTGCGATGTATCCTCCAGGAATGCCGGCTTCCTGATCCTCGAGCGTCCCGGCAAACGCCTGTTGAGAAATCGCCTCCGCGACCCGCCGTGGGAGCGGACACACGGCAGCGTGTCCAAGAAACACGCGTGAAAGAACGACGGGGAACTCATGCCGCCGGAGTTCTTCGTTTCCCTGGATCTCGGTGGGGGTCATCGGTAGGGCTGGTGGAGATCCACCTTCTGGGTCTTGCGCATCCGGATGTTGAGAAACTCAACCGCCACCGAGAAGGCCATCGCGAAGTAGATGTACCCCTTGTTGATGTGCTGTCCCAACCCCTCTGCGACCAGCACCGTTCCGATCAGGATCAGGAACGACAGGGCCAACATCTTGATCGTCGGATGTCGGTCCACAAATGCGGAGATCCGGTTCACGAAGAGCAGCATGACCAGCATGGCGATTGCCACGGCGGCGACCATGACACGAATCTTGTTCACCATGCCCACCGCGGTGATGACTGAATCCAGCGAGAAGACGATGTCGAGGAGCAGAATCTGGGTTACCACGGCAGCAAATGTCGGGGCCATTCGATCCGTCTTGCCCCCATCCACGCCCTCGAGCTTCTCATGAATTTCATAGGTGCTCTTCCCGATCAGGAAGAGCCCCCCCAACAACAGGATCAGATCCTTGCCGGAGAGCGACACCGAAACACCAAAGGTCGTGGAGTGCCAGAACGGCGTGTCGAGACGCATCACCCACGACAGGGACAGCAGGAGAAGGATCCGGGTGATCAACGCCAACCCAAGCCCCATGCGCCGGGCCTTCGATTGCTGGTCCCGGGGGAGCTTGCCGCTCAAAATCGAGATGAAGATCAGGTTGTCGATGCCGAGGACCACCTCAAGAAGGGTCAACGTGAGCAGACTGATCCAGAGATTGGGGTCGGAAACGGGAACCATTTGGAGGCGACGGTTGAAACAAAAAAGGCGCCCCTCGCGGGGCGCCTCGTGAGGGAAAGGTTCCGATTACTTGGTGGAGTCGGCGTCCCAGGGGAAGATGAACTCCTGGGTGGAGTCAGTGGCGACACCGGCGTCCCGCAGCTGCTCCCGGGCGCGGCCCGAGGTGACCTGCTGGACCGAACCGTCACCGAGGACGAGGTTGCCCGCGTTCTGGTGCACGTCGCCGCTGTAGCCGGCGGTGGTGTTGACCGTGCGAACCGGGGCGCCAACCGGAGCGGCGATCACGACCCGGACGCCCCTGGTGGTGGCGCCACGGCCGCCATCGAACTGAACAGGAGTCGAACCCACGCCGTTGGTCAGGTTGCGATCACCACCGAGGATCGACTGCGGCTGCTCTTCGTTGGCCGTCGTGCCGACGAAGTAGCTCACGCTCTTGTTCGGGTCGGTCACGGTGTTGCCGTTCGAACGGAGCATCGCCGGCCAGCTGGCGGCAGGACGCTTCTTGGAGTCCGACGGGCAGAGGATGATCTTCGGGGTGCTCAGCTCGTTGGACATCACCGCGTAGATGGCCCAGACGGGGTTGGCGGTCAGGTTGACAGCGCCAGCAGGTCCGCCAGGGAAATTCGTACCACCGGTGAGCGCCACGTAATCCGCAGCGCCGCCCTCGGCAACCGCCACATCCCAGGGGAAGCGGCCGCTGTTGTCGGTGGCGAAGATACGGCAGGCGAGGCCCACGTTCTTGAGGTTATTGACGCAAGCAATGCGGTTGGCCTTGGCCTTGGCCTTGGCCAAGGCGGGGAGGAGCATGCCGGCGAGGATCGCGATGATCGCGATCACAACGAGGAGCTCGATCAGCGTGAACGCGCTGAACTTGTGCTGACGGAGACGATTCATAGGTTTGGTTGTGAGTAGTGGAGTGAATTGCCGCGGACACTAGGTTTCGGCGTATTTCAGTGTCAACGCCTATTCCCAGGAGAAGCAGCACCAGTGCCAGAGTCCACACCGGGTCCCCGTTGGAGGGCTTCCTGCGAAGTCATGCAGGGGGCAACCGCAACGGGCACGGTATCCACACCGATCCATCAGCGTGAGGACCACGCAAAACCGAGTGAACCGAGCAAAACGGTCCGAGAGGATATCGGACCGGGATCGAAGCCCCAACACGCATCTGGTTCGGCAGGGTTTGTCAAGAGGCTGAGAGTTGCCAAGGCTATGTAATGGCACCGGAGGCCCGGAACCGTTCTGCCTGAACCTGGATGCCCCTCCGCCGATCCGGATCCAGACGCCCCAGATTCCGCACCTGCATGCCCATGCGGGGGTTGGTGGCCAGCAGAGACTCATGCCGAATCAGAAAATCCCAGTAGAGGGTCGTGAAAGGACAGGCCCGGGGCCCAATCGACTCCGCCGGATCATAGCGGCATCCCCGGCAGTAGTTGGACATCCGATCGATATATTTTCCGGAGGCGATATACGGCTTGGACGCCATCACGCCTCCGTCCGCGTACTGGGACATGCCCAGGGTGTTGGGCAATTCCACCCATTCGACGGCGTCGACATACACTGCGAGATACCAGGCATGAATCTCCAGGGGCCGGACCCCGAAGAGCAGGGAAAACAGCCCGGTCACCATGAGCCTCTGGATGTGGTGGGCATACCCGAGATCGAGCGTTTGCCGAAGAGTGTCGGCCAGGCAGTTCATGTCGGTCTTCCCCG
>VHCG01000021.1 GCA_016871805.1 Verrucomicrobiota bacterium
GACCTGTCCCTCGTCGAGGGTCTGGTCCGGAATGGCCGCGAAGACCGGAGCGGCGTTGACCTCGTTGACGGTGACGGTGAAGGAGCGGGTGGCGCTGGTGACGCCGTCGGAGACGGCGACGGTGACGGTGTAGGAACCCGGGCCCTGGGTCTCGGTGGGGTTCCAGGTCAGCACTCCGGCCGAGGTGACGGTCATGCCGGTGGGGCCGGAGGTGAGGGAATACGTGAGGGTCTGGGCCGGGAGGTCGGCGTCAGTGGCCGAGAGGGTGAGGGAGAGCGTGGAGCCTTCCTCGACGGTCTGATTGTTGATGGCTGTCAGCGCCGGGCTGGCGTTGACCTCGCGCACCGTCACTGTGAAGGAACCGGTGGCTGAGGAGACTCCGTCCGAAACCGCAACAGTGACGGAGTAGCTGCCCGGGCCCTGTGCCTCCGAGGGCAACCAGGTCAGACGTCCAGCCCCCGTCACCGACATGCCTGAAGGTCCTGAGACCAGAGAGAACGTGAGGTTCTGCGTTGCGGTATCCGCGTCAGTGGCCGTGAGTGTCAGGCCCAGCAATTGCCCTTCGTCCGTGGTGATGTTGGAGACCGGTGCCAGGGCCGGGGAGCTGCTCTGGGACAGAGACAGTGTGATCGAACCGTTCGCCACTGAGCCTCCGGTGTTTTTGCCATCCACCGCGATCTGGTAGGTGGCGCCTGCTGAGGCCGTGAATGACAGCCAGCTTGTTGTTCCGGAGGCTGAGTCATCGTTGCTCGCCACCATGGTCAAGCTGTTGGCCGTTGATCCGGTGTAGACAGCAAGGAGGGTGTCGAAGACACTTCCTGAGGTTTGCAGAACCACAGGTCCGTTGGCGGGTGCCGTCCAAGTCCACCAGACCGATTGGCCGCCTGCGTTGTTGGCGTGATTCGGTTCCGCGGTTTCCTTCGTGGCATAGAGATTGGACCCGGCTTGCTGCCAGGAACCTCCAGCGACCGCTGCGCGATTCGCGAAGAGGTCGTTGGCAGGGGGGGCGGCGATGTTCAGCGTGATCGAACCGCTGTCTGCCCCGGACCCGTTGTTGTATCCGTCCACGGCGATCCGATAGGTCGTCCCGCCTGTCGCGGTGAATTGGACCCGGCTGGTGATGACGTTGGGATACGTCTCGTCGTCGTTGCTCGCGACGAGAGTCAGGCTGTTGACCGCGGTTCCCGTGTAGATGCCGAGGATGGTGTCGAAAGTGCTTCCCCGGGTGTTGATCGTAGCCGTTCCCGCTGAGGGTGCGGTCCATTTCCACCAGACTGATTTGCCTCCGACATTGTTCGCAGCGTGGTTTGGTTCACCGGATTCCTTGGTGGCGACCTGATTGTTTCCCGTCGCCTGGATTACATTGCCGGCAAGGTCGGTTGCCGCGCTGAAGTTGTCGTTGGCTGCAGGGCGCGCGATTGAGAAGGATGTGACGACGGTCTGGGTTGTCTTGGATGGAGCCGACGCCTGGACTGTCAGGACGAGCTGGTCCCGGTCGCTGGGGACGGTGAACGAGGCGCAGTACAGGTGATCGTTCGCGGTCGTATCCGGAGAAACCCCATCGTTGCGGAAGGTCATCGAGGGGAGGCCCGTGGCGGAACCTGTGACCGTGGCATTTCCGATCGCCGTCAGGTCGGTGACCTGGGCCACCAGCTTGACGGATTGACCTGCGATGAGGGAACCGCTCGACGAAACTGAAACCTCGAGTGTGCCGTTCGGACTTGCCGTGAGGGCATTGTAGGCATTCACCCGGCCTCCGGTCGCGGATCGGCCATTCAGCGACGCGACGGGAACGGTGGTGGCCAAGAGGCGCTGACTCAGATCGAAGACGGAGATGCCTGGAAACTTCGAGATTACCAGTGCGGCCACGCCTGCGACGTGGGGCGTAGCCATGCTGGTGCCGCTGCTCGTCGCATAGGCGTCGTTGGCCGTGTGGTAGGTCGAGTAGATGTCGACGCCGGGAGCCCCGACGTCCACGTTTCGCGACCCGTAATTGGAGAATCCCGGCAGGTTGTCGGAACGATCCAGCGCGGCCACGGAAATCACGTTGTCGACGTCGTAGCCCGAGGGGTAGTGGGGGATGACATCCGAGTTGGCGGATTCGTTACCGGCCGCGGCCACCAAGAGCACGCCCTCGTTCCGCGCGCGGGTGATGGCGTCCTTGAGGGATGTCTCATATCCCCCTCCGCCCCAGCTGCAGCTCAGTACCCGGGCTCCTTTTGCGACAGCGAAGTTGATGCACTCGATGGCGTCGCTCGTGAAACCGGATCCTCCGGCATCCATGAACTTCAGGCCCATGAGGCGCACGTTCCAGGCGACACCAACGTGCGGCCCCGATCCGTTCGCTGCCGCCCCGATCGTCCCGGCGCAGTGGGTTCCATGGCCATTGTCGTCCATGGGATTGCCTGAACCGGTGA
Organism: Verrucomicrobiota bacterium; assembly: GCA_016871805.1. GTDB lineage: Bacteria > Verrucomicrobiota > Verrucomicrobiia > Limisphaerales > UBA9464 > UBA9464. The sequence goes on from VHCG01000021.1 coordinate 2,418, forward strand.
CGGCGTTGATTCCGTAGACATCGTCGACATATCCGTTGCCATCGTTGTCGATGCCATCGGAGGCGAGGGCCCCGGATTCTCCTGGATTCTGCCACATCTGGGCACTCAGGTCCTGGTGGGTGTAGCGGATGCCGGTGTCGATCACCGCGACGATCACGTCGGTGGATCCGGTCGTGATGTCCCATGCCCGCACCGCATCGATGTCGGCTCCGGAAAGACCTCCGCTCTGACCCTGATTGCGGAGTCCCCAGAGCGTCCCATTGGAAAAGGCGCTGTCGTTGGGCACCGCATCGGCGACATGAAGGTAGTCGGGCTCGACGTAGTCGAAGAGACCCGTCTCCTGGAGCTGTTGGATCCGGGAGAGAAGGTGCTTGCGGCGTTGCTCGGGAGTGGTTTGCGACCGGGGATCCACCGGGAGTTCCTCATCGAGAACAACAAGGTTGGTTATCCTTGAGAACCGCTTCAGTTCCCTGAGCCCCAGCTTTCTCAGGCGGGCACCCAGGTCTCCTTCCCGCGGCTGGATGGAGTAGCGCGCGACGATCCGCGTGCGGTGGGCCAGTCCGGCGGGAGTCGGCACCGTCTCCGGGGCACGCCGTGGCTGTGGGGAGGCCAGGCCGATCCAAGCCTCAAACAAAGAAACCCAGAACAGCAGCCAACGCGTTGTCGACGGAGCCTTCAACAGGTGGAACAGCAACATTGCCGGATAGCACGAGCGGTGCCATGGGATTTTTCAGGGAAAACCCCGTGTCTTTGCAGAGGTTTTCACCTTTGAAAAAGCCGGGTGATGCAGCGGTCGGCTAGGAAAATTCCCGAGGGGGATTCCGCGGTCTCCGGAATCAGTACAACCCGTTTTCCACCAATAGGATGGATGCTAGTCCAACCGATTCTGGGCTGGTGCTGGCGCAAGGCCACCAGTCCCGGCCCATCCGCCGCACGCCGCGAGACGGTGTCCGAAACGAGGCTTGATGTCCTCGGGATGACCGCAGAGCCTTTCGGAACACTCCCCAAGTCGGTTGCTGCGGTTGCCGTGGAGGTCCTTCTCCGCAGCTCAAACTGGGGTTGATCTACTGTGAAAATCCGACCGAAAGACATTGCGTTAGCGTTCACGCTGATCGAATTGCTCGTGGTCATCGCCATCATCGCGATCCTCGCCGGAATTCTCCTTCCTGCGTTGGGGCGGGCGAAGGATCGGGCCCAGTTGACGATCGATCTGAACAACGTCCGCCAAATCGTCATGGCGAACCAGATCTACGCCACCGACAACCGGGACTACTGTGCCCATCCGACCTGGGGTGGCGATCTGAGTGGCCCGGATGGCTGGGTCTACGCGACGAAGAACACCGGCCGGATCCCGGGTGGACCCCCGAATCCGGTCTCGGCGGCGGGCAAGGACGTCAACTCGGCCCAGTTCAGCAACCAGGTCGCCTTCTTCCGGATCAGCCAGCTTGGTCCCATCCTCGGCGACCACAAGATCTGCTGGTGTCCCAAAGATGTGGCGACCCGTGGGTCGGGCCGCCTGAAGACGCTGTGGCTGGGGCGTCCGCTGAAGCTGACCTCCTACTGCTGGAACGGGACGATCGGGGGTTACAACAACGTCGGGCGCAATCCGCCCTTCGTGAATGGCGGCACCTACAAGATCAGCGACTTCCTCTCCACCGATTGGCAGCTCTGGGAACAGAACGAGCTGGATCCATTGAACTTCAACGACGCCTCCAACGTGCCGCCCCCCGGAAACGTCGGGAATGGTGTCTCCATCCGACACGCCGGCACCGCCTCTTGGGGCGCCGTCAACAATCCCAACGGCAACAGCGGCGTGAAGAACCTCCCCGGAGGCGCGGTGGTCGGCATGTTCGGGGGATCGGCCCAGATGGTGAAATGGAACCTCTCCTACGACCTCATCAACAAACTCCCGGCGCCCAATGCGATCTTCAACGGCCCGATCTACCGGCCGTGACCGTGCGGATGGAGTTTCACGCTTGATGCACCCGGGATCCCCCCGAGACTCCCGCCCATCATGGTGACCTCGAAGACGGAGCCCAAGGGGCCGGACTGGTTGACGCTTCCCGAGGGCAGTCGGGTGCTGCCCTTCCTGGTCATCCTCCTGTTCACCTCGTTGCCCTCCGGCTGGTATTCGGGGGCCGAGTTCTGGAACTACGCGATCAAGATCGTCGTCACCGCTGGTCTACTGGTCTGGCTGAGGCCCTGGCTTCCCGAGATGAAGTGGGCCGTAAGCCCGGAGGCGCTTGGAGTCGGACTCGCCATCGCCGCGCTCTGGATCGCCTGTGAGGTCTGGATCCCGACGAGTTCTCAGCTGACGGGCTGGTTCGAGAGCGGTTTCTCGAAGATGCCCAAGGCGACGCTGACCGATCCGTGGAACCCGGTGGCCTTCTTCAAGGAGGCGCCGGCTGTCGGGTGGGGACTGGTCGGCATCCGGGTCTTCGGACGATCCGTGATCATCCCGATGGTCGAGGAGGTGTTCTACCGGTCGTTCGTCTACCGGATGCTGATCGACTCGAAGTTCACCCAAGTCGAGCTCTCCACCTACCGTCCGCTCGCCTTCTATGGCACGAGTGCACTGTTCGGCATCGCCCACGGCGATCTCTGGATCCCGGGTATCCTGTGCGGCATGTCCTACCAATGGCTCGTCCTGCGCAGGAACCGGCTGGGTGACGCCATCACGGCCCATGCGGTCACGAACCTCGTGATCAGCGTCTGGACCATCCAACGGGGCGAGTGGCGTTTCACCTGAGCCGCGCGGCTCCCCGGTCTCGTGATTGGGGAGGCCACCCTTGACGCGGGGCGTTTCTGTCGCATAGGGATCGCTTCTCTATGAGCGATTCCGCTGACGCACAAACCGAGAAGCACCATTTCCAGGCCGAGATCCAGCAGCTGCTGAATCTCGTCATCCACTCGCTGTACACCGACCGCGAGATCTTCATCCGGGAGCTGATCTCAAACGCGGCCGATGCCTGCGAGAAGCTGCGGTTCATCCAGGCCTCTGGTGGAACGGTGTTCCAGACCGACACCGCTCCCGGGATCAGCCTAGTGACCGATGAGAAGGCAGGCACGGTGACCCTGACCGACACCGGCGTTGGGATGACCCGGGAGGAACTCGTCGAGAACCTCGGCACCATCGCCCACTCGGGCACCAAGGCCTTCCTGAAGCAGCTCGCCGAGGAGCAGAAGCCCGATGCCAAGCTGATCGGCCAGTTCGGGGTGGGTTTCTACTCAGCCTTCATGGCCGCCAAGCGTGTCGTCGTCAGCACTCGGTCCAAGGAGGTCGATGGCTCCGGATGGCAGTGGATCAGCGAGGGCGTGGGAGGGTACGAGATCCAGCCTGCCGGGGACCTGCCGCGCGGCACAAAGATCGTCCTCGAGCTCAAGGACGACGCCAAGGAGTTCGCCGAGGACTACACCCTCGAGCGCCTCGTAAAGCGGTATTCCAGCTTCGTGCCCTTCCCGATCGAGCTGAACGGCAAGCGCCTCAACACCGTCCAAGCGCTCTGGGCCCGTAGCAAATCCGACATCAAGGAGGAGGAATACCAGGAGTTCTACCGGTTCATCGGACACGACCCCGACGCCCCATTGATGCGGCTCCACTTCACGGCCGATGCCCCGCTGGCGATCCAGAGTCTGCTCTTTGTCCCGACCAAGAACCTCGAGGCCATGGGGATGGGACGGATGGATTCGGAGGCGAACCTCTACTGCCGCAAGGTGCTCATCCAGCCCAAGGCCAAGGGTCTGTTCCCGGACTGGCTCCGGTTCCTCAAGGGGGTCGTGGACAGCGAAGACCTCCCGCTCAACATCTCGCGCGAGACCATGCAGGACACCTCGCTCCTGCAGAAACTGAACAAGGTGCTGACCGGCCGCTTCCTCAAGTTTCTCGGCGAGCAGGCCGAGCAGCAGCCCGAGACGTACGAGAAGTTCCACGCCGAGTACCAGCGGTTCCTGAAGGAAGGCATCGTCACCGACTACCAGCACAAGGAGGCCCTCTCGAAGCTCATCCGATTCGAGACCTCGGGACTGGACGCCGGGAAGAAGACTTCGCTCGCGGACTATGTGAAGCGGATGCCCTCGGATCAGAAGGAGATCTATTTCCTGCTCGCCCCCAACCGAACCTCTGCCGAGAGCAGCCCGTACTTCGAGGTCTTCCGGGAACGGCGCTTCGAGGTCCTGATCCTCGAGGATCCGTGGGACGAGTTCGTGATGGACCACCTCCACGAGTTCGAGGGGAAGCCTCTGAAGTCCGGCGAAAAGGCCGACCTCAACCTGTCGGAGACCCCGAAGAAGGAAGGAGCGCTTGACGAGGGGTCGGCGAAGTCGTTGGCCCAGTGGATGAAGGAGTCCCTCGGTGATCGCGTGGGCGAGGTGCGGATCTCGAGCCGGCTGGTCGACAGTCCGGCGGTGGTGGTCGATGCCGACAAGCAGACGTCCGCCAGCATGCGCCGCATCCTCAAGGCAGTCCGCCGCGACGACTCGACCCCGTCCCCGGACCGGTACGATCTCGAGATCAACCCCTCCCATCCCATCCTCGTGCGCCTGGAGGCGATCCGACAGAAGGACGAGCCCTTGGCCAAGGACGTCACCGATCAGGTGTTCGACAACGCCCGTGTGGCCGCCGGCATCCTGGAGGATCCGCGCGCCATGCTGGGGCGCCTGAACCAGCTGCTCGAGAAGGTCCTCCGCTGACCTGACTCGCCATCGTTCCTTCGGTCGTTCAGGAACGACCAGGAATCCCCCGTTCCCGTTTGCATCCTTCGCCGTTCGTGGACGCGGCCCCACTCTGGCCTCTCGACTTCCCGGATGATCCGGTATTCTTCCGACATGACCGCTGTGCCCGTCTGGTTCCGTCCCGTCGCGAACGCCCTGACCGTCATCGGCACCGCCAGTGCGCTGGGTGCTTCGGATGAGCTGTCCCTCGGGGTGAGGACCACCGAACCGCTGAGTCCCACCGAGCAACGGGCCCGCTTCCACGTGCCTCCCGGATTCGAGATCCAGCTCGTCACCCACGAGCCCGACATCCACAAGCCCATGAACTTGGCGTTCGACGCGATCGGACGACTCTGGGTCACCACCTCCATCGAGTATCCGTGGGCCGCGCCGACGAATCGTGTGGGCCGGGATCGGTTGATGATCTTCGAGGATTTCGGTTCCGATGGCCGTGCGCGGAAGGTCACCCAGTTTGCCGATGGCCTGAACATCCCGATCGGGGTCTATCCGTTCCGGACGGATGACCGGGGATGGAAGGCGGTCGTGTGGAGCATCCCGAACCTCTGGCTGTTGGAGGACACCGATGGGGACGGGACCTGTGATCGTCGGACGATCCTCTACGGTCCGTTCGATGCCTCCCGGGACACCCATGGCAACCAGGCGTCCTTCCGACGGGGGTTCGACGGCTGGCTGTATGCCACCCATGGGTTCAACAATGACTCCCATGTGACGGCACGGGATGGAAGTCATGTCGATCTCAACTCCGGCAACACCTACCGGATCCGCCTAGATGGATCCCGGATCGAGCACCACACCCACGGCCAGGTGAACCCGTTTGGGCTGACCTGGGATCCGAGGGGTAACCTGTACTCTAGCGACTGCCACACGGCTCCCCTGTACCAGCTGCTGGCTGGGGGATGGTATCCGAGCTTCGGCAAGCCCGACGACGGCCTGGGCTTCGCGCCGGTGATGCTGGAGCATGCCCACGGCAGCACGGCCATCGATGGGGCCAGCTACTACACCGACGACCTCTGGCCCGAATCCTTCCGGGACACGCTGTTCATCGGGAATGTCATGACCAGTCGGCTGAATCGCGATGTCGTCTCCTTCTTGGGGTCGACTCCGAAGGCCACCGAGCAGCCGGATTTCCTGACGTCCACCGACCCGTGGTTCCGTCCTGTCGACACACTGCTGGGACCGGATGGCGCCCTGTACATCGCCGACTTCTACAACCGCATCATCGGACACTACGAGGTCCCGCTCACACATCCCGGTCGGGATCGCGAACGGGGCCGGATCTGGCGCGTGGTCCATCGGGGGGAGGATGGCAGGCTCCGACTCCGCACTCCGGCGCTCGCCCTGGACCTGCCAGGGCTCGTCGGCGAGTTGGCTTCGCCCAGCCTGGGACGTCGTCTTCTGGCCTCGGCGGATCTCCAGGACCGGTTTGGTGGGCGGGCCGTCCCAGTCCTGGAAGAAACCCTCAAGACTCCCGCGAATCCGTTCCAACGTGTCCACGCCCTGTGGTTGCTCCAGCGACTGGGTGCCGACGGGAGGTCTCTCGAATCCACACTGACCGATGCGGATCCCTTCGTCCGGGTCCACGGCTTCCGGATGGTCGCCGATCGGGGAGGGTCGATTCCCGACTGGACGCTCCTGGCGAGGAAGGCTGTGACCGGCGATCCCGATGGATTGGTCCGCCGCTGTGCTGCTGAAGCCTTGGGTGCCCATCCGCAACCCGCCAACATTCCAGTGCTGCTGGCGGCGTTGGCGACCGTTCCTGCTGAGGACACCCACCTTCGGTACACCGTCCGGAAGGCGCTCCGGGATCACCTGTCCCAGCCCGAGATCTTCCGTTCCCTCCTCGACCACAAGGGATCCCCGGAGGAGACCCGGGTCCTGCTGGGGGTCGCTCTGGCGGTGCGGTCCCGGGAGTCGGCCACCTTCCTCCTCGGTCATCTGAATGCCCTCTCCGCCACGACGGTTCCAACCCTTCAGGCCGCGTTGCAGCATGCCGCCCGATATGCGGATGCCGGGGTGCTGCCCGCCTTGGTGGCGCGGATCCGATCCCAGTACCCGACCGATCCTTCGACGCAGCTGGAATTCTTCGGAGCCCTCGAGGAGGGGCAACGCCAGCGGGGTGGTGATAGGCCCGGGGCGCTCTGGGACTGGGGCCTCGATCTGGTCACCCAGTTGCTGGCATCCGGGAAATCCCCGGGATGGCAGACGGTGCCGTATGGGGAGAAGCCGACGCCGGATCCCTGGGAGTATCAGGAACGGTTCCGGTCGGAGGCAGGGACGATCCGGGTCCTCTCCAGCATCGTCCGGGGCGAGTCGTTGACCGGGATTCTCCGGTCGTCCGCGTTCGAGCCCAGCGATGAGGTCTCGTTCTGGCTGTGCGGTCATGATGGCTATCCCGACAAGCCCGCCGGCCATCGCAACGGGGTCCGGCTTGTGGATGCCGATTCCAGCAGGGTGCTTCTCGAGGCCTGGGCACCCCGGAGCGATCGGGCGAGTCGGATCGTGTGGGACACCCGCCCTCTCAAGGGGCGTCGCGTACGCCTCGAGGTGGTCGATGGCGACACGGGCGACGCCTATGCGTGGCTTGCGGTGGGCGACGTGTCTGGCGCCCCGGCGTTGCCGGAACGGTCGCCGAGGAGCCGTAGCGAGCAGCAGCTCGCGGCGATCCGTATCGCGGAGCGGTTGGGAGTGGAACCCGCCCATCCTGCCCTCCAGCCCGTGCTGACCCTCTTTCGGGATTCCCGTGCGGACCTTGCGGTCCGGGCGGCTGGACTCCGTCTCGTCATGCCGGCGCTCCGTGCGGATGCCGACTTCATCGGTGATCCCCAGATTCCGGACGTCTGGCGTCAGCTCGCCGCGGATGCCGTCACCTCGGGGAATCCCGTGACGCTCCAGGAATTCAGACGGCGTCTCTGGAAGGAAGCTCCCCGTCGGGTCCAGATCCGCGCGGCCCGGGGATTCGCGGCCGAGTCCCATGGGGTTCGTGAATTCGCTCTGGCGTTGGATCGCGGCGAGATCCCCATCGGGATCCTGAGGGATGGCGCCCTTCGCGAGGCGCTTCTCAAGCAGGCCGATCCCGCCTCGAAGGCACTCCTCGAAAAGGGGATCGGATCGCTGCCGCCTGCGGAGGACGATCGGGTGCAGGCCGTGGCGACCCGTCGGAACCGTTTGGGTGCAACCGTCTCCGATCCGGAGGCCGGACGCCGGGTGTTCGATCAGAACTGCCGGGCCTGTCACCAGCTGGGAGGCCAGGGCGGACTCGTCGGACCCCAGCTGACCGGGATTGGCAACCGGGGCGCCGAGCGACTCTGCGAGGACATCCTCGATCCCAACCAGAACGTGGACCACGCCTTCCGTCAGACCCTTTTGACCCTGAAGAATGGGGATTCACTCTCGGGGCTGTTCCGTCGTGAGGAGGGTGAACTGCTGGTCTTCGCGGATGCCACCGGAAAGGAGTTTACCCTCTCCAAGTCGGACATCGCCGAACGCAGGGAGACGGCCCAGTCATTGATGCCGGACAACTTCGCTGAGGCGTTGCCCGAGCCGGAGTTCAACCACCTCATGGCGTATCTTCTCGGCCAGCGGTGAAGGGAGAGCCCAGATCCGGGGTGCGAGATCCAGCGGTTCAGCAGGTCTCGCCTGGTGGGTGCCGCAGTGCCCTGCGGCACTGGGTGCGAAGCACCCACACCACCCCGGGGTGTCGATGCCTCACGATGACGTCGCTCGGGTGAACCGCGGTGGCCCACCTCTCCCGGCCGGGTCCCTCAATCGAAGATCACCGTCCGGTTGCCGCAGAGAAACACCCGGTCCTCGAAAACGAGCCGAAGGGCCCGGGCGAGGACCATCTGCTCGACGTCCCGACCCGACCGCGCCAGCTCCTCGGCGTCGTGGGAGTGATCCACCGGGATCACCTGCTGGACTAGGATCGGTCCCGCATCCAGCTCGTCGGTGACGAAATGCGCCGTCGCTCCGATCACCTTCACGCCCCGTTCGAAGGCCTGGTGATACGGACGGGCCCCCACGAAGGCCGGGAGAAAGGAATGGTGGATGTTGATGATGCGGGCCGGGAATTCCCGGACGAATTCCGGGGACAGGATCCGCATGTACTTGGCGAGGACCAGATAGTCGGGACCCAGTTCCAGGACCCGGTCCCGCACGGCGGCCTCCTGGCCGGTCCGATCCTCCCCGGCGACCGGGATGTGGTGGAACGGAAGGCCAAACCTCCGGACCAGCGGCTCCAACGTGGCGTGGTTGCTGAGAACACCCGCGATGGATGCATTCAGTTCGCCGAAGGCGTGTCGGACCAGGATGTCGGCCAGGCAGTGATGTTCCTTCGAGGCGAGGACCACGATCCGCTTCGGGTTCGGCCGGATCAGCCGCAGCGTCGCCGATTCCGGAAGCACCGCGGACAGTTCCTGGGTGACGGCGGCTTCGTCGACCGTGCCGTCGAACTCCGTCCGCATGAAGAACCGTCCCAGCGAGCGGTCGACGAATTCGTGGTTTCCAACCACGTTCACCCCGCGACGGAACAGGATGCCGGTGATGTCGTGGACCAGCCCGGGGCGGTCCGAGCATTCGACGAGGAGGATGCGCGGTCTCATGTCGGGAGGTCTCCCATCCGTCGATGCGGAGGGATCAGAGCTTCAATGCGTTGAGAGGCTGCTGGAAGGCGTTGAGGTACCGGCTGTTGTCGAGCGTGTCCCGGAGATGGTGGATGGCCGACTCGATGTCGATCACCGAACGGGGAAGGGTCGTGCCGGCGGCGTTGGGATGGCCACCGCCCTGGAGCTGGGTCGCGGCGGGGAGGGCCTCGCCATTGAGGCTGCGGAAGCTGGCCACGAAGGTGCGATTGGCCTTCGGAAACAGCGTCACGAGGACCTTGTAGGGGGTCGACCGGCTGTCCAGGAGCTGGTGCACGATGAGGTTCGTGTCGCCGATCGAGGTATGGACGAGTCCAACCTCGGGCGTGATCTCCTCCACATGTTCCCGGGCCCAGGCGAGGCCCAGCGGATTCTCGACCGTCCGCTTCACCGTCATGACCTGGAGCAGGGGATGGTCCACGAGCCGCTCGGGATCGCCGCCGATCACCTTGTGGAGATTCCAGAACCCGTACTCCTTCACGAGGGCCGCGTAGTCGTTCGCCAGCCCGAACTCCGGATCCTCATTCTTCCAGAGGTCGCCCAGATTGGTGAGGTGCACCAGTCGATCGAGCTTTGGTGTGGCGAGTCCATGTTCCTGGCACCAGCCGTAGACCAGGGCCGAGGCCGATTTTTCCGGGCTGTGGACCAGCCGGGCATTCTTGGGCGGCCCCGAGTGGACGTGGTGGTCGAAGATGATCCATCCGTGACGATCGAGTCGTGGTTCGAAGGTGAAGTCGGAGATCCAGGCGGTTGCCTCGCCCATGACCCGGTTCTTCCACCCCTGGTAGTTCCAGGCTTGGAGAGGGATGTCCGTCCCGAAGAGCTTCCGGGCAAGCCGGACAAGAAGGAGGCCGGAGACCAACCCGTCGAGATCGCTCTCGTGGGTGCAGATCACTTCCGGCTTCTGGGCAGAGTCCATCCCGGAGGCTACCGCGGTGCCATAGGGTGTCGACGCCAGATGCGCGATGTCCGCACCGGGACGGTGGACTCCTGTCCAGGGCCGGTGTCGATGGGGTCGGGCGCGGACACCCCCTTTCCGGCGCCTACCGTCCGCTCTTCGGGGCGTCGTCCACCAGCACGCAGCGAAAACCCGCGCTGACATTGCGGTTGTTGGGCTTGCTGGGGTGACGGTAGGAGGCGTTCAGCGCGGATTCGAGGTTGTCGATCCAGGAAGCGCCCCGCAGCACCCGCGAGCCGCTGCCAGGTTCCGTTTCATCCTCACACCATTCCCAGACGTTGCCCCCCATGTCGTACAGGCCCAGGGCATTGGGCGCGAAGCTCCCCACCGGGGCCGTCCGCGGGAACGGATCCCGGTAGTAGTCGATCACCCGGAACTCCTTCGGCCAGTCGACCTCCGAGGCCTCCGCCCCCGGGTAGTTGCCGACCGGGTTGTTGTCGATCAGCGGAGGGAATCCGGTTCCCCAGGGGAAGACGTCGGGCACGCCACTGCTGCGGTCCTTGGGCGTCCGGCCAATCTCTGGCTGCAGACCCACAGCCTGGCTCCATTCGAGATCGGTGGGCAGTCGGTAGGCCTTCCCTTCCTTTTTGGACAGCCAGGCGCAGAAGGCTTTCGCGTCCTCCCAATTCACGCCGCAGACGGGATGTCGATCCGTCTGGGGAAACCCGGGCGACATCCACGAGTCCCCCTTTCGCGTCCAACGGTTGGTCGTCAGGGAATAGACGGCATTGGTGGCGGTGTACCCGGTCTCCTTGACGAACAGGGCAAAGTCCTGTCGGCGTGTCTCCCAGGTCGAGACAAGAACCGGGGTGCCGGGCAGGGCGACGAAGCGCATCCCGATCGAGTTGGTCCAGAGGCGCCTGGACGGGGTCGCGGCGGGTTCCGCCGAGTCCGCAGCCCGTGCGAGAACGTAGCCGAACAGAAGGGCCAGCAGAAGGCTCCACGAAGTCATCGATCGCGTGGTCATGGAATGACAATTCCGGACGTCCCCGATGCCTGCAACTGACAATCTCCAACCGTTGGGCCGAGGCCCGGAGTCCGGGGATCGAGGACCCGGGACGCCGCGCTCTCCATCCTCACTCCGTCCGGATCACACGCTGGATCCGGACCGGGGGTGTCAACGTCTGGCCGTCCGCCGGTGAGCCATGGATCCGCCGCACCACGTCCATTCCCTTCACGACCCGACCGAACGCCGCGAAGCCCTGGCCGTCGGGATTCCGACGCCCCCCGAAATCCAGTTCCGGCTGGTCCCCGATGCAGATGAAGAAGTGGTCCTGGGCCGTGTCGGGCCTGTCCCGGGCCATCGACACCGTGCCATCGAGGTGCCTGAGGCCCCTGTCCCGGGTCCGCTCCAGCGGAATGGGGGGCAGGAAGTCGTTGGTCCGGGAGGGGTTCGCCCTGGCCTGGATCACCGAGATCTTGACCTCATTCGTGGGCTGGTTGCCCGGCGTGACCGTCCGGAAGAACAGACCGTCGGCGTAGAGTCCCTGCTGGGCATAGTGCAGGAAGTTGGTGACCGACCGGGGAGCGGCCCGGGTGTCCAGCTCCAGCTCGATGTCCCCCTGGGCGGTCTGCAGGAGAAGACGGGGCTTTGCCACCACGGCTTCGTCCCGCCAGCGGAAGCGCGGTGCCCTTGTGCTGTCGAATCCCGCCAGATGGGTCCGATCCGACGGATCGCGGAACGCGGGTTTCCGGTACCGCCAGGGCCTGTCCCCGAAAACCTCCTCGCAGAGGCGGGCCACCCCGGGGTCGTAGGCCCGCAGCTCGGCCCGGGTGTTGACGTGGTTGTGCAGCGCGTCGTTCTCCCGGTTGTCGTCGAACCACGACTGCACCGCCTCGGCCCAGTATTCCTCGCGGTTGGATCCCGCATACGTCCCTTTCCAGAGACCGCGGCGGCTCGCGTTCTCGAAGGCCGCCGCCAACCGGTTGTCGAACGTCGGATCCACCGCGCTGAGACCCATGCTGTGGATGGCGTGGGCAAACTCATGGATGGCGATGTTCTCGGTGCCGTAGGGATCGCCAGGGTAGCCCAGCAGGTTCTCCTCGGCGCAGCTCACGGCCGGCGCCTCGGGTGTGGCCCCCAGTCCCCGCGCCCGCCGATCCCAGAAGATCCTCGGACGCAGCCCGGCGTGTTCCGGGATGTCGGTCGTGTATTCGTCGAAGGCCATCACCGCCAGCCGCGTGTGGTTCGTCGCCATCGCCCCGAGGAGGTCGTCACGACCCTCCATCAGGTGCCGGACGATCCACGCCGCCTCGCGCAGCGCCGGATCCGAGACTCGCGACGATCCCACGATCGGCAACGGCCCCACCGCAATGTGCTTCTGGTAGAAGGGGGCCAGCTGGAACCGTTCCCGCAGGGCGGGCGGCACAGGGCCGACCTGTGAAGCGGACACGGCCGCGCTGTCCTGGGCGTGCAGGGTCAGGGCCAGGAGACCAAGGCCGAGACGCAGGAGCAGGGTTCGGATCATGGAATCAGGTGGACGGCGATCCGGTCGGGCCGAGCCCTCCGAGGAACCGTCGGTGGAGGGGGCGCGCCAGGAGCCAGAGCAGGAGGCCGGCCGCGCCGGTGACCAGGAAGACCTTGAAGAACTGGACCGGCATGTCCTGGGCCCGGGCCCCGGTGACCTGGCCCGCAAGCAGTCCGGCCAGCAGGTTGCCCAGCGAGGCCGCAAGGAACCAGAGCCCCATCATCTGGCCGACGAACCGGGACGGTGCCAGTTGGGTCACGGCCGAGAGTCCGACCGGACTCAGCAGCAGTTCCCCCAGCACCTGCAGCAGGTAGGTGGTGAGGAGCCATGTGGGCCAGACCGTCCCGTGGTCGAGAGCCCGACGGGAGCCGATCTGGAGGACCCCAAAGCTGAGAGCCAACAGGATCAGGCCCCAGGCCAGCTTGGTGATCAGCAGAGGCTGATGGCCCCGACGGGAGCGATGCACCCACCAGGCGGCCACGACCGGTGCGAAGACCACGACGAACACCGCGGGGACCGATTGGAACCATCCGGCCGGGATCTCGAAGGAGCCGAGTCGGCGTTCCGTGAACCGTTCCGCGAACAGGTTCAGGGACGATCCGGCCTGCTCGTATCCGCTCCAGAAAAGCGCGGCGGCGAGGAACAGGATCAGAATGACCCCCACCCGGCCCCGTTCGCCGGGTCCGAGTCGGACCCCCAGCAGCATCCAGGCGAAGGTTCCGATCGCGACCGCGGCGATGACGCCTGCGGCGTTGCGGGCGAGCCCGACCGGGTCGAGGCGCCACCAGCCCAACAGTCCGATCACAAAGACCAGGGCGAGACTGCTGGCCGCGCCGGCGACCAGTCCCCAAGCCATCCCCGGATGCGGATGCGGATGGACCGGTTGGGTCCCGAGATCCCCAAGGTGTTGGGACTGCACCCGGTACTGGATCAGTCCCAGGATCATCCCGACCCCGGCCGCCCCGAAGCCATAGTGCCAGGCGATCTTCTCTCCGAGGGCGCTGCAGAGCAGGGGGCCGATTGCGGCACCGAGGTTGATGCCGAGGTAGAACAGGGTGAACCCGGAGTCCCGCCGGGCCCCTCCCTCGGGATAGAGAAGTCCCACGAGGGTGCTGATGCTGGGCTTGAGGAGCCCGGTGCCGAGGACGATCAGGAGCAGGCCTGCCAGCAGGAACGGGAGGTGGTGTCCGAGCAGGGTGAAGTGTCCGGCCGCGATCAGGCATCCTCCGTAGGTGACGGCCCGTCGATGCCCCAGGAGCCGGTCGGCGATCCAGCCGCCCGGCAGGGCGGCGAGGTAGACCCCCGCCGTGTAGAGCCCGTAGAGCGCGGTTGCCACATCCTCGGTGAGTCCCAGTCCGCCGTGGTCCACGGAGTCGACGAGGAAGAGGACCAGCAGCGCCCGCATTCCATAGTAGCTCATCCGCTCCCACATCTCGGTGAAGAACAGCACCGGAAGTCCCCTGGGGTGCGGTTGGGATGCGGACGTCATGATCTGGGATGGGTGCGGTCCGTGGGGTGTGTCCCCAGGTGGAGTGCGGCGCCCGTTCAGTCCGGCGGATTCAGCTGGGCTCCGATCCGCGACGCCTCGGCTTCTGCCTCCGCCAGTGGCTTGCCGGCCCCCATCCCCGGACGTTTGTGACCGATCGCGGTCAACAGCGGGTCCTTCATCACGGTCTGTCGGCGCGTGACCTGGTCGAGCACCGCCTTCCCGCGAGGCGACGAGGCGATGAGGCGGTCGGGAGTGTCCGACTCCAGCAGCGTCGGATCCGCTCCCAACTGCCGCAGTACCTCACGCGCAATGATCCAGTGGCCCTGGTCGTTGGCATGCACCCCGTCCCCCGCGAGCAGGAACTTCGGATCCGTCTTCCGCTTCTCCGCGAGGAATCGGTTCATCGGACCGTGGATGTCGATCACCTCCCACCCGTAGGCCCGCTGGGCCACCAGCCAGTCGGCATAGCGGTCGAGCACTGTGTTGTAGCCCTCGAAGGGGGAGCGGTACTCCTCCTTCCCGGCCGGCAGGGTCTGGCCGGCGAGGGGCAGGGGATCGAACACGGGTGGGGTGAGATGGATCACCCGGACGCCCACCTTCCCGGCCTTCTCCCGGAGTTCGCGGATGCCGTCCTGGAACTTCTGGAACCGCTCCTCGCTGAACGGATGGTAGATGCCGTCGTTCATCCCATAGCACGCCACGATCAGGTCGGGCTTGGCCTGCTCGAGGACCCGATCCAGCCTCTCGAGCAGCGTGGGTCTAGGGAAGGAGCCCCCCGCGTGGCCGGGTTCGGACAGACCCGAGACCGTCTCGGAGGGGAGTCCGAGGTTGAGGAATTGGACCTTCGACTCCGGAAACTGGAGATGGAGCCACGTCTCGACGAGCGGCAGCCAGCCACCGGCGTACGTGATGCTGTCGCCCAGCACGACAATCCTCCGGGCCGGAACGAAATCCCGGGCCGTGGCGGTCGGAACGGCCAAGGTCGGCGCAGGGGTCAGCACAATCCGCTGGATGTCCATGATGGCCCCGGCCTTCTTCGTGCGGGGTTTTATGGCCAGGGTGTAGGAGCCGGGCTTGTCCAGTATGACGCGTCCGATCTGTCGCGGGACGAAGTATTGGAAGTGCCCGGTTTCCTCCACGATGAAGGGCAATTGCTGCTGGCCGACCTGGATGACGGCCTCGCTGCCTCCCTGGGTGCGTCCACAACCCTGCCAGACCTGCACGTCGAAGGTCCCGGGCTGTTCGACCTCGAAGGTCCAGTCGGCCCAGTCGGACGGGTTCACCCAGTACCCGAGGCAGTTTTTGTTCGTCGCCGGTTCATAGCGCATCATCACGCTGTGGGTCGTGGCCGAGTGGGCGGGTAGCTCGATGCGGCCGGTTCCGCTCTGGGCTTCGGGATGCCCTTCCGGGGCTGGGCGAAGGACCAGCTTGGCGACCCGGATCGGGACTCCCGCCGTTGCCTCCGAGCAGGCCAGCCGGATCGAGAAGGGTTCGGACGTCGGCAGGTACAGGCGCCCCATCGTCACGCTGCTGTACCGGTCCAGGCCTCCGGTCCCGGCGGGTTTCTGGGTGTAGTCCGTGTCGAGGACCCGGATCTGGATCCCGGGCTGCTGTTGGGACACGGCATAGGTCATCAGAAGGTCATAGCGACCCCACCGCGTGGGCTTGTAGGTCCACTCCAGCGTGCCGCCCGAGTTGAGCTCGACGACCTGTTCCCCGGTCTTCGGGATCGGAACGAGCCTTGTGGTGCCGCTCATCTTTGCGGCATCCACCGGAAACACGATCTCCCCGTCGGAACTCTGAAGCGGTGCCGCAGCACGGAGGGCGGATGGGATCGAAGCCAGTGCGAGAGCCAGGACGAGGAGCGGGAAGCGGACCGGGATCATCGGACAAGTCTGACGAGGCCTGTCCGCGGGGAAAAGCCCAGCGTTGTGGGTAGAGTGAGAATGGGGCAGGGACTCACGCGGAGGCGCGGAGACGCGGAGGAAGGACGGGAGGGGTGGCGAGAAACCAATTCTGGATCAGACAGAGGAAACTGCGCTCAACGATTCGAGGCCCAGGGAAAACCGTCGTCGGATGGAACCCGGATGCACCTGATGTTCAATCCTGGGTCCGTTGCCCAAAGCTCCATCGTGGACCGATGTGGCTCCCGATTCCACGGGAGACGAAACCGGCATGCAGAAACCTCTCTTCGGCGTGTCGTTTTCTGCGTGTTCGCGTCTCCGCATGGCTCCCCTCATCCCCAGTTTATTTGCCCTCGAGACCGAGCAGGTAGTGCAGGACCAGATCCGGAAGATCCAGGGAGTATCCGCCCTCGAGGATGCTGAACGTGGGGATGCCGGTCGCCCGGAGGCGTTGGCCGATCCAGTAGAAGTCCTCGCGCTCGAGGCTGCCGTTGGCCAAGGGATCCCGGGAGTAGGCATCGAATCCGGCCGACACCCCGATGATCTGGGGGCGGCTCTCCAGCAGCCGCTGCAGAGCCTGCTCGAGGGTCTTTCGCCACTCGACCCGAGGTGTGCCGGGGGCGACAGGGAAGTTGAAGCAATTGTTTCCGACAGGCCCCGCCCCCGTGCCGGGATAGCACGGATGCTGATGGACCGAAGCGAAGGTGACCCCGGCGATGCCGGCCACGACATCCTCGGTCCCGTTGCCGTGGTGGACGTCGAAATCGAACAGGGCGATTCGCTCGATCCCGGTGGCTCGGGCTTCGAGCGCCGCGATGGCCAGGGAGCTGAGATAGCAGAAGCCCATGGCCTGGTCCCGCGTGGCGTGGTGTCCCGGCGGACGTAGGAGGCTGAAGGCGGGTTCACCGGTTCGGATCAGCTCCAGAGCCTTCAGGGCGCCACCGACCCCGCGTCGTGCATGATCGCCTATTCCCGGGAAGAAGGGTGTGTCGCCATCGAAATCCTGGGCCAGGGCGAGGCGCTTCAGATGATTCTCCGAATGGCCCCGTAGCAGGACCGAGTCCTCAACGGGGGACGGCTCGGACCAACGGAGGTCCAATGACTTCTGTTCCCTTAGCAGTTCTGCGGTCCGCTGAACCCGTGCGGGCTTCTCGGGATGGCCCACGGCCCGGTACTCCGTGCATCGGGGATCGGTGATGATCGTCATGGACCCAGCCTCCTGCATCGAGGCACGACCGGCAATCGTCGTCGGAGTGCCGTCACGCGGAGGGGGCCTGGAGACGAGGGATTCACACGGAGACGCGGAGACGCGGAGGAAGAACCGGAGGAGACTAGGACGGCGGTTGGGAACATCGGGGTGGGCGTGACTTGTGTTCGGGTCGACGACCGGGCGGCTGCAGTCGAGGCCCGTTTTTTTCTCTCCTGTGCTCTCCTTTCTCCGCGTCTCCGTGTGAGTCCCTGTCCCCTCACCCCCGCGTGATTCCAACGCTTCCCAAGGCGCCCTCAGGTGCGCACCGTTTCTGTATGAACCCCTGGCATTGGTGGAGGGCCTTGGTCGTGGTCGGATGTTGGATCGGGTTCCTCGACACCCTTCTTGAGGCGGCTCCCCGCAACCTCAACTTCATCCCAGTTGGCGTCGCCCGGGTCGACCTCTCCCCCACCAACGCCGTGCCCCTGATGGGCTATGCCGCACGCGCTGGGTTGCCCGCGCCGACGAATCTGGCCCAGCACATCCATGCCCGGGCCCTCGCCATCGGGAGCCGATCCCAGGCGGCCGTCCTCATCGCCATCGACAACTGCATCCTGCCCGGCTCCATCACCGACGACATCCGTTCGCGGCTCGCACAGAGGGTCGGCCTCGCCCCGGCGCAGGTCGCGCTGACGGTCACCCACACCCATAGCGCCCCCTGCCTCACCGGAGCCGCCCCCAATATCTTCGCCCGGGACCTGACCCCGACGGAGCAGGAACAGATCGCGGCCTACACCGTGTATTTCACCGAACGACTCGAAGAGGCCGCACGACTCGCCCTGGAACGAAGGCGTCCCGCGCGCCTCTCCTGGGGCAGGGGTTCCGTCGGGTTTGCCAAGAACCGTCGGACGCCCGGTGGGCCGGTCGATCATGACCTGCCCCTGCTACGGATCACGGATCCGAATGGGGAACTCCGCGCGGTGCTGGTCCGCTATGCCTGCCATTGCACGACGCTGAGCGGCGAGCTGAACGCGGTGCATGGCGACTGGGCCGGTGCCGCCGCCGAGGCCTTCGAGCGGGAACATCCGGGGGCCATCGCGCTCGTCGCGATCGGTGCCGGTGCCGATGCCAACCCGGACCCGCGCGGCACGATCGAACTTGCCACCCGTCATGGTGAGGCTCTCGCCGCCGAGGCGGCGCGTCTGGTGAAGCTCCCGCTTCAGGATCTCCCCACGGCTCCCGCCTGCCGGCTGCAGACCCTCCAGCTGCCCTTCCAGCCCCACTTCACCCGCGAGGAATGGATCCGGCGCTCCACCAACTCCGGGATTGTCGGTTTCCACGCCCGACGCTGGCTTGCCCGGATGAATCGCGGTGAAACCGTCTCCCCGACGCTTCCGTATCCCGTGCAGACCTGGGCGTTTGGGGATCGGATGGCCATGGTGTTCCTGGGGGGAGAGGTCGTGGTCGACTATTCCCTGAGGCTTAAGCGCGAGCTCGATCCCCAGCGACTCTGGGTCAATGCCTACGCCAACGACGTGCCCTGCTACATCCCGTCGCGACGCATCCTCGACGAGGGTGGATACGAGGCGGAGACCTCCCTCTGGTACTACGACCGCCCCCAACGCCTCTCTCCCACCATCGAAGACCAGATCGTCGAGGCGGTGCGCGAGCAGTTGCCGAAGTCATTCCGGATCGACCCCGCCTGTGGCGAATCCCCACCTCCCAGGACGCCGATGGACGCTCCTCGGGCGTTCCGCACGACCCGGGGTCGCCCTCCGCACCACGCTGGAGTACCCTGATCTCCAATGATGAACGGGTCGAAACCTCACTCCCTGCTGGATCGTGAGCGCGATCTGGTCGGACGTCTGACCGCGCTTCGCGACCCGCAGGCCCGCTTTGCCTGGGCGGTCGAGCAGGCTCGGCTTCGATCGCCTCTCCCCGACGCCCTGCGTCTGGAAAGCCATCGGGTCCAGGGGTGTCTGGTCCGACTCTGGCTCGTCCCGGAGTTCCGCGACGGCCGCTGCTGGTTCCAGACCGATTCGGATGCCGCGACCCTGCGCGCGTTCAGCGGAATCCTGTGCGACCTCGCCAGCGGACTGCCGCCCGAGGACCTCGTCGACTGGAGGCCCGAATTCCTCGACCGGCTCGGATTGCTGCGACAGCTCGCCGACAACCGTCGGGCGACGATCGGCCGGGTGATCGACCTGATCCGTGGATTTGCGACGGCGCAGCGTCCGGCTGGGGATGCGTCATGAACCTGGGAGCATCGGCAACGGAGAATTCATCGGCGTCCGACGGGCGGCTTCGGTTCTTCGATGCCCACAATCATCTCCAGGACGAGCGGTTCGGGGGGCGTTGGGACGAGCTGATCGACGCGGCACGGGTCGTGGGCGTGGAGCGGATCGTGGTCAACGGGTCCTGCGAGGAGGATTGGCCCGTGGTGGCGATGCTGGCCGAGCGGTTCCCCGAGGTGATCCCCGGATTTGGCTATCATCCCTGGTATCTTGGTAAGCGCACGCCTGCCTGGCGGGAGGCCTTGATCGGATGGCTTGATCGGACCCCGGGTGCGATGGTGGGTGAGATCGGGGTGGATCGGTGGATGTTGGAGAATCCCGACCGGTGGCGACGCTATCGACAGGGCGCGACCCCCTTTGCGGGCGATCCGCCCGACTGGGCCTTGCAGGAGTCGATGTGGGTGGACCAGCTGGAGCTCGCCGCGGCGCGGGAGTTACCGGTCACGATCCACTGTCTCCGCGCCTTCGGTCGGCTGCTCGAGGTTCTTGCGAACGGTCCGCGACCCGAGCCGGGCTTCCTGCTCCACAGCTATGGCGGTCCGGTGGAGCTGGTCGACCAATTCGCAGAGCTGGGTGGATACTTTGGATTCCCGGGCAGCGCCCTCGATCCCCGGCGGCAGCGTCAGCAGGAGGTGTTCCGCCGGATCCCGCTCGAACGTCTGTTGGTCGAGACCGATGCGCCCGACCAGATGCCGCCGGAATCGCATCGTCCCTCGGTGCTGACGGGACCTTCGGGGAGTCTCCTGAATGTCCCGGCCAACCTTCCGGCGATCCACGCCGGACTGGCCGAACTGCCCGGCCGATCCCTGGAATCCCTCGCCGGCCAGCTCGCCGAGAATTTTCATCGATTCTTCGGTTCCATACGGGTTCCTCCACGTCTCCGGGTCGGCACGTGAGTCCCTGTCCTTCGCGGTTGTGTCGTGCCCAGCCCGGGATGTCTCGGAAGGCGTGACACGGGGTTGCGTGGTCGCGTCGGGTCGGGTTTCTTTGCCGGCCGCCGTGAACAAGTCCGCTGTCGTCCGAAAGATCGTTGCCACGCTTCAACGCGAGCTCGCGACCTACATCCGTGCCGCCCGTGCCGCGCACGACGAGGCCACGCACGAACAGAACAAGCCCGAGAACAAGTACGACACCCGCGGACTCGAGGCGTCGTACCTCGCCCGCGGGCAATCCCGCCAGGTGGCCGAGCTCGAGCTGGCCATCACCCAGATCGAGGCCCTCTCGACCAGCCCCTGGCCTGAGGGGACTGCGATCGGTCCCGGGGCGTTGGTGGAGGTTGTCGAGGGCCGGGAACATGCCTGGTACTACGTCGCCCCCCGAGCCGGGGGGACCGAGGTCACCCACATGCAGCACGAGATCCTCGTGCTCACCCCGCAATCGCCCCTGGGCCAGCAGCTGGTCGGACGCCGCAAGGGTGACGAAATCGTCGTGGATCTGGGACGTGGCGCCACCCGACGCCTGCGGGTGGCGACGGTGGGTTGATCGCCCGATCCGTTCTGCCTGTTGCCCCAATCAAGTCACCAGTAGATGTCCTGGTCTTCCATGACGCCAGGCACGTCGACCAGGTTCAGGACCCGGCCCTCTGCTGTGCGGAGGGTGCCGTTGAAGAGTCCGGCGACCTGGATGAAGCGGCTGTTCACGAGACCCAGGTTCCGGTTCTCGCTGTGGGATCCCTTGGGTGTGAACCGCAGTTGGACCCGGCCGTCCGCGGTGGTGACTCCCCAGGGATCCATGTAGTTCTGTCGATTGAACGTGAAGGTGGGTTTCGCAAGCGTCGACAGCTCGTTCCCGGCCCAGAGTGCATTGTCACCGGTCAGACCGTCGGGGACGATGCCTCCGGTGAGATTCAACCCGATGGGGGTGCCGTCGTCCGCGGTGCCATTCAGGAACGTCCAGTTCCACACCGTGTGGCTGGGAAGGATGCCCTGGGTGTAGTCGAAACCGCCCCGGAACCCCTCCGCGAGATCCCATACGAGGGAACCGAGCTTCATGGATCCCGTCATGGGCAGGAGGTTCCACTTCACGGTCGCGTTGATGTCCCCGGGAGGCGTGGGCACCAGGGAGGAGACCGGAAGCGGCGCGGCGGTGGGATCGAGCGTGGCATCGATCCGCAGGTCATCGTCCTTGGAGACGATCTCGACGCGGAAGGGTGTCGATTCCGTTCCTCGGGTGATCGACAGGGACAGGCTTCCGCCGAGGCCATCGGCGAAGGTGGCACGGGCGCCGGCTCCCGGGTTTCCATTGACCACTGTCGACACCAGCGGAAGGCCGATCTCGCCCCGGCTAACGAGGGTCGATCCGGTCTCAAGATCCACGACATAGACGAATGCCGTCGTGCCATAGCCCGCGTCCACCACGGCAAAACCGGCGAGGAGGCCCTTCGAGGAAAGCGTGCCGAAGAACCACTTCTTCAATCGGCTGTATTCCGTCGGCCAGAGACGAGGCCGGAGGTCCACGGTGCCGAAGGAGCCGGCGTAGGTTCCCAGCAGGGGTTGACCCTTCGGGGAGAAGACGGTCGGAGGGGCAGGAGGGAGGACGCCGAGAACCGGCGGAGTGATCGGTAAAACGGTTTGCCGATTCCCCTTGGGTCCCCGAACGAGCGGTGACCCGGACGCCGCAGCATGTTTTCCGGGACCTGAGGCCAGTGCGGTCCACCTCAACCCAGGCCCTGACGACAACACGTCAGCCCAGGCCGCTCTGGGCGCACTCTCGGCCTCCGGGGCATCGAGCACAGCCCGGAGACGGAGGAACAGCCGGTCCGGGCTGCGGGAGCGGTTCACGCTGAATACCTGACGTTGGCAGCCCTCCGGAACCCCCGTCTGATTGGCTGCAACTGCACGGTCCACGCCGGTGGTGCTCCAGCCGGTCAGGCTGTCCCCCGCCTCTCCATGCACCTTCAGCTGGGTGTCATTGGTCCGCACGATGGCGGTCATCGACAGGGTCGTTGGGGTCAGGGAAAAGCTCGGTTTTTCGGGTGCGGCATCGACCGTTGCCGCTCCCCCGATGGCGTACTTGGCGAGGCTGTCGATGTCCTGATCCCGACCCTTCAGCCAGTTGGACCACCCGTTTCCTTCGGCGGTCAGCACTCCTACGAGGATCCCCGTCGTCGCCCCGAGGAGGGCCATGAATCGATTTATCGTCTGATTTTGGTGCGGCTCTCCACCGGCCCTCAAGGTGCAAAACAAAAAACCCCGGAGGCGTGTGCCTCCGGGGTTCTTGGGGATCGGTCCTGCGGCTCAGCGGCCCTTCGGGAGGGCGGTCCGGCCGGCGTAGACGGCGTTCTTGCCCAGCATCTGCTCGATGCGGAGCAGCTGGTTGTACTTGGCCGTGCGGTCGGTCCGGCTCAGGGAGCCGGTCTTGATCTGTCCGCAGTTCGTGGCGACCGCGATGTCGGCGATCGTGGCGTCCTCGGTCTCGCCGGAGCGGTGCGACAACACGGCGGTGTAGGCGCTGTTCTGGGCGAGGCGGACGGCGTCGAGGGTCTCGGTGAGCGAACCGATCTGGTTCACCTTTACCAGGATCGAGTTGGCGGTCCCGGTCTCGATGCCCTTGCGGAGGAACTTCACGTTGGTGACGAAGAGATCGTCGCCGACGAGCTGGGTCGTGGCACCGAGCTTGTCGGTGAGCTTCTTCCAGGTCTTCCAGTCGCCCTCGGCGCAGCCGTCCTCGATCGAGACGATCGGGTAGTCCTTGCAGAGCTTCACGTAGAAGTCGACGAGCTCATCCCCGGTCAGCTTTCGGCCGGAGCTCTTCTTGAAGACGTAGGTCTCGTTGCCGGTGTAGAACTCGGAGCTGGCGACGTCGAGGGCCAGGTAGATGTCCTTGCCGAGCTTGTATCCGGCGTCCTTGACCGCCTGGGCGATGGCGTCGAGCGCGGCCTCGGCGCTCTCGAGCTTAGGCGCGAAGCCGCCCTCGTCGCCGACCGCGGTGCTCAGGCCCTTCTTCTTCAGGACGGACTTCAGCGCGTGGAAGATCTCGGTGATCGCTTGGAGTCCGGAGCTGAAGGTCTCGAACCCATGGGGCATGACCATGAACTCCTGGAAGTCGATCGGGGCGTCGGAATGGGCGCCACCGTTGATGACGTTGGCCATCGGCACGGGCAGGACCTTGGCGTTGGGTCCGCCGAGATACTTGAAGAGGGGCTGCCCGAGCGCGGTGGCGGCGGCCTTTGCGTTGGCGAGGGAGACCGCGAGGATGGCGTTGGCGCCGAGTTTCGACTTCGTCTCGGTGCCATCGATCTCAAGCATCGCGCGGTCCACCGTGAGCTGGTCGAGCGCGTCGGTACCGAAGAGGGCCGGGGCGATCTTGGTGTCGACGTTCTTGACGGCCTTGCTGACGCCCTTGCCGAGGTAGCGCTTCTTGTCGCCGTCGCGGAGCTCGATGGCCTCGTGCTCGCCGGTGCTGGCCCCCGAGGGGACGGCGGCGCGTCCGACGGCGCCGCATTCGAGGGTGACGTCGACTTCGACGGTGGGATTGCCGCGGGAGTCGAGGATCTCGCGCGCCTGGATGTCAGTGATGGTCGTCATTTTCAGATTCGGTGTTCGAAGGAATGGGAATGCTCCCGAAGAAGGGAGGATGGAAGGCAACACCGGGTCGGACGTCAAGGCACGGGAGCGGGGAGGCAGGCGCTTGTCGGTAGGTGCCGCGGTGCCCTGTGGGGGAAGGGGACTCACACCGGGACGCGGAGACACGGAGGAAGAGACGAGAGAGACGGGAGGAGAGATGGGAACAAGGGGTTTGGTGGCGGTGGCATCCTGATCGGATGCCGAAGGCTTCGATGGGTGGGTGATGCCGTGCCCTGAATCACTGGGCTCGGGAGCGCCCTCCGGTAGGGACGGCCTCCGTGGCGTCCCCATCTGATCCGCGAGAGGTTGACCGACCTGTGGTTCCAGCCGGGATCCTCTGACGCTGCAGGCAATCCCGTTCCCCTTCACGGGTGCACGACGCGTGTCGGATCAAGATGGGGCCGTGGCGGAGCACAGCCCAACCTGGGTTTGACTGCATCACTGGGCGCGGGAGAGCGCTCCGCGGCTCCCCAGCTTCCCACCCGCCTCAGGGCCATCCACCGTTGCGGGTGTCCAGCGAGTACGAGGCGTCGATCAACGCGGCCCCGCCCGGAAGGTTCAGAAAGGTCTTCTGCTGCCCGGCGAAGCTCGCCTCGGGCAGGTCCTCGGTGGTGGCGCTACTCTGGACGGCCACCCGGAGTTCCGAACTGAGGGAGCGCTGGAGCTGGTCATGCGCCGCGAGGATTGCCTCCTCGATGTGGGCCGGGAACGGGGTCTCCAGGATGGCGTTCAGGATGTTGTGCCCTGCGCGCTGGAGGGCCTGGACTTCCCGGGTGTCGAGTCCGCGCAGTCGGGACCGGATGCGTTGTTCGAGTCCACCCAGGTTGAGAAGTCGGCGATACGCCTCGGCGGTGAGGGCGAATCCGTTCGGAATCCGGATGCCGTTTCTAGGGTCAGATGTCCGTGCATCTCGCCCAGGGAGGCGTTCTTGCCCCCCACCTCGGGAAGGTCTGTCAGGGTGATGTCCGCGAACCAGCGGATGAACGGCGAGGACGCGGGGGACGGGGAGTGGGCGCTCATGACGCGAGGACAGGCCCCGACGACACATCGAGCCCCACCGCGATTTCCTTCCAAGGAGCCGTGCCCGGATGCGGTCTTTTTTCTGCAAGGCCTTCCAGAGGATCCTAAGAGGCGCCTCGCCGTACGAGAGACGCTATCGCTTCGCGGCCGCGGTACTGGAGCGTTTCCGGGGACGCTTGGCGGTCGCGGGCTTCGGGGCCTCCTCAAGCACCTCATACCGACGGAATTCATGCGCCAAGTGCGGCGGGATCTGGGCCAGGAACCGGGCGGTTTCGCCGGAGTAGTCGATTTCCAGGACCTGTCCCATGGCGTGCAATCGGGCGATCACGGCGGCGTCGGCATGCGGGATGGACAGCCGCAGGAGTGCGCGCACGGGACGGAGCATGATGCCAAGCTCGGACATCAGCTCCTGCAGGCCGCTGCCTGTCCTTGCCGAGGTGCAGACGGCGTTCGGAAACTGGTTCCGCAGCCGGGCCGCGACCGCAGCACCCACATCACGGTCCGTCTTGTTGAAGACCATCAGCGTGGGCTTCCTGTCAGCATCGAGCTCGTGCAGCACTCGCTTGACCGCCTCGATCTGCTCCTCGGCCTGGGGGTGGCTGGCGTCCACCACGTGGATGAGCAGGTCGGCCTCGACCACCTCCTCGAGGGTCGCCTTGAAGGATTCCACGAGGCCGTGGGGGAGCTTCCGGATGAAGCCGACGGTGTCGGAGAGGAGGACGTTCTGGTTGGTGGGCAGGCGGAGGCGTCGGGTCGTGGGATCCAGCGTCGCGAACAGCTTGCCCTCGGCGAGGACTCCGGCCCCGGTCAGGGCGTTGAGAAGGGTGGACTTGCCCGCGTTGGTGTAGCCGACGATCGAGGCGAGGGGCCACTGGTGCCGCTGGCGCCCGGAACGCTGGGTGGTGCGCTGGCGTCGGACGACATCGAGCTCCTCCCGGATCTTGTCGATCCGCTCCTGGGTCTTGCGGCGATCGGCCTCGAGCTGGGATTCACCCTCACCGCCTATGGATCCGGTGCTGCCGCGTTGGCGGGAGAGATGGGTCCAGAACCGGGTCAGTCGCGGCAGGAGGTATTCGAGCTGGGCCAGCTCGACCTGCAGCTTGCCCTCCCGGGTCCGGGCCCGGCCCGCGAAGATGTCGAGGATCAGACCGGTCCGGTCGAGCACCTTGGTTTTGAAGATCTCCTCCAGGTTGCGCGCCTGGGCCGCGGTGAGCTCGTCGTCGAACAGGACGGTGTCGACCTCGAGCGACCGGCAGTGGCTGGCGAACTCCTCCGCCTTGCCGGCCCCGATGAAGGTCGACGGGTTCGGATGCTCCATCTTCTGGGTGCCGTCGCCGACGACCTTCAGTCCCGCGGTGGTCGCCAGCTCGGCGAGCTCATCGAGCGAGTCCCGGACGTTCCCGCTGTCGCCGGACTTCAGTTCGAGCGCGACGAGGAAGGCGCGATCGGTGCGGCGGACGGAGGTTTCAAGCAGGGCTTTCAAGCGGGTGGGCGAAATCCTTTCCGACTCCCGGTTCGCTCAGCCATCCCAAACTTCCGGGAATCCTCGGTGACCGGATCCCTCGTTCCTCGTCGTCCGCCTGTCCACCGCCGTTCCATCGCCATGCCCCCGGTTCGTCGATTCCCGCTCGAAGCCTGTGGATCGGATGCCTAGGCTTCCCGCACTGCCCATGAACCCCAATTCCCGCCCTCGGAGCACCGTCCTCGGTCGTTCGCTGCTGTCCGGTGTTGTCGCCGTTTCCATCCTCTGGACTGCCTGGGGTGTTCCCGAGGACGACTGGTCCAACTGGCGTGGGCCGACCCGACAGGGGAGCACGACCTCCAGGCGCACTCCGACCCTGTGGTCGGCCTCCGATGTCCGGTGGACGCTGCCGCTCCCTGGGAAGGGGACCTCCACGCCGATCGTTTCCGGCGACCGCATCTATCTGACCTCGCCGGCCGACGGGGAGGATGCCGTGTTGGCCGTGACGCCTTCGGGCGAGGTCGCGTGGCAGACGAAGCTCGGCCCCTACACCAGTCCCAAGCACTCCACCCTGGCCTCGGGCTGCAATGCCTCGCCCGCCACCGATGGCCGGGCTGTGTTCGTGTACTTCAAGAGCGGTGCCTTCGCGGCCCTCGAGCTGGACGGACGCATCCGCTGGAAACAGAACCTGACCGAGCGTTTCGGCGCGGAACGCCTCTTCTGGGACCAGGGCAGCTCGCCGGTGGTCACCGACCGCTTCGTGATCCTGTCCCGGATGCACCAGGGGGATTCCTGGATCGCCGCGTTCGACAAGCAGTCCGGGGAGATGCGGTGGCGACGGAACCGGACGTTCGAGGCGCCGTCGGAGAACGACAACGGCTACGCCACGCCGGTCCCGTACGACGAGGCCGGCCAGCCCGCGCTGCTGGTCTGGGGGGCGGATCGGCTGACATCGCATCGGGAGAGCGATGGGGCGGTCCTCTGGACGGCGGAGGGATTCAATCCGGAGGGCACCGGGTACTGGCCGGCCATCGCGACACCGGTCGTGGCGGGGACGATGGTGGTGGTTCCCGTTGGTCGGGACGACCGTCCCAACCAGGCCCATCTCCGGGGGATCCGCACCGGTGGGACCGGTGTGATCGGTGCCGATGCCCATGCGTGGAAGCGCGACGATGTCGGGGTGTTCGTCACCACGCCTGCGGTCCACGACGGCAAGGTCTACCTGCTCAGGCACCGGGGTGAGGTGGTGTGTCTGGATCCCCAGACGGGGCGGACGCTCTGGACCGGGTCCCTACCCAGATCGGCGAGCCCGTTCTATGCCTCCCCGGCCATCGCGGGAGGCATCCTCCATGCGGCCCGGGAGGATGGCGTGGTGTTCTCGGCGCGGGTTGGAGATCGACTCGAACTGTTGTCGGAAAACCCGATGGGGGAACGGATCGTGGCCACCCCCGTTCCGGCGGGGGGACGCCTCTATCTGCGCGGCGACCGCCATCTGTTCTGCGTGGGGTCGAAGTGAGGGGACCGGGTCGCGGGTGGGAGGGCGAGGGTCCGGCCGACACGGATCTTGGCGACCGTTGGGCATCCGCGTATCGATCTGTCCATGCATCGCCAGTTCCTGCTCCGGATCCGATTCCTCCTGTGTGCCGTTCTGCTCGCGGGATTGGCGGGCTGTGCCACCCCGAACGACGCCCAGTCCCCGGTGGGAATAACGTATTCCAAGGGATCCCTGATCGCGGTCGAGGAGGTCGGGTTTCGTCCCGCCTGGCGTGCCTGTCTGGCGGCCCTGAACCACTCAGGCGTGACGGTCCTGGACCAGTCCACCACACCCACCGGCGGGTACATGGATGGACTGACCAACGACCTCAAGACCGTGAAGGTCCGCCTCCGCCGGCTGGGTACGGGCAAGACCGAGATCCGGATCCGCGTCAGTTCCATCGGCGACTCCGAGCTCTCGCGTCTGATCTACGACGACATCAAGACCGCGCTCGATCCGGCAAACTGATCCCCGGAACCGTCACCGATCCGATGCCGCCCTCGCCCACGGGATCCCTCTGCACCCAATGTGGTCTGTGCTGTGACGGGACCTTGTTTGGCAGGGTTGAGCTCCTTCTGGCGGATGACGCCGACGGGTTGAAGGCGCAGGGATTCCGGATCGTGGCTGGATCCAAGCCCCGGTTTGCGCAGCCGTGCCCCGCGCTGTCCCAGGACTGCACCTGTCGGATCTACGCCCAACGTCCCCAGCAGTGTCGGGCCTTTGACTGTGCATTGTTGCTGCGGGTCCAGTCTGGGGAGACCGGTGTCGAGGCCGCCGAGCGGTTGATCCGGCGCACGCGGAAGCAGTCGGCCCGGGTACGCCAGCTGCTGGAGGCCCTCGGGGACCGGAGCACCGCGCTACCGCTGTCACAACGGTTCAGCCGACTCCGGCGTCGTCTCGAGACGGAGGCCGAGGGCGACAGGAAGGGATCCGAGGAACGGTGGGAGCTTTTCGCCGAGCTGACCCTCGCGGTGCACGAACTGCAGCGCCAGCTGCGCCAGGAGTTCTATCCGTAGGCGGGGGTGGCGCCCTCCTCCTCAAGGCCTTCAATATCCCCCGAAAAGCCCGGTGAACGGGCCTGAAAACCAGGATTCTGACGCTCCGGCAGAGTTCCCACTGCCTTCACGGGTGGTTCGACGGGTAGCGGATCCAGATGGGGTCGAAGGGGACTGCAGCCGTGCCGGGTTGTGTTCCTCCTACGCCACCTTGGCCTTGAGGCGGATGCCGGCCAAGGGGGCCCTCTTGAGCTTGGCCACGATGCCGGCGGCATGCTCGGTCGCGACCTCCACGAAGGTGTGCCGCTCCCGGATGTCGACCCGACCGATGATCTCGGCCGGAAGTCCGGTCTCGCCCTGGATCAGGGCCACGATGTCCGGGATGTCGATCCCGTTCTCTTCACCGGCGCTGATCCACAGGCGGGTCTGGGGGCCAACGAAGTCGGGATCGTCAGGTCCCTTGGCCTTGCGCGGTTGGACGGCGTGCTCCTCGGAAACCTCCTCGACCGGTGTGCTCTCGTTCTCCGGGGCAGCCGCTGTTTTCGGGGCCATTGGGGGTTCCGAGGCCTCCGTCGCCTGGGGAACCACATCGACCCTCGGGGTCGGTGCCGTTGGGATCTCCGGGGTTTCCGGAGGTTGCGGAGCGCGGACGACCTTCTCCTCCCGGGGTTGCACGGACGGGACGGAGGAGGGAATCAGGTTCGTGGGGCGGATTGCGGCCAGCGTCGGCTTTGCAGGCCGTTCCGGCCGTTCGGGCCGCGCTGGTTTCGCCGCGGGCGCGGGCTTCGTCTTGGGAGCCGTCGGGGTCGGACCGCCAGCCGCAGGACGCACCTTGGTTGGGGGTTCGCCTGGACTGGTCGACTTGCGGCGATCCTGGCCTCCGGTGCCCTCGGCATCGGGGTTCCGGGTGAGCTGATGGAACAGCGCGTTGAGGAGCTCGAGCGACTCGATGCCCTCCTCGAGCAGCGATTCGATCAGGTGGTCGTAGTGCCGGTAGTTGCCGGCCGCGAGGACGTCCCGGACCTTCTGGATCTGCTGGTTCAGGCGCGCCTCCTCGATCTCGCCGTGGCTGGGGACCTGGCCTCGGCGGATCCGCTGGCGCGTGTAGCGTTCGATGTTCTGGATGGCGAAGAACTCGCGCCCGGACACAAACGACAGGGCAAGTCCGCTCCGTCCGGCACGTCCGGTCCGTCCGATCCGATGCACGTAGTCCTCGGCGTCGTACGGCATGTCGTAGTTGATGACGACCTCGATGTTGTCGACATCGATGCCACGGGCGGCGACGTCGGTCGCCACGAGGAGCTCGAGTCCGCCCTTGCGGAAGCGTCCCATGACCCGGTCGCGGGCCGCCTGGGCCATGCCGCCGTGGATCGCGTCGGTCGAATAGCCCGCGGCGTTCAGGTGCTCGGTGAGGTCGTCGACCATCCGTTGGGTGTTGCAGAACACGATGCCCAGCTTGACGTCGTGGAGCTCGATGAGACGGAAGAGGGCCTCGGTCTTCCAGCGGCGGTCGATCTCGAAATAGACCTGCTCGACCGTGGGCACCGTGAGGGCCTTGGCCTCGATCCGGATCCGACGGGGATCGCGGGTGTAGAGGCGGATCATCTCCTCGATCGGACGCGGCACGGTGGCCGAGAACAGGACGGTCTGGCGGGTGGTCGGGACCCTCTTGAGGATGAATTCGATGTCCTCGCGGAACCCCATGTTCAGCATCTCGTCGGCCTCGTCGAGGATGACCATGCGGACCTCGTCCAGACGCAGGGTCCCGCGGTTCAGGTGGTCCATCAGGCGACCCGGGGTGCCGATCACGACCTGGGGTCCGGCGCGGAGCCCCGCGAACTGGCGCTCATAGCTCTGTCCCCCGTAGATGGGCAGGGCGCGGATCGACTGCTTGAAGAACGCGAGCTTGTGGACCTCCTCGCTGACCTGGATCGCGAGTTCGCGGGTGGGGCAGAGGATCAGGACCTGCACGCCGCGCACGTTGGGATCGAGGCGTTCGAGGGCCGGGATGGCGAAGGCTGCGGTCTTGCCCGAGCCGGTCTGGGACTGGCCCACGACATCGGATCCCCCCATCAGGACGGGAATGGCCTCGGCCTGGATGGGCGAGGCCTGTTCGAATCCAAGGCGGGCGATGGCCTTGAGGGTTTCCGGGGAGAGTCCGAGCTCAGAAAACAGGCGGGCAGTCATGAACAAGTCGGTGATCGTATCGGATCCGACCGCGACCGCGAGGAGTTTTCCGGATCTCACACGCGCAGCGGACTCACGCAGGGGAGAAGAGGTGTCGTGAGTTGAGGGTTCTCGTCGGCGTCCCGATCCGGTAGGGTCGGCCCGTGATCATCCGTCCCAAGACTCGTGGTTTCATCTGCATCACGGCCCATCCCCAGGGGTGCGCCGCCCATGTGCAGCAGTGGATCGATTTCGTCCGGGCCTCCGGCCCCGTCTCCCAGGGCCCGAAGCGGGTACTGGTGGTCGGTAGTTCGACGGGCTATGGCCTGGCTTCACGGGTTGTCTCCGCCTTCGGATGCCGGGCCTCCACGCTGGGCGTCTACTTCGAGAAGCCCAGTGAGCCGGAACGTCTGGGCACCGCCGGCTGGTACAACACCATCGCCTTCGAACGCGCCGCGCGCGCCGAGGGACTCTATGCCAAGGGCATCAATGGCGACGCCTTCTCGGATGCGATCAAGCAGCAGGCGGTCGACCAGATCCGCAAGGACCTCGGCCAGATCGACCTCCTCATCTACAGCCTCGCCTCGCCCCGGAGGACCCATCCGAAGACGGGTGTGGTCTCCAAGTCGGTGCTCAAGCCGATCGGAAAGCCCTACAGCTCAAAGACGGTGGACACCGACAGGTGGGCGGTGAATCCCGTGTCGATCGAGCCCGCGACGGAGCAGGAGGTTGCCGACACGGTCTCGGTGATGGGTGGCGAGGACTGGGGGATGTGGGTCGACGCCCTCGAGTCGGCCAATCTGCTCGCCCCGGGGTTCAGCACGGTGGCGTATTCCTATATCGGACCCGACCTCACCTGGGCCATCTACCGCAACGGCACCATCGGCAGGGCCAAGGAGGATCTGGAGAAGACCGGGCAGGTGCTCCAGGAGCGACTCAAGGCCAGGGGGGGGCGGGCCTACGTCTCGGTCAACAAGGCGCTGGTCACCCAGGCGAGCTCGGCCATCCCGGTCGTACCCCTGTACATCTCGCTCCTTTACCGGGTCATGAAGGAGAAGGGGCTCCACGAGGGGTGCATCGAGCAGATCCGACGCCTCTTCGGCAACCTCTACGGGGGTGCTGCCACGCCTGTGGATGCCGAGGGCCGCATCCGGATCGACGACTGGGAGATGCGTCCCGATGTGCAGCAGGCCGTGGCCGCCCTGTGGCCGCAGGTCACGACCGAGAACCTCCAGCAGCTGGCCGACACGGCAGGCTACCGGGAGGAATTCCTCAAGCTGTTCGGATTCGGCCTGCCCGGGATCGACTACGACCAGGAGACCGAGCCACATGTGACCCGCTGATGGGGAGTCGGGTGCGGTTGGGATCCACTCCGGTGCTCTGATCCGTCCCTATGTCGCGATCCAGGGTCACCATCGTCTGTCCGCGGGAGTTTGACTTCACCGACGCCGAGGCCTCGGTGGAGCGGCCGATCCTGGAGGATGTCGCCGAGGTGGAGACGGTCTGGCTGGGGTTCCGGGACCCGTTGCCCGAGGCGGTGCTCGATGCCCACGCCGTCATCCTCTGGCATGGACTCCGTGTGAACCGTCCGACGATCGCGGGGTTCCGCCAGTGTCGGGCCATCATTCGGAATGGTGTCGGGTACGACACGGTCGACCTCGACGCCGCGGCCGAGCGCGGCATCGCGGTCTGCAACGTCCCGGACTATGGCACTGAGGAGGTGGCGGATCATGCGTTGGCCCTGATCCTCGCCCTGTACCGTCAGCTCTTCCCGCTGGATGCCGAAGCCAAGCGCCTCGGATGGCGGATCGGGTGCCAGTCCCGCATGCGACGGCTCCGGACGCAGGTGCTGGGAATCGTCGGGCTCGGGCGGATTGGGATCGCCACCGCACTCCGGGCGAAGGCCTTCGGGTTCCGGGTCGTGTTCTTCGATCCCCACGTTCCGACGGGCCTCCACAAGGCGGTCGGGGTCGAGCGGGTGGATTCCCTGGATGAACTCCTCCGCCTGGCCGACGTGGTGTCGATCCACTGTCCGCTCACCACCGAGACCCGGGGGTTCATCGGGGAGCAGGAATTGGCGCTGATGAAGCCGTCGGCGTTCCTCGTGAACACGGCCCGTGGCGACATCGTGCAGAAGGCTCCGCTTTTTCGAGCGCTGCGTGAGGGACGATTGACGGGTGCGGGGCTGGATGTGGTCGAGGACGAGCCGCTGCGGACGGCCGAGGAGGCGTCGACCCCGAACCTGATCGTGACCTGCCACGCGGCGTTCTGCAGTCCCGAGGGCATGATCGAGATGCGGAGTACCTCGGCCCGCATCGCCCGCGCGGCGGTGCTCGGGGAACCGGTCTGGAACCAGGTGAACCGGATTGCGTGAGGGCGCGGTGGCCCTTGCACAGCCGGGATCAGGCCTTGGGCTTGAGCTGGGGGAACAGGATGACATCCCGGATGCTCTCCTGGCCGAGGAGCATCATGCACAGGCGGTCGATGCCGATGCCGATGCCGCCGGCCGGCGGCATGCCGTGCTCGAGGGCCACGAGGAAATCCTCGTCGAGCTTCTGCTGCTCCCCGCCCGCCTGGTGCTGCAGGCGTTCCCGCTGCTCGATGGGGTCGTTCTGCTCGGTGTAGCCCGGGGAGATCTCCTGTCCGTTGATGCAGCATTCGAAGACCTCGACGGTGGTCGGGTCGTCGGGTGACAACTTGGCGAGAGGGACGAGTTCCTTGGGAAGGTGGGTGACGAAGGTCGGTTGGATGAGGGTGGGCTCGACGAGCTTCTCGAACACGGCCCCGGTGACCTCGAAGTCCTCGTAGCCCGCGGCGATGTCGCCCGCGAGCTTGAGATCCTCGACCGCCCGTCGACGCCGCTCCTCGGGCGTGACCTGGAACCAGTCGCTGCCTGCAACCTCCCGCACGAGGTCCTTGTAGCGGGCTCGGCGCCAGTGGTTGAGGTCGATGGTCTTGTAGACCTGTCCCTCGGCGTTGCGATGCTCGATGACGAGCGAGCCGAGCACGTTCTGGGCGACGCGTTTGATGAGGGATTCGACGGTCTCCATCATCGTCCCGTAGTCCCCGAAGGCCTCGTAGGCCTCGAGCATGGTGAACTCGGGGTTGTGCTTCCTGGAGAGTCCCTCGTTGCGGAAGTTGCGTCCGA
Source organism: Verrucomicrobiota bacterium (assembly GCA_016871805.1). Taxonomy (GTDB): domain Bacteria; phylum Verrucomicrobiota; class Verrucomicrobiia; order Limisphaerales; family UBA9464; genus UBA9464. The sequence goes on from VHCG01000021.1 coordinate 36,978, forward strand.
TCTCGAAGACCTTGTCGATCCCGCCGACCAGGAGTCGCTTGAGGTACAGCTCGAGGGCGATGCGGAGGTAGAACTCGCAGCCGAGGGCGTTGTGGTGCGTCTTGAAGGGCTGGGCAGCCGCACCGCCGGGGATCGCCTGCATCATGGGTGTCTCGACCTCCACGTAGCCCCGTTCGTGGAAGAACGTCCGGATCTCGCGCAGGATGGCGGAACGCCTCAGGAACGTGGCCTTCACCTCCTCGTTGGCGATGAGGTCGAGGTAACGCTGGCGGTAGCGGATCTCGGTGTCCTCGAGCCCGTGCCACTTCGCCGGGGGCGGACGCAGGGATTTTCCGAGGATGGTGAAGTGCTCGACCTTGACGCTCACCTCGCCGGCACGGGTCCGGAACAGGGTGCCGCGGATGCCGATGAAGTCGGCGAGGTCGAGGTGCTTGAAGATCTCGTACCCCTCGTCGCCGAGGGCCTGCTTCTGGGCGTAGAGCTGGATCCGACCGCTGACGTCCCGCAGGTCGAGGAACTGGCTCTTGCCCATGTCGCGATGGGCGGTGATGCGTCCGGCGAGGGCCACCGGGCGGCCTTCGGCAAACTCGCCGGATTCGAACCGGGACCGGGCCTCGCCGCAGCCGAAGTCGGGTCGGAACTTGTTCCGGAACGGCTGGATCCCCTTGTCGGCCAGTGCGGACAGCTTGGATCGGCGCTGCTCGATCAGTGCGTTGGTCTCGTCCATGTCGAAAAGACGAGTGAAGCATGGGCCCGGGGGCAACGGAAGGGTGATGTCGACACAGGCGTCGGGCGGGGTGGCGGCCGACGGGGTCGGAGTGCCGCGCCATGGAATTTTCTTTGGGCGTGTTCCGGGCTCCGCCTTAATGGCCGGGTGCTGTTCTGCAAGGTGGCCATCGTCGGGGTGGGCTTGTTGGGTGGGTCCCTCGGACTTGCCCTGCGGTCCCGTCGGCTTGCCGGTGAGGTGTGTGGGTATCTGCGTCGCGACAGCGCCGCCACCGAGGTCCAGGCAGCTGGGATCGTGGATCGGGCCACGACCGATCTCGCGGAGGCCGTCCGGAACGCCGACCTCGTGGTTCTCTGTGTCCCGGTCGGGTCCATGGAGGCGGCCGCGTCGGCCCTGCGGGGCTCTCTCGCCCCCGGGGCTGTCGTCACCGACGTGGGCAGCGTGAAGGCCGTAGTGGTGGACCGGTTGGAATCGATCGCCCGGGACGCCGGTGGGGTGTTCCTGGGAGGGCATCCGATGGCCGGATCGGAGAAGACGGGTTTCGGATCCGCCCGTGCGGACCTGTTCGACCAGGCGGTCTGCGTGGTGACCCCGACCTCCCGCACGCCGCGGGGTGCGGTCGAGCGTGTGGAATCCCTGTGGAGGGGGGTTGGCGGTCGGGTGGTGACCCTGACGCCCGAGCGGCACGATCTCCTGGTCAGCCGGGCCAGTCATCTGCCTCATGTGGTGGCGGCGGGATTGGCCCGTTGGGTTCTCGATCCCGGCAATGGCCTCGGGGCGGAGCGGTTGTGTGCCACGGGGTTCCGGGACACCACCCGTTTGGCGAGCGGATCCCCGGAGCTGTGGCGCGACATCGCCCTGGCGAACCGGTCCCATCTGGAGGAGTCCATCACGGGATTGGCCGGTGAACTGGAACGGTTCCGGGAGGCGCTCCGGAAGGGGGATGCCTCCGCGGTCGAGGCGTTCTTCGCCGAGGCCAGGGACTGGCGTGAATCCTGGACGTCGCGCGGTCCGGCCAGCCCTCCCCCCGCCGGCGACCCAACCGTCTGAGTCTTCCCTGGACCCCCACTCCCGTGCCCCTCCCGAGGATCATCGAAATCATTCCGTCCGACCGTCCGGGTCCGGCCCTTGTCACGATCCCCGGATCCAAGAGCGTCACGAATCGCGCCCTGGTGCTGGCCGCGCTGTCGCGGGGCAGGGTCCGTCTCGAAGGGGCGCTCTGGAGCGAGGACACCGAGGTGATGGTCCACTGCCTGCAGACCCTGGGGTTCGGGGTTCGGGTCGAAGCGGACCCCGGCGACCCGGCCAACCGCAGGATCGAGGTCGAAGGCGCGGGGGGCCGTCTTCCGCGCTCCGGGGGCACCCGGGAGACGCCTCTGGAGCTGTTCGTCGGCAACGCCGGCACGGCGGCCCGGTTTCTATCGGCCTTGGTCTGTCTGGGCCGGGGATTCTATCGACTCAGCGGCGTGCCCCGGATGCACGAGCGCCCCCAGGCGTCCCTGTTGCGGGCGCTCCGGGATCTTGGATACGGCGTGGATGCGACCTTGGATCGGTTGCCGGTGCTGATCGAGGGATGCGGGCCCCGCACGGGACCCGTGACGGTGAGTGTCGACCAGAGCTCCCAGTTCGCCTCGGCGCTGCTGTTGGCGTCACGGGTCGGGGGCTGGACCGTGGGGATCTCCGGGGGCAATCCGGACGAGTTGCCGTACGTGGACATGACCCGTCGGCTGATCGAGGTGTTTCCGCATGGGGGCGGGGAGTTCCGGATCGAGCCCGATGCCTCGAGCGGCAGCTATTTCTGGGCGGCGGGATTCCTGACGGGTTCCGACATCCAGGTGCGCGACTGGCCCCGGAGCGGGTGGCAGGTGGATGCCTGGTTTCCGGGCTTTTTCCCGCTTCCGGCCGAGGTCTCCCGGGAACTAGACCTGGGTGACAGCATCCTCACGGCCATGATCCTGGCGCCCTTCGGGCCGGCCCCGGTCCGGTTCACGGAACTCGGCCGCCTCCGCGTGCAGGAATGCGAGCGGGTGCAGGCGATGCAGACGGAACTGTCGCGCTGTGGTGCGCGGGTTGAGGAGTCCGGCGAGACGCTGGTCATCCACCCGGGTCCGCTCCACGGGGCGACGATCACGACCTACAACGACCATCGGATTGCGATGTGCTTCGCGACCCTGGGCTTGAAGGTGCCGGGCATCCGCATCGAGGATCCCTCGTGTGTGAGGAAGACGTTCCCGAATTTCTTGCAGAAGCTCTCCGCACCCGTCCCGGACGGGTTGGGTGCCGGGGTGCGTGACGCCGTCACCGGACGACTCCTGTCGGGCCCCGAACTTCTCGCCTCCTGATGCCTGCTCCCTCCTTCTCCAAGAGTTCCACCGATCGTCTGACCCTGCCGCAGGTGATCACCGTCGACGGACCCAGCGCCTCGGGAAAGGGGACGCTGTCGCGTCGCCTCGCCAAGGAGTTCGGGTACATCTACATCGACTCCGGGGCCATGTATCGGACCCTGGCCTGGTGGGCGCTGCGACAGGGGATCTCCCTCGAACCCCCGCTCCCGGCTGCCGCGGAGGCCGAGGTGGTCGGACTGCTCCGTCGGTGGAAGGCGGAGATGCGGCTGGTGGACGGACAGGGGTGGCTCCATGTGGAGGGCTATTTCCCGGCGACGGAGATCCGTGAGAACGCCGTGGAGCATGCGGTTCCGGTCATCGCCCAGATCTCGAAGGTCCGGGACTGGATGGTCGCCCGGCAGCGCGACTGCGTTCGGCTTGGGCCCCTGGTGATGGAGGGGCGCGACATCGGCACCGTGGTGTTCCCATTGGCGCCGGTGAAGTTCTTCCTCGAGGCTGACGAGGAGGAACGACAGAAGCGGATCGAGGGCCGGGGTGGCAACACCAGCGCGGCCCGGCGCGATCACATGGACAGCACCCGGAAGAAGGGGGCTCTCATTCCGGCGCTGGATTCGATCCGGGTCAACAACACCGGCCAGACCCCTGATGAGACCTTTGCCATCCTGCGCGACCATGTGCGTTCCCGGTTGGGTCTCTAGTCTGGTTGCGTTCTGCCTCGCCCTCGGGGCTTGGCATGGAGGGCTCGCTGCCCCTGTCGGCAACGGAGTCCCGGAATCCGAGCAGGTCGTCGTCCTCTACAGCACCCGGGTCCGGGAGTCCCGGAGCGTCGCCGCCTACTACGCCGAACGCCGCGGGATCCCTTCCGACCGGCTCATCGGGCTCGACTGCAGCGAGCCGACCAAGATCACCCGGGACCAGTTTCGGAAGGAGATCGTGGAGCCGCTGCGACGTCGTCTCCAGGAGTTGGGCCTCGCGAGGTTCACGAAACAGATCGTGCCGGCCTCCGGCACCCAGCCGGGTCGGGTCCGGGAGCGGCTGACCCACAGCAAGGTCCGCTACCTGGTTCTGGTCTATGGAATGCCCTACGCGATCCTGGATGATCCGCGGCTGTCGACCCATGTGTCCAAGGAGGCCCATCCCCTCCAGCGGCAGTCCGGCGCCTCGGTCGAGAGCGACCTGATGCTGATGCCGTCGGATCTCGACACGTTCGCGGGCCCTGCGGGCAATCCCTTCCACAGCCAGACCAACCCGGCCGCCCTGCATCCGGGCAACGGGATCTTCCTGGTGTCCCGACTGGATGGCCCGACCGCGCATCACGCCGAGGAGCTGGTGCGCAAGGCGGCCCGGGCGGAACGGGATGGGCTTTGGGGGCGGGCGTACTTCGATGAGCGGTCCATCGGGGACGGGTCGTACAAGCGGGGGGACGACTGGATCAAGGGAGCGGCCCGGATCGTGGAGGGGTTCGGCTACACGACCTACATCGACCACGCTCCGGACACGATCCCGGTGGGATTCCCGTTCAGCGAGGTGGCTCTCTACGCCGGCTGGTATGCCGGGAACACAACGGGTCCGTTCACACTGCCCGCGATCGAGTTCGCGCCCGGGGCGATCGCCTATCACATCCACTCGTTCTCGGCGGCGGATCCGCGGAGTCCCACCCAGAACTGGGTCGGGCCGCTGGTGGCGTTGGGGGCCACGGTGACGATGGGGTGTGTCGACGAGCCCTATCTGGAGATGACCCCCGATGTGGAACGGTTCTTCGTGCGATTGGCTGAGGGGTGCAACGTCGCGGAGGCCTTCGCGATCTCCCTCCCGGTGCTGTCGTGGCAGTCGATCCTCGTTGGGGATCCCCTTTATCGACCGTTCCGCCCCACTCCAGGGGAACGCGCTACAGCCCTGATCGGGTCCCAGACCCCCGGCCCGCTCCTGCCCTACGCCGTGGTCCAGGACCTCAACCTGAAGCTGGCCCGCGGTGGATCGGTCGAGGACGCGATCTGGAGCCTGGAGCAGCATCCGGAGATCCGGACCTCTGCGGTCCTGGCCGAGCATCTGTCGACCCTGTACTCGCGGAGAGGGGAGTCCAGCCGGGCGGTGGACTGGATGGAACGGGCCCTCCGGGCCGGTGGGACCCCCCAGCAGCGGATCCGACTGTTCCTCGACATGGCGGCGCTGCAGGAGAAGCAGCGGCTGCGACGGGATGCCTTTGCGACCCGGGATCGATTCCTGAAGGAATTCCCGAAGCATCCGCTCGCTCTGGAACTCCTCGAGACCATGCGCCGCGATGCCGAGGCCCTCGGAATGGATCAGGAGATCCCCCGCCTCGACGGGGAGATCGAGCGTCTCAAGCCGCCGGCGACCAAGACGGCTTCCGGTCGGTGAGGGGCTTCGGCGGATGGGTTCGATCCTCGGCGGCACTTTTCCGGCGGCTCCTCATGGAAAACTGTTGCCTCTTTGGCCGGGGAGCCGGGACAATTCTACTTAGGCGATCCATCCGATCTACGATCCCTTCCTCCCGCCACTTCCATCCCAAGCACCTGCCAACACCCATGAAGAAGACTTGGAAACTCCTCCGGACCGCCCTCGTGGTCCTCTGGGCCACCGGGACCATCCACGCCGCAGATCCCTTCAAGTTCCCGATCGAGGCCCCCAATTGGTCGAAGGACACGGATTCGGCCTCGATCACCAACAACGGCATCGAGATCACCGGGATTCCCGAGGTGGGATCGATCAAGCTGCTGAGAAATGTCGTGGTCCGCAGCGATGACCTGATCGAGGCCGGGCTCGGCGACGCCAAGTTTCCCACAGGGTCCTTCTGGATCAATGGATTCCCGATGTGGGTGAGCAGCGCCCGGATCGTCAAGAGCGAGAAGAAAATCCACCTGGAGGTGGGCATCGGCCTTCCCGAGTACATCAAGAACGTCAACGGGGAGGAGCTGCGGGCTTCGGGGCGGGTCAGTGTCGACCAGTCGCGGTGGTATTTCGACGGGTTCCAGTTCGTCGTGCCCATGGACGTCTACCTCAAGAGCCTCGTCATCAAGAACTTCACGTTCGCCTACGATCAGGCCCAAGGCCTCTATTCCGGGGGGGCCAACATCGGCTTCGGCTCCAAGGAAAAGTTCGACTACTGCCCGGACTTCGAGATCGGACCCCCGACCTACGGCGGCTCTATCGAGCTGCGTAATGGTCAGCTCAACCGACTCGTGATCGCCGCGGACGACATGAGGTATCCCCTCGGGGCGAGTCTCTCCTATCTCGATTCCCTCAGTGCCGGGGTCTATGACCTGGTGACTCCTGGGGCGGACTGGTATGCGAGCGGGGCCTTCAAGGTCAACTGCGGCTGCCCGATCAATCTTCGCGTAAAGTTCTATCCGCTCACCCTCACCGGGGATGCGCGGTTCTATGGCAGCGGCTACCTCCAGATGAACGCGGCGGCGGCGTTCTTCAAGGTCCCGGTCGCCAACGCGACGATGACCTACCACCCGCCCTACCAGATCGATGCCGCCCTGTATGTGAACCTGCTGGACATCCTGCTGGCCGACGCGTCGATCCACTTCAACTCGGGCGGCGTCTCCGGGGATGCCCATGGCAAGCTCCAGATCCCCGGCTACATCCCAGTGGTGGGGGGCTACCAGTTCGCTTCGGTTGGCGTCGGCTTCGATGTCCGCCGGGACTACTACGCGTTCCGCGGGAGCGTCGATGTTCAGATCACTCCTGAGATTCCGAGCTGGTGCACCCCGGAGTGGTGCCCGGGCACTGTGTGGATGGGCTGCTGGGTGTGTGACTGCGGTTGGGATGGCTGCGGCTGGTGCAACAACTACGTGACCCTGCCGTGCGTTCCCCCGGTCTGCACCCCGGCGATCCCGGCTGTCCAGCTGCACGTCGCCTTCCGGCTGGAGAACGGGGACTTCTACTTCAACGCCCCGGTGACCGCATCCGACGTCGCCCCGTGGGAGACCCACTACCAGGGACGCCGCGTGGATCCAGAGACCGGACTTCGGGTGATCTTCTTCGACAACTGGGATGAGATCGGAAAGGCCAGCACCGACGTGCCGAAGCCTTCGGGTGTGGCCCTTCAGGGCGATCGCCCTAGGGTGCGCCCGATGGATGCCACTGAGGTCGGCCAGCCATTTACGACATTCCGGATCACTGGAAGCGGACCGGAGATCATGTTCCGACTCGCCTACCAGAACCCCAACGCTCCGACCCCGATCTTCGAGATCAAGACCCCCTCGGGTCAGGTCATCCGCTCCGGCGAGGGGCCGCTCCCGACCGGTTACAAGGCGGTCCATGGCTTCAGCGCCGCGAACGCGGTCGGTCGGGACGCCACCGTCACCCTCGTGAATGCGGAGTCCGGCGACTATGTCGTCACCGTGATCAACCCCGAGAAGCTCGGGAACTACTCCGTGCAGGCCCTCATCGAGAACGAGAAGCCGGCACTGCAGGACGTCCAGCTCGAGGAGACCCCGACGTCGGGCCTCTACAAGGTCACCTGGGTCAATGACGACCCCGAGGATGCGGTGCTTGTGAAGCTCTTCCTGAACAAGGATCGGGACGGCATGGATGGAGCGCAGGTCGGGGTGGTGTCTGCCGTGCCCGGGCTGAACACGTTCCTGATCGACACCAGCAAGGTGAAGACCCGCCCGGGTGCCTACCATGTCCACCTGACGGCCGATGACGGCCGTAATCATTTTGTCCAAGTCTACACCAGCACGACGCTTCAGGTGAACGATCCGGACGCGCCGTTACCGGTCACCGGCGTCGGTGTCCGCGCGCGCGCGGCGGGATTCGAGGTTCGATGGAAGCCCAGCCCGAGCCCGTCCACCGACACCTATGCGATTCTCTATACCAAGGAGATGGATGCGGGTCGCTATGAGGGCGCCCACTCGGTCCTCGCCTCGGAGACCGGAGCCATCATCGACGGCCTCATCCCGGGTCAGCCCTACCTCGTCACGGTGGTGGCCCATGACAAAAAAGGCCGCGTCTCGGAGGGCTCCGAGGTCCTGCGGGTCGTGCCGACGCCTGGCATCGGCAGAACCCCACCCAAGATCGTTTCGAAGCCGGAGCCGGGTGCCGTTGCGGGCCATCGTTGGGTCTACCTGCCGCAGGCGTTTGATGGGGATGAAGTCCAGTATGGTTCGATCTCGGCCGAGGACGGCAAGGCGACCCGCCCGGGCGGTCAGCTGGTGTGGAAGCTCCTCCAGGCCCCCGCGGGCATGACGATCCATGAGAGCGGCCTCCTCCAGTGGGTGCCCGTGAAGGATCAGGTTGGCAGCCACGAGGTCATCCTCGAGGCCCGGGAGCGCACGGCCGCCAGCGTCCCGAAGGAACTCGCCAGCCGGCTGTTCGACCGCCAGAGGTTCACCGTCGAGGTCGCGCCGGAGAACAACGTCTCCGCGCTGAAGCAGTCCGCCCATGCGACGTTCGTCCACCTGCCTGCACTGACCGCGGTCGCGGGTGAGAAGTATGTTTGTCCGCTCGACCTGCTCTCGACCGGTCAGCACCAGATCACCCTGCTCGATGCACCAGCGGGCATGGTCATCAAGGGGGACCTCCTCGAATGGACGCCTTCGATGGATTCTCGTGGCGAGACGGTCCACCTCAAGGTCAAGTTCGCCGAGGGCTTCTCGATCGAACAGTCGTTCTACATCGATGTCCTCCGACGCGACAACGTCATCGCCGCTCCCGCTGAGCTGATGGGTGTCCGGAGCGTCCCGACCGGTATCGAGCTCAAGTGGCGCGTCAACAGCGCCCGGCCGATCACCTGGCCCAAGAGCTACCAGCTCCAGCGCTGTGATCTCAACCTCGGTGGGGCCTGGGTCAACGTGGGGGCGCCCTACGTCAACAAGCCGAACGTCCCGAACTCCACCCATGCGGTGCCGAGCTACTCGACGATCGACACCCTGCCGAGCAACCAGTCGGTCTTCTATAGGCTGGTGATCCCTGAATAACCGGCGATCCGCAGGACGGAGGGGCGGTAGGCGCCCCTGCGTCCGGTCCGGTGCCCAAGGGTGCTCTGAAGACCATGTTCCTGGACGCCGGAAACACCACAGGATCCCGCCCCTCCGTGTCCGTGATGCGGTTCCCACCTCGGCCCCGCAGCCTGGGTCGGCCGCCTTCGATGTCACCTCCGGGGTACAGGGCGTTCCTGTCGGTCACCCTCCTCGGGGGATCGCTGCTGGGTTGGGCCCAAGCGGGCCCCCTTGCGGCCTCGGTGGAGGTCGGGTTTGAGCGCCTGTCTCCAGCTCGCACCGGAATCACGTTCACCAACGTCCTCTCGGTCGAGCGATCCTCCACCAACCAGATCCTCCTCAACGGATCCGGCATCGCGGCGGCGGACATCGATGGCGACGGCTGGTGCGATGTCGTCGTCGGCAGTGTCGGGGGTGGAGCCCGGGTCTATCGGAACCTGAAGGACTGGCGGTTCGAGGACGTCACCGATCGCATGGGTCTCGAGCCCGGCCCCTGGCCCACGACCGCCGTGGCCCTGGCGGACCTCAACGGGGATCGGAGACCGGATCTGCTGCTCAACACCCTCGGTGCCGGCACCCGCTACCTCACCAACGCCCTGGGCCGGACCTGGAAGGAGCAGCCCCAGGGCGGAGGCATGGCCACCCCGACCGGTGCGGCGTCGCTGGCGATTGCCGATGTCGATGGGGACGGGGACCTCGATGTCTATGTGGTGAACTACCGTCGCTGGACCCTTCGCGATTACCCGGCGCTGGGTCCCAAGGACCCGCCCCTGCGAACCCATCCCGAGGCCGGTTCCCAGATGCAGTTCATCATGGAGGACCGCGGACGGGTCCAGGAACTGGGCGAGGCCGACACGCTGTTCCTAAACGAGGGCCACGGCAGGTTCCGTCCTGCCCCCCCGGAACGCTTCCGGGATCCCGCAGGACGTCCGTTGTCGGCACTCCTCGACTGGGGTCTGTCCGCGATGTTCCGGGATCTGAACGGCGATGGAGCCCCCGACCTGTATGTCTGCAACGACTTCGGGTCGCCGGACCGGCTGTGGTGGAATGATGGGAAAGGACACTTCACCTCGGGTGCCGAGACCGCCCTGCCGTCCACCAGCCAGCTTTCGATGGGGGTCGATGTCGCGGACATCAACCGCGATGGGCTCATGGATTTCGTGGTGGTCGACATGCTCGACGAGAGCCGCTGGGAACGGTTGATCCGGGGTGGAGCCAAGGATGTGGGCCGTCCTGGGATCCTCGGTGGACGCCCCCAGTATCCGAGGAACACGCTCTTCCTCGGGACCCACCCGGGACGGTTCCTCGAGATCGCGTCCTACAGTGGACTCGAGGCGACGGACTGGTCGTGGTGCCCGGTGTTCCTCGACGTGGATCTCGACGGCTACGAGGACCTCCTGGTGACGACCGGGCACGAGCGGGATTCCCAGAACCGGGACTTCGTCCGGGAGAAGTCCCAGGCGCTTCGGGGTGTTCCCAAGTCCGATCTCAACGCCACGATGCAGGAGCTCGAGCGTCGGAGTCCGCGTCTGCCGCTCCCGAAGCGGGCCTATCGGAACCGCGGTGACCTGACCTTCGAGTCCTATGGCGAACGCTGGGGATTCGGGAATGTCGGGATTTCCCAGGGGCTGTGTCTCGCCGATCTCGACAACGACGGCGATCTGGATGCGCTGGTCACCCATCTCGGGGAAGGGGTGGGTCTGTACCGGAACCGATCGACCGCCCCCCGTATCCAGGTGCGCCTCCGGGGTGTGGATGGCAATCCCGATGGCATCGGGGCATTGATCCAGGTCCGGGGTGGTCCGGTGTTCCAGGCGCAGGAGGTGGTTGCCGGGGGACGTTATCTGTCGAGCGACCAGCCGGTCCGGACCTTCGCGGCGGGTGGATCCGGACCGATGGCGGTCGAGGTGCGATGGCGCAGCGGGGCGGTGAGCCGTGTGGCGAACGTCAAACCCGGCGATCGGGTGGAGGTGGTCGAGACGCCTCGGAAGGACTCGACCGGTTCGCTTTCGGTGTGGGCTCCGGAACCGCCGTGGTGTCCGGTTCGCTTCGAGGATCAGTCGGCCCAGCTCGGTATCCGCCACAGCCAGCCGGTCGACGACGAATTTGCCCTGCAGCCCACGCGACCGGTCCGCGGTAGCGCCCTGGGGCCGGGGGTGGCGGTGGTCGATGTGGATCGGGATGGTCGACTCGAGGTGGTGGTCGGCGCCTCCCGTGGCGGGCGTCCGGCGCTGCTGAGGCGGTCCACGGACGGGAAATTCCTACCCTGGCAGGACCTCTTGCCGACCCGTTTGGCGGAGAGCACGCAGACCTCGATCCTCCCGCTGCCAGTGACCCCCACCAATGGGCTGGGATTTTCGTTGGTGATGGGGTCCGGGCTCGAGGAGCCCTCCGGAGCTCCACAGCGCGCCCGGGTGACCCAGCTGGGCGCGGCCGTCCGTCCTGGACTGATGTGGAACGCCAGCAAGGGCGGCATTGGGGCGATGGCGTTGGCGGACGTCGATCGGGACGGGACGCTTGAAGGGTTCCTCGGTGGTCGGCCGATCTCGGGGCGGTTCCCCGAATCCTCTCCCAGCCAGATCTGGACCTTCGCCTCATCGGGGTGGCGCCTCGATGAGCCCAACACGAAGACCCTGGCCGCCTTGGGCTGTGTCCAGAACGCGTGCTGGGTGGATGTCGATGACGACGGCTGGATGGATCTGGTGGTGGTGGAATGGTGGGGCGGCATCCGGCTGTTCCTCAACGCGAAGGGGAAACTGACGGAGGCAACCTTCCGGTGGGGGTTGTCCGAGATGTCGGGCCTCTGGAACAGCGTCGTGCCGGTGGATGTCGATGCGGATGGACGACTGGACCTGGTCGTGGGTGGCCCTGGCCTGAACACGGACTACCGCTCGACACTTCCGGTTCGCCTGCAGGCCTTCGATCCCGACCAGGACGGTGTCCTGGAGCTGATGGAGCTGGGATGGGAGGAAGGGCGCAAGGACTGGGTGCCGCTGCGGAGTCTGGAATATCTTGGGGATGCCTTTCCCGGCATGGCGGCCCGCAGTGGCGGTCACCGGGCGTTCGCCGAGGGAGCCTGGAAGATGGTGCTCAACGAGTCGGGTCCCATCGTCTGGTCGCGCGAGGTGCGTCGGATCGACTCCGTCCTGCTGATGAATCGCGGCGGCCGGTTCGAGGCCCGTTCGCTGCCGGCCCGGGTCCAGTTCGCTCCGACGTGGGGCCTGGCGGTGGCGGATTGGGATGCGGACGGCTGGGAGGATCTGGGCGGCGTCCAGAACCAGTCCCAGCTGCGGTCGGACCTCCCCCCGGCGATCAACGGGGAGGGGTTGATCCTGATGAACGACCGGCGGGGCGGCCTAGCGGTGTTCGATGGAACCCAATCCGGCTTCGCAGTGCCCGGCGAAGGGCGCGGTCTTGCGGTCGGGGATGTCGACGGGGACGGCCGTCCGGACCTCGTGGTGGGGCAGAACGACGGGCCGGCAGGGCTGTTCCTCAACAGGTCGGAGAAACGGGGCCTCACAGTGGTCCTGGAGGGCAGTCCTGGAAACCCCGATGCGATCGGTGCGGTGATGCGGCTTCGGTCGGTCGATGGTCGGCTGGGGCCCAAGCGTCTCGTCCGAGCAGGGGGAGGCCATTGGTCCTGCGACTCGCCGGTCCAGATCCTGGGAGGCACCGCGGCCCCGAAATCCCTGTGGGTTCGGTGGTCGGACGGGGTGGAGTCGGAATACCCGGTGGAACCGGGAGCCGCACGCTTGGTGGTGCGGAAGTGAGCCGAGGCCGGCGTGCCGCATCCAAGAGACGTCGATCCTGGGTCGTCGCCATGCTTGCCTGATCCTGGGGTTCTCCGGAACGTTGCGGTGCTTCGTGTCCCGAATGTCCTCCGCCACCTCCCCTGTGGATTCGCCGAGTCGCCGGCGTCTGCCGCCCCTGTTGCGACGCGCCTGGTATGGATTGAACCAGGCCTTCCGTCGTCGCATCGCCCACACGGGGGTGACGCCCGACCAGTTCACCGTGATGCGGACGCTGCAGGAGGGCGATCCCAAGGGGATGACCCAGCGGGATCTCACGGAGGCGATGTCGAGCGATCCCAATACCGTGGCCTCGCTGCTCGAACGGATGGAGACGGCCGGCTGGGTCTCGCGACGACGCCATGAATCCGATCGCCGCGCCTATCGGATCCGACTGCTCGCCGCGGGACAGTCCAAGTACGAGGAGGTCCGCTCCCTCGCCATCGATCTCCAGGCCGAGGTCCTCTCGGTGCTTCCGGAAGCCCATCGGGAGCAATTCCTCGAACAGTTGGAGGCGGTGTCTTTGGCCTGTCGCGAGGCCGCCGAGGCGGGCGCTCGGTCCTCGCCATGAACACGGATCTGCCCCCGGTCCTTCCCGGTCTGGACCCCGTGTCGCCGCCAGTGGCGCGGCATCGGTCGATCGCCATGCTGGCGATCCTGCTGGTGGTGCCGCTGCTTCTGGGAAGCTGGGGTTCGGATCGCGCCAGCGAGGGCGGAGGGGAGGGCGGTGCACCGCAGGCCGCACTCCCGGGAAGTGTCGGGGGACTGCTGTGGATCTGTGGACTCAACCTCGCGATCTTCCTTGTCGTGGGGGCCGGGATGGTTGCGTTGGGACGCCCCAGTCGACGGGAACTGTTTGCGACGGCGCCGTTCAACATCAGGACTTGGGTGCTGGGCTTTTTCTACGCTATTGGGCTTCGGATCGGGGTCGGGATCGTGCTCGCCGTTTCCCTCGGGCTCTGGACCGGTCTGATGCCCCGGTCGGGTCCGGTGGAGGAGGTGGTGGACTCGATCCGGCCGCGGATCGAGACGATGATTGATCCGACGGTGTTGCGGGATCCGATCTACCTGCTGCTGGTGACCACGGTGGTCAGCTTCATTGTGGCGGGTCTGCGCGAGGAACTCTGGCGGGCTGCGGTGTTCGCGGCGTTCCGTCGCTGCTGGCCCCGATGGATGTCCCGTCGGGCGGGCCGCGTGGGCATCGTGCTGCTGTCGGCACTGTCCTTCGGCCTGGGCCACCTGCCTCAGGGCTGGGGAGGGGTGGCGTTGACGGGGGTGCTGGGGGTGGGCCTCGGCTGGATTCTGTTGGGCCACCGCTCGCTGTGGGTGGCGGTGGTGGCGCACGGGTTCTTCGATGCCACGTCGCTGCTGCTGCTGCGTCTGCTGGATGCGGCCAATGGGCTTGAACGATTGTTGGGCAAGCCCCCGGGGCCCTGAGGCGAATCCCGAAACGACAAACGCCCGATCCGCTGGGCGGATCGGGCGTTTGGAGAGCGGAGGCGGCTCAGGCCTTCGCAGCCTTGCGGGACCGACGATGCCAGAAGGCAAAGGCCAGGAGCCCGCTCGAGGCGATCGCGGCCCACTCCTCCGGCTCGGGGACGGCGGAGAAGGAGGCTTGGTTGAGAGTATACGTGGATCCACCGGCGGAAACGGTCAAGGTTTGCGAGGGTGACCCGGTAACTGTGAAAACAGGATCGGATGAACTGCCGCTGAAATAAAACACCGTTGGATTGAGGGTTGGTGAGGATGAGTTTTCCCAGTTAACCGAAGTGATCTCGTTATCCGGTGCTCCTGCCGTTGAGAACATTTGGTAGGTCTGACCCACATCGATCCTAAACTCTATGAACTTCAGCCACGAAGAACTCAACGAGAGATTGGGTGTCGAAGGCGATCCATCAGTGGGAACAGTCGAACTGTCGATCGTAAGAGACGCGGTTCCTGAAACAAAACCAGGAGAGGTGCTCGTGTAGGTGGCCTGATATTGAACGATCTGCCCGCAGGCCAGACTGGCGGTCGCAACCATCGCGAACCCCCAAAGGCAGAAATGCTTCAAGTGGGAACTCATTTAAAACCTCCTGTGGAAGCAGCCTTTCGAGTTCGATCCGTATGGGCAAGATCTTTTAATCCCGACAAAGCTTCGATTTAACACTCCCTCGATTCGATCACCGTCTAGACCGTGATTCTAGGGTCTTTCGTTAATGCACAGCATCGGGGCAGGGTGTCGGAACTCATCCCCCATGCACCACCACCCGCCGCACGTGCGGCGTCTTCCGGTGTTCCCAGACGTAGATCCCCTGCCACGTCCCCAGGGCCAGTTCCCCATCCCGGATCGGGATGGACAGGTGGACCCCCATCAGGGCGGACAGGATGTGGGCGGGCATGTCGTCGTCGCCCTCGGCGGTGTGGATGAACCGGCGCCAGCCGTCGGGCACCAGGTCGGCGAAGTAGGTGTCGAAATCCCGGCGGACGTCGGGATCGGCATTCTCCTGGATCACGAGCGAGGCCGAGGTGTGGCGCAGGAACAGGGTGCAGAGGCCGGTCTGGATGCCGGTGGAGCCAACCCACGCATTGACATCGCGGGTGATCTCGTGGAAGCCCCGGCCGTGGGTGTGCACCACGAGTTCGGTCTGGTGTGGCGTCATCGCGACAGCGTTCTTCGGAGCCCGGCGGACTGACAACCGGGAATCGTTCTGACCTCTCCCGGTCCGCGCAACGCCCCGAAGGCGTGGTGGGCTACCTCCGATCCGGTGAAGGGACCGGGTTCAGTGGAATCTCCAGCAGTCGGGGTCCCATGCAGGCATGGGCCGTGTGAAATCGGGTTCCTTGGGCAATCGGTCCGAGGAATGTCCCGCGTTGGATGTCACACCCCGCGGCCCAGTCCGAGAACGCAGGGACGACGAGCACCTCTCGGGACACGATGAAACAGGGCACCTTGGCCTCCGTCGCCACACCATCCCCGAGGCGCAGGGCGGGGTGTTCGTGTCCGATGATCTGGAACGCCTCGGCTCCCTTGAGCGAGAAGATCTCCGGAGGATTCCGAACGGGCGCCGTGTCCCCATGGTGGAGGAGACAGCCTCCCATGGAGAGTGATGAGACCAGCTGGACCGGGCGCGGAAGGCGTTCGAGAAGTCTCCCGAGGTTCCGGTCGTGGTTCCCGGTGCAGACGGTCCAGGACACCTCCGGTGGAATCGCGCGGGCCAGCTGGTTCAGCGCCTCCTCGACTCCGGGCTGTTGCGTCGCCTGGTGGACCAGATCACCGAGGATCACGAGGTGTCGGGGCTGATGCTCCTCCACCAAGGCGGCCACCCGGGAGGCGGTCGTTTCGGGCGTGGTGAGGGGCATCAAGGCACCCCGGCGACGTTGGACCCAGGAATACCCGAGGTGGAGGTCCGCCAGGGCCAACGCGCGTTCTGAGGGCAGAACGACGGCGCGTCGGGGATCGAGGAGGACGTCGATCCCGGTGGTGAGGCGGACCCTGCGGGTCTCGGTCGGGCGCGGGGCGGTCGGGCTCACCAGGTCCTCCACGGGGCGTTCCCCTCGGTCCAGAGACGATCCAACATCTGCTGTTCCCGGAAGGTGTCCATGCACTGCCAGAATCCGTCGTGGGTGTACGCCCTGAGCTGGCCCTCCTGGGCGAGGCGTTCCATGGGGCGCCGCTCGAACACGCATCGGTCGCCGTCCTCGAGGTACCCCCGGATCCTGGGGTCGAGGATCATGAATCCGCCGCTGATGTAGGCGTTCTCCTCGTCGGGCTTCTCGCGGAAGGTCGTGACGGTCTGGCCGTCCATCGCGAGTTCTCCGAAGCGTCCCCGGGGTTTCACGGCGGTCCCTGTTGCGATGGCGCCTTGCGACCGGTGGAACCGGATCGGGGCGTTGACGTCGCTGTCGGTCACCCCATCGCCGTAGGTGAAGAGGAAGGTCTCATTGCCCACGCAGGGCAGGGCGCGGAGCAGGCGTCCAGCGGTCTGGGTCTCCTGGCCGGTCTCGAGCAGGGTGACGGTCCAGTCCTCCTCGGCGTGGCTGGTGTGGTAGGTGATCTGGGGGTTGCGTCCGAGCTTCAGCGTGACGTCGGAGGTGTTCCAGAGGTAGTTGCGGAAGTAGTCCCGGATCGATTCGCCCTTGTAGCCGAGGCACAGGATGAAGTCGGTGTGCCCGGCGGCGGCGTAGAGCTTCATGATGTGCCAGAGGATGGGGCGTCCACCGACCGGCACCATGGGCTTGGGTCGGCATTCGGTTTCCTCGCGGAGCCGGGTGCCGAGTCCGCCGCACAGAAGGACAACCTTCATGGTCTTCGGACCCTATCGGGTGTCGGTCGGGGAGGCGAGGCCGGGCACGAGGCTTGAATTTTACCCCGTTCCGGGCGTCCCCTACTTCCACAATCGATGTCCCATCACGCTCCCAACCCCGAACATCTGGCCCTGACGCGCCGTCAGTTTCTCGATCGTTGCGGCATGGGAATGGGCTCTCTGGGGCTGGCGTCGCTGCTCGGGTCGCTGGATCCATTGCGGGCGGCGGAGGCCGGGTTCACGAATCCGTTGCTGCCAAGGCCTCCCCAGTTCGCGGGTCGGGCGAAGCGGGTGATCCACATCTTCCTCAACGGCGGGGCGTCGCACGTCGACACCTTCGATCCGAAACCCGCGCTCGACCGCTGGCATGGGAAGGAGATCCCGGTCCACTTCGCGACGGAGCGGAAGACCGGGGCGGCCTACCGGTCCCCGTTCGCGTTCCGGCGATATGGGCAGAGCGGACTCGAGATCTCGGACCTGTTCCAGCACACGGCTCGGCATGCGGACGATCTCTGCGTGATCCGCTCGATGAAGGCGGATGTCCCGAATCATGAGCCGTCGCTGCTCCTGATGAACTGCGGGGAGGCCCGGCTGCCCCGTCCGAGCTTTGGTTCGTGGGTCACCTATGGGCTGGGGTCCGAGAACCAGAACCTTCCGGGGTTCATCGCGATGTGTCCGGGCGGCTATCCGATCCAGGAATCCCAGAACTGGCAGAGCGGGTTCCTGCCGGGGACCTACCAGGGGACCTACATCAACACGGAGAACACCCGGTTGGAGAAGCTGATCGAGAACATCAACAACCGGTACACCTCAATGTCGGAGCAACGGGCGCAACTCGACCTGCTCCAGGCCCTCAACGAGCGGCACCGTCGGGCCCGTGCGGCCGATGCCCACCTGGAGGCCCGGGTCCAGAGCTTCGAGCTGGCCTATCGGATGCAGATGGAGGCGGCGGACGCCTTCGACATCCAGCGGGAGCCCGCGGCGGTGAGGGAACGGTACGGTGACAGCGTCCAGGCCCGTCAGCTCCTGATCGCCCGTCGGCTGGTGGAGCGCGGGGTGCGGTTCGTGCAGGTCTGGCATGGGGCGGGTCAACCCTGGGACAACCACGACGACATCGAGACGAACCATCGGAATCTGGCGGGTCAGTGTGACCGGGCGATCGCGGCGCTCCTGACCGATCTCAAGGATCGGGGGATGTTGGACGACACCCTGGTGATCTGTGGGGGTGAGTTTGGTCGGACGCCGACCGTCGAGCTGCCCACTCCGGGGGCCAACGCTGGCAAGCAGAACGGGCGGGACCACAACAACCACGGCTTCACCGTCTGGCTCGCGGGGGGCGGGGTGAAGGGGGGGCATGTGCATGGGGCGACCGACGAGTTCGGATTCGCCGCGGCGGAGAACCCGGTCCATGTCCATGACCTGCATGCGACGCTGCTCCATCTCCTCGGGTTCAACCACGAGACGCTGACGTTCCGGACGGCGGGGCGGGATTTCCGGCTGACGGATGTCCACGGGCGCGTGGTTCGCGAGATCCTGGCATGAAAAAACCCCCGGCAGGCCTGAGCCTGACCGAGGGTGGTTTTGTTGGGGGAGGCTGGACCCAGCCAGAACTCCGCCGGGGATCACTTCGCCTTCGCGGCCGCAGCGGCCTTGTTCAGGCGGAGCTGCAGGCGTGAGCGCTTGCGGCTGGCGGTCTGGGCCTTGATGGACCCGCGCTTCACGGCCTTGCCGTAGGCGGATGCGGCGGCGGACAGGGCCTTCTTGGCATCCTCGGTCTTTCCGGAGGAGACGACCGAGAGGTATTTCTTCTCGGCGGTCTTCACGCGGGAGATGGTGGCGTGGTTGAGGGCCTGTTTGCGGGCGCTGGAACGGACTCGCTTCTCGGCGGACTTGGTGTTCGGCATGGCTTTTCGCGATTCTTAAAGGCCGCGAAGCTATCGGGGGGCGTTGGGATGTCAACGGGTTGTTGACGTTCCCGTGCGGGCCGCCGGGGCGGATTCTCCGCTTGGTGACATCACAATCGACCTCGTCGGGGTGGCCAATCGGATGCCTGCGGCGTCGAAACGGTCCTTCAGGCGCAGGTTCAATTCCTCGAGCACGGCGGCCTGTTTCCGGCCTTCCGTGGTCTTGCACCAATGGACGACCTCCACGTTCAGCGACGCGTCGGTGATGCGGGTGAACTGCACCGTGACGTCATGGGTCAGGGGGTGGCTCGCGAAGGTCTCCCGGGTCAGGTCGAGGGCCTGCTGGACCTCGGCGCTGGTCATGCTGTGGGGCAGTCCGAGGGTGAAGGCGGTCCTGAGGGTGGGACGCCGGGAGATGTTCACGATGCGGCTGTTGCCCATCTCGCGGTTGGGAACCGTGATCAGATGGCCCTCGCCGTTCCGGATGCGGGTGGAGCGGAGCCCCATCTCCTCGACGGTGCCTTCGACGTCGCCGATTTTGACCGTGTCTCCGATTCGAAAGGGTTTGTCGATGAACACGGCGGCTGCACCGAACAGGTTGCTGACGGTGTCCTGTGCCGCGAGACCGAGGGCGAGGCCGATCACCGACACGGAGGCCAGGGCGGCGCGGATGTCGATCCCGAGGCTTCCCAGCACCGTGAAGACGGCGACGACGATGATGACCGACTTCACGATCTTGCCGATGAGCACGAGGAAGTACTGGTTGAAGGACTGGTCTCCCTCGGCGGTGAGGCGCTTTCTCCAGAGGAGGATCATCGCGTCGATGGCCTTCAGGAGGACCTGCAGCAGCGAGGCTCCCACCGCCAGGATCGTCAGCTTGGCCAGCCAGCTGTTGATGATCGGGGGCCATGCGAAGAGCTGGAGCCCGATGTTCAGCAGGATGACGAACACGATCACCTTCACCGGGCCATCGAGGAGTCCCACCAGGATGTCGTCGAACTGGGTGTCCGTCCGCCGCGTGAGCGCACGCAGCCAGGAATTGATGATCCAGTCGACGAGCTTCGCCGCGATGAAGGCGATGGCGACGTAGAGGAGGGTGGCGATGTATTGCCAGAGGGGGTGCCAGGCGATCTCGGACTGGAGAGCCGGGACCCGGTCGAGGCCAAAGGTGAGGAGGTCACGGTTCTGGTCGATGAACCGCATGTGCGACTCGGCCAGCACATCCGTCTGGTTGGTGGGTCCCAGGGTGGAGTTCGGGGTGGTGCCGGTCTGGGCGTGCACCGACCCGATGAGGAGCAGGGTGAGGGCGAGGAGGGGCAGGAGGAAGAGGAGGCGTTCCCCGATGAGACGTCGTTTCATGTCGTTGCGATGGGTGGGATGGGTAATCGGCGAGGCGCTGGTTTGCAAGGTGGGGGCTGTCCGGGACATCAGCCTCGCGAAATGAGTTGGGCGGGATGGTCCGACAGCGCTTGTACGACCGTCGCGACCTCCAGGGACTCCAGGTCGGGTCGGGCCTCCAGAACCTGGATCTCGCCGCCGCGCGGCGACCAGACCCGTGGCGGGCTGGGGCCCCAGAGCGCGAGGCCTGGAAGCCCGAGCGAAGCGGCCAAATGGGTGATGCCGGAATCGTGTCCGATGAAGCCCTGACAGCCCCTGAGCCGTTCGGCAACGGCGATGAGTGGCTGCGATCTCAGGACCTCGCAGCGATCCTTGGGAAGGCCGGCCGCGAGCCGTTCGAGTCGACCTTCCTCGGCCTCGCCACCCACCAGCAGGAACCGGGTCGGCGACCGGGTCGACACCTGGTCGAGGAGCGCGGCCCAGCGGTCCTCGGGCCAGTTCTTCCGGGGACTGCCCGATCCGGGATGCATCGCGAGGACGGTGGGTCGTTCGGGGACCTGTCGATGGGAGATCAGCCGGGGGACCGGATCTTCATCGAAAATCGCCAACCGTTGCAGGACGTCGAGAATCTGATCGGTGGCATGGCGGCTGGAAGTTTCGACGGGCCGATGGAGTCCCTGAAGAAACTGGGCCCCGGAGACGGAGGCCACGTTGCTCTGGAAGATGAGGTCGGGGTCGTAGAGGTGGCTGATGATGAGGTGGAAACCGGAAAAAAACGCCGAAAGGGCCGGGTCGAGGGTGGATCCCCTGGCAAAGAAGCCCGCCAGCGCTCGGGATTCGATCGGATGGACGGCCTCCGCCAGTCCGTAGGCTCGGGCGAGGTCGGCGATGTGGGGATATCCGAGGACTTCGATCCGGTTCCCGGGCAACCGGTTCCTCAGTGCAGCGAGGAGGGGAAGGGTGACGATGAAGTCCCCGATGGCGCCGCCGCGGATGACGAGAATTCGCCCTCGTTCGGAGGATGGGGATTGTGAGGGTGGAGTCATGGGCGCGTCCGGACGAATTCTGGGAGGTCGACGGGTTCCCGTCAGTCGGGAACTCAACTGGAGCGTCTGGGGGATCCGATCGCTGTGTGTCGAAACTTGTTCGAAGGGGCCCCGTCCCGATAGAGTTTCGGGACGCGGTGTCGGTGGGGGCGGGATCGTTCCTCGGCGTGCCGCCGGGATCCGATCCATGTCGACCGCCATCTCCTCCGCCTCCAATCCTATCTCGGCCTCGTCCCCGGTGGATCTCCGCCATCGGCACCACACGCTCCGTCAGGACCGCACGTTCATCCAGAACCTTGGGCTCGTGCTGCAGCGATGGCTCGAGGCGCGGGTTGCTGCCGCCTCTCCGCTGGGCGATCCCCACATCTACAGGAAGAGCGATTTCCCGTGGGCGGTGGAGATCGAGAAGGACTGGCAGAAGGTCCGCAAGGAGCTGGACGCGGTGATGGTCTTCCGGGACCGAATGCCGAGCTTCCAGGACATCCTGAAAGAGGTGGGGAAGATCCAGTCGGACAACAACTGGAAGACCTACTTTCTGTGTGGCATCGGCATGGACTGCTCGGAGAACGCGAAGCGGTGTCCCGAGACGATGCGGCTCCTCGCGAAGATTCCCGGCGTGACCACGGCGTTCTTCAGCATCCTTTCGCCCGGCAAGCATATTCCGGCCCATCGAGGTGCCTGGAATGGCATCCTGCGGCTCCACCTCGGACTGATGGTTCCCGAGCCCCGGGAGAAGGTGAGGATCCGGGTGGGCAACGACTTCTATTCATGGCGGGAGGGTGAGGCGTTCATCTTTGACGACACCTTCAACCATGAGGTCTGGAACGACACGGAGGGGTATCGGGTGGTCCTGTTTGTCGATTTCCCGAGGCCGATGAATCATCCCTGGCGCTTCTTCAACGAGCGGGTCCTGAAGTGGGGCGCGCTCGCGCCGTTCCTCCGCGAGGCCGGTGAGAAGCAGAAGAAGTGGCAGGAGCTCCTCTGGAAGAAGTCCTGAGGTGCGTGGATCGGCAACCATGAGAAGCCCACATTCGGCGGCGGCGCATTTCGCGGGGGAATGGGACGAGTCCCGGGTCCGTCGCTGGGCGGAGTCCGTCAGGGCGCGTCTCGATGCCCCAGCGGTGAGCCTCGGGATCCTCTTCATGACGCCGGGGTTCTTCGACGTGGCCGCGGAGGTTCTTGATCTGGTTCGGCTTCATGCACGGGTACCGGTCCTCGTCGGATGTTCGAGCCAGTCGCTCATCGCCAATGGCGAGGAGTTCGAAGACCAGCCCGGGTTGGTGCTCCAGCTCTTCCACCTGCCGGGTGCGGATCTTCGGGCGGTCCACTTCGGACAGGAGGCGATGGAATCCTGTGAGACGGAGTCGGACTGGCATCGTCTGACGGGTGTCCCTCCCGCGCAGTCGCAGGGGTGGCTGGTCCTTGCCGACCCCTTCAACCTCGACGGCGAGCGGTGGCTGAAGGCGTGGAACGCCGCGTATCCCGGGGTGCCGAGTGTCGGAGGCCTGGCGAGTGGTGTCTTTGAGCAGCAGACGACGCAGTTGTACCTCGATGGAGCCGTCCATGAGGAAGGCATCGTGGCCCTCAGCATCGGGGGGCGGGTCCGTCTCGAGTCCGTCGTCTCCCAGGGGTGCAGTCCGATCGGCTGTCCCTGGACCATCACCCGTGCCGATCGGAACCTGATCTTCACCGTCGGAAACCGTCCGGCCTATGAGGTGTTGCTGGAGACCGTGAACGACCTGCCCAAGGAGGAGCAGGGGAAGGTCCAGGGCAACCTGTTCGTTGGCTTCGCCAGCCACGCGTAACA
>VHCG01000022.1 GCA_016871805.1 Verrucomicrobiota bacterium
GAGTTGTCTGCGCGACCTGCGGGTCCGGGTGGCTGGATGAACTGAACTCGGCCAGGGACTGGCCAATCCTGAATCAGGAAACCGCGCCTGCGATTGCCTCACCACGGGCGATCTGGGTGGGCTTGTGTCGAGCGGTGACGCTCGTGCCTCAAAACAAGGTTTTGGAGCCGATGAAGGGGCAGCGAAAAGGCGCCACGACCAGTCCAAGACATCATTCCAAGAGGCCGAATCCAAAAGTGGCATCCAAGCGGCCAATGAGTCGAGGCATTCAACAGATGACCTGACCCAATTTCTCTCAATTTCTCTTGGCTCCAGTTTCTTTTGATCGATACAGATGACCTGAGCCCGTTACTCGAAACAGATGACCTGACCCCGTTACTCGTTTGACCCCGTTACTCGTTACTTCGCGCGGTCCTTGGGTACTTGGGCACTTCGG
Organism: Verrucomicrobiota bacterium; assembly: GCA_016871805.1. Classification (GTDB taxonomy): domain Bacteria; phylum Verrucomicrobiota; class Verrucomicrobiia; order Limisphaerales; family UBA9464; genus UBA9464. The sequence continues at coordinate 437 of VHCG01000022.1, forward strand.
AGTCTCAGGAAAGACCTACCCTTTCGCCCGCCCCTCACCTCATCACAACTGTCTCGGACCCCATCGCGCGGCGAAAAATCACTTAGCTGGGGGGCCTGCCGCACTCGCCTTCAGGGCATCGAGATACTGTCGGGCCTGGCCATTGCCGGGATTGCGGCGGAGCACCTCCTCGAACTCACGGATCGCCTCCGCGTACCGAGCCTGCTTCGCAAGAGCCACCGCCCAGTTGAACCGGGCAAGGGTATGTTCCGGATTGAGCCGGACCACCTCGCCGAACTCCGGCTCCGCCTCGGCGAACTTCCCGTCGAAACCCAGTTCCACCCCGAGCAGGTACCGCGGCTCCCAGTAGGTGGGCCTCAGGGCGATCGCGTTCCGCAGGCACTGGATGGCCTCGGGACGCCGACCCTGGGCCGCCAGCACGTCCGCCTTTCGGACCTGGACCCGTGGATCATCCGGACGTCGGTTTTGGAATACCGCGTACTCACCGAGGGCCTCCGCCCACTTCTTCTGGGCGGCAAAGATCTGTCCGAGATCGAGGTGGGCCTCGTCGAGGTCGGGTCGGATCCGCAGGGCAACCTCCAACCGTTCACTGGCGTCATCGAACCGCTTCAACCGGGCCAGGATGCGTCCAGACTGGTAAGGGGGGAGGTAGTGGTGCGGAATCAGGCGGGCAAGGGTTGTCCATTCGGCCAACGCCGCCTCCGTATCCCCGGCCATCTCAAGGAACTCGGCGAAGTTCTGGTGGATCCAGGCCCTATCGGGGCGTCGCTTGACGGCCGCTTCGAACTGCTCCCGGGCATCGGCAACCTCGCGGGGATGGAGACGGGGACGGAGTTTGGCCATCTGTTCGGCGATCCGACGGCGCTGGGCCGCATGGTTGAATTGACGGGTATAGGGCATCTCGTTCAGGCGACGCGCAATGTCCTCGAGCATCGCGTAGCGGTTCCAATCCGACAGCCCCAGTTGTTCCCCAGTGGAGGCGGCATCCGACCAGGCGCTGCGCCCCTTCGCGACGATTTCCTTGGGCAGCCAAGGCACCACCGCATCGGCGAGGGCGACCGCAAGCTGGTAGTTGCCCTCGGGATTGAGATGGACGTGCTCGTAGAAAAGGTCTCCCCCTTCGATGCGGAAATCACTGACCTCCGCGATGGCCTTCTGGGCGTCGACGAAGCCCACGCGGCGTCCCTTGCCGTCCTCGGCGACCGCGGTCACGACCAGGTTGAGGGCGGAGTCCGCCCGGAACGGCAACGCATCCAGGTCGCGGGCCATTAGGAACTCGGTCCTGGCCCCGCTGGCGTTCCCAAGGGAGAGCTCGCAGACCCCGAGCCGGAAGTGGGTTTCCGCATCGCGGGGGTCAACGTCCAGGATGGACCGACACCCCTCAGCCGCCGCGCGCCATCCCGAAGACGTGTCTCCGTTGGGACCGGAATTCGTCGGCGCTGCGCGGAACGCTGCCAGTGCCCGGGCGACATCCTCCTGGGAGATTCCGCCCCCCCTCCAGGAACCGAACGGCGCACAGTCCCGGAGATTCGTCGCCATGGTCGACACGATGACAGGGATTCCGGCCCTCCCGCCCGTGCGCACCACCTCATCAAGGTTGCGACGGAAGGCCTCCTGAACGACGACGCGACGCGGATCGGATGGCGGGAGTTCCGAGTCCCTGAACGCCTTGAGCCCCGCCCACTCCGTCGGCCTCGATCGCGACTGCATCCGTTCCTGAAGCGCGGTGAGCCACTGACCGAGGCGGGTCTTCCGGGCCCTCATGAGCCATCGCACCAGCTCCTGGTGAACCGCCCCACCCCCGAGCGATGTCTTGGGAAAGAAAGGTCCGCTGTACTCGTTGTTGCCGGCGTAGACGATCCAGAGGTCGCCATCATAACGGGATACCTCGTCGACAATCTCCCGCATCACATGGGAATTGATGGCGGTCATGGCGGCCGGGATCACCTCGAACCGTGTCCCGGGGAAGCGGTCCTCCAGCAGGACCTCAAGATGGGGCGCCAGTCCCAGCGATGGGCGCGGATCTCCTAGCGCGGCGGATTCGCCGAACAGAAAGATGCGGTACATCCCAGGATCCTTCTTGGCTGTGAATGCCGTAGCGACCGGGCTCCTGGCAATCCGGGACGGAAAGAAACGCCAGCCAAACCGAGGGTTGTCGACCCGCATGTCACGGCCGTCGATCTGCGCCGGCAGAAGAAACGAGGTGGGATATCCGTATCCGGAGATCCGAAGGGCCAGCTCGATGGCCCCAAAAAACAGCGTCGGCACGAGGATCGCCAACAGCAGACGGAGCAGCCGCGGGCGCCAGAGGTCCCAACCCCGCTTCGACCGCGAGGCCCAGACCGGACGCTCACGCGGAGGGGGCGATATCGGACGGGACCCTTCGTTGGCTTTCACCGTTTAAAGACTACCGGGTGCCCCTATCTGCAACAAGGACGCACTGTACAAGGCTCCGGGAGTCCCGGCTGCTCTTTGCTCTTTGCCGTGGCTCCCAACGTGGCGAGACTCCGTGGAGTGTCGTTTCCGATGGAGCCCTCCCTGCCAACACCCCGCCGTCGCCCGAGGCCTTCCCGGACGCTCGGCTCCTGGGTCGTGGTCATCGGGCTCCTCTGCGGCCTCACCTTCAGAGGGGCACGGGCTCAGGACGGTGCGGAGCGTCTAGCCTATGAGGCGGCCCTGAGGGATTTCGACCTTGGCCAATGGGAGCGGGCGGCCGCCTCCTTGGCCGCGTTCTCGAACGCCCATCCTGAATCCCGGCTCCGCCCGGAGGCGGAATCACGGCTTCGGTTCGCCGAGGCCGAACGCAGCTGGGCCGCCGGGGACTGGTCGGGGTCGGCGCGTTCATTCTCCAACTACCTGGCAGCCCCGACGCCCCCCCCGATGGCGGCGGTCGCCTCCATCCGGCTGGCCCAATGCCGGCTCAAGGAAAGCGAACCGGCCGCCGCGCTGGAGATCCTCCAGTCGCCCCAGGGGGCGTTTGCGCAAGCCCTCCAGCTGCGCTCGGACGCCCCGCTCGTCCTCCGTGGACTTCTGACCCGGGCCGAGGCACTCCAGGCACTGAAGCGGCCAGCCGATGCGATCGCGTCGCTCCAGGACGCCGAGTCCCTGGCGTCGACACCCCGGGAGAAGGCCCTGCGGTGGCGGGTCCTGGCCGGTCTTCATGAGGATTCGGACCAACCGGCGGAGGCGGCCCGTGCCGCGGAGGCGTGGGGCAGGATCCTGGCCGAGGAGGGGCTCCCCGAGATCCGGGCCGAGGCCAACGCCCTCGCAGGGAGACTCTGGGGCCGGGCCGGGGATCGTGGCGCGGCGGAAGCCGCGTACGGGCGCAACCTGGCCCCCGAGACCCCTCTCGACCGCCAGCGGGAGGCCACCCTCGCCCTGGCGGATCTCGCCGCCGGGCAGTCCGACTGGACCCGGGCCCGGGAGCAGTTGGAGACCTATCTGACCGGGCATCCCGACGATCCCGGCGCGGCGGAGTTCCACCTCCGGATCGGCCAGTCGCTGCTGCAGCAGTTCCTGCAGGAGCGCGGCCTCACCAACGCCCCGGCCGGTGGTGCAGCGCTGCTGACACGGGCGATCGGTCAGTTCTCGGAGGGTCTGAAACGGTCCCCCGCCCCGCTGTGTGCCGGAGGACTCCATCTCGGCCGGGGCTGGGCCCTCTGGGAATCGCTCGAGGCTAAGGATCCGCCGGAGCGGATCCAGGCCGCGGCATCCGATTTCGAGGCCGCCCTGCCGCTGCTCCCGCCCGGATGGGAGGGGTCCGTCGCCCGCTTCAAGCTCGCCGACGCGGAGCTGCGTCTGGGCAATCCTGGCAAGGCCCTGAAGCACCTGAGGGATCTGGTGCGGGGCTCCGCCACGAATGCCCGTGTCCAGAAGGAGCTCCTGCCCAAGGCACTGGTCCAGGCCGCCCAGGCCGCAGTGGGTGCCCGGGAGCCGACCGCCGCACGGGAATCCGCCGAGGAACTCATCCAGCGCCGGCTCCCGGAGCCGGAGATCGCCCCCTCGGTGATGGTCGTGGCCCAGCTGCTGGCGGAGACGGGGGATCCGGAGGCGGGGCGTGCACTGCTGCGGCGCTTCCTGAAGGACTATCCGTCGGGGATCTCGGCGCCGGATGCAGAGCTCGGACTCGCCGCGATCGAGCTCCGAACCCGGGCCTGGGGACCGGCGGTCGGGGCCCTCGACCACTGGATCGCCACGCATCCGGACCATTCCCGCAGGCCCCAGGCGGAATTCGACCGCGCGTGGGCGATGGTCCAGGCCGGACTCACAGACAACGCCGTGGCCCGCTTCACCGACATCGCCGCCCAGTTCCCGACCAACCCCATCTCGCAGACCGCCTCCCTGTGGCTGGCCGACCACTCCTTCTCGCAGGGGGACTATGCCCAGGCCGAACGGCTCTGTGTGAACCTCCTGACGAACACCGCGTGGCGGGGCAGCCCCCAATGGCACGAGGCCCGACTCCGTGCCGCGGAGTCGGCGCGCCGACGCCAGAGCGTCGCAAGCGCCCGGGAACAGTTTTTAGAACTGCTGAATGACCGGACGACCCCGACCCCGCTTCTCGCCCAGGCCTACCTCTCCCTGGGTGAGACCCATGTGCAGACCCCGAGGGCCGACGACGCAACCCCGGTGGAGCCCTACCGGAGGGCCCTCGAGGCGTTCACGGCGGCGGCCCAGTTCACCAACTCGCCGGTGTCGATCGCCGCCCTCGGCCGCATGGCCGACTGCCACCTGCAGCTCGCGACCCAGTCGACCAACAACTACGCCAAGGCGGACGAACTCTACCGGCGGATCATCGCCTCCCCGAAGGCCGACATCACCGCCCGATCCAAGGCGTCGGTCGGCCTTGGTGTGGTCGCCGAGAAACGGGCCGCATTGCAGTCGGAGGCGGCCGCAAAGCCCCTCCAGGAAGCCGCGCTCAACCACTACCTCGATGTCGTGAACGGCTCGCTCGCCCGCCCCGGGGAGGCCGCCGATCCGTGGTGGCTCAAGGAGGCCGGACGCGAGGCCGGACGTCTCCTCGAGGCGGCCGGACGCTGGCGGGAGGCGGCCACCCTCTACGATCGGCTTGCCAGCGAACTCCCCGCCCTCAAGGCCACCCTCGAGCTCCGGTCGCGTCAGGCCCTACAACGGATCCAGCAGTGACCGAGACCGGTCCCCGGCGTCGCACCCCGGGCCCGTCTCGTCCCACCGGCCCCCCTTCCTGGGGACCGTTGATCCGGGACAGTTGGTCCTCGCCAAATCCAAACTCCACCGGGAAGGTTTTGGAAACCTCGGAGTCGAGACCGGACTGCACCCCCATCGAAGATGCGCCTGCGCCACCTCAGCCCTTTCCACCATCTCGGCTACCTGATCCTCCACCTCGCCATCGGATGCCGGACGGTCGCGTCGGAACCCGCGCTGGTCGAGGTCGGGGCCCTCTGGCGCTACGACCCGCGCGGTCTGCCGGCGCCGGAGGGCTGGAACCAGGCCGGCTTCGACGACAGCGCCTGGCCTGAGGACCGGTCGGGCTTCGGTCGGACCACCTGGGGGGAAACCACGCCGCTGCCCTGGACGAATCGGGGATCCGGCACCGTGCTCTTCCGGACGACGTTCCAGGTCGACGATCGCGGAACGATCCAGAGCCTCGCCCTGCTGTGTGACTGGCAGGGCGGGTTCGTGGCCTACCTGAATGGCCAGGAATGCCTGAGACGGGGTCTCGACGGAACACCGGGAACGCCGGTGGCCTTCGACCAGAAGGCCACCGCCTTCCGATCCGCCGGGTCGGCGCAGGTCCTGTCCCTCGACACCGCCCTCCCCCTGCTCCGCTCCGGGACCAACCTCCTGGCCATCGCGGTCCATCCGACCGCCGGCATCAGCGCCGACGTGGCCCTGGTGCCCGAGCTCCTCGCCAACTTCACCCGGGGACCCTACCTCCAGTCCGTCCTCACCCACCAGGCGCTGGTGATGTGGCGGACACTCGAGCCCCAGGCCGGCCGGGTGGAGGTCGGACTCTCCGCCGACCTCTCCGACGCCCGCACGGTCGAGTCCAGGGGCCGGACCCCTCTCCAGGAGGTCCTGCTGTCAGGCCTGCCACCCGGCACGCGCCACTACTATCGGGTCCGCACCGACAAGGCCTCGTCGCCGGTGCTGTCGTTCCGGACGCTCCCGTCCGAGGGGGACCTCGACGTCGCCCTGATCGGGGATTCCGGGGCCGGCAGCGCGCCGCAGTTCGACGTGGCGCGCAACCTGAACCAGGCGCGGTACGACGTCCTGCTGCACCTCGGGGATGTCGTGTACCCGGCGCCCTATCCCGGCCTTTCCGACACCCGTTTCCTCTCCGTCTACCGGCCCACGCTGAGGTCGACCGCGTCCTTCTACGTCTGGGGAAACCACGACCTCTACATCCCGGCGGAGCATCTGCTCGATTCGATTCGGACTCCGACCAACGACGTCCCCGCCGAACGCCATGTGGCGGACCGGACCCGGCCGGAGTTCTACTACTCGTTCGACGCAGGGGAGGCGCACTTCACGATGCTCTTCTGGCCCTACTCCAGCCAGTACGCGATCCGACCGGGATCCCCGCAGCTCGAATGGGCGGAGCGCGATCTCTCGGGCAGCGCCAAGCCATGGAAGTTCATCTGTGTCCACAACCCCCCGGCCACCTCCGGCGGGCACCGATTCGATGACTACGACGGCAACGGGTTCCCGGACAGCCAGGAGGTCGCCGCAACGCTCATGCCTCTGGCCGCCCGTCACGGCGTCCAGATGATCTTCTCGGGGCACGACCACAACTTCGAGCGCCACCATCCCTCACAGGGCACCCATCGCATCGTCAGCGGCGGAGGGGGCATCCTTCTCTACGGCCTGGTGGAGCGCGACGCTGGCAGCGCGTTCTTCGAGCCGCGATGGCATCACGTCGACCTCCGGCTGCGTGCCGATCGACTGCGGCTCCGGGCGATCGACAGGACCGGGCTGGTGTTCGACGGCCTCGAGTTCCGTCGTGCCGAACCGGGATCGGACGATCCGGACGGAGACGGGCTGGGGGCGGCGGCGGAACTGGCGGCGGGGACGCGGCAGGACACCCCGGACACCGATGGCGACGGGCTCCCCGACGGCTGGGAATTCCTAGAGGGAACCCGGCCGGACCTCTCGGACCGCAGGCCGGATTCGAGCCATCTGCTGCGCTGGAACGAACGGGAGACGGTCCTCGACACCCCCGTCGTCACAGTGGTCCGGGACGCGTCGGGGCAGCGTGAACTACGATGGCTAGGGCGGGCGGGTCGACGGACCGTGGTGGAGGAGGCCGCCACCCCGGATGGCCCCTGGACCGAGGTGCTGGACCGACCCGCAGGCGACCGATTCCGGACCGATCTCCAGCGGTGGCGGATCCCGTCCGACGACGCCTCCCGGTACTTCCGGATCCGTCTCGTGGCCGAGTAGGTGGCCCCCTCGTCCCGGGCGGACGGGCGGACGCAGGTCTCCCTAGTTTTGCGGACTTGGCAGAGGCTCCCCCGCCCGCCACCGTGACAGTGTCGGAACACGAACCAACCCGAGCCCACATGTCCTCCAACCCAGTCCAGATCTTCTGGCGCGAGCCCTGGAACGCCCAGGCGCGACGCACCCTCGCGGATGCCCTGGACCCCATGGGGTTCTGCCTCGGGGAACTCGCCTCACAGCGGCTCGATGTCGGCACCGGTACCGTTGGCGGCCTGCCGGTCCCTGAGTGTGTCTTCTGGGGCCCGGCCGGTGCCGGCTGGTGCTGCCTGCACCTGACGCAGGGCTGGGAACATGCGGGGCGGCTGGCCGAAGGGTTGGCCCGCGTCTCCGGACAGCCCTGCCTTGTGATGACCGACCACGACCAGGAGGCTTGGAGCCTGGACCTCGTGCAGTCCGGCCTCCCGACCCGGCGGTTCCTCAGCCACGACCATCTTCAGCCCCCCGTCGCACCGGGCGAGGCGCTCGGCGCGGACACGCTCGGCGGTCTTATTGGCGTGCCCCCGGAGCGGCTGGCCGGATACCTGACGGTCCAAACCCTCGGGAACCCCAATCCGGAGAAGGTGCATCCCCAGGACCGATTCACCCTCGGTGAGGCCTGGGTCCGCGTGGACCTGCTCCGCGCCATGGGCATCGCCTTTGCAGGGCCCACGGAATCGGCCCTTGGACGCTTCTGCCGCATCCTCCCGAAGTCCGGGGAAACCCCGGAGGCGCCCGCGACGCAGCCGCGGGTCCAGGTGCAGACCACGCCCCGGTCGCCCTGGCGGTGGAACTGATCCGGGCCACGGGTCCAGACCGCCAGCGACCCCGGAGACCTCAGAGCTGCCAGTGGTCGATGCCCGCGGCCCGGTAGTCGGCCGGACGGAAGAATCCCTTCACGTCCATCACCAGCGGGGGCCTCCCGGCCCCGAGGGTGCGGATCCGTTCCAGGGTGAACTCCGCGGCCAGGACCCGGTGCCGCACGGCAAGGATCACGGCGTCGTAGGGTCCCGAGGCCGCCGCGTCGGGGATCAGCCTGAGCCCATATTCACGCTCCACCTCGTCCGGATCCGCCAGCGGATCATGGGCCTTCGCCTCGATCCCGTAGAGGGCCAGCTCGCGGTAGATGTCGATCACGCGGGTGTTCCGGATGTCCGGCACGTTCTCCTTGAAGGTCCAGCCGAGGATGAGCACCCGGGCCCCCTTCACGGGGTGATCGGCCTCGATGAGCCGTTTGACGGTCTGGGCCGCGATGTGGTGGCCCATCGAATCGTTGATCCGGCGTCCGGCCAGGATCACCTCGGGGTGGTATCCCAGACTCTCGGCCTTGAAGGTGAGGTAGTAGGGATCGACCCCGATGCAGTGGCCGCCGACGAGGCCGGGTCGAAAGGGCAGGAAGTTCCACTTGGTGCCGGCAGCTTCCAGGACGTCGAGGGTCCGGATGCCCATCCGATCGAAGATCAGCGCCAGCTCGTTCATCAGGGCGATGTTGAGGTCCCTCTGCGTGTTCTCGATGACCTTCGCCGCCTCGGCCGTCCGGATGTCCGGCGCCACGTGGACCCCGGCGGTGATGACCGCTCCATAGACCTGTTCGAGGAGCTGGGACGTCCCCGGGGAATCGCCGGAGACCACCTTCCGGATCCGCACGATTGTGTGCTCGGGATCGCCCGGATTGATGCGCTCAGGCGAATACCCGGCGTGGAAATCCCGCCTCCATCGGAGCCCGCTCGCCGCCTCGATGCGGGGCAGGCATTCCTCCTCCGTGCAGCCCGGATAGACCGTCGATTCGTAGACCACGACCGTCCCGGGACGCAGGTGCTGACCGATCGTCGTGCTCGCCCGGATCAGGGGACCAAGGTCGGGACGACGATGCGCATCGATCGGGGTCGGCACCGTGGCGATGATCAGCCGGGCCTCCGAGAGGACGGCGGGATCCGTCGTGAAGCGGATCGGATGGCGGCCCAGACGCTCGGCGGACACCTCCCCCGTCCGGTCCCGTCCGTCCCGGAGCTGCGCGATCCGGTCGGGATCGATGTCGAATCCGATGACGTCGAACCGCGAGGCGAGGGCCGTGGCGAGGGGCAGTCCGACATAGCCAAGTCCCACGACGCAGATCGGACAGCGGCGCTCGGCGAACTCGGCGAACAGAGGGGGATTCATGGGCGGATCGGACGACGCTGGAAACCGGGTCATGCTGCGGAGATCCTGTTCTCCCGACAAGGCTGCGTGCCCCGCCTGCGGTCCGGATCCCGTCGGGACGCCGCGTCGAGGCCTTTCGGGCGCGCAACCCCTGCGGTCAGCGCGCTGCGGCTGCGAGAGTCGGGCAGTCGGTGTACCCCTTCGCGCCCCCCGTGTAGAAGGTCGATGGATCCGGCGTGTTCAGCGGAGCCTTCGCCTGGATGCGGGCGGGCATATCGGGATTCGCAAGGAATGCCGTGCCGAACGCAACGGCGTCGACCGCGCCTGATTCGACGGCGAGCGCGGCCTCGCCGGGCGAATAGCCCATGTTCGCGACCAGCGGCCCATGGAACGCGCGACGCGCCAGACCAAGCACATCGGCATGTTGCTGGCCGAGAAAATCGGCACGCATCACATGGAGATACGAAAGGCCGCGCGGCGACAGCGCGTGGCAGAGATGGTTTGTCAGTTCGACGAGATCGCTGTCCCGCATCGAACTGAAGCCGTTCAACGGAGAGAGGCGCAGCCCGACCCGGCCAGGACCGAAGACGCTGGCGACAGCGTCGACGACCTCCAGCATGAGCCTTGAGCGGTTCTCGAGGCCACCGCCATAGGAACCGCCGCAACGGTTGCTGCCATCACGCAGGACCTGGTCGAGCAGATATCCGTTCGCGCCATGCACCTCGACCCCGTCGAATCCCGCGCGATGGGCGTTCTCCGCCGCCCGGCGGAATCCCTCAATGATTTCCGGGATCTCGTCGTCGGGCAGCTTACGCGGGGTCTCATAGGGCTTTGGGCCTTCGGGCATGTGGATCCCGCCGCCTTCGATCGCGATCGCGCTTGGAGCGATCGGCTGCATTCCCCCGTTCAGGAGCGAATGGCAGGCTCGGCCGCCGTGCCAGAGCTGGAGATAGACGCGCCCGCCTGCCGCATGGACGGCGTCGGTGGTCTTGCGCCAGCCACGGACCTGGGCCTCCGAGTGGATGCCCGGGGCTCCCATGAAGGCACAGTTGTTGGGGATCGCCATGGTCGCCTCGGCGATGAGAAGCCCGGCGCTCGCCCACTGCGCGTAGTGGGTCGCGATCAGGTCGCCCGGAACATCACCCGCCTCCGACCGGCATCGCGTGAGCGGCGCCATGAGGATGCGGTTCGGAACCTCGAGCGAGCCAAGCTGGAGCGGTGAGAAGAGGGTCGGCATGGAACTGGATTCGGTGGGGTTGGGCATAAGACTCCGGAACGGTGGAGGCGACCGGGACCAGTCCAGCACTGTTGGGAGCAGCACCAGATTCCGGGGAGAAGATGGGGGTCTGCGCGAACTCTGTCATCCCATCAGACGCTAGGCTGTCCCCGGGGTTGGGCGACCGCGGGGTGTCGTGCGTGCGCCTCATGATGCAGGGCACTGCATCACCCACCACGGCCGTGGGCCACACTCTCCGGTCCTGGTCCTAGGCCATTCCCACCGGTCCCATCCGCTTCCAATGGAGGACTGGTTCCCGCGCCTCGCGGGAGGCGTGGAGGTCGACCTCCAGTTCGATCACCCAGTCGTTGAGAGCGTCGGGATCCACCAGGACCTGTTCGATCCGCCAGCGGGATCGGTCCTCGGAGGGGATTACATGGGTGTGGCGCAGGTTCCGGGCCTCGGGATGGAAACAGAACGCCTCATGCTCCTGGTGATAGGCCTCGAGGGCCTGGCCCCAAAGGGTCCCCGGGGTCTGCGGGACGGCCGATGGTCCCGATGAGGCCAGCCGCTCGGGATCCACCCGGACCAGCCCCTCCGCCGTGGCCCAGTCGGCGTCGACCAAGGCCCGCATCAGGTTGAAGACCCGGGGACGGATCAGTGCCAGGAAGGCCTTGCCGTCCCGGGTGATGTCCTGGGCGGCCTCCTCGGCACCTGGGGGACGGATCTCCGGGGCATCCGGCCGGGTGGGAACCCGCGAGGGATCCCGCAGCTTCTCCCATTCGTCGAGAAGGCTGGAATCCACCTGGCGCAGCATGAGCCGCAGGGACTCCTCCATCTCGAGCAGTGTCTCGGTCTTGGCGGCCGCGGGGACGGTCTGGGAGAGCACCTTGTAGACGCTGTTGAGATGGCGGAGCAGAACGCCCTCGGCACGCTGCAGCTCATAGAGCCGGAGGTAGTCGGCGAAGGTCCGGAACTCCTCGAACATCTCGCGGGCGATGCTCTTCGGACGAATGTTCTCCTGTCCGACCCACGGATGACGGGCCGCCCAGGCGTTGAAGGTCTCGTAGATGAACTCCCGTCGCGGCTTCGGATGCTCCAGCTTCTCGAGCTCCTCCATCCGCTGGTCGTAGTCCATCCTCTGCGCCTTCAGCTCGGCCACCTTCTGGGACTTCAGCCGGTTCAGCTGGGCCCTCAGGATGACATCGGGATCCTCCAGGATGGATTCGACGAGCGTGATGACGTCGAGGCCGTATTCGGGCGCCTCGCGATCGAGGATCGGAAGGGTGTCGAGCAGGAACAGCGACAGGGCCTGGTTGAGGGAGAAGTCCTCCGGGAGGCTGACATTCACCCGGAGCCTGGGACCGGCCTCGTCGGGCCCTGCGATCGTGATGATCTGGCGTTCGACCAGCGATCGGAACAGCTGCCAGCCCCGTTTCCGATGGACCCGCTTCTGGTTGGGCGACTCGTGGGATCGCCGGATGAGATCCGCCATGGCGGCACAGCCATCGCCCGGACGCCCAAGCACCTGGAGGAGGGTCGCGTGGGTGACCTGGAAGCGTGAGGTTAGCCGTTCCGGGGGCGAGTTCTGGAGCCGCTCATAGGTCTTGCCATCCCAGTTCACGAAGTTTTTGTCGGGCGCCTGGCGCTTCACCACCTTCTTGCCGTCCCGCCTGGCCTTCTCCTCGAGCTTGAGATTCTCGATGACGTGCTCGGGGGCCTGGGCCACGACCCAGCCCACGGAGTCGAACCCCTTGCGGCCCGCCCGTCCGGCGATCTGGTGGAAGTCGCGCACGGTCAGGATGCCGACCTTCTGGCCATCGAACTTGCACAGCCGCGTGAACAGCACGGTGCGGATCGGGACGTTGATCCCAACGCCGAGGGTGTCGGTGCCACAGATGACCTTGAGGAGGCCCTTCTGCGCGAGCTGTTCGACGAGGATGCGGTACTTCGGCAACAGGCCCGCGTGGTGGAGTCCGATCCCCTGTCGGAGCCACTTCCTGAGCTCGGGTCCGTACGGGCTGCTGAAGCGGAACCCCTCGAGCTCCGAGGCCAGCACGGCCTTCTCCTCGCGGGTCGCCACCGGGAGGCTGGTGAAGTCCTGGGCGCTCTCGGCCGCCTCGACCTGCGTGAAATGCACTACGTAGACCGGCGCCTTCCCGTCGGCCAGGAGCGTCTCGACCGTCTGGGCCAACGGAGTCTCGGCATAGGAGAACTCCAGGGGCACCGGCCGGGTCACGGACTTCACGATCGTCGTGACCCGCCCGTTCAGCCGGGTCAGCTCCCCGGCGAAGAAGTCCGTCTCGCCCAGCGTGGCCGACATCAGGAGGAAGCGGGTCTGTGGGAGGGTCAGCAACGGGATCTGCCACGCCGCGCCCCGGTCGCGATCGGAGTAGTAGTGGAACTCGTCCATGACGACGTCGTGGACCCGTGCCTCGGGACCGTCCCGGAGGGCGATGTTGGCGAGGATCTCCGCCGTGCAGCAGAGGATGGGCGCATCGTGGTTGACCGTGGCGTCGCCCGTGGCGAGGCCGACGTTCTCGGGTCCGAACTCCCGGCACAGGGCGAGCCACTTCTCGTTGACGAGGGCCTTGATCGGACAGGTGTAGACCGAGCGTCGACCCCGGGCGATCGACTGGAAGTGGAGGGCTGCGGCCACGAGGGACTTTCCCGACCCGGTCGGCGTGTTGAGGATCACATTGTGGTCCTCGAACAGCTCGAGGATCGCCTCCTCCTGGGCCGGGTACAGCGAGAGTCCCCGGGACGTGGCGTGGCCGAGGAATCCCCCGAGCAGCGCATCGCTGCCGGTGGAGGTCATCCGGACCAGCTGGTCATAGAGGGTCACCGCGGGAAGGAAGCCACAGCCGTGGACGAAGAGCACGGGTTTAGAGCCGGTCACCGAACGTTTCGGAGGACTCGGACGGCGGCGATTTCCAGGGGAACCGCGATTGTGAACATCTTCTGAAATGGACCCTTGCGTTCGTCGGGGCGGGGAGGAACCTCGGACCCGGAATCCCGTGGCCCCGCTGGGTTTCCGCGCCGTTTTCCCGGGAGTTCAGTCTCCCGGAGGTGGGGTGGCCGGGGATGGCCTTCGGGTCGTCCCCGGCCTTTTTCATGCCCTGAAGGATCCCGCTTGAATCGCCCGTGCGGCAGGGTGTTCCGAAATTCGACTTTGTGATTCGGGGCCGACGTTCCTAAGTTTCCCCCCACATGAACCGCACCGTCGCCGAGTTGGGATTCCCAGGACGGTTGATCGCCGTGGAGGGTCTCGACGGCTCCGGGAAATCCACCCAGGTGCACCTGCTCCAGAAGTGGCTCGAGCAGCAGGGCTGCAAGGTGTTCTTTTCTAGTTGGAACTCGTCGGCTCTCGTCAAGAGCGCCACCAGCCGGGGCAAGAAGGAGAACCTCCTCACGCCGACCACCTTCAGCCTGATCCATGCGACCGACTTCGCCGACCGATACGAGCGCCAGCTGCTGCCGCTCCTGAGGGCGGGGTACATCGTCCTCTGCGACCGCTACATCTTCACGGCCTTCGCCCGGGACGTCGTCCGGGGTGTCCCGCCCGACTGGGTCCGGGGTGTCTACAGCCACGCCGCCCTGCCCGACCTGATCTTCTTCTTCAAGGCCAGCCTCGAGGTCTCCCTCGCCCGCATCCTCGACAACCGACCCGTCCTCAAGTTCCACGAGGCCGGCATGGATCTGCAGCTGTCCACCAACCCCTATGAAAGCTTCCGGCTGTTCCAGGGACGGATCTTCGAGCAGTACCTGGCGATTTTCATGGAGTTCAACTTCGTCATGATCGACGCGAACGACCGGATCGAGGCGCAGCAGGACGTGGTCCGGCGCCTCGTCTCGGGCCACATCCGTCTCGCCGACTACCGCACCGCCTCGGCCACCTGACCCATGCCCCGCCGCCCTGCCAGACCCGCCCCCCGGACCTCCACCCGGTCGACCGCCAGCACCCGGGTGGTCGTTCCCGAGATCACGCCGAAGACGTTCTTCGGACACGGCCTGCCCGGGGTCGATCTGGAGAAGCTCACCGGGAAGCTGATCGTGATCGAGGGCGCGGACGGATCAGGCCGGTCGACCCAGATCTCCCGGCTGGTCGAATGGCTCGAGGGCACGGGCCATGCCACGCTGCAGGTCGGGCTCAAGCGGTCGACGCTCGTCAGCGAACAGCTCGAGCAGGCCCAGCAGGGCAACATCCTCTCCCGCACCACCCTGTCGCTGTTCTACGCGACCGACTTCGCCGACCAGCTGGAACACGCCATGCTGCCCGCGCTGCGGGCCGGAGCCGTGGTGCTCGCCGACCGCTACATCTACACCCTCATGGCCCGCGACCTGGTCCGGGGCATGGACGAGAGGTGGCTGCGGAACCTGTACGGCATCGCGCTGGTGCCCGACGCCGTGTTCTACCTCGAGGTCTCCCCGGAGCAGCTCGTCCAGCGCGTGTTCGCCAAGAACCAGTCGCTCGACTTCTGGGAGAGCGGCATGGACCTCGGCCTGTCGCGCGACATGTTCGACAGCTTCCTCAAGTACCAGGCCGCGATGCGGGAGACGTTCCGCCGGCTCCAGTCCACCTACCGGTTCCGGATCATCGACGGAGAACGCTCCACGGCCTCGATCAACGAGGAACTGAAGACCCGCATCGGGGTGGTCCTGGCCTCGGGGCGCTGAACCACGGCCGTCAACCGCATCGAACCCGGCGCGGCAGACGGCAAAGGGTCAGGCGAGGGGGCGCTTCGTCTTGGAGACCAGTCGGATATCCCCGATCACCATGGATCGGTCGACCGCCTTGCACATGTCGTAGAGCGTCAGGGCCGCGACGCTCACCGCCATCAACGCCTCCATCTCCACCCCGGTGCCGGCAACGATCCCGGTGGTGGCCCGGATCACGATGCGATCGCGGGTCGAGGGAATCTCGAGGTCGACATCGCACCGCGTCAGGGCGAGCGGATGGCACAGCGGGATGAGGTCGGCGGTCCGTTTGGCGGCGATGATCCCGGCGAGCCGGGCGGTGGCGAGGACGTTGCCCTTGGCGATGGCGTTGGATTCCACCAGACGCAGCGTCGCCTCCGACAGGCGGATCTCACCCGAGGCGACCGCCTCGCGGGCGATGGAGGGCTTGGCCGAGACGTCGACCATCCGGGCGTCACCGGCGTCGTCGATGTGGGACAGTGTCGACATGCCCCGACACTGCGGTGTCGGGGGGGCTTGGCAAGCCGTAGGGCCAACCGTACGGCCACCGGATTCCCTACTGGCAAACCTCGGGGCCCGCCTCCACCTTCCCTCAAGAGAGTCCGTCTGGAATGTCCACCACCGCACCATCCGTCTCCTGCGAGGTCACCGTGAAGAACAAGAACGGTGTCCACGCCCGTCCCTCGTCGCAGTTCGTCAAGCTGGCCAGCAGCTTCAACTGCGAGGTCTGGGTCGAGAAGGACGGCGAATCGATCAACGGCAAGAGCATCATGGGGCTCCTCCTCCTGGCAGCCGGTCCGGGGAGCGCCCTTCGGATCACCTGCTCCGGGATCGACGCCCAGAGAGCCCTCCAGCAGCTCGAGGCCCTCGTCCAGGGCGGCTTCGGCGAGGACTAGACGCCACCCCCTGCCCCACCGCCACGATGTCCGACTTCAACATCCAGTACGTCGCCCGCCTGGCCCGGATCGAGCTGACGCCCGAGGAACAGCAACGGCTCGGCGACCAGCTCGGCAACATCCTCGGCTACGTCGCCAAGCTGAAGGAGGTCGACGTCGAGGGCATCGAGCCCACCGCCCACGCCTTCCCGCTCACGAACATCATGCGTCCCGACGAGACCCATCCCCCGATGGACCACGAGGACGCGCTGCGCAACGCCCCGGCCAAGGCAGGAGGGCTGTTCGTGGTTCCCAAGATCGTGGAGTAGAGCCGCCCCCGGGGACGCCCCCCACGGCGGGACCGAGAGTCCCTCTCGGATCCCCAATCCAGAATCACGAAACTAGGTTCGGAGACTCGGAGACTGGGGATTCGGGATACCGCAACCGCGTCAATCGCCTCAGGAGGCCACCAACGGAGCGAGATTCTCGTTCCTCTGAACCATGTCCTGGAGGGAAGGCTCCACCCGGAGGCATTCGAGAACAAGCCGACGTGCTTCCTCCTTGTTCCCGAGGATCGACTCGTAGCAGGCCAGGTGAAAGTTCCACAGACCACAGGTGCGCGCCTCGTCCGGGGCCGACAGCAGCGCCAGTCGGCACTCGGGGATCCGCCCCATCTCGTACAGGCAGCACCCCCAGGCGATGAAACGGTCGACCGGGGCGCCGGCCCGTCCGCAGAGCACGGTGTAGGACCGCGCCGCCTCGTCCCAGCGATCCATCTGCTGGAGGATGACCGCCCGGAGCTCGAGGGTCTCGGTGCGGTTGCGATCCTCGACCGGGAGACGGTCGAGCTCGCCCAGCGCCTCGGTGTACGAGCCCAGCTCGAACCAGCCGATGGCGGCACGCAGCACGTGGTTCAGATGGGACTCCAGCACAGACATCAACGTGGCACCAATCCCCCACCCCACAACTGGACAACCCGAACCCGCGTCTCAGGGCCGACGGGGTTTCAGGGCGGCGACGACCGCAGGGGGCACGAAGGGAGCCACATCTCCTCCCAGACGCGAGATCTCCTTCACCATCCGGGAGCTCAGGAACGTGTAGGTGTCCTTCGGCGTCATGAACAGGGTCTCCACCTGCTCGTTCAGCCGCCGGTTCATGAGGGCGAGCTGGAACTCGAATTCGAAGTCGCTGACCGCCCGCAGACCCCGAAGCACCGCGCAGGCCTGGCGTCGGACCACATAGTCCACCAGCAGTCCTTCGAAGGCATCGGCCTCCACGTTGGAGATCCCCCGGATCGATTCCCGCACGAGTCGGGTCCGCTCGTCGACCGAGAACAGGGGCTGCTTCGACTCGTTCCGCGCCACCGCCACCACTACGCGGTCGAAGATGCGGGAGGCACGATGCACGACGTCGAGATGCCCGTTGTGGAACGGGTCGAAGCTCCCTGGGTAGATCACCGTGCGCATGCCACGACGCTAGCGCCGACTCCCGCCGGGGAAAGGGCAAAGGCCAGGGGCCCGATGGCCACGATGCCCCAACCGTCCTTGAAGGAGGCCGGTCCCGCGTGGATGGCGAGGCCCACGACAGCGCCCCGCTGGGTCGTGTCGACCCACCTGGACCGGCATGCCGGAGAACCCGGCCGTGAGGTGGGGGTTTCCGGATTCTCCCTGACGCGTCCTGCATCCCCTGACCCGGTGCCGCCTGCAAGGTTGTCGCCCCTTCGTCGTCTTCCTAGTCTCCCATCGATGGTCCCCCGACTCCCCGCACCCCTCCGACTCCTGCCCCTGATCGTCCTCCTGGCCGCGGCGCTCCCCACCCGTGGCGAGACCCCGAAGGCTCCGAAGACCCGCAACGTCTTCCTCATCACGGCCGACGGACTCCGTCGTGAGGAGGTCTTCGAGGGGGCCGATCCCCTCCTGATCTCCAAGGAATACGGCAACGTCGGAAACACCAACCTCGTCCGGAAGGAGTTCCTCGCCGAGGATCCTGGTGAGTGCCGCCGGAAGCTGTTCCCCTTCCTTTGGGGCACCGTTGCCAAACAGGGACAGCTCCTCGGGAATCCGAGACTCGGGTCGGAGGTCCGGGTCTCGAACGGACGCAACTTCTCGTACCCGGGCTACAACGAGTTCCTCACCGGCGTCGCCGACCCCCGGATCACGAGCAACGACAAGAACCTCAACGCCAACACGAACGTCTTCGAGTGGCTGCACCAGCGACCCGGCTTCAAGGGCAAGGTCGCCGCGGCTGTCAACTGGGACGTGATCCCTTGGATCCTCAACTGTCCCCGGTCCCGGATCCCTGTCTGGAGCGGGTTCGATGTCCCCGAGGGCACACCGCGGCTGCCCGTTCCGGAGGCCCTCACCACGATGGTCGACCATGGGAAGACGATCTGGTCGGGCGTGCTGCTCGACACCTTCGTGGGCTTCGCGGCGACCCACACGGTCCGCAAGATGAAGCCCCGCGCGATGTACATCGCCTTCGGGGAGACCGACGACTGGGCGCACGAGGGGAACTACGAGCGGTACCTGCGCTCGGCCCAGGGGTTCGACCGGTTCATCGGCGAGCTCTGGACCCTTGTGCAGTCGATGCCGCAGTACCGGAACCGGACCACCTTCGTGATCACAGTGGACCACGGACGGGGTCCCGCCCCGATGGCCTGGAAGAACCACGGGCGCGAAATCGTGGACTCCGCCGGCATGTGGATGGCGATCCTGGGCCCGGACACCCCGCCGCTGGGCGAGCGACGCAACGTGCCTTCCGTGAAACAGGCCCAGACCGCCGCGACCCTTGCCGCGCTGCTCGGCGAGGAGTTCCACAAGGCGAGCCCCCAGGCGGCACCTCCGATCGGGTTCGTGTTCTGAGGGCCCTGTCCGTCCCCTTCCCCGAGATGCCGAACTCCCGCGTGCTCCCCTGGGTCCTGCAGGTTCTGATCGGACTCCACGGCAGCCTCGCGCTCGGAGCGGATGTCTTCCGGATGCCGGAAGGACTCCGGAGCCTGGATCTCGTGGAGGTGGGGAGCCCTGGCAATGCAGCCGACACCAACGGCTTCGGCGCCGTGGCCTACCCCTATCGCATCGGGCGGCACGAGGTCACCACCGCACAGTACGTGGAATTCCTGAACGCCAAGGCAAAGGCGGACCCTGACGGCGGGCTCTGGAACAACGACATGGACAAGACGCGGTCGGGCGAAGGAGCCCGCTGCGAGATCCGGAGGACAGGCGAGACCGGTCGGTTCGTCCACACCGTGGCGTCCGACTACGCCAACCGGCCGGTGTCCCACGTCAGCTTCCTGGACGCCTGCCGCTTCTGCAACTGGCTCAACAACGGGCAGGGAGAGGGCGACACCGAGACGGGCGCCTACACCCTGCAGGGCTACTCCGGCACGGATGGGCGCCGCATCCGACGGAATCCGGGGGCCCGGTTCTTCGTGCCTACCGAGGATGAGTGGTACAAGGCGGCGTACTTCGACCCGGGGAAGCCCGGGGGGCCGGGCTACTGGCGCTATCCGACCCGCAGCGACTCGCAGCCCGGACGGGATCCTGCGGGCTCGAACGCGGCGAACTGGTTCTCCGGGAACCTGCTCGATCCGGTGCGGTACTACAGCGAGGTCGGCTCCTTCCCCAACGCCGCGGGGCCCTGGGGAACCCTCGACCAGGCGGGGAACGTCGCCGAGTGGACCGATGGCCTGACCCCACCATTCCTGAGAACCCTCCGGGGAGGGGCGTTCGACAGCGACGATGCGGGCGTCCACACGAGCACCCCCAACCCGGTTTTCTCGTCGATCTCAGACGCCCCCGACATCGGCTTCCGCATCGCGGCCCCCCCCGGGGGCGGCACCGTCCCGGTCCCGCCGGCGGCATCCGAGGCCTCGGCACCCGTCGGGGTCGACTTCCCGCGACGCCCCTGGCGGGATGCCGAGACCGGTCGGCCGTTCTTCCCGCTGGCCTGGTTCAGCTACCAGAGCGACGAGGCCGACCTCGATGAACTGGCGGCCCAAGGGGCCAACCTTGTCCTGTTCGTCAACGCACCGGCCGACGTCGACACCGACGAGCAGACGACCTGCAACATCGTGCGGATGCTCCGCTACCTCGACCACGCGCGGTCCCGGGGGATGAAGGTGCTGGTCCAGACCAGCGCCTGGCATGGTGGCCATGCCAGGAACGACTCTGCGGAAATCGCGCGGCAGCGACGGTGGATCGAGGCGGTCCGGGATCACCCGGCCCTGTTCGGCTACCAGCTCTACGACGAACCCGAGTACGCCGCCGGCTACAGCCTCGGCGTCGAGGCGCGGAACCGGCTCCGGGAGTTCTCCACCGCCCTGACTCGGACCCGGGAGTCACTCCGGGCCTGGGATCCGAAACCGCATCGGATGATCTCCGTCGTGTTCAACCTCGTGCCGTTGTCCACCTGGACCGAGTACCTGCCCGCGGTGGACTCCTTCCAGGTCGACCGCTACCCGCTCGACAAGGACCAGGCGTACTTCGGCCACCGCGGCGACTGGGGTCCACTGATGATGGCGTGGTCGATGGCCCATGGCGCCGCCGCCCTCCATCGACATTCCCACCTGCTGAACCCCTCCCCCTGCATGCAGGGGGTCGGCTCCGAACACACGGAGTCCGGAATGCTGGGTGTCTGGCGGAACCCCCTCTACGACGAGACGCGGTACATGGCCTATTCGTCGTTCACGGTGGGGGCTTGGGGGGTATTCCACTGGATCCGTCGCTTCGGGCGCCCCGAGTCGCCGTACATCACCGACAACGTCAGCCGGCTGTATCGCGAGCTGCGCACCCTGATCCCGGCGTTCGAGCGGAGCTACACGACGCCCCCGTTCACCGTCCGCCACAACCACGAGGGGATCACGCGTGGATTCCTCACCGATTCGGTCCCGGACGTCACCACCCTGACCCTGGAGGATGCCGACCACTTCTACCTTTTGGTCTGCAACAACTCGGGGACATTCGGGGACGTAACCCTCCGGCTGAGAGGACTCGCCCTTGGCGACAAACGGGCCCGGACGGCGGAGGTCTTGAACGAGGACTGGAGCCGCAGCCTGGGATATTCGGAAGACTCCGGGGAATGGATCCTCGCCCCACACCCGATGTGCTTCGGCGATGTGAACGTGTGGCGGATTCCAAAGAAGTCCGCCGAGCCCTAGGGCGGAGAGCCCGCCAACGAGGCGGTCGACGCGGCAGAGCCGCGTCTTGAGAGGGTTCAGCCGATGGGACATCCCGGCGGAGGGCCAGAGACCCGGAGTCCGTCCCGCGACGTATGGGTTGTGCGCTCCCGATTCCATGGATTGGGGAGATTGGGAATCCCGGGCAGATGGCTGGCCTTGGCCCTGCAACTGCTGGCCGAGCCTCCGGGAAACCTCCAAGGTTTTCCCGACGCCATCACGGCCGCCTGCACGAGCCAGTTCCATCTGGAAGGCCCCTATGCCATCGGGGGTCTTGCCACGCCGCTGGCCCTCGACTCCGCGACGCCCCGATCGTTCGGATTCCTCGGCAGCATCGACGAGCTGTCGGTCTATTCCGGGGCGCTCGACGGGACGACGATCGCCCGGATCCAAAGCGCAGGTGCCTCGGGGAAATGTCCGTCCGGCCTCGGCAACCGGATGGTGAACGGAGACTTCGAGACACCGCGGTTCCGCGCGGAGGACGGGATCAGCCCCGAAAGCCGTTCGGTCCGGATCCGTCAGCTGCCCGGATGGGAAGGGGTCGGTGGGAATGCGTCCGTCGACCTGGAGCTCGAGGGTTTCGGCGGAGTGCAGGCCGGCGGCGGGGTGCAGTGCCTCGAGCTCGAAGGGATCGCGGGACCCGAGGGGTTCGTCTGGCAGCAGCGGATCACCACCCTTCCGGGACAGACCTACAGGCTCCGCCTCGCCTACGCCAAGCACCCCGAGGCCACCGCATCAAGGGTCCGGGTCGAGGTTTCCGACACCGACCTCGTCCCGCTGGAGTTCCATCAGAACACCCCCAATTCGCGAACCCAACCGGGATGGGTCTGGACCGCCTCGGAGTTCACGGCGAAGGGCGACTCGACCCGGGTGCGTTTCGTGGGGCTCTCCCCCACGCCGGGACTGGGCATGCTGCTCGACGCGATCTCGGTCGAGGAGGTCCTCTTCGTTCCGATCCCCGTACGGAACCCGGGCTTCGAGGATCTTGTCGGCACCGATCCGGTGCATTTCGGGACGGACGGCCGACTGCTGCCGCTCCACTACGGCACGTTTCCCAGCAACCCGCTGGATGCGCTGAGCTTTCATTCGTCCGAGGCGATCCCGGGCTGGAGGAGCGTCACCGCGGGCGGCACCTTACACCCCTCGACCCAGCAGGTGCCGCATCCGTCCCCGGACGGACACAACGTGGCCTGGATCAATGGATCCGGGGCGATCCTCCAGACCCCTCCGCAGACGGTGCGCGGGGGGACCGTCTACCGTCTGAGGGCGGATTTCTCCGACGCCCTGGAGGTCCCGTTCGGGGGCTCCCTCATGGGCCTGTACGGGGGCGAGACCCTGTTGGGCGAGGCACGGGACCGGACGACTCCAGCGGATGGGGGCTCCGTCACGGAGCTCCTCCAGATCGAGGTGCCGGCAGATTCCCCTGCGATCGGCAAGCCGCTCGAGATCCGGCTCGCGACCACGTCCACCTCGTAGTTCAGTCATTCCGAAATCGACCGTGTCCGCCTCGAGGAGAGCCGCACGGATGGGAGCACCGCATGTTTCCAACTGCCCGCCGGGGTCGTGGCCTCGTTCGGGGCCGACGTCTCGGCGGCCGACGCCACCGATCCCTCGGTGGCGCTGGAGGAGTTCGGCCCGCTCGCCCCTCTGGCACGGCGGGACCTCCGGGCGGAGTTCACCCTCACGACCCCGGGTACGGAGCCGCTGGGCTTCCAGGTCCTTCCCCACGCCCCGGGACTGCGTCATCTGGCGCTCCCATTGGTCGGACTCTCCTGGCCGATCGATCCCGACGGCGACCGCGATGGTCTCCCGGACGGATGGGAGGCCGACAACGGTCTGAGCCCGATCGATCCCACGGATGCGCTGCGCGATGCGGATGACGATGGCCTGTCGGCCCTCGATGAATTCAGCGGGGGCACCGACCCACGGGACCCCTTGGACACCCTTCGGCTCACCCCTCCCGAGCGTGGACCCGATGGGATCCGGTTCCGCTTCCGCGGCAAGGCCGGGCGGACCTACCGCCTGCTGCGGCTCCATGAGCTCAGGCCCACCGGAGTGCCATGGCTCCAGGTGATGTCGAGGACGGTGGAACTGTCTTCGGAGCGCGACCTCCTGGATCCGAATCCCCCGGAAGGAGCCGCCTTCCACAGGATCACGGTCAACCCCCAGTGAGAGGGACGGGGTGCGAGGTCCGCGGCGGCGGACGTCTCGGATCCAGCCCGGAGCCTACGGCTTGGCAGGCCCGGGTTCGCGGGTCGTCGACCGCTGTTCCGCGACCTGGGCGAGTTCCGCATCGAGGCGCCGATCCAGTTGAACCAGGCGACGGGCGGCGACCCCGGCGAGGATCGGACCGCGGGCCTCGAGCTGGCCGCGGGGCATCTGGTTCCGCTCCGGTCCGAATCGGGCGTTCACATAGTTCTGCACCACCTGGGAATACTCCAGACACAGCGGGCGCAGCGGCATGGGGGCATGGAAGGCCAGCACCTGCCATTGGACGAGTTTCCGGGATAGCACCTCCTGCTGGGCGTCCGGCTCCCAGGTCTTGACCAGGTCCGACAGCAGGACGGACGCCGGTTCCGCGACGCTGTTGGTGTCCTGACGGCGCGACACCGTCTCGCGTCGCAGACGGTCGAGCGACTCGAGCAGGCGTTCCCGGGGCCATTGCTGGGAGGGATCGGTGGAGAGGGTCTCCGCTGCGGTGACCGCCCACCATTTCTCGACGTCCCGGAGCGAGAGGAAGGTCCCCCGCGAGGCCTTCAGAAACGCCGTCTGCCAGTTGAGGCTTCCCGAAAGCGACCCGAGAAACTCCATCAGAAAGCGGCGGCCGGCCGGCGTGCGGACCCAGGCCTCGGTGAACAGCGTCGCCGACATCTGGAACTCCTCGAATTTCGACGGTTCGGCGAGCTTCTCCAGCGACAACACGTCAAGCTCGGAGAACGGCAGCGGCGAACGTCCCTGCTGATAGATCCGGACGGCGGCGAGAGGATCGGGATACCGGCGGTTGCGGTTGATGACCGTGGCCTCCTCCACGACGAGGTCCCGACCCTCCTGCGCGAAGAGGAGCTGGGTGAGCCCCTCGGAGAGCCACAGGGGCGGGACGATGATGTCGGGCCCCCGGTTTGACCGGTTGGCATGTTCGAGGAGGACGACCTCGACCAGGGCCCGGACCAGGGCCTGCCAGTCCATCGAGCCGGGCACCGGCACCTGGTACTGCCAGCCTCCTTGGATGGCCTCCGCACGGATCGCCACCTGTTGCGGCGGGGTCTGTCCCCCCCGGCGGGTGGGCTGCATCTGGATGTGGATCCGGGACGCCCAGGGCCCCCGGGCGTCGAGACGCCGGTCCACGGCGGTCTTGACCCGGTCGGCCGTGATCGCAAGGAGCTCGGGACGGAGACGGACGATCTGGTTGGTGCCGACCTCCTTGAGGTCCCGAATGGGATCGGGAAGGACGCTGCCGGCTCCCCGGACGAGGAACTGTCCGGTCCTCCCCCAGGCCACGACCGGCATCTCGAAGGGCAGACCCGGCACCGCGCCGGGACACCCCAGCGTTAGGAGGAGACCTCCCAGAAGACCGGGAAGCCACGCGCACCGGGTTTCGGACCGTGATCGCATCGGTGGGGACGTTCGGACGGTCACACGGATCGGACCCGCACGCTCATTTCGAATCCGACTTGGCAGCCGGCTTTGCCGTCGGCTTGGACTCGGAGGACTTGGAGTCCGCCTTCGGGGCGGGGCTGGTGGAGTCCTTCTTGGCGGCGGACTTGTATCCCTCGCTCCGGTAGTCGGTGATGTAGAATCCGCTGCCCTTGAAGATCAGTCCGGCACCACCACCCACCCCCCGCTTCACCTTCCCCTTCCCCCAGGGCTTCCGGGGACAGAGGTCCTTGGGGCAGGTCGTCAGCGGCGGGGCCGACATCGACTGCTGGCACTCGAACTCGTGACCACACTTGCTGCAGCTGTACTCGTAGGTAGGCATGTCTCGGAGATCCCAGATAAGGAATGTCACGAAGCGACGTCAAGGCAGGGCTGCCGCCCACGAACCAATCCCGGGTCAGGATCCAACAAAGCAGGGCTGGCGCGCCAGTCCGGAGACACGACGGTCCAGGCGATGAATGCACGATCCAAAACCCCACCATGGACTCCCCTGACCCGGGTCCAGACTTCGGTCGCCCCACCCCACCCCGACTCCCTGGTGATCGCAGAGCGGAATCCCCGGTCTCCGATCAGCCCCAAGCATCCCCTGGATCCACGCGAGAACCCTGCAGCCCGGGATTCCCGGGGTACGGCGACCCGGACGGAGATCCGCCGCGAGGCCCCACGGGCGACCGGACCGCGTCTGTCCCTGCAACCCGCTGAGCGGAGTGGTCAGGACCGGAGCCACAAACGCGCCACTCGGGGCGAGCCGAAGGCCAACCGTCCGGGAAACGGTCCTACTCGGGCTTCCGGAAAATGAGGATGTGCTGACGCGGCAGCACGCGGAGGGTCTCCACCCATTCCAGCGGATGGAGCGCCATCTCCCGCTTCACCTGCTCCTCGGTCATCTTGTGCAGGGGCTTGATCGGCACCCACTTCTCCTCGCCCCGATACTCCACGAACACGAGGCGTCCACCGGGCTTGAGGGACCGCACCAGGTTCCCCGCCATCTCGAAGGGGTGATCGAACTCGTGGTAGACGTCGACCATCACGATGAGGTCGACCGACTTGGGGAGCAGTCCTGAATTGGTCCGGGACCCGAGGACGGGCACAACGTTCGTGATGCCGCGGGACACCATGGCGTTCCTCAGGAGGACGAGCATCTCGGGCTGGATGTCGGTCGCGTAGACCCGTCCCTTCGGTCCGACCTCCCGGGCGAGGCCCCACGACAGGTAGCCGCTGCCGGCGCCGACGTCGGCGACGGTCTCGCCGGACTTCAGGCCAAGGGCCTTGACCAGCATGGAGGGACGTTCCTCCTCCTCGCGCTCCGGTCGCTCCAGCCACGGGGCTCCCTGATGGGACATGTAGTGGGCGATCTCCCGTCCAAGGAACCATTTGCCAACGCCGTCGGGCGTCCCGGGACGGAACTCGTACAGCGGAATCGGCGGCGGTTCCACGGCCAGCACCCGGATCCAGAGCACCCATAGGACTCCCCACCACAAGGCCATGCGCATGACCGTTGATGAACCGATCCGGCATCGGTGGCGAGTCCGGATGTGGACCGGACCACGATGGCACCGGCGATGGGGATGGAATTGGGGCGGCCCGGGACGGTCAGCAGGAGTCGGGGGACCCGTCATCACCGGAGGTCTGGCGTCCGGCGGGGATCGGACCAAACCGTCCCGCCAGCCAGAACGCCCGGAAGAGCCGGAGCCGGGGGAACGAATGGCGTCCCCCCAGCCGTTCATGGAGGGGTTTCAACCGGTCGGATTCCGACCCATCGAAGGCCGCCTTCAGCTCCGCGACCTCGGGACCCGAGAAGAACCGCGACCAGTCCAGGGTCTCGCCGGACTCGATCGCGATGCAGAGGTGTTCCGACACGGTCGACTCCGAGAGCCCGCGGGCCTCGCCGACCGCCTCCAGCCGTCCCAGTTCGCGGAACTGTCGGAGCGTCTCACGGACCGTCGTCGGCATCCGCTCCCCACGGGATGCCGCGGAGGACGAGGAAGAGGCCGGGGGGCCACCGATGTTGGCGAAGGTCTGTCGGGGATGGTTCTGGAGGTGGCGGGTGACGAGCCGGAGCACCGCGTCGCCATAGTTCCGCAGCTTGGTGGCCCCCACGCCGGGAATCGCCCGCAGGGCCTCCTCCGTCTCCGGATACTCCCGGGCGATCCATCGGAGCGTGGTGTCCCCGAACACAATGTAGGGGGGGACCCCTTCCCGCTCCGCGATCTCCTTCCGCATCTGGCGCAGGGTCTCGAACAGGAAGACGTCGCACGGGATCTCGCCGGTCTTGTCGGACCGCACCCGGACCGCCTCGCGGGGTCGGGTGAGCCGGATGGACCGACGTTCCCGCAGGGCCTCCGCGCCTTCCGGGGTGAGCTCCAACGCCGGGAACTCCCCGGCGGTCTGCGCCAGCAGTCCCTGTGATATCAGCTCCCGGGCGATCGCCCCCCAGTCGTTCCGCGACAGGTCCCTCCCGATGCCGAAGGTGGAGAGCTCGTGGTGTCCGTGCTGACGGATCCGCTCGCTGTCGCCCCCCGTGAGGACGGCGATGACGTGGTTGAGTCCGAACGCGAACCCGCTGCGCTGGCGGACCCGATAGGCGCAGCTCATGATCTTCTGGGCCGGGACAGTGCCGTCATAGGTCTCCCGCGGCTGCAGACAGTTGTCACAATGTCCGCACTGCGTCTCGGGGTGATCCTCGCCGAAGTACCGGAGCAGGGCGCGTCGACGGCACTCGGGACCCTCCGCGAATCCGGCCATCGTGCGGAGCTGACGCCGTGCGATCTCCTTCTCCCCATCGTCCGGCTTCTCGTCGACGAACCGCATCTGCTTGGCGACGTCCCCGGCGCTGAACAGCAGCAGGCACTCCGCCGGCAGTCCGTCGCGTCCAGCCCGGCCGGTCTCCTGGTAGTAGCCCTCGATGTTCTTGGGGAGGTCGTGGTGGACCACGTACCGGACGTTCGGCTTGTTGATGCCCATGCCGAACGCGATCGTCGCGCACACCACCCGGATCTCGTCGCGCAGGAACGACTCCTGGACCCGCGACCGCTCCTCGCGCTCTATGCCGGCGTGGTAGGGGGCGGCCCGGATGCCGTCGTCCTTCAGCCGCGCGGCCAGGGAATCCGCACCCGCACGGCTCCAGCAGTAGACGATCCCGCTCTCGGACGACCGCTTCCGGAGGAACGCCAGGACCTGCCGGTAGCCGGAGTCGCGGTGTTCGACCCGGTACAGCAGGTTGGGACGGTTGAAGCTGGCGACATAGGTGGCGGGATCCCGGAGCCCGAGCTGGGAGACGATGTCCTCCCGGACCCGGGTGGTCGCGGTCGCCGTGAGGGCCATGAACGGGATGTCCGGGAGGTGCGCCCTCAGATCCTTCAGCTGGCGGTACTCCGGCCTGAAGTCGTGTCCCCACTCGCTGATGCAGTGGGCCTCGTCGACCGCAAGGCACGATACCGACCACCGGCGCAGGGCATCGATCATCGACCCGGCGAGGAGGCGCTCCGGCGACAGGTAGAGCAGCTTGAACGTCCCCTGCTGCAACCCCCGCCACCGTTCCCGACGCTCGGCATCCGACAACGTCGAGTTCAGGAAGGTCGCCGCCACCCCGTTGGCACGGAGGCCGTCGACCTGGTCCTTCATCAGGGCGATGAGCGGCGAGATGACCACCGTCAGCCCGGGCCGGACCATGGCCGGCAGCTGGAAGCAGAGGGATTTGCCACCGCCCGTGGGCAGCAGCGCGAAGACGTCGCGTCCCAGCAGCGAGTCCCGGATGATCTCTTGCTGCAGCGGACGGAATGCCGGGTAGCCGAAGATGTTCTTCAGCAGGTCGGACAGCTCGGAGGTTGGAGGACAGGTCGGCATGCGGCTCCCGCAGGACTGGTCGGAGCCTAAGGCCCGGGACCATGGGCGGTCACTCCCCAGATGTGGGGATACCTGCACCGGGTCGGGACGGATAACCCCGGCCGGAACCATTCGGCACTCCGTCGACCGGTTGGACGCGTCAGAACCCTTCCATCCCGATGACCCGGAGGATCTCCTCGAGGGTGGTCTCCCCATCGGCGACACGACGCAGGCCCTTGGTCCAGAGCGTCTCGAGCCCATCGGCCACGGCGATTTCCTCGAGCCGTCGGGTGGGCAGCCGCTCCAGGACGGCATCGCGGAGGTTCTCGCCGACGGTGAGCATCTCGGTGACCGAGAGACGTCCGCTGAACCCGGTGTGAGCGCAGGCCGGGCAGCCCATCCCCTTGCGGAACTGGGCGGCCTCGCGGACGGACGGCGGCACCGAGCGCAGAAGGGTCTCATCCGGGGTGTAGGGCTCGGTGCAGACCGGACAGTTCCGTCGGACCAGTCGGGTCCCGAGGACGCCCGCGACCGACGAGGCGAGCAGGAACGGCTCGATGCCCATGTTGATCATGCGGGCGAACACGCCCGGGGTGCTCGCGGCGTGGATGGTGCTGAGCACCAGATGTCCGGTGAGGCCGGCCTGAACGGCGATGTTGGCGGTCTCGGCATCCCGGATCTCACCGATCATGATGACCTGCGGGTCCTGCCGCATGAGTGAGCGCAGGGCCACCGGATAGGTGTAGTCCCGCGCGGGATTGCATTGCGACTGGGCGATCATCGGCAGGTTGAACTCCACCGGATCCTCCACCGTCGCGATGCTGATGCTCGGACCCGAGCGCTCGAGGAGATGGTGCAGCGCGGCGTAGATGGCGGTCGTCTTCCCGGAGCCCGTGGGACCCGTCAGCAGGATCAGTCCCGTGGGCTTCGACAGCAGACCCTTGAAGGTCGTCAGCGTGTCGTCCTCGATTCCCAGGCCATCGAGATCGAAGCTGCGTCCGCGGGGATCGAAGATCCGGATGACCACCTTCTCGCCCCGGATGGTCGGGAAGGTCGAGATGCGCAACACGACGTTCCCCGCCTCCTCGAAGGTCGGAGCCCTCCCCTCCTGCGGCAGGGTCGTCTCGTGTCCGATGAGGTTGGCCATGACCTTCAGTCGGCCCACGATCTTCGGGAGCAGATCGCTCGGCAGGGGGACCAGCTCGTTGAGGACGCCGCTGAGGCGGACCCGGACGGCGACCGAGCTCTCCCAGGGCTCGATGTGGATGTCGGATGCGCCTGACTTCACCGCGTCGATGATCAGGCAGTCCACCAGGCGGACCGTGTCGATCTCGTCGTCGGAGCGGCAGGATTGAAGGAACTGGATGGTCTGCGAGGTCATGGGGCGACGGTGTTTCGACGCCCAGCGGACGGGAAATGGGGTCGGAAAGCCAGTCCGATCGAATTCAAGGAACCGGCAGTGACGTCCCGCCCGACCCGGCATACACTCCCGCTGGGCTCCATGGAAAAGCTCCTGCTCATCGACGACGAAGCCGACGTCCAATACAGCTTCCGGCGGATCTTTGATTCGCCGAACCTCCAACTGTTCACGGCCTCGAGCGGCGAGGAGGGCGTGAAGCTGGTCCAGAAGGTCAAACCC
The DNA here is from genome assembly GCA_016871805.1 of Verrucomicrobiota bacterium. Classification (GTDB taxonomy): domain Bacteria; phylum Verrucomicrobiota; class Verrucomicrobiia; order Limisphaerales; family UBA9464; genus UBA9464. Next base: position 31,108 of record VHCG01000022.1, read on the forward strand.
GACCTGGTCATCAGCGACATCCGCATGGCCGGCATCAACGGTCTCGAGACCCTCCGACGGATCCGCGCCCTCGACCCCCGGCTGCCGGTGATCCTGATGACCGCCTATGGGACCACCCAGACCGCAATCGAGGCCATGAAGATCGGGGCCTACGACTATCTGTTGAAGCCGTTCGAGGTGCCCCGCCTCAAGGAACTGGTGGACCAGGCCCTGAAGGCCGCTCGGGAGTCCCGGAAGGCCGTCACCACGAAGCCGATGCTCGAGGCCGAGGACTACGAGTCCGGGATCATCGGCCGCAGCGAGGCGATGCAGTCGGTCTTCAAGCTGATCGGACAGGTCACCGCGACCGAGGCCACCGTGCTGATCACCGGGGAGAGCGGCACCGGCAAGGAACTCGTCGCCCGCTCCATCTTCCACAACAGCCAGCGGTCCAAGCGCCCCTTCCTCGCCATCAACTGCGCGGCCATCGCCGAGAACCTCCTCGAGTCGGAGCTGTTCGGCCACGAGAAGGGCGCCTTCACCGGCGCCACCGGCCAGCGCGTCGGGAAGTTCGAGCAGTGCCATGGCGGCACGATCTTCCTCGACGAGATCGGTGACATGTCGCTCGCGACCCAGACCAAGATCCTCCGGGTGCTCCAGAGCGGGACGTTCGAGCGGGTCGGCGGGAACCAGACCGTCGAGGTCGACGTCCGGGTCATCGCCGCGACCAACAAACCCCTCGAGGAGGCGGTGGCGGCGCGCCAGTTCCGTGAGGACCTGTTCTACCGCCTGAATGTCGTCCGGATCCAGATGCCGGCCCTCCGTGACCGCCGGACCGACATCCGGCTGCTGGTCGACTACTTCCTCCGTCGCCTCGCCGATCCCGCCGGCAAGCCGAAGTCCATCGGCCCGGAGACCCTCGCACTGCTGGAGTCCTACCACTGGCCCGGGAATGTCCGGGAACTCGAGAACGTCCTGCGCCGCGCCACGGTCGTCGCCAAGGGACAGGCCATCCTCCCGCCCGACCTCCCCGCGGAGGTCTCCCACGTCGGAACCATCCCCTCCGCCCCGCCCCCTCCGTCCACCCCGGGGACGCCGACACCCCAATCCACCGTCGCCACCCCATCCGATCCCCAGTCCACCTCCCTCGCGGGGCTCGCCCAGAGCCTGTTCCGCATGGGACGCACGGATCCGAAGCTCAAGGTGCTGCCCGCCGTGGAACGGGTCCTCGTCATCGAGGCCCTTAAGGAGACCCGCGGCAACCAGGTGCAGGCCGCACGCCTGCTCGGCATCACCCGCGCCACACTCCGCAAACGCATCGAGAAGTTCGGGATCCGACAGGACGTCTCGGTGAACTGACACGCCCAGCGCCATGCCGATCCCGGTCGTCACCGTCGAGGAGATGCGATCCTGGGAACGACATTCCTGGGAGGCCGGCGCCCGGGAGGACGACGTCATCCGGCAGGTCGGCCACTGCATCGCCGGAACCGTCCGGGAAGGAACGCTTCCGGGATCCCGGATCCTCGTCCTCGCAGGCCGCGGCAACAACGGGGCCGATGCGCTGGCCACCGTCCCACCGCTGGCCCCGGACTTCCGGATCGAGACCCTTCGCATCCTCTCGCCGGCATCCCAACGGGACGAGCTGGCCCGGGCCCTCGAGGCCCGACCGGATCTGATCCTCGACGGACTCTTCGGCATCGGGCTCAACCGGGACCTCGATCCGGAATGGGTTCATCTGATCCACCAGGTGAACGAGTCGGGTCTCCCGATCCTCGCCCTCGATGTCCCCTCGGGCCTCGACGCCGACACCGGCCTGCCCCGGTGCGCCGCCATCCGGGCCACCACCACACTCACGGTGGGGGCCCCCAAGGTGGGATTGCTCCACCCAGAGGCCCTGCCCTTCGTGGGACGCCTCGAGGTCGCCCACCGGGTGGGGCTTGTCGGAAATCCCACGGGAACCCGGGGACTGCAGTGGACCCTTGCGGAGGAGTTCATCGAGGAACCCCGACGTCCGGTCGACAGCCACAAGGGAACCTTCGGACACGCAGTCCTCATCGCCGGATCCGTCGGCTACTCCGGCGCGGCGGTGCTGTCGGCCCGGGCCGCCGCACGGGCGCTACCCGGACTCGTCAGCGTCCTCACCCCGGAGGAGGTCTGGAGCACGGTCGCCAGCCAGCTGGCGACCCCCATGGTGCATCCCTACTCCCCGGCCCATCGGCTGCTCGAGGGCGCGACGGCACTGCTGGTCGGACCCGGACTGGCCTCCGACTCCATCCGGGACGCACTGCGGTCGGAGGTTGAGCGGATCTGGGATGGGTTCCCGGGCCCGATGGTGGTGGATGCGTCGGCTCTCGACTGGATCCCACGTCGGCCCGCCCGACAGGGGCTTCGCATCCTCACCCCCCATCCCGGCGAGGCGGCACGGCTGCTGGGTGTCTCCGCCCCGGAGATCCAGGCCGACCGGGTCGGCTCCCTGAGATCCATCGCCCAGCGCCAGGGTGCGGTCGTCGTCCTCAAGGGCCACCAGACCCTGGTCGGGGAGTCCACGGGTCCGGTCTTCGTGAATCCGAGCGGCAATCCCGGACTGGCCCAGGGGGGCACCGGGGATGTCCTCGCGGGATATCTTGTCGGCCTGCTCGCCCAGAACGCCCATGCCAGCCACCCCGTCCAGACCTGTCGGAGGGCGGTTTGGAAACACGGTGCGGCCGCGGATCGTCTGGAGCGGCGATGCCGGAACTGGACGGCCGAGGAGCTCGCGGAGGAGCTGGGGCGGGTGTGACGGACACGCCATGGCGGATGGATCCGACCCTTGAACCGCCCGGGGATTCGGGTAGAGAGACCCTCGTGCTGCAACACGCTCCACGAAAAGCGTCGGGGCCCGGCAGACCCGGCCTCGCCATCACCGCCGGGTTCTGGGTGGCCCTGGTGGGGTTCCTCTCCCAGCCGGCCCTCGCCGGCGTCGCAACGCTGGTCACCCATGGTCTGTACCAGGAGGCCGAGGGCTGGGTGACCCGGATGGGCCAGGCCATGGCGCGGCATCCCCGGAGGCGATCCGAGTTCGGCCCCTCGTCCCCGCCGGTCTACCTGCTCCGATTCGACCGCGACCGGAATCTGCAGGCCCGGCTTCTGGAGGGCACCTCACCCTCCCTGGATCCCTCCGGAGACGTCATCCTGCTTCTCGACTGGAACCCGTTCTCCGGGGCCCTCATCCCCATCAACGGCCTGCCCGAGAGCACCACGGTCGTCGGACCGACGATCGCGGATGCACTGCTCTCCTCGGCACTGATCCCCGAGTTGCACGGCCCTGTCGCACGGCTGCCCCTCCATCTGGTGGGATTCTCCCGGGGTGGCTCCCTGGTCGCGGAGATCAGCAAACGACTGGGCCAGCGCGGCGTGGTGGTCGACCACCTGACGCTGCTCGATCCACATCCACTGAACAACGACGGCTTCAGCGACGGCCTCCTGCCACCCGCAGGCTGGTTCATCAAGGACGGTACTGCCGCCAATGGGGTCTATGAGAACGTTCTCTTCGCGGATGCCTACTTCCAGACCCTGTTCATGCCGGTCGGCGCGGTTCCCAAGGGCGCATTCGTCCGGAGCCTCGACGACTGGGGATTGAACGATTGGGGCTACCTTCTCCCCCACGACGATGTCCACCTCTGGTACCACGGCACCGTGGAGGTGGCCCTGCCCGACACCTAGGATGGCGACCAGAATCTGACAGAGGCCCTGCGCCAACGCTGGTATGCCCCGATCGAGAACCTCGGGCGTCATGCCGGATACCAGTATTCCCTCCGGGCCGGTGGAGACCGGAGCGAGGTGTTCGAGCCCGTCGATGGGGCGAGCGGCTTCCCCCGGCAGGGCCTGAACCAGTCCTGGGGATCGGTGCTCGGGATCCCGTCGGGATCCAACCGCGCTCCGCTGACCGACCGGCTCCCCGAGGTCCGACCCAACCTCCTCGGGTTCCATCTCGCAGGTCCGACGATCCAGGACATGGCCTCGAGCCCATTGGACTTTGCCCATGGCGCACCCCTGAGGGAGGCCGTGATGACGCCTGACTCCGCCCCCCTCAAGGCGCGTCTGGTGTACCTCCTGGAGGGAACCGATCCGGCCACGCTGACGGTGTCTCTGGACCTCGACGCCAACCCGCTGAACGGGACCCTCGATCGGATCCAGTTCAGCATTCCCCCGACCGGTTCCCAGCCACGTGACATCGAGATCGATCTCAGTGCGCTGGGGCAGGGTCTCGATCGGGGGCGGTACCGCATCGGGGCGAGTCTCGAGACCCAATGGATGACCCGGGACTACCTGGCCCCGGAACGGCTCCGGGTGGTCCCGCACGTTCCCTCCCTCGAGGTGTTCGTCGTGGAACCGGCCGGTGGGGCCCCGAGGGTCGAGCTCGTGATCCAGGACCTGTCCCGGACTCGTTCGCGGCTCGAGGGCAGCGCCGACCTTCAGACCTGGGTCGTGCTCCGTGAGCTGGATCCGAACTCCGCCGGCGGGATACCACGGAGTCTGCGTCACGACGTGGTTCCCGGGGAGGGTCTGCTCTACTTCCGTCTCCGGACGCTGGACTGATTCCGGGAGGGTCGGGGGTAGGGATTGTCCGGGGTCGCCTCGGAACAGAGCCTAGAGATCCGACGGATTGGCCTGGGATCCCGGCTTCTGTAGGTTCGGGCCATGAAGAGGACCGCGATCTTCGCCGCCTGTCTCCTCGGCGCCGTGGCAACGGCAGGACTTCCTCCACAGGCTCCCCCTCCGGCGTTCCGCGCCGAAAGGCCCTGGGACCCCTCGACGACCTCGACGCGGGCCGTACGCCCCCACGGTGGCGCCACACTCCATTCGATCGGGGATCCGACCGATGCGGAGCAGCTCTACCTCGAGCTCATCAACGAGGTTCGTGCCGATCCGCTTGGAGGCGCCCTTGCGCTCACCAACACCACCGATCCCGACATCCTTTCCGCCTACCAGTTTTTCTCGGTCGACCTCGCAAAGTTTGTGGCCGACACCCGGAATTTCCCGGTGGCCCAACCCCTCGCCTTCGAGCCGAGACTCATCCAAGCCGCGCGTGGGCATTCGCTCTGGATGCTCACCGAGGGCATCCAGGCGCATAACGAGACCGACCCCGCCAACCCTGGAACGGTGATCACGACCGCGGACCGGATCACCGCCGTCGGCTACCCCTGGAGGACCCTCGGCGAGAACGTCTACGCCTTCTCGAAGAGTGTCCCGTTCGGCCACGCCGGATTCGAGGTCGACTGGGGCATCGGCCCGGGGGGGATGCAGGACCCTCCCGGACACCGCATCAGCAACCACTCGACGGCCTTCCGGGAGGTCGGCATCGGCGTCGTTGAAGGCAACGGGCCCAACGGCACGGGGCCTTCCTCCGTCACCGTGGATTTCGCGGCGCCTCAGATTGAAACACCCCTGGTCACGGGCGTGGCCTACTACGACCTGAACTCCAACGCGCGCTACGACCTCGGGGAGGGCATCGGCAACATCCGGGTCGACGTCTCCGGGTCGGACTCCTACGCGCTGACCAGCGCCTCCGGCGGCTATGCCGTGCCGTCCGGGGACGGCGAGCGGACGGTGCAGTTCTCGGCCGAGGGCTTGTCGACAGTGAGCCTGACCCGCACGATCAGCGGTGGGCTCAACACCAAGGCCGATCTCCGGCTGACCTATCCCGCACCCGTCGCAATCGGACCCGGACGGGGTGCCGTCGGCAAACCGCTCACCTACAGCCACGCCACCGTTCCCGGGGCGGCCGAGTTCCGCGCCAGGCTGGTTCTCATCCTCACGAAGCCGACCTCGCTCGATGGTTCCCGCGGCATCGAGGACTTCACCGCCGATCTGGGTGGCACCCCCGAGCCCCTGGTGGACCGTCCCGGCGGAGGCAAGGCCTACCATCTGACCCAGACCAACGGAGTCACCCCGAACTGGATGCAGGCGACCGGGACCTACCGTCCGAAGGCCACCGGAACCCTCCGCTGGCTCAGCCGGCTCGGGTGGGCCTCCTCCAACCAGGTCGCCCGCGTCCAGCTGACGGCCGATGGAGGGACGACCTGGACCAATCTCTGGAGCAAGACCGGCACCGGCACCGCCGGAGACGGGACGTACACCCAGCAGTCGGTCTCCCTGTCCCCGTTCGCGGGACGCACGGTGCAGTTCCGATTCTGGTACGGCATCGATTTCTGCACCACCAACTGCGCCGTCTTCAACCAGCCCGACAACTCCGTCGGATACCACTTCGACTCCGTCGAGTTCCTCGACACCGAACAGCTGAAGCCGCAGTCGGAATCCGTGGTCCCGGCCGGCTCGCCGGTCGTGCTGACCCCGACCCTCACGGGCTCCCATGAGGTCTCCCTGCAGGCGATCAGTCCACGGGCCGACTGGCCTTGGGGATCCGCCCTGCCTGTCGACATCGTCTCCTCGATCACGCCCCCGACAATGGCCCTCGGCACCGGGACACCACCCGCAGGGGGCTGGGTCGCACCTGCGATCGTACCCCTGACCGCGGTGGTGAACGCCCAGGGCAACACCCTCACCAAGGTCCAGTTCCTCGCGGATGGACAGGTGGTCGGGGAGGACGCCACGAGCCCGTATTCCCTCGATTGGAACGTCACGACAGCAGGCTCCCGTTCGGTGGTCGCCCGGGTCGTCTTCGGACTCAACCAGACGGTGGACTCCGCCGCCGCCATTGTGGCGGTGTCGTCTTCCTCCCCAACCGTGATCCTGACCGTGGGCACTCCCCCAGGAGGCGGCTGGGTCGCCCCCGCTTCCGTGCCGCTTGAAGCCGCTGTCGATGCCCACGGCCACGCCATCACCAAGGTCCAGTTCCTCGCCGATGGCACCGTTGTTGGCGAAGATTCCGGGGCCCCGTACTCCATCACCTGGTCCGGCGTCGCTGCAGGCATGCGGTCGGTCGTCGCCCGAGTCCTCTACGGTTCCGCCCTGTCCGTGGACTCCGCACCCGCGACGGTCCTGGTGTCGGCGCCGGCACCGACCGTGACCCTCACCGTGGGCACTGCACCCGAAGGCGGCTGGATCTCCCCTGCCTCCGTGCCGCTTGAAGCCGCCGTCGACACCCACGGACAGCCCATCACCAAGGTCCAGTTCCTCGCCGAGGGCCGCGTTGTCGGAGAGGATTCCGAGGCCCCCTACTCCGTCGTCTGGTCCGACGCCGCCGTCGGCACACGGTCGGTGATCGCCCGGGCGCTCTACGGGGAGGGCCTGTCCGCGGATTCCGCCGCCACGTCTGTGACGATCGGCGAACCGCCCGCCGTCGTGGACATCACCGGCGTGGCCGCGGCCGCCGACGGCTCCATCGAGGTCCGATTCACGGTCACTGGAAATCCCGCGGGGCTTCCGAGGCTCCGGGCTGCACCCGTCCTGGAGGGACCGTTCGTGGAGACGGCGGCGCTGCTGCAGACGAATTCCCCGTCGGCCTTCACATTCCGGGTCCAGCCGAGCGGTGCGGTTGGATTCCTGAAGGTGCTCATCCCCTGATCGCGAGGACGGATTCCGACACCGACCCCACCGATGACGTCCCCCGACTCGATCCGCTGGCAGGAGGTCCGGGCCGTGTCGCTGGATGCGGCCGGAACGCTGATCGAACCCCACCCCTCGGTTGGCCACGTCTACGCCGAAGTCGCGGCGGACTCGGGACTCGGACGCTGGGAACCCGCCCTCCTCGAGGCGCGATTCCGTTCCGCCTGGGGAGTCCGGGGGGACTTCGATTTCTCACGGACCGCTTGGATCCGCCTTGTCGACCACGTCTGGTCGGGACTCGTGAGCGGACCTGTTCCCGAGGCCTTCTTCGAGGTCCTGTGGTCCCGGTTCACCGAGGCACGGGTCTGGAGGGTCTACTCCGACGTCCTTCCCTGCCTGTCACGGCTCCGAAGCCAAGGGTGGCCGATCGCGGTGGTCTCCAACTGGGACGAACGCCTCCATGCGGTCTTCGCCAACCTCGGGCTGACCCAGCAAGTGGATTTCCTGCTGCCTTCCGTCGAGGCCCCGGCCCCGAAACCGGATCCCCGGATTTTCGGCATCGCGGCCCGCCGACTCGGAGTGGAACCCGGCAGGCTGCTGCACGTCGGGGACGGCGAATCCGAGGACTTCAGGGGCATCCGCGAGGCGGGAGGACAGGGAATCCTCCTCCGACGCAGGGGTACGCCCTGCCCACCCCTTGTTCTCGAGTCGTTGGCGGACCTGCCCCACTTCCTCGGCAACCACTAACAGGACCGCGAAGCCGGCCTTATTCCGGTGGCCGATTGGTTGACGGTTCCCCCCGACCCGCGTTCCATCATCCCTAATGTGGGCCCGGAGATGCCCGCAGCTCCAACTTATGGATCTTGTCGGACGAATCTGGCGCTCTAGCTTGGGGCGTAAGTACATCATGGCTGGGACGGGATCCCTCCTATTCGGCTTCCTGATCGCCCACCTTGCCGGAAACCTCCAGGTGTTCGGTCCGCCGGAGCTGATCAACACCTATGCCTATTTCCTGAAGAGCAAGCCGGGCCTCGTCTGGGGAGCCCGTCTTGGTCTTCTGGCCATCGTAGGACTCCACGTGGTGTCGGCCATCTCGCTGTCGGCCCAGAACCGCGCCGCCCGGCCGGTGCCGTACGGCGGGGTCAAGACGCCGTATGCCGCGCCGCTCAACTCTAGGACCATGCTCCTCAGCGGCATGACGATCCTGACCTTCGTCATCTACCATCTCCTGCACTTCACGGCTCAAGCGAACGGCATCAACGGAGTGGGGGATTTCCGCCATCTCGAGACGACCCTCCCGACCGGCGTCAAGGCCCATGACGTCTATGCGATGATGGTCCTGGGCTTCGGTGTCTGGTGGGTCTCCCTCGCCTATCTGATCGCCCAGGCGCTGCTCTTCATGCACCTCAGCCACGGACTCGCCTCGATGTTCCAGAGCCTCGGATTCCGCAGCTACGCCTGGTGGCCCCGGGTGCAGCTCTTCGCGAAGGTGGCCAGCATCGCGCTCTTCGTCGGTTATGCCTCGATCCCCGTCGCCGTGATGGCCGGGATGGGGGCCGACTACGCCAGGAAGGCCCAACATTCACTGCAGCACGCCGTCGACGGCGGAAAGGGAGGACACTGACCATGGCCACGCTCAACCCGAAGATTCCCTCTGGCCCGCTGGCCGAGAAGTGGTCGGGCTTCAAGTCCAACACCAAGCTCATCAACCCGGCGAACAAGCGGAAGTACAAGATCATCGTCGTCGGCTCCGGGCTCGCCGGCTCGAGCGCCAGCGCCACGCTGGCCGAGCTGGGCTACGAGGTTCACAACTTCGTCTTCCACGATTCCCCACGACGCGCCCACTCCGTCGCGGCCCAGGGCGGTATCAACGCGGCCAAGAACTACCAGAACGACGGTGACTCCGTGCATCGGCTGTTCTACGACACGATCAAGGGCGGCGACTACCGTTCCCGCGAGGCCAACGTCTACCGCCTCGCAGAGGTGTCGGTGAACATCATCGACCAATGCGCCGCCCAGGGTGTCCCCTTCGCCCGTGAGTACGGGGGTCTACTGGACAACCGCTCCTTCGGCGGTGCCCAGGTCAGCCGGACCTTCTACGCCCGGGGCCAGACCGGACAGCAGCTCCTGCTCGGCGCCTACTCCGCGCTCTCCCGCATGATCGGTTCGGGCGCGGTCAAGTCCTATACCCACTCCGAGATGCTCGACCTCGTGGTGGTGCCCGATGAGTCCGGCGTCTCCCACGCCAAGGGCATCATCGTCCGCAACCTCCAGACCGGCGGGATCACCCGTCACAACGCCGACGCCGTCGTCCTCGCCACCGGCGGCTACGGCAACGTCTTCAACCTCTCCACCTATGCGCGGGGGTCGAACACCACCGCCATCTGGCGCGCCTACAAGCGTGGCGCCTGCTTTGCCAACCCCTGCTACACGCAGATCCACCCGACCTGCATCCCGGTCAGTGGCGACTACCAGTCGAAGCTGACCCTGATGTCCGAATCCCTCCGCAACGACGGACGGATCTGGGTGCCCAAGCGCAAGGAGGACTGCGGCAAGAACCCGGCCGACATCCCCGAGGACGCCCGCGACTACTACCTCGAGCGCCTGTACGGGGCCTTTGGCAACCTCGCGCCCCGCGACGTCGCCAGCCGCGCGGCCAAGTACCAGTGCGATGAGGGCCGGGGCATCGGTTCCACTGGACTGGGCGTCTACCTCGACTTCAGCGACTCCATACGCCGCCTCGGCGAGGACAAGATCCGCGAACGGTACGGCAACCTGTTCTCGATGTATCACGAGATCACTAACGAGGACGCCTACAAGGCGCCCATGCGGATCTACCCTGCCGTCCACTACACGATGGGTGGACTGTGGGTGGACTACACCCTGATGAGCAACGTTCCGGGACTCTTCGTGCTCGGCGAAGCCAACTTCTCCGACCACGGCGCCAACCGCCTCGGGGCTTCCGCCCTCATGCAGGGCCTTGCCGACGGCTATTTCGTCCTGCCCTCCACCATCTCGGGCTACCTGGCCGGACAGAAGCCTACCCAGCGTCCGGGGGTTGACACTGCCGCGTTCCGTGATGCCGAGTCGAACGTCCGCTCACAGCTCAAGCAGTTCCTGGGTGGATCAGGCAAGCGGACCCCGGGTAGCTTCCACAAGGAACTGGGGAAGATCATGTGGGAGTATTGTGGCATGGCCAGGAACAAGGCCGGCCTCGAGAAGGCGATCAGCCTCCTCCGCAACCTCCGCGAGGAATACCGGCACAATCTCAACGTGCTCGGCGGCGGCGAGGAGTGGAACCAGTCGCTCGAGAAGGCCGGCCGTGTCAGTGACTTCATCGAGCTGGGCGAGCTCATGTGCCGCGACGCCCTCATGCGCGAGGAGAGCTGCGGCGGCCATTTCCGCGAGGAGTACCAGTATACCAAGGACGACCCCGAGGTGCAGCAGGGTCTCGTCAACCCCGGCGACGTGAAGCGTCGCGACGACCAGTACGCCTTCGTGGGCGCTTGGGAGCATGCCGGAGCCGACAAGACCCCGGTCCTCAACCCCGAGCCCCTCGTCTACGAGGAGGTCAAGATGAGCACCCGCAGCTACAAGTGATCCCGAAGAACCCGAACCCCCAGAAACCCGCATCAAAGCCATGAAGGTCCACTTGAAAGTCTGGCGTCAGAAGAACGCCTCCGTTCGGGGTGAGTTCAAGACGTACACCTCCCCCGAGCTCAACCCCAACATGTCGTTCCTCGAGATGCTGGACGTGGTCAACGAGGACCTTGCAGGCTATGGCGAGGAGCCCATTGCGTTCGACCACGACTGCCGCGAGGGCATCTGCGGCACCTGCTCCCTGGTGATCAACGGCAAGCCCCACGGCCCCCACCGAGGCGTGGCTACCTGCCAGACCTACCTGCGCAGCTTCCAGGATGGCGACGAGATCGTCATCGAACCCTGGCGTGCGCGCGCCTTCCCCATCGTCAAGGACCTGGTCTGCGACCGGAAGGCGTTCGATCGCATTCAGCAGGCTGGCGGATTCATCACGGTCCGGACCGGTGCGGCGCCCGATGCGAACTCCATCCCGGTGCCGAAAGAGAACTCCGACCTGGCGATGGACGCCGCCCAGTGCATCGGCTGCGGCGCCTGCGTCGCCGCCTGCAAGAACGCCAGTGCTATGCTCTTCGTTGCCGCGAAGGTCTCCCACCTCGGCCTCCTGCCCCAAGGCCAACCCGAGCGGAATCGCCGGGTCAAGGCGATGGTCGAGCGGATGGACACCGAGGGCTTCGGCGCCTGCACCGTCACAGGGTCTTGCGAGGCGGTCTGCCCGAAAGGCATCTCCCTCGATTTCATCGCGCGCATGAACCGCGACTACGCCACGGCCCTGATCAAGGGCGATCCGAAGAAGGTGGCCGGCGGCGGAGCGGGCTGAGCCTCCTTTGGGGGCATGAGCCCCAGTCGGCCGGATCCAAGGGGAACACCTCTCCCCTGCGGCGTGTAGATGAAGTCTCCGGTTCCAGGTTCGGGATCGGGATTCTTCCCGCGGACCCCGGATCGCCCCGAACGCAGGGTTGCCGGAGTGGTGCCTGGACGGAGGATTCCCGTTTTCGGCCCTCGGCGTTGTTTGTAGGTTCGCCGGATGAAGGTGTGCCGCTTTGTTCCCCCAATCTCCGGTTCCGCAAGCCACTTGCTCCCCGCCCCGAGGCTGGGAGTCCTGACCCCGGATGGGTCCCAGGTCCTGGATCTCACATCCCTCGGGGTGGAAAGCCTCCCGGCTCTCCTCAACCAACCCGACTGCCGCCTCGCCCTGGACGGATATCTGCAATCGGCGCTGGGCCGACGGATCCCCCTCTCCATGGTGACGCTCTTGGCACCGGTCGACACCCAGGAGGTCTGGGCCGCGGGAGTGACCTACCTGCGCAGCAAGTCGGCCCGCATGGAGGAGTCCGACTTCAGCGCAACAGCCTACGACCGGGTCTACGACGCCGCGCGACCCGAGATCTTCTTCAAGTCGATGCCCGCCAAGGTCAGCGGCCCGGGCGGTCCGATCGGCATCCGGTCCGACGCCCGCTGGAACGTGCCCGAGCCCGAACTGGTCCTGGTGCTGAACGCCAGGGGTACCGTCGTGGGCTACAGCATCGGCAACGACATGAGCTCGCGGGACATCGAGGGCGAGAACCTCCTCTATCTCCCCCAGGCCAAGATGTACAAACACGCGTGCGCCCTCGGGCCGTTCATCACGGTCGGGGTGTCCGAGGAGGAGGCCCGGGCCTGGACGATCTCCATCGCCATCGAGCGGGCGGGCGCCACGGTCTTCTCGGGCTCCACGGAGGTTTCCAAGATCAAACGGGGCTTCGACGAGCTGTCCCAGTGGCTGTTCCGGAGCCAGGAGTTCCCGTCCGGAGCGATGCTCCTCACCGGAACCGGAGTGGTTCCTCCCAATGAATTTACCCTGGCTGCCGGCGATGTGGTCCGCATCCGTGTCACCGGGATCGGCGAGCTGGTGAACACCGTGGAGGTGGTGTGAGGCCGCGCCGCGGAACCGAAGACCGGGAACCCAGAGGAAGCCGGGGGGGCACGGAACCCGACACCTTGATGGGATCGGTCCGCCCACAACCTGTCACCGGACTGCAGCCCCTTTCCGTCCTGGTCCCCACTCCTCGTTTCGCTTCCCCGAATCCCGTCCCATGACCTCCGATCGCCGGCAGTTCCTGAAGTACGGTCTCACCACCCTCGCCGCATCGACGCTGGGTCACGGACTCCGAGCGGCCGATCCCTTCCCGCGAGGCCACCGCTCCCGCCTTCGGCTGGCCTTGGCCGCCTACTCGTTCCGGGACGACTTCGCCGCCGGAAAGGACGGAAAACCCGCGCGGATGGACATGCTGCGGTTCGTCGACTATTGCGCCGACCACGGCTGTGATGGCGCGGAACTCACCAGCTACTATTTCCCGACGCCCATTTCCGGGGAATACCTCTCGGCAGTCCGACGCCGGGCCCACCTGAGGGGTGTCTCTGTCAGCGGCACCGCGGTGGGCAATGACTTCTGCCATCCGCCCGGGGCCAAGCGCGAGGCCGAGCAAAGGATGGTCCGCGATTGGATCGCCCATGCCTCGGTCCTCGGCGCCCCCCATATCCGGGTGTTCGCAGGAGACGCGAAGGGACAGAACCCTGCGGAGGCAAAGCGGCTCTGCATCGAGGCGCTGAAGGATGCCGCCGCCGAGGCTGGGAAGCGCGGGATTCTCCTCGGGGTGGAGAACCACGGCGGAATCGTCTCCGAGGCCTCGGACCTGCTGGAGATCGTCGAGTCGGTGGGCTCTCCATGGGTGGGCATCAATCTCGACACGGGGAACTTCCACACCGCCGATCCCTACGCCGACCTCGCCCGCTGCGCCCCCTGGGCGGTCAACGTGCAGCTCAAGACCCATGTCCATCCCCGCGGCAGCCGCGGCACCCAACCCGCCGATCTGGACCGGGTGTTCCGGATTCTCCGCGACTCGGGCTACCAGGGCTGGGTGACCCTCGAGTACGAGGAACCGAAGGACCCCTGGGTCCGGGTGCCGGAGATCCTCAAGAATCTCAAGGAACGGATGGGCTAGTCCCATTCCTCAGGGGCTGGCGATCCCCACATCGACCGCAGCCGACCTCTTGTCTTTTCCACGGCCTTCCCATGACCCTTGCGTCGTGAACCCCAAGGCCCGAAGGACCGTTGCGACCCGTCCGCGAACACTCCGGGTCGCCACCGTCCAGTTCGAGAGCCGGCCAGGCGACAAGGAGCACAACTTCGCCATCCTCGAGTCCTTCGTCCGCAAGGCCTCCCAACGGGGCGCGCGTCTCGTCGTCTTCCCCGAGTGCTGCCTCACAGGCTACTGGTTCCTGCGCAACCTCAGCCGGAAGCAGCTCGGACAGCTCGCCGAACCCATCCCCGACGGTCCGACCGCCCGACGCCTCCAGGCCCTCGCCCAATCCAGCGGCATCTCCATCGGCGCCGGCTGGGTCGAGTCCGGCGAGGAGGGGGTGTTCCACAACAGCTATGTCGTGGCCCTGCCCGATGGACGCCTCCATCGCCATCGCAAGCTCCACGCCTTCGAGCATCCCGCCATCGAGGGTGGATCGGACTTCACCGTGTTCGACCTGCCTGACGGATGGCGGGTCGGCGTGCTCATCTGCTACGACTGCAACCTGATCGAGAACGTCCGCCTCACCGCACTCCAGGGAGCCGAGATCCTGATCGCACCCCACCAGACCGGCGGGTGCAGGACCCGCAATCCCCATCTCATGGGGGTCATCGACCGCCGGATCTGGGAGCGGCGCCACGAGGATCCACAGGCCCTCCGACGCGAACTGCGCGGCGACAAGGGGCGGGCGTGGCTGATGCGCTGGCTGCCCAGCCGGGCCCACGACAACGGACTGTTCCTGGTCTTCTCGAACGGCATCGGCGTGGACGACGACGAGATCCGGACCGGCAATGCGATGGTCCTCGATCCCTACGGTCGCATCCTGAAGGAGACCTGCAGGGCCGGGGACGCGATGGTGGTCGCCGATCTCGACGCCCAGCTCCTCCCCGACAGCACCGGCCAGGTCTGGATGCAGGCCCGCCGACCCGAGCTCTACGCCCCGCTGATCGTGCCGACCGGCCGCGAGCAGTCGGTCCGGAAGCTCAAGCTCTCCGAATGATCCCGACCCGGAATCCCGACCAACCCAACCCCACCTTCCGACATCCCCCTGATCCTCCATCCCCCATGAGCGCCATCCCGCCCGTCCTCCCATCCCCTCCGTCCCGATCCAGCCTCGCCGACTTCGTCCGGAACCGGTCCGAGGTCGACCGTGGCCACGGCCTGTTCGAACTCGAGAGCGACCGCATGCTCGAGGTGAACCTCTCGGACCGTCTGTGGATCAAGACCGGGGCCATGGTCGCCTATGTCGGTTCCGTCCGCTTCACACGCGAGGGCCTCTTCGACCACGGGATCGGCACCTTCCTCAAGCGATCGCTGACGTCGGAAGGCATCCGGCTCACCAAGGCGGAGGGACAGGGTCGACTCTACCTCGCCGATGGTGGGAAGAAGGTGAACATCCTCGATCTCCGGGGCGAGGACCTGTTCGTGAACGGCAACGACGTCCTCGCATTCGAACCCTCGCTTCAATACGAGATCCGCATGATGCGCCGGGTCTCCAAGATGCTGGCCGGCGGACTCTTCAACGTCCGCTTCGCCGGCACGGGAGCCCTCGCCATCACGACCCACTTCGATCCCCTGGTCCTTCGTGTGGAACCCGGTCAGCCGGTCTTCAGCGACCCCAACGCCACCGTGGCCTGGTCGGGCTCCCTCTCGCCGGAGATCCACACCGACATCAGCCTCAAGACGTTCTTCGGACGAGCGAGTGGCGAATCCATCCAGCTCCGGTTCGAAGGCTCTGGGTTCATCGTCGTTCAGCCCTGCGAGGAGGTCCATGTGGGCCATGGACAGGGTTCATCGATCGACCTGGGCTGACCCGGAAACCTGCCCCCGCCCCGCCCATGCGCCCCCTCCCCCTCGGAGCCTTTGCTGGACTCCTGCTCGCCGGTGTCCTCGTCCAGGCTGCGCCGATCCCGTGGACCCTGACGGCACCGGCCTCGAACTCGGTCCACCAGCGGGATTCCCGGAACGCCGCGGAGGTGGCCGTGGCCGGTCCATTTCCCCCGGAGGCGAGGGTCCGGACCGGCGACGTGATCGAAGGGCGGATGGGGCCTGGGGGACGCTGGACTTCCTGGCAGGTCGTGGCCCCGGGCGAAACCGGGTTCCGGATCGCGGTCACCCTCCCCGCCGGGGGGCCCTGGCCGCTGGAGGTCCGGATCCGACGCGAACGGGAGATCCTGGCCACCGGCTCGGTCACCGTGGGGGTGGGCGAGGTGTTCGTCGTCGCCGGACAATCCAACTCGGCCAACCACGGGTCCGAGCGCCTGTCCCCGAAATCGGGGCGCGTGTTCACCCGGGGTCCAAAGGGGTGGCAGACCGCGGCCGATCCGCAGCCGGGCGCCAGCGGCGACGGGGGCAGCTTTCTCCCGGCCCTGGGCGACGATCTGGTCGCGGCACTCGATGTCCCGATCGGATTCATCGCGACCGGCAGCGGCGGCACCAGCGTCCGGGAATGGCTGCCCAAGGGGGTTCGGTTCGACCGTCCCCCCACGGTCATGGCCCGGGTCCAACGCTCCGGAGAGGGCTGGGAGTCCGATGGGGATCTCTTCCGGAACCTGGTCGACCAGATCCAATCCACCGGTCCGCGCCAGTTCCGGGCGGTGCTCTGGCATCAGGGGGAGTCCGACGCCAACCAGTCCGATTCCAGCCGCACCCTGCCGGGCACGGAGTACGCGCTGCTCCTGGGGCGGGTGATCCAGGACACCCGTTCCTCGGCCGGGTGGCCGATTCCCTGGTTCGTGGCGCAGGTGAGCTACCACACGCCAGACGACCGTGGATCGGTGGACATCCGCTCGGCGCAGGCCTCGCTCTGGCGTTCCGGCCTGGCGCTTCAGGGGCCGGATACCGATGCGTTGACCGAGCGATGGCGCGATGGCGACGGCCGTGGGGTGCACTTCAACGGGGATGGGCTTCGGGAACATGGCCGGCTCTGGGCCGCCGCAGTGGTCCCCTGGATCCAGTCGCAACCGGGAACCCGCTCCAGGCCGCCATCGACCCTCTCGGTCCACCCCGCTGCGGGCTGGCCGGTCGTGCGACCCGAGCAGAAGGCACACTCGGTGCCGTCCAGCGATCCGAAGACCGTCGTGCAGGGGCGCACCGAGACCTTCATGGCAGCCGGGCGGCCTGCCTTTGCAATCCTGCCCACGTTGCCTGAAAAGGTCGGGCGACCCGGGCAATCGTGGGTCTTCTACGCCCCCACCCTGTCGAACGTGCCCGACGAGGCGGAGCGCTGGATGCACGAACGGTTCCTGGAGGCCGGGGTGGCAATCGCTGGGGTCGACGTCGGCGAAGCCTACGGCAGCCCTGGCGCGCATGCGGCCCAGGAAGCCCTGTATCGGGAGGTTCGCCGTCGATTCGGACTCGCCTGCAAGGCCTGTGTCCTGGGCCGCAGCCGCGGAGGACTCATCGTTGCCAGCTGGGCGGCGTCGCATCCCGATCGGGTCTCGGGACTCGCCGGGATCTATCCGGTGTTCGATGTCCGAAGCTATCCCGGTCTCGACCGCGCGGCGCCGTCCTATGACCTGGCCCCGACCGGGCTTCTCGAGCGCCTCGGCTCCCTGAATCCCGTGTCCAACTCGGGGCGGATCGCCAAGGCGGGAATCCCAGCCCTGCTGATCCATGGGGATGTCGACACCGTCGTTCCACTCGAACCCAACTCCGGGGCCTTTGTGGAGGGCTTCCAGGCGGTGGGACACGGAGCGGATGTCCGCCTGATGGTGCTTCCGGGTCAGGGGCACAACATGGATCTCGGGTTTTTCCGTTCAGAGGAGCTGGTCCGATTCGTGATCGACCGCGCAAGGGCGGGAGCGCGATCGAGGTAGGGCGCGAACCATCGCGTCCGTCTCCGGAAAACGAGGCCTCGCGCCGGCGTGGCGACGTCGCCAACCGCCCCGGTTTCCGAGGGTCTGGGGCACCCCTATCCTCCGATGCAGCTCATAGTCCTCTGGGGCTGGACGAAATCAGGCTGACCGATCCGGTGGCCGGACTCCTTGCCCCGAACAATGCCGATCAATCGATCCGCCAAGGCGGCATCGGACCCATCCCCGCGGACCAGCGGCCGGATGTCGTGCTCCACAAGGCTGAACAGGCAGGTCCGGACCTGTCCGTCCGCCGTGAGACGAAGCCGGTTGCAGTGTCCACAGAAGGGCTGGGTGACCGGGGCAATGATGCCGATCTCACCCGGACCGTCGGCGAAGCGCCATCGCCGTGCCGTTTCGGAGGGATTCGACGAGGCCTCGATCGGGACGAGGTCGAACCGATCCGCCAGACGCTCCAGGATGGTGCGTCCCGACACGACGAGGTCCCGTTGCCAGGCCCGCTTGGAATCGAGCGGCATGAACTCGATGAACCGCATCACGAGACCCCGATCCCGGGCGAACTGGGCCAGGGATTCGATCTCATGGTCGTTCAGACCACCGATGATGACCGCGTTCACCTTCACCGGCTGGAACCCCAGCGTCTGGGCGACGTCGATCGCCGACAGCGTCTCATGCAGCCCGTCCCTGCCGGTCAGGAGGCGGAACCGGTCTCGAACGAGCGAGTCGAGGCTGATGCTCACCCGATGGAGTCCGGCCTCGCGCAGGGCGGCGGCCTGGGCCCCGAACAGGAATCCATTGGTGGTGAGGGCCAGGTCCTTGATCCCAGGGATCGCGGACAACGCCCGGACCAATCGGGGGACGTCCCGACGCAGGAGCGGCTCGCCGCCCGTGAGCCGGACCTTCTCGATGCCCAGATCGACGGCCACCCGGACGAACCGCTCGATTTCCTCGTACTGGAGGAGCTCGTGCCTTGGCTTCCACGCGTAGTCCAACGGCACCGTGGAGGCCGGGTTGGGATTTCGGACCGCATCGAACCGGGTCCGATAGAAATTGGCCGCCTCCTCGGTCTCGGGAAGGCAGTAGACGCACCGAAAATTGCAGCGGTCGGTGATGCTGACCCGCAGGTCCCGCATCACGCGTCCGTGGCCGTCCCTGAGTTCCCTCCGCATGGCCCGTTCAGCCTAGCCGGACCCGGCCAGAGGACCAGACGGGAAGTAATGTGTCCTTCGACTCCCAACCGCCCCGCTCGGTCCACTCAAGGACCCACGAACACCCCCTGGCTGTTGTTCCAGAAGGAGCCGGAACCGCTGTCCTGCAGACGGATCGCCCGGACCTGGTAGACCGCCGACTCCGGCGCGTCGTCGTCGGTGAAGGTCGTCCCATCGATCGATCGTCCCGTCTCAAGGGGTGTCGAGAACCCATCGAGCCCTCTGGTGCTCCGAAGGACCACGTAACGGCAGCCCACATCCGGTGAGGGGGTCCAGGACAGGGTCACACGACGCCCCGACCGCTCCAGTCTGGGTTCCGACGGCGGACTGACGCGGAGGAGCCGGAGGGTCGGATCCCCGAGGATGCTGTGGAAGGCAGGGACCTGAAGACCGGGGCGGGACCAGCACCGGACCATCAGGTCGGCCAACGGAGCGCCGGCCCCCAGCGGGGTGAAGTCCCAGGAAACGCCACCGAACGTGGCAAGCCCATGGTTCGGACCGGCCAGCGACGCCCGCAGCCAGTTGTCCCTCGAGATCAGCCGACCCCGGTCATCGACGCGGGCCCAGTCGGGTCCGTAGGAGAACCAGACCTGACGGAAGGTCACGGGAAGTTCCCGCGACGGGTCCACGAAGGCATCGCTGGTATGGCTCCCGCCGAGCCCGTCGAAGATCCCCGCCTCGCCCGCACTGGCATACTGGAAGTGGACCCCGAGGTCGACCGGCACCCGATCCCGGAGGTTGTAGCCGTCGAACAACACCCCGGGCTCCACGCCGAAGGCGGCCCCGGCAAGCGTCTGGGCCGACAGGACAGCAAGGTTGGCGGCCGGGTTCTCCGCCAGACACGAGACGCGTCCCCAGGTCGGGATCTGGTGCATCCGATATCGTGTCGCCTTGGCCAGATACCGCCCGAGGAGCTCGGCTTCGCTGCGGCGTCCCAATGCCGGCAGGCCCCAGAAGTCCACCCGCCCCACGGCGAAGTCGGGCGGACCCGGCAGGTAGCTCTGATCGAGGACGCCATCCCCCGGCTGGTTGCGGCTCCCGGGCTGCGTCTCCAGATCGGTCCAGACCGGAACCGTCCGGTTGGTGTAGCCATAGAAGGCGTCCGCCACCCAGCGACCCCGGTGGTCGGGATGGCCGTCCCAGCCCCCTGCGCCGCTGTGGACCAGCGTCACATGCCCCAGGATGAAGACCACGTTCGTGGTGCCCGGCTCGTGGTGGTCCGTGATCCAGCGGACGACCTTCGATCGGTTGGCGACGTTGGCCTCGATCGATCCATCCCGATGCCTCGGGGCCTCGAGCCATTCGCGGACCTGCCAGCCATCGCCAACGAGATTCGTCCGGAGCTGGGCCAGCTCGGAGCGGAGCGACGGCGCGAGGGTGCGGTCGACGAGCAGCAGGACCACGCCGCGTTGATGCATCTCCGGCATCTCGATGCCGGCCACCCAATGGCGGTAGGACTCGCCACGGATGCCCGCTCCGAGCCGGACCAGGTACTCATACCGCACCCCTTTCTCCACCGTGCCGTCGATCCATCGCTCCTCGGTCGAATCGTCGACGACGGGCATCCCCCAGTTCGTGCTGCCGAAGGCACGCCGATGGATCCTCAGGGGCCATGGATCGGGATATCCGGGTGCCCCGATCCCGCTGCGTCGAGGCGATCCCTCATAGAGCCGGGCGAATTCAAGGGCCGGGCGCCCTTCCCGCTCCACCGCCCGCACCGTGAGCTGCTGGAGGCGGAAGGTCTCGGTGAACCCGATCGGGTAGTTGAAGGTCTCGACACTGTCGATCGTTCCCTCCAGCGCCAGCGATCCCGCGGCGTTCATCCCCAGCTGGAAGCCCCGCGCCATACCGGTGGCCAAGGGCAGGTATCGGGGATCGATCCCGGGACCGTGGTCGAAGACGGTCCGGGCGCTGTTGGTCCAGACATTCAGCGCGTTCTGGTGGTAGACCCGCGTCAGCGTCGGCCCATAGGACAGGGCCAGCTCATGCCAGCCGGGCGTCCCGGACCACGACGCGGCCGGCAGCCGGCTTTCCATCAGGAACACGGGGAAATACTCCGCGGCGCCCTGGCTGAACTTCACCGACAGACCTCCCTGGACCGTGGCGTGCAGGTACCACGACCACCATCCGGCCGGCTTGTCCATGTAGCCTCCGACCTCCAGCAGCGGAGCACTCCACTCCTGGCCCCGGGGCAGCGACCAATCCGGCTTGAACCAGAGGCGGATCGAGCCGCGGTCGAGTCGGAGCTGCGGGGAACCCTCCGGGCCGGACGTCGGATACCGCAGCGGCTTTCCGGGGGACGACACCAGTCGGATTCCCTCTCGGACGATTCCGGGAACCTGGGTTTCCGTGCCCGGGAGACCGACCGGTTCCAGCCCGGCGGCGGTCGACCGCCATGCCGATGGGGTTCCATCCCACCACCAGGCGGCGAGGCGTTTCGGGAACCAGCTGCGGGCGTCCTTGGGATCGGTGCGATGCGCGACTTCCTCGGCATCCGAGAGTCCATCGCCATCGGAATCCACCCAGCCACCGGGAGCGGCAACCCCGCGGGTCACCGCGATCTGAAGGCCGAGGAACAGGGCCAGCGGGAGGATTCTCGACATGGACTCTCGGCTCCTTGCGCTTGCGTCCTGCGCCCCGTCCCCGTGTGTCGCGTGTGTTCCTCGAACGCAGGTCTGTGTTCCCGGTGTCCTGGGTGGCGGCTCCGTGGCTCCGGGCTACCGGCTCAGCTGACGGGCGGCAGCGGTCCGCAGACGCTCATCGGCCGCCGCGGCCAAGGATCCGACCAGGTCGGCGGCCGGCTGCCCAAACGCCTCGCCCAGCCACATCGCCTCGAGCGGGGCCCGGGGATCCTTCTGCTGGGCCAGCCAGGTCCGCACCGCCGGAAGGACGTCCGATGCGGCGCGCTGTCGCAGGACGACCCGGGCCTGCTCCTGATCCCAGCCATTTCGCGAGAGGGTCAGGGTGAGCAGTTCCGGCGTGGACAGCCGGGTGAGGTCACGGACCGTGGCCTTCGGCGGACCCGGCCTGTCCCCGGTGTAGGCGACGCGCCAGATGCGTCCGTGCTCGTGATCCCGACGCGGATCGCGGAAATCGACCTCGCCGTGCTGGATGATCGGGTTCGACCAGTCGGCGATATACAGGGCGCCATCCGGACCGAAGCGCAGGTCGATCGGACGGAAGGTCACGTTGGTCGATCGGAGGAGGTCCGGGAGCTCGCGGGTCTGGAAGGTGGAGCCGTTGTCGTTGATGGCGAACCGGACCACGCGATGGGCCCGGAAGTCGCAGGTGAGGGCATTGCCCTGCCAGTCGGCCGGGAACATGGGGCTGTGGACAATCTCGAGGCTGGCGAACTTGGGATAGCTGCCCGGGCTGATGCTGTCGCCCTCACGCCGCATGTCGGAATAGGTGAAGTAGGTCGCCCCTTCCATCGCATGGTAGATCCCCTTCCCGCCGGCACCGTCGGTGAAGAACGAATTCCCGTACTGGTCCCAGTGGTGTCCCCACGGATTGCAGCCGCCCTTGGTGAGGATCTCGAGGCGGGAGGTGTCGGGATTGAACCTCCAGATGCCCGCGCTGTTGAGGCGTCGGACCCCCTGGGGAGTCTCGATGTGGCTGTGGGTGTAGATGGACTGGTTCAGGTACAGGTGTCCGTCATAACCCCAGCGAAGAGTGTGCAGGTTGTGATGGGTGTCTTCGGTACCGAAGCTCGACATTACGATCGTCCGCTGGTCGCCCCGACCATCACCGTCGGTGTCGGCAATGTGCAGCAGCTGGTGGCTGGCGGCGACATAGCAGCCGCCCCGTCCGTCAGGCACCACGCCCGTGGGGATCACGAGCCCGTCGGCGAACACCGTGTGCCGATCCGCCTTGCCGTCGCCATCGGTGTCCTCGAGCACGATCACCGCATCCTCGGCGTCCTGACCGGGCTTGATCTGCGGATACAGGCGCGAGCTGGCCACCCAGAGACGGCCCTTCGGGTCCCAGTTCATCTGGATGGGCTTGTAGAGCATGGGGTTCTCGGCGAAGAGGCTGACCGTGAAACCCGGTGAGATCTCGAACGTGGGCTCCGGCTGGACCCTGAACTTCGGGTCCCGGTGGGCGCGCTCCGCGGCCTCCTTCTGCAGACGGGTCACCTCGGCGACGACCGTCGGATCCTGGTGGTCGACATCCCGGAGCTTCGCGATGCGTCCCTCCCACTCCTCGATGAGGGGGTCGAACTTGGGGATCTCCACCGCGTTCTGCCCCTGCTCATACTTCCGGAATCCGAACAGATAGGTCCAGTTGGCAGGACGCCACCGGTGGAAGAAGAGCTCGTTCTTCTTCCGGACCGCAGCGTTGAGCACGAGATAGGCCGAGCTGCTGCCCTCGACGGAACCGCCGGAGCGGTTGACGATCGCGTCGGCCAGGGCCCGGTAGCCGGCTTCGTTGAGATGCACCAGGTCCGCCTCCCTCGGAAGGGCTGCGGTGGACTCGAGGCCGATGAACTGGGAGCCAGTTTCCGACGCGAGGGACCTGAGCGCCTCCCGGACCACGGGAATCTGGGAGGTGAGGACCTCGACGGGCCTGCGGTCCTGGGGCGGCAGACCCGCAGGAATGGCCCCCGCGTCGAGGGGCCCCACCACGATGAACCGGACCTCGGCACCAGCGAGCTCGCGCACGGCCCCCATGAGCCGTTGCATCTGCGCCAGGAACTCGGCCAGCTGCGCCGCCGAAGCGGCACCCGGCGGGAGGGATGCCAGCTCCAGGGCTTCGGTCATCCCGTAGGCGAGGACAGCCACGGTGGGCTTGAAGTCGCCGATCTGCTCCTTGACCCGCTTGAGCCAGTCGGACGGCGACTTGTTCCAGTCGAAGCTGGCTCGGGAGCGTCCCATGGGGGTGTCCGCGGCCCAGCCCAGGTTGCGGAAGGTGATGCCGCGGTCGCGATACCCGGCGGTGAGATGGGTCTCGAGATGTCCGAAGTCGACCTCCCGCTCGAAGAAGGTGTCGCCCAGGAAAAGCACCCGGTCGCCCTCACGGAGACCGCCTTCGGCGGCCGACATGCGGATGGGGATCAGGGAGAGGAGGGCCGCGAGGACCATCCACGGGAGACATCGAATTCGGTTCATGGACTCAGGGGTTCCTGCGGCGAGTCCGCAACGGGGCTCCGGGCCTCGCATCGGTTCGCCGGCGGGATGATCCCTGATTACACGGGCAACGTCCGCCGGGTGGCAAGCCCGGGACCCGGAAAACCGGGAAATGACGGTCCCTTCCCTCGAAGTGTCGGACCCTCCATCACGGCACGCCCAAGCACGCTCACCTCGAAGGGTTCGCTGCTCAGTGGGTGTAGCCCTCCTCACCATGCTCGGTCTGATCAAGCCCCTGGTCTTCCACCTCATCCGACACCCGGCAGCCCAGGGTCTTGTCGACGATGAGGTACAGGACGACGGTCGCCGCGACCGAGAGGAGGATGATCAGGCCGCCCGCCTTGATTTGCTCAAGCCACAGGCTCTGGCGGTTGATCCGCTCGGCGAGGAGGTTCGGGTTCATGTCCGCGCGCGCGAGAAAACCGGCCATGACGGTGCCTGCGGTGCCTCCGACCGCGTGGACCCCGAAGGTGTCTAGCGAGTCATCGTATCCGAGGGCGTTCTTGAGCTTGGCGCAGGCGAGGAAGGTGGAGACACCGGCGAGGAGCCCGATGACCACGGCACCAGACGGGGTCACGAAGCCTGACGCGGGTGTGATGGTGGCGAGGCCCGCGACGGCACCGGAGCAGAGACCCAGAACAGACGGCTTGCCGCGGAGCACCAGCTCGAGAAGACCCCAGACACAGATTCCGACCCCGGCGCTCAACGTGGTGGCCACGAAGGCGTTCGAGGCGATCCGGTCCGCCGCGACGGCTGAGCCTGCGTTGAATCCGTACCAGCCGAACCACAGCATCCCCGTCCCCACCAGACACAGCACCATGCTGTGCGGCGGAATTGGCTCCCGGCCGAAGCCTCGTCGTGGGCCGAGCAGAATGCAGAGGATCAGAGCGCTCCATCCCGAGGTGATGTGAACTACGATGCCCCCGGCGAAATCGATCGCCTTTATGGCGGCATTGTCGTTCCAGAGCCCGTTCATCCAACCATCCGCACCCCAAAGCATATGGGCGGTCGGAAAGTAGACGACGAACATCCACGCGGTGCAGAACACCATCAGCGCCTTGAAGCGCATGCGCTCGGCGATCGCCCCGACGATCAGGGCGGGCGTGATGATGGCGAACATCATCTGGTACATCGCATAGATGTTGTGGGACACCCACGGCCCATAGTCGGGATTGGGGACGTCGGTCACGCCCCTGAGGAAGCTCCAGTCGAGGCCTCCGAGAAACGGCGATCCCTTGGAGAACGACAGCGAGTAACCGCAGGACCACCATAGGACCGTGACGATTCCGGCCAATCCAAGACATTGGGCCAGGACGGAGAGCACATTTTTCCTGCGGACCAGTCCGCCGTAGAACAACGCGAGTCCAGGCAGGGTCATGAACAGGACCAGTGCGGTGCTGATCATCATCCAACCGTTGTGTCCCGGACCCGGGCTGCCGACCAGCGAGGTCGCGGGGGCGGTGTTGCGGAAGTAGTTCTCCAGGTCGGCGAGCCGCTGTTCCACCGTGGGATCCGCGGCGGATGCATGGACGACCAAGACGAAGAAGAGAGCCAGGAATAGCGTGATCCGGAAGAAATGCCTCATGGAGCTGGCGGAGAAAGCCAGCCTGTGAACGCCTTGGCAAGGCCTCAGACAATCCCTCCTGACTCTTTGAAAATGTCCCCGTGTGAACTCGAGAAGAATGTCCCCATGGGGCTGGCGCCGCAACGCGTCGCGAGCCCATGGAAGGACATCTACGAATGAGTGCGAAGGAGCGCCGCCGATTGGTGGTGCTGAGCGAGTGGCAGGCCGGGCGGCTGAAGTTGGTGGCAGCAGCCGAGGCCCTGGGGGTCAGTTACCGTCACGCCAGGCGGATTGGACGGCGCTACCGGCAACAGGGCGCCGGTGGTCTGGTGCATCGACTACGCGGCCGGCCCGGAGGACGAAGGCGACACGGGGAGCGGAGATTAGGGCCAGGGAGCGGAGATTAGGGCCAGGTCATCTATTGTAGGTCAGGTGCGGGGCCAGGTCATCTATCACTAGATTTAGGGAGGGCCTGGGCATGGCGTGAGGGGGTGCGGCCATGATGGAGTGGGGGGCATGCGAATACCGCGATTCAAGGCCGCGCCCGGCGAGGAGGCGGGCTGTTACCACTGCATCTCCCGTGTCGTGGAGAAGCGTCATGCCTTCGAGAAACGGGAACGGGAGAAGTTCCGCGCCCTCCTCCAGGAATACGCCGCCTTCTGCGGGGTGGAGGTCCTCACCTGGTGCATTCTCTCCAACCATTTCCACCTTCTCATCAGGGTGCCCAAGAAGCCCGCCACTCCGCCGCCCATCGAGGCCTTGATCGAGCGGCTGAACCACCTCAGCAGCAGTGCCTTGTCCGCAGCCGCTGCCCAACAGCTGGTCGAACGCTTCCGCGCTGCGGGTCAGGAAGGACCGGTGGAGGAACTGCGAGAGCGGCTGTGGGCGCAGATGTACGATCTGAGCCAGTTCATGAAGCTGCTCAAGCAGCGCTTCAGCCAGTGGTTCAACCGCGTCCATGACCGTGAGGGAACCCTCTGGGAGGGACGGTTCCGCAGCACCTTGGTGGAGGCGAATAGCCCGGCCCTGGCCACCGTGGCGGCGTACATCGACCTGAACCCGATCCGGGCGGGCCTGGCGAAGGATCCCAAGGACTACCGCTGGTGTGGGTATGCCGAGGCGGTGGCGTCCAATGCCTCAGCCCAGAAGGGACTTGCCGACGCCTTGGGGGTTGGGGTCGACGCGGTGCTGCCGGAATACCGGAAATGGCTGTTCCGGCAGGGGGAGGAACGGGAGGGGACCGATGCGCAAGGCCGTCCTCTTCGGAAGGGCTTCAACCGGGAGCGAATGCTTAAGGTATTGGAGGAGGGGGGAGAACTGCCGCGGACGGAGTATCTGAGGCTGAGGATCCGCTACATGGTGGATGGGGCGGTGCTGGGGAGCCGCGAGTATGTGGATTCGGTGTTCAATCGGCACCGGGACTGGTTCGGCGCGCGACGAACCTCAGGGGCACGCCCCGTACGAGGGGTGTCGGGCTTGGCCCTGAGTTGTCTGCGTGACCTGCGGGTCCGGGTGGCCAGGTGAACAGAACTCGGCCAAGGACTGGCCAACTCCAAATCAGAAGACTACGACTGCGATCGCCTCACCACGGGCGATCTGGGTGGGCTTGTGTGGAGCGGTGACGGCCGTGCCTCAAAACAGGGTTTGGAGCCGATGCGGGGGCAGCGAAAAGGCGCCAGAGACGTCATTCCGAGGAACCGGATCCAAAAAGCAGCATCCCAGCGGGCTATGGTCCGCGGCATCGCAACAAACGACCTGGCCCCAATTTCTCTTTTGTGGCCCCAATTTCTCTTTTGCGAAACAGATGACCTGACCCCGTTACCTCTGACCTGACCCCGTTACCTCTGACCTCGTTACCTCGCGCAGTGGTCCACGGATTGGAGAGGTGGCTTCGTGTGGCTCTAAGACGAGATCCACGGAAAGGCTGGACCGTTTGCGGATGCCGTTCTCAAGGGACTCCAGAGCAGCCTGGTGGGCGGTCCAAGGAAGAATGCCACGGAGGTGATCACCTGGGACCCGAGAGGCGAATTCGCCTCGGGAGGGATCCTGTCGTCCTCCAGTTCACAGGGGCGTACAGCCCCCGGAATTCGGGGAGCCAAGGCCCTCTGCGTCCTTGCAAGAAGTAGAAGGAAAAGCCGATGGGAAAGGCCCGGCAACCGTCGGGCGCCCTCAACCCTGCCCCAATCACGACTCCACACCGCCGCCCGACCGACGCTGCGCCCGGCGCTTCGCCTCCAGCAGCCGACTCGTCGGGGTCGAGGGTTCCCCAGCCGCTGGGCCCGATCCTGTGTCGCCCACCACGCGATCTGGTTGGTTGGACCCACCGCGTGGGTCAGGAATCCCGGGTTTTCCGGAACTACCCGACGGGCTCATGCCGACCACGGCGGTTGGGGCAGGTCCACCGACTGGGACCACAGCCTCCCCAGCCTGACCCACGAGGGTCCGATCTTCGCGGACCCGATCCCTGGCCGTGAGCAGCGACTGGAGCCCTTCCTCCACGGGCGACGAGGTCGTACCAGCACCCCAACCCAGCCGAGCTCGGATTCCGGCCCACCAACGGGCCCATTCCGACGGGTCGACCTCCACCCGACGCACCCCCACGTCGATCACCATCAGCACCACGAAGCACTGCAGCAACGCCTGCCAGAGATCGCTCGCACGGAAGGTGCGTCGGCGATTCCGCAGGAACGGGTTGTCGGTCACGGGATCCAGGACCTTCCCTCCCCCCGCATCGGCAAGGCGCTGCAACCGGGCGCGGTCCGGTCCGTCGGTCTCGAACTCCGGCGAGTGGTTGACGCTGGTCCCAAGCACTTGGGATCCGG
>VHCG01000023.1 GCA_016871805.1 Verrucomicrobiota bacterium
AAGGAGTCCGGCAGGCCGCGTTCTCCGGAGGTCATGTTGCGCGACCATGCGGTGCCGAACTGCGGACGGTCGGCGGCCTGCGCGAGCAACGCGGCCGTGGCGATCGGAATCAGGTTTCGGACGGGGAACATGCCCGGAGGGATACCGCGTGGGGATCGGGATGAAAACAACTCCGTCACAACTCCCGCAGGGAGGTTTCGCGCCGCGTCGAGGATCGGGCCTGGGGCCTGGGCCTCGCGGCGAACTCGTCATCGAGGACACCTACAGAGGCCGCGTGCAGAGCCGCGGAGGGATTCTCAGGACGCGGAGTCCATCGGGTCCGGTTCCAGAACGTCGTCGCCGTCTCCGCCGCGTTCGACGCCTGAACCGGATCGGCTCAGGCCAGAGGCGCTCCGTCGGGAACGGTCGTTCTGGATGCACGCGAGAACACCCGGCGAAGCGCGAGGGAAAACCCGGTGTACACGAGAAGCATCCCGCCGCAGGAGGCGAGGAAGGTCACGGCCTGGCCCACGACGCCGCCGACCTCGCCGGTGTGGATCGGACGGTTCAGCGCGCGGAGTCGGGAGCGGAAAACCGAATCGGTTCCGGTTCCTGCTTCGGCTCCCGGGCCAGGCAACCGCTCCCCGGTGGAAGGTTCGATTCGGAAGGTCTCCGGCAGACGCCAGGCCGCCTTCTGGACCGAAGCCTCGATCATGCGTCCGCCCCGGCCAGGTCCGCCTTTCTGGCGCGCCTCCGGTCCGGACGGACCTTCCCCGCGGGAACCCCCACCCTCCCGTCCACGCCGGGGCTCGCCGCCGTTGCGGTTTCCCCGACCTTCGCCCCGGCCCCCCCCAGGGCCGCCCCCACGCCCCTCGCCGGTGCGGACGCTGATCTCGGTCCAGCCTTCGGTCGTATTCACCACGCGGGACACCAGTTCGGCCAACGGCAGTGGCCTCGCCGTGGGATCCGTCGCCGCGGATGGCGGACCGCCGCCCCGGTCCGGGCGCGGCCCGTAGATCCAGTCGCCGAAGCCGTGAAAGGCCATGACCAGGCCCGTGAAGGCCATGACGGACAACGGGAGCGAACACCAGAAGCCGACCGCGTTGTGCCAGTTCCAGTCCCGGGCCCGGGCCGGAAGGCCGAGACGGGGACGCATCACGCCGAGAAACGCCTTGGCCGTGAACCGGCGCGGAAACCAGAGGACCAGTCCGGAGACGCACAGGGACAGGAACGCCACGGTCGAGACCCCGACGATCCGCGCGCCCGTCTCACCGCTTCCGAGGCGCCGGTGGCAGTTCTCGATCCAACGGAAGGCCGCCCGCGCCCGTCCTTGCTCCAGCGGCGTCGCCACGCCGGTATGGGCGTCCACGGCAACCCAGCGTCCGCCGTCGAACTCCACCCGTACCGGGATCCGCGGATCGGAGAAGACCGTGACCGCGGACGGACGGACGCCGTCGCCCTGGCGTTCCGAGGCCCGATCTAGGATCTCCGCCAGAGGGAGGGGCGCGACGCCGGGAGCCGGCGGTGCGGACGCGGCCGGCCGTTCGGCCCAGGCCAGCACCTGAGTCTGGAAGGCCATCAGGGAACCGGTGACGACGGTGATCAGGATGACCCCGCCCGCGGCGACGCCGAGCACGAGATGGGTCCAGAACAGGAGCGGACGAAGCGTCTTCATCGGGATGCGGGGATCAGAGCTCCGCCCAGGTGCGGATGAGGTCGTGGTCCACGGCGGTCGACTGGACCAGAGAAGGGGGGGCCGATGTCTCGGCGCCGAGGCGTTGGATGGCGATGTCCATGTCTCAGAGGAGCGTTCGTTGAGGGTTGTCCCGGACGAGGCCCTGCAACCAGAAGAAGGAGCCAAGACGCGCGCCACGGGTTACAGGCGTGACGGAGTGGAGGCGGGTCGACGGATACAGGAGCATCGAACCGGCCGGCCGCTTCACGGACTCCGCGTCGCAGCGCCTCCGCGTCAGTCGCCCCCGGCCCCGCTCACCGCACGTTGGGATCGAACCGTCCGTTCCACCAGGCGTTGTTCGGAGCGCTGTTCGGGGTGGTGCCGCGTCCATCGAGCTGACGGAGCGTCGCCGACTCCGCGTGGCCGTCGACCCCGACCCAGTTCGCCCGGCCGCTGTTGCGCTCGGAGGGTGTCGCCCGATGGGCGTCGGACCCATCATTGCCGCCCTCGTAGTAGGCATTGCCGGATCCGGGACCCGACCCGGTCTTCCGGCTCCCCTGGGATCCGAGTTCGACTGATCCGAGCGGGGGATCGATCACATAGACGCCGGATCCATCGGCGCCGTAGGGCAGGTCTGGCGATCCCTTGCGCGCGCCCTTGGTGTCGGCCAGGGCGATCGTCTGGGCGGGAGCCGCGATGGAGGTGTCCTTGGCGTGGAATGGGTCCATGCCGTCCGGACGGCGGCCGTTGCCGAGGTACTGGTAGTTGAGTCCGTACCCCCCGTGGTATCGCGTGACACCCGGCGTCTCGACGCCTCCGGGTGCCGTGTGGGCGAAGGGTTTGTTCATGCGCTTCTTCTCCTCGGGCGTGATCGAGGGGCTGAGGTAGGCCTTCTCGACCGTCATGTAGGGAAAGATGAAGTCGGCCCAGCGCATCCGGGGCTGCCCCTGGACCGCTGGGGTGGCGTGCACCGGAAACGCACCATCGAAGTCCCCTCGGTACAGTGCGAGCCCGAGTCCCAGCTGGCGGAGGTTGTTGAGGCTGCTGATCGACTGCGCCTTGGCCTTGGCCTTCGCGAGGGCCGGCAGGAGCATCCCGGCGAGGATCGCGATGATCGCGATGACCACGAGCAACTCGATCAGTGTGAAGCCGCGGGGGCAAGAAAGCGTGTTTGGGGCGACAGGGGGTTTTTGTTTCACGGGCACACCCTGCCAGAGCGGTGTCCCTGCCCGCTAACGGACGGTTGCGATTGATTGCCGTCCGATTGACGACGGGATTCAGGCTTTTTTGGCGCGGGCCAGCCGGGCCTCGTCACGCCGCCAGGTCCTCTCCCGCTGTCCCATGGCCTTCTGGAGCAGTTCCTCCGCCGACCAGCCGCGTTGCTGACACAGCTCGGCGAGGACACAGAGCCATTTTGACACCTCTGCTCGGCCCATCTTTGCGGAAACGGACCGGGGTTTCGAGAGGCCTGCCTTGGCCGCCTTCTTGAAGAGCTTCTGGGCGCGCATCAGTGCAGGGAGGTGTCTGGGAATCCCATCGAGGGCCGACCGACGCTCGTGGCGCGTTCCCGTCTTTTCCGAACGCTTGATCGATTCCCAGTTGGCCCAGACCTGGTCGACATCCTTCACCCGCACCTCCCCGAACACATGCGGGTGGCGTCGGACGAGCTTGTCGGCCAGGCGCTGGCAGACGGCATCGAAATCGAATGCCTTCCGCTCCCCGGCCAGCTGCGCGTGGAAGACGACCTGCAGCAACAGATCCCCCAGCTCCTCGGCCATCTCGACATCGTCCTCCGCCTCGATGGCGTCGAGCAGCTCATAGACCTCCTCCACCGCGTGCCACCGGAGGGTCTGGTGATCCTGCTCCCGGTCCCAGGGACAGCCCTCGGGGGACCGCAGGGCGGCCATGATCTCGAGAACCTGGCGGATCGGGGAGAGTCGACGGGACGGTGGACGGGGCATTGGGACGGAGGATCTACAGGACGACGAGGTTGTCCCGATGCACCACCTCGGTTCGGGGCGCCTTAATCTTTGGGGCCAGGTCGTGATGGGAGAGGGCCGCGAGGCCCCGGGCGAACTCGCGTCCGGAGGCGTCGAGGATCGACACAACCTGTTCCGCCTCGAAGGTCCCTTCGATCCGGGTGATGCCGGCCGCGAGGAGGCTCCGACCCTGCTGTTGCAGCGCCACCCGTGCGCCCTCGTCCACATGGAGCCGTCCGCGCGGGGCATCGAAGAAGGCGATCCAGCGCTTGCGGCTGCTGAGGCTCTTCGGGTTCGGGAGTAACAGGGTGCCCTCGGGTTCGCCCGACAGAATCCGGGAGAGTCCGTCGAAGCGGCGCCCGGAGGCGATCACGAGCGGGATGCCGGACCGGCCCACGATCTTGGCGGCCTGGATCTTGGTTGCCATGCCCCCGACGGCGGTGGCGCTGGTGGTGCCTCCAGCCATGCCCTCGATGTCGTCGTCGATCCGCTCAACCGTCTGGAGCAGCCGGGCCTGGGGGGTTCCGTAGTCCTGGATGAGCCCGTCCGCGGTGGTAAGGATCACCAGGAGGTCGGCCGGGAGCAGGGCGGCGACGAGGGCGGAGAGGCGGTCGTTGTCGCCGAACTTCAGCTCGGTGACCGAGACGGCGTCGTTCTCGTTGATGATCGGCACCACTCCTCCCCTGAGCAGGGTGCGCAGGGTGTTCCGGGCGTTGAGATGTCGGGTGTGGTCGGCCCCATCGTCGTGCGTGAGCAGCACCTGGGCGATGCCGAGCTCGTAGTGTCGGAACAACGACTCGTACATGGCCATGAGGCGGGATTGTCCGATCGCAGCGCAGGCCTGGAGCTCGGCGAGCTGGCTGGGGCGTTTCTGGAACCCGAGCGCCCCCATGCCGGCACCGACGGCCCCGGAGGTCACGAGCACGACCTCCTTTCCAGCGGCGCGCAGCTGGGCGATCTGGGCTACCAGCTGGGTGAGCTGGAGGGGATCCGGCCGCTTCCGGGCATCCGTGAGGACACCCGTCCCGAGTTTCACCACGAGACGCTGGACGTTGGACAGGACGGCGGAACGCACAACCAGATTCAGTATCAGAGTCGGGCCCGGGGCGTCGAGCCGCGGGGCGGGTGGGGACCCACACGAAGACGGCGGAGGTGCGGGGGAAGGACGGGAGGGATCTGAGGATTGGAACGGCCGAAATGGAGGGATTGCTGGAACTCCCCCCATGGACCGCGCGCCAGCGTAGCGAGGGCGAGGGTTCAATTCGGTTCGTGGTGTGAAAAAGCTTGATAGAGTTGCTCGTCTTTCTCCCTCGACCTCCGGATCTCCGCTGTCGCCTTGAGAGCCCCTCTGTCTGCTTCACGTGCCGCGCCTACTTGGCAGCCGTGGGTTCGCGCTTGGCCTCCCAGTCCCGGGTCAAGGATATCCGTGCGACGCGGACACGACGGCCCCCTCGGAATTCATCAAGGAATATCCCGCCACGGCACGCTTCCTCCGTTCCACCCGCATCCGGTCGAGCTCGTCGTCGAGGGCATCCCGTCCGGTCCGCTTGGTCTGTGGGTGGTGCAGATGTGCCTGCAGGGCGCTGAACCAGGCATTCCGACAGGTCCTCCCGATGTGGAACAGCCGGTTCGCGAAATCGGAGTCCTCACGACCCCAGACGCCATCGTAGATCTCATCGAACCCATCGACTTCCATGAAGTCCTCCCTCAGGACGGCAATGTTGCATCCCCGGATCGCCGACTCGAAGCGTCGGGGCCGGACGAAGGCATCGCCCAGCGAGGGTGCGTGGATGGCGTTCTTCCGGTTCCCGAGCCCGCCCAGCCAGGGTGATGGCCACCAGGCCCCGTCGAGTCCGTCGCGGATCAGCCGCTGGGTTTCCGTCTCGGGAAGAAAGCAGCGCTTGCCCTGGACGAACGAGCCTCGCCTTGCGAGCCGGACGTGGTCGGCGACGAACCGGGGGTGGAGCAGGGTGTCGTGATCGATGAAGATGAGGAGGGGAGCGGTCGAGTGACGGACCCCGAGGTTGCGGACCCTCGACTGGCGGAAGCCGGAGTCCTCCTGACGGACGTGGCACCAGGCGATCCGGGTGGGACGCAACAGGGACTCGACGGCGTTGGCGGTCTGGGGACGGGAGCCGTCGTCGGCGATCACCAGCTCGAAGGCGTCCTCCGACTGTTGCATGGCAGACCGAAGCACGAGGCCCAGTGCCTCGGGCCAGTTGTAGGTGCTCACGATGATGGCGGCCTTCGGTGTCACGGAATCCACCCTCCGAGTGGGCAGCAGGTGGGGCCTTCCGCCAAACGAAATCCTATTGCCCGGCCCTGTCGTGTCCGGGCGTCGTGCGCTGTCGCGATCCGGTTCATCCTTCCGCCACCTCGAGCAGGGCCTTCGCGTAGGACGTCGGACGTGGATCGTACCGTACGGTCCCTGCGGGGTCGCCGACCCGATGTAGGCCCTTCCGGGCCAGTTCCACGGATGCCGCGATCGCCCTCTGTATTGAATCGCGGTCCCGGATGGAAAAGGTCGTGACCACCGAGGGGTCCACCGCCTCGAGACACCCGATCCCCTCCTCGAACACGAGTCCAGTGCCGCACAGGACGGATTCCGGTCCGACCATGCCAAAGGGCTCATACGTGGAGCCGAGGATTGTGAAGTCTGCCGCCCGGTAGGCGGTCTCCATGTCCTCGATGTACCCGAGGAACTGGATCGGTGCCGGCCTCCCGTCCGGCATGCGGAGTCCCTGGCGACGATGTCCGGGCGGGTTTCCGGCGATCGCCAGGATCGGTGGGCTCGACATCCGGACGAGTGCGTCACAGATCGGATCCAGACCCTTCCGGCTGTGTCCTGTGGAAGGGAACAGGATCACGACGCCCTGCTCGGGCAGCCCGAGCGTCCTGCGGTGGCGTTGTCTCTCCGACTCGTCCGAAGCCGGTGTGAACGACGTGCCGACGGGTGGATACAGGACGGTGATCCGATCCTCTGCCACGCCGTAGAGCTCGGTCAGCTCCCGCGCGCACAGTCGGGAGAACGAGACGACCCGCCGGGGGAAGTGGTAGCTGGCGTGCTCCACGTGGATTTGTAGGCGGTCAAACAGTCCGGGACGCCGGCCTGTGCGTCGGAGGTAGCCTCGATGCGTTCCGGCACAGACCATGAGGTCCCTGGCTGGCACGGTGGCGAGAGCGATCTGGACTCCAGCGAGCCCGGGCAGCAGGCGTCCGATGCGCCGATGGAGGGTCCACGTCCGGAGTCGCCTCGGAAAGGCCCAGACGGGGTGGGCCTGGACGGCGATGCCGAGCTTCCTGGCGACCCGCGCATCGACCTTCCGTGCCTGCACCCGGACATCACGGCCTAGGTCTCGGACCCCTGTGCTGACATCCATGACGAACCGCTCCATGCCGCCGCCCCACTTGAAGTTGTTGACGAACAGGTGGACGGGAAGCGGATTCGCCCCAACGGGGCCTGGGTGGTGCTGGGAGACGTTCTCCATTCGGAATCCCGCGCCTCGGGTCCTGGATATGGGCATTGGGATGACCTGCCGGGACCGGCCTGCGGGTGGGCTACAAGAGGAACAACTGCATTGCAGGAGTGCAACAGCAACGCGATCCGTTGATTCGACAGGGGGTTCCCATGCCTCGTTTTCGACGCGCCGCATTGCATGTCGTTCGCGGATCGGGTCGTCTTCTCCGCGCCGCCGGGCCGATGTTCCTCGGCCACTGCCTCCCATGAGCCTCCGAGTCCTACAGCTCAACACTCTGTTCCACGGGGGTGGAACAGATGACCAGTGTGTGAAACTTGCGATCGGTCTCCATCAGGCGGGTGTCGATGTGGCTCTCGCGGGCCCGAGGGACCGGGAGCAGGCCGAGGTGGCGATCCGTTCGGGTGTGCCGCTGGAGGACACCGGTGACGAAGGGTTCATCAAGCTGCGGTACATCGCCCGCGTGGCCCGGATCCTCCGCCGGCGTCGCATCGAGATCGTCCACGCCCATCACGGGCGGGACTACTGGCCGGCCATCCTCGCCGCACGCCTCTCCCGGTGTCATCCCCGTCTCGTTCTGTCGAGGCACCTCGCCAAGAGTCCGGGTTCGTTGCCCGGGAGGTTCCTTGTGCTGAACCTTTGCGATGCGATGGTCGCGTGTTCGGAGTTCACCGCCCGGGTGCTACGCGAGGGTCATGCAGATCCGGGGTCACCGGAGGAGGAGCGGCACTTTCGTCCGCCGATGTGGGGGCCGAAAGACAGGATACGGGTCATCTACGGTGGATTTGAGCTCGACCGTTTCCAACCGCTGCCAGGATCCGACCACGGTGTCCTTGAGCAGCGTCGCAGATGGGGTTTCACGCCGGAGGCTTTTGTCTTTGGTGTGGTCGGGGGCTACCTGCTTCCCAGGGGTAAGGGACACCGAGAATTCCTCGAGGCGGCAGCTCGCATACGGGCAGATGTCCCGCATGCCCGATTTGTCATCGTGGGACGCGGAAACATGGGCCCACTTCTGGAGGAGGACATCCGGCGCCTGGGCCTCGAGGGACTCGCCACTCTTCCTGGGTATTTTCTGGAGATGCAACTTGTCATGAACGCCCTCGACTGCCTGGTGCACCCCCAGATCGGCACCGAGGCCATGGGCAGCGTAGTTATGGAGGCCCACGCCTGCGGCAGACCGGTCGTGGCATCCTCCCTGGATGGCATCCCGGAGGCCTTCGGTTTTGGCGGGGCGGGCCAACTGGTTCCGCCCGAGGATGTCGACGCGCTGGCGGATGCGATGCGGCGTGTCGCGCTTGGCCCGCGGATTCCTGAGACGGAACGCCGGCGACTCCATGAGCGGGTCGCTGGACGGGTATCCCTCGCCCGGTATGCTGAGGACATGCTGGCCCTTTACAATGAGCTTGGGGAGTCGTGAGCCTTAAATCCACTCACGGGTAACAGTTACGTTTGGCGTACGGCGCCAAAGGGTGCACGACAGGATTGTTGGCGGATGGTTATCATGCCGTGACGGCGAGGGTGTGATTGGAGGCGGCTTTGGATGCTACCCGATCTTTCTAAAAAGCATCGAACCGCTGGCTCAGCAGGAGTGTCCGGAAGTTCAGCACCGAACTGGCCCCACCCACCGACCAAAACATCCCGGACTGCTTGAGCCGTTTGCCGACCACGGTTCAAGAATGCGAGCGATCTGGACGACGGTTTCTCCACGGCTGGCCAAAAGGACGATTCGGCATCTCAGGGCGACTTGCGGGGGAGTGGATCCAGCGGCGGCCCATTGTTCGAGACGCTGGATTGAGAAGATTCGAAGTCCGGCAACGACGTGGAGAGCGGCATGCAACCACGTTAGCTCCCCGGACAGGGTGGATAGCTATTTGCGGGACACTGCACTGGTTTTTAGGCCAAGCGATCCTATCACTGATTAAAGCATAATCGGGGGGCCGGCCCAACGATGTTAGTCTCAAGGATCTCTCCATTCCTTCGGGAATTTCCCAGTATGCGCTCTACTACCTTGTAGACTCTAAATTTCGATGTTCGGTGGACTGTAGTGCAAGTTGGGTCAGGATTTAACGTAGACGTAAAAAAAGAGTTTCAGGGCTGACCATGAGCGCCAACCGAAATGAGACAGATGCCGCTTTGCCAGCCATCTTCGGTTCGCCCGGCTCAGTGGGCATTCCCGCTTGCCTGGGTGGGCCACCTTGCCTACCCGCAGCCAGAATTGCTCGAGCGGCCGCTCGGGCGGTGCTGTCAGTGAGCGTCCTATTGGCGGGGCGATGCGCATGCCCGACCACGATGAATCGAGGCGGCGCCGCACCTCCTCTGGCGCGTGCCATTGTGAGCAACGGAGCCTGGTATCTTCTTGCCGGGCCAAGGTCATGCGGTCTCCCTCGAGCAGTCGGGTGCATGTGACCTGGAATTCTGTTGGGGTTGTGTCGAGCAATTCGTCCGCGTAACTGTAGCCCCACATTACCCCTTTGATGCCCGCGATGTTGCGACCCGCCATCAACGCTTCGGGTAGGGCGGTGCCGCCAGGAATGGGGTGGCTGTCGATGTAGACCGAGCAGTCCCGCAGGAGTTGCCGATAGCGATCTTTGGGAATGCCTTTGCAAATCTCAACCCTGCGGGCGAAGGCCGAGCGAAGCGCCCTCCACCACCAGTCCCGTGACGATGGGCCTAGGACGGTCAATCGGGCACTCGGGTTGCGTCGCATTAATTCGGCGAGCACGGGAGGAAGCGACAGACCTGGCAGGGGGCGGAATTTGTACGGTGAGCCTCCAGTCAGGAACATCGGCGGCCCGACGTTTGCCCCGGCGTTTGCAGGGGCGTCTGCGGCCGGTCGTATCGGTATGCCCACGAAGGTAGACTGTTTACTCGTACCCCGGGCGTCCCGTAGCTCCCACCCGTAGGCACTGATCTCGAAGACGACGTCGCAAGCGCCGATGCCAGTGGAAAAAACGTGGTCGGCGTGGTTCATGAATCCAATGGGTAGCTCCGGCCGCATGGCCTTGGCCATCCTGAGCGCCACCGCACCCAGCACATCGTTGGGGTGGATGGACGCGATCACCCTTGTGCCCCTCAATAATACCTTGACCAAAGCATGAACCCGGGCTAGGGGCGTGTCATGGAGACTGGTGCTCTGCACGTGTTTGACCGGTACGCCTAATGCTTGCGCAGCAAAATCGACGTCTGTCGTACTCGTCAGTATGACGGTTACAGGTCGTTCGGTCTGTTCAATCAAGTGCGCCATCAAGGGTGTGTGCCCCCCAGTGCGGTAGACTTTTGTGGCCAAGTGGATTTCCGGACCCGTCTCGGCCGCTGGGGCCGTAGGCGGATCGGGCAGGGGTGGCAACTTCTCAAGCAGGATGATTTCCAGAGCATCGAGGCGGTAGATGCGGCTGTGGTTCTTCCACAGCAGAGTCGCTAACCAGCTCGCGAGATCGAATGCGGACGAGATGTCCCGTTCTGATCGGAGCCTTTGCAAGATGTCGTCGATGAGGCCTTGCAGGCGAGCGTTGATGTCCCGCTTCATTCGCTGAACTCTTGGGCTACTCGCGCCGGGTTGCCCACCACGGTAGCGCCAGGGGGAACGTCGCGTGTCACCACTGCGCCGGCACCGACCATCGAGCCCGCGCCGATTCTGAGCCCGGGGAGGATGGTCGCGCCGCCACCGATGCTGGCGCCCCGCTCGACGACAGTACGCCCCAATGTGAAGTTGTTGTTTCCGCTGCGCGGGTGACGGTCGTTAGTGAAGG
This sequence comes from Verrucomicrobiota bacterium, assembly GCA_016871805.1. Lineage (GTDB taxonomy): Bacteria > Verrucomicrobiota > Verrucomicrobiia > Limisphaerales > UBA9464 > UBA9464. Next base: position 10,859 of record VHCG01000023.1, read on the forward strand.
TCACGTTCGGGCCTACAAAGACTTCGTCTTCGAGTTCAACGCCATTCCAGAGTTGGACACCGGATTTGACCGTGACCCTGTTGCCTACCACAACGTCGCTCTCGATGAGGCAGTGCGAGCAGATGTTGCAGTGATCGCCAATGCGTGCCCCGCGAAGAATTACAACGAACTGCCAGACCCGGGTGCCTTCGCCGATGTTGCTGGTCTGAACATCGGAGAGCGGGTGGATGAATGGCCCGTTGGGAATGCTCACTGGAATTGGTGCCTTTTAGGACAATAGTTGACTGTGATGTCGAGCCGCGCTTTTGGCCAGCAGATTGAGGCCATCTGTGATCAGTTCTTCCTGGCGGATGCGACCGCGCATATAGCCGAATCGCCCGCCTCGGCGTGCCTTCTTGCAAGAATGCTTTCATCGGCTTTGTTTAACTGTGCGAAAACATGAGGCTGGGAGGGCGGCAGTCCAGCCATCGCTTCAGGTCATCGGCGGTTGAAGATATGTGCGGAGTTGCGTATGTCATGAAAGGTTAATTCAGGTCGTAAAAGCGCCGTAGTGACGCGCGAGGCGTTGCGTCACATCTGACGAGCCGAAGCGGATCCCGTGCGTTGTCTCGGATTTGCTGTCGAAGCGTTACATCGGTAATCATGATCTCTGGCTTGCGTATGTCGGGGTAATCAATCTCTCCTCCAGTGCGAGCAGCAGCTTCTTGGAAGCGAAGCGAGGAGCCATCGTTGCCTAAGGTGACTGCGGAGCTGGCGTGGCGCGAGGGGGCCCGATGGAGTCCCGCTGCAGGCGCCTGATCATCGGGTGGAGCTCGCTGATTGAACCATGCGATTGTAGGGTGGGATCAAGCCAGTGTCGCGTGCGCGACTGCCTTATTCAGCGTGAAGCGGCTATAATCTTCGGTGCCGCGGATTTCGCTGAAGGGATGTAGCACCGAACCTAAGGCGCGACTGCCATCGAGCGAATGAGGGGTCGAATTTACAGGACAGAGGAACTCCGTCTCGGCGCGCGCCAGGAATTCCTAACAGCTCTGGATTGCACACCACTCCTGATCCAAGTTGCGGGTGCCAGAGGGGATCAGTGAGACATCGTGTAATGAATGGCGGTTGGATATGCCCAATGGCTGGTGGTTCAGTGCCTGAACGAGGCGATGGACAGGGCCACTCGATGTTGTTCTGCCTCGGTCAGTCCAGGGTACATCGGCAGGCTCAGGACTTCGCTGCAAAGGCATTCTGTCAGCGGGTACGAATTGCCCGGCATCTGGCTGGCATAACAAGCCTGCTGATGCGGCGGCACAGGGTAGTGAATGATCGTCTGGATGCCTTGATCCCGGAGGTGAGCCTGCAACGCGTCCCGGTGTTCGCTGCGGATGACGTACAGGTGCCAAACGGGCGTTACCGATTCGGGGACGCTAGGCCGGATGACGTGCAGGCCGCCCAGGAGGTAGTCGTAGCGTGCCGCGATGGCTCTGCGCTCTTTGTTCCACTCTCCAAGCTGGCGCAGCTTGACACGTAGGACGGCCGCCTGGATCTCGTCGAGTCGGCTGTTGCAGCCTAGCGCTTGGTGGTCGTACTTCTTCTCCGATCCGTAATTGCGCAGCATTCGAACCCGGCCCGCGATGGCGGGGTCGCTTGTGACCACCGCACCACCGTCCCCAAGCGCACCCAAGTTCTTTCCCGGGTAGAAACTGGTGGCGGCCGCATGTCCCAGCGAGCCGGTCGGTCGGCCTTTGTAGAGGGCGCCTTGGGCCTGTGCGTTGTCCTCGATCACCACTAATCCATGCCGATCAGCCAGCGCCATGATGGGGTCCATGTCGGCGGGCTGTCCGTACAGGTGTACCGGCATGACGCAGCGTGTCCTGGGCGTGATGTGAGCCTCGATCAATGCAGGCGAAAGGTTGTGGGCGCGTTCATCCGGTTCAACGGGAACGATGGTGGCACCGACAGCAGTCACCGCCAGCCATGTCGCAATGAAGGTATTGGTGGGGACAATGACCTCATCGCCTGGGCCAATTCCATAGGCACGCAGCAACAGCGCCAGCGCGTCCAACCCGTTGCCCACCCCCACGCAGTGCGCGACTTCGCAGTAGGCAGCGAACTCTTGCTCAAACGCTTCCAGTTGCAGACCCTGGACGAAACAACCCGAATCAAGCACGCCCTTCATGGCGGATTCGAGTTCCTTGCTGATGACCTGGTGCTGGCGTGTCAGGTCGACGAATGGGATGTTGGCGGCCACCGGAATTCCTGAGTCAGGCTGTTTGTCGTTTCAACTTCGCAACCTGCACGAACTCGTCGTGGTCGCGGTAGTAATCGGATTCATCGAAGCGTTCGGAGGCCATGACCAAGCAGACGGCTGCCGACGAGAAATTGTCGATTTCCCGCCAGATCATGGTCGGTATGAGCAGGCCGTCATAGCCTCGGTTTAGGTGGATGGTCTTGCGCTCGGTGCCATCGTCCAGGTGGATGTCGAACGAGCCGGAGATGGCGATGATGAGTTGTTGCAGCGCCTTGTGCGCATGGCCGCCGCGTTCTGCCCCGCCAGGGACATCGTAGAGAAAATAGACGCGCTTGATGTCGAAGGGAATGTGATTGTGCCCTTCAATGAACGTCAGGTTGCCGCGGGGGTCTGAAATCTTCGGAAGCTTGATGAGCTTGCAGTCGTGGATGGTCATGAATCTCTCCTTTGGACCGTACTTTTCGTGCGCATGCTTTTTGTGCGAATAATCACTGCTATGCGGTGCGCGTTTGATACGTGGATCAAAGGTGAGTGTCTAGTAGCGTCAAGTGCTTGCGCCACGTAATCAGCGGCCCCTCCCTCTTACGTGTGGAACGGGGCATCAAATCCTGCCGCCTGCATTTCCCCCATTCGCGCCTCCGCGATGGACTGGTAACTCGGAAATATATCCTCCGGGATATCCGTTTGCTGTATTTGACAGAAATCGCTTCCTCGACGCCTCGCAACTCAAGGAGGATTGTTTTTCAGCTAGGCCATAAACATGGGAAATTGCCCCTCGGTGAGCTGTTGACAGCGGTCTTTTGTGGCGGTTAGGAGGTCGAATTGCCTAAGGAAACGCTGATTTAATCGCCAGCCTTGGTGCGGGTGGCCTTGCGACTGCTGGGGTTTGGGCATGGAACGCCAGCTGAGTTTTGCCCAATCGGAGTATGCGCGGAAGAAGAAGACCACGCGGCGGGACAAGTTTTTGGCGGAGATGGAGGCGGTGGTGCCGTGGGCACGGCTGGTGGCGCTGATCGCGCCGCACTATCCGAAGGGCCGGCGCGGCCGGCCGCCCCTCGGCGTCGAGCGGATGTTGCGCGTTTACTTCCTCCAGCAGTGGTATGTCCTGGCCGACGAGGCGCTGGAGGACACGATTTACGACAGCCAGGCCATGCGCGGCTTCGTGGGCGTTGATCTGGGCGCCGAAGGCGTGCCCGACGCCACCACGCTGCTGGGCTTCCGCCACCTGCTGGAACGGCACGAACTGACCCGGAGCCTTTTGGCGGAGGTCAATGCGCTGCTGACCGAGCGGGGCCTGCTGCTGCGTGCCGGCACGCTGGTGGATGCCACCATTATTGCCGCCCCCAGTTCGACCAAGAACCGGGCGCGCGCACGCGACCCCGAGATGCACCAGACCAAGAAGGGCAACCAGTGGCATTTCGGCATGAAGGCGCATATCGGGGCCGACGCGGACTCGGGCCTGGTGCACCGGGTGGTCGGCACGGCGGCCCACGTGTCGGACCTCAGCCAGGCGCACGCATTGCTGCACGGGGAAGAGCAGGCCGCCCACGCCGACGCGGGCTACACCGGGGTGGAAAAACGCGCGGAGATCCTCGCCCAACACCCCCGGGTGGAATGGCGGGTGGCGCTCAAGCGGGGCAAGGTCAAGGCCTTGGCCGAAGGCTGGGTCAAGGACCTGACGCAAGGCTTTGAAACGCTCAAGGCCCGGGTGCGGGCGCGGGTGGAACATCCCTTCCACATCGTCAAGAACCTGTTCCACCACCGGAAGGTGCGCTATCGGGGGCTGGCCAAGAACACCGCCCAACTGCACACGCTCTTCGCCCTGGCCAACCTCGTCATCGCCAAGCGCGCGCTGCTGGCCCCGGCCCGGGCCTGAAACGCGGCCGGGCCACCGGCGCAGGCCCCCGGAAAGCCGGTCCGTGCGTTCCGCGCGGCCCCGCCGCGTTGGCCGGACCCGCTCCGAACCATCCCAGCACAGCCAGTTGGCCACCCGCGTGATGCAAATTCAGCGCCGGTTCGCCCCGCTGCGGTTAACCCGATTTATTCAGCGCCTCCCTAATGAGCGTCGCTCGCCACAGGTCACGTGACCTCCCATCGCGTCAATAGAGAAAAGTGCGTCTTTTGGAGAAAATTCAGGAAAACTATGCGAGGGCTCTTTTCCAATCTCCGAGACATGCTTGATGGGTCTTGAGAGATGTATTTGTCGTTCTGGAAGCCATAGGCTGCCTTTTTGAGGATCTTGATTCTATAGTTTAGCCCTTCCCGCCACTTGGTTCTCTGTGCTGGTTTTCTCCCGATAGCGCGGAAATAGGTTGTAGGACCCTTCGACCGCAGCCGGAGTCGAATTGTTATCGGCCATACGGTTGGAATCTCCATCTCGCCCCAATCCCCAATCCCAGAAATCCGCTAACGAACGTGTTTTTTGGCCGAGCCAGTTTTGGGTTTTGAGCCATGCCTGTTCCGCGCCTCTTCGAAGGAAAGTGGAGTACCCTTTCGGTGGATCAGATCTCGGGATTCCAGGAAGAGCCCCAAATTTAAACGTAACTTCCTCCAGGGCGTCGAATGTTTGCCAGTAAACAGACTCCGGGTTCCATGCCATGTGAGGCGCCAAGCGGCCCTCACCATGTCGCGCCGTGCTAGGGCCACAGCTTTCTCGGGTCCGTAGTGCTTCGCCCAGAAGCGATGCATGCCCGACATTTTTCGGCGAGTTACTTCACCGAGATCACGACCCGACTCACTTGCTCCGCCGGTGTGTCGAACAGCGACATCTGGAATGTGTCCTATGGCCCATCCGGCCTGGCGCACCCTTAGACAAAAATCAGTCTCCTCGCTGTAGAGGAAAAAATCGGGGTCGAATCCTCCGATCAGTTGATAAACCGGTCGTCTAACGACCATAGCGGCACCGACCACCCAGGCGATCTGCCCAGGCAGGTGGGAAAAATCGAGGCCCGAACGCTTGTCACCAGGATATCCCCGAGCGACCGGCCACTCCTCCTCTCCCTTTTCATTTAAGGCCAGCAATCCTGCCATTCCCCAATCGGGCTGCCGTTTGAATCGTTGCACTACATTCGAGAGCCCATCGTTTGTCTCAAGGGCTGCATCTGGATTCAGAATCAGCACGAGATCCCCATGACTCGAATTGAACCCACGATTGTTGCCACGGCCAAACCCCTCGTTCTCGGTCGCTTTGAAAACGTTTGCGGATGGGATCTCGCGGCGTACAACGGCTTCAAGCCCCTCCTCCGCACTGTTATCCACCACAATCACCTCGAATGAAACATCCCGCTGTCCGCTGATCGATCTCAGTGCTCGGGGTAGGACCTCCGCGGATTTGTATGCGACGATGACAATGCTGACTTCAGGCACGCTTCCCGGTTAGCGGGTCAATGCCGGATCGTCAAACCTTCGTCTGGAACCACCTCTGGCGACCTGAGTGGTCTACGCCAGCGATTCCGCGCTCAAACAGGGAATCCAGATCCTTTTCCTATTCAGCTCCCTCTGGTTTTCTGGTCGTTTTGTGTTAGCCGAATGTTTTCAATCTCCTGGTCCCACGATTTTTCGGTGTTGTCTCGCTGGTTGCCTTGGCTCGATCTCTCTGTGTCGAGCCTATCCCCTCCGAATATCGCGTTGTCGGCTGCGCGATAGGATGCCACGCCTACATGTTCAAATGGTTCACTGATTTTGAGGCGGTCAATAAGAGCCCGTCGGCCGTCGGCTTTAGGGGGAGAGCCGGCTTGTTCCACCGGAGGATGTCGACGTACTCGCCCGGGCGAAGACGGATGTGGCACTCGGAGCCCGCATCCCAGAAACCGAGCGATAGCGCCTCCATAAACGTGTCGCCGGACGGGTTTCGCTCGAGCGCTACACCCCGGGACACTCTCGCTCTCCACCCTGACCTTGGAACCAGGAGTTAATTTCCGTTGTTCCACTCCTCTTGACCAAACCCATGCGCGAAGTGACTGACATCCCGGCCGACGGCCATGCCCCGCTGGCCCCGGGGACTCCCGGCGTGTTCACCCGCCTGGAACCATTTGGCGTCGGGGGGCTCGACGGGGGATCCCTGTCCCTGATGTACCACAAGCTCGGACCCCGACCCCGGGGAGTCCGGATGAAGGGACTGTATGTCCCCGTCCGACTGTTCCAGCAGCAGCTCGAGGATCTCCAACGGGCCGGATATCGCTCCGTGTCGACGGAGGGGCTCGCCTCCGACGGCGGGGCGCGGAGGGTGGCCCTGACCTTCGACGACGGGTTCGTCAATGTGCTGACCCACGGCCTCGAGCCGCTTCGGCGGTCGGGTTTCCAGGCCATCCAGTTCCTCGTGTCCGATCTCCTCGGGAAGACCAACGTCTGGGAACAGCAGCAGGGCGAGGCCTCCGAACCCTTGATGGATGACGTGCAGGTCCGGGAGTGGATGGCGGCCGGTCATGGGATCGGTGCCCACACCCGGACCCATCCCTGGCTGACCCGCCTCCCGTTGGTGGAGGCGCGTGAGGAGATCCGGGGGAGCAAGGCACGCCTCGAGGACCTGTTCGGGTGCCCGGTCCACCATTTCTGCTATCCCTATGGGGACTGGAATCCCGCCGTTCGGGATCTCGTGGAGGAGGCGGGCTTCGTCACCGCGTGCACGACCGAGCCGGGACTCAACCGTCCCGGAGGAGACCCGTTCCGGTTGAGGCGTCTGACCGCCCGGTATGCGTCGAGGAACTGGACCAACCTCGGCCGGCTGCTGCGTCGATGGCTGGGGTGACCGACGCCCCGGACTCTCGGAGTCCCACCCGGAGCCGGGGAGGGAACGCGACGGGCTACCTCGGAGTGGCTCCTGGGTTGCCTCCCGATTGCAGGAAGGCCAGAAGGTCCAGGATCTCCTCCTGACTGAAGTGGTTCAGCAACCCGCCCGGCATCGGGGACACGGTCGAGGCGGACCGGTCCCGGATGTCCACCTTCAGCACCCGGGTCGGACGGCCCGACAACGGGTTCACCACCACCTCCAGCGTGTCGGGCGTCTCCCCGGCGATGGCGCCCGTGATCACATCCCCGCTTTTCAGGGTGATCACCTGGGTCTGATACTGCGGCGGTACACTCGCGTCGGGCTCGAGGATCGACCGCAGCAGGTCCGCGGTCCCGTAGCGGGACCCCACGCTGGTGAGGTCGGGTCCGGTCGATCCACCCACGCCGTCGAACCGGTGGCAGGCGTCGCAACGGGCTTCCTGATAGACCGTCTGGCCCTGGAGCAGATCCCGTCCCGAGGCCAGCTGGCCCAGGGCGGGTTGGAGATCCGCAACGGTCCACTCCTTCACCTTTTCCCGGAACCGGGCCTTGGTCTGGGGCAGCTTCTGCTGGGCCATCATCCCGGCCAGTGCGGCCTTCTGGTCGTCGGGCACCTTCTCGAAGGCGTCCTGACGCAGGTAGCGGAGGTAGTTGTCGAAGCTGTAGCCGCTCGAGGGCTTGAGTCCGACCTCGGCGAACCACTGGGTCATCTGACGCGGGAACGCGGTGCTGCGCTGGGCCATCGGATCCTCCTTCGGACGGCCGAACCACTGGAAGTATCGCTGGCGGAGCTCGGGGGTCCATCCCGCGGTCACGACTCGGAGCGGTGCCTGATAGGCCATCTGATCTTCCTGCGTGGTGGCGGCGTCGCGAAGGGCGAGGGTCTTGGCCACGACGTCGGGGGCATTGAGCGCCGCCAGCAGGGCGAGGAGTTCCAGGTCCTTGGCCTTCGATCCGGTCGGGAACTGGCCCGACAGCTTCTCGAGGGCACGGGCACGGATCGCATCGGGAATCCCGTGACGGGCGAAGCTCACCTCGATGACGCGGAGCTTGATCAGGTAGTCCGTCTCGTTGAGGGACGACAGGGTCCAGCGACCGAGGCTCTGGAGCAGGGGACCCTGATCCTCGCGACTGCCGACCCGGGCGAGGGCAAGGCCGGCGGTCAGGCCGGTCGTGGACTGGGTTTCCAAGAGGGCCCTGTCCCGCCACTGGGCCACCGGAATCGCCTCGAGCGCCACGCGGGCCGCATGCCGGAGGGTGGCATCCTCGTGTCCGAGGGCCGGCCAGATCGCCTCCACCGTCCCCGGGGCGGCTGGCGGATGGAACCCCTCCAGCCGACGCCGCTCCATGCGGGCCGTCTTCTCCTGCGTCATCACCGCGATCGACAGGCTCTTCGGTTCGGTGGACTCCGAGCCGGTGTAGCGGACCCGATAGAGTCCCGACGGAAGGCCCCGTCCGCCGGTGATGAAATACAGGGCGCCGTCGGACCCGATCACGGCGTCGGTGACGTTGAGCGGTCGTCCGCGGACCAGCGTCTCGAACGTGCCGGTGTAGCTGGAACCCTTCGGTTGCAGGTGGAACACCAGGATCCGGCCCATGGTCCAGTCGAGCCCGATCATCGCCCGCTGATAGCGATCGGGGAACTTCGCCCCCTTGGCCGAGATCAGCCCCGAGGGCGAACCCAGTCCCGCGTCCACGACGGCCGGAAGCGAGTCCGCGTAGTCGGACGGCCACTTCAGGGACCAGTCGCGGTAGCCGTGATCCACCCCGCTCACGAGGTGGAGCAGCCGGTTGGGCCGATACCACGGCACGCCCCAGTCCCCCTCGCTGTCGCTGTCGAAGGCGAACAGCTCGCCGTCGGCATTGAAGGCGATGTCATAGGCGTTGCGCTGCCCGGCCGCGAAGAGGGCGACCTGCTGTCCGTCGGGTGAGATCCGGAGGACGTGTCCGCCGGGCGGGGTGAGGCCGGGTTTGGGTCGGGATCCGTCGGACACCGGAGGCAGGACCGAATCGTTGGCGAAATGCTGGACCGGGGAGCGGGCGGGCAGCTGGGGGTCCACCTGGACCATGTTGCCGGCGACCACGTACAGGTTGCCGTCGGGCCCTGGGACGATGCCGTGGGCGCCATGTTCCCCGGGGGCTCCGTTCTTGTCCTGGGGCAACCAGCGATGGAGGACCTCCACCCGGTCGTACTGGTCATCGCCGTCGGTGTCCGTCGACCGGTAGAGCTGATACCCCTCGGGTCCGTGGGCGTTGGCGTAGAGGACATTCGAGACGGCGAGGAGTCCCATGGCGCCCCTGAGCGGGGTGGTGAGCGTCTCCATCCGGGCGATCCCACCGGCGGGGTCGAGGCTCAGGCGGAGCAGGGGCTCGGCGCCCTGCGGACTGATCAGGAGCCGGCCCTTGGGGTCGGCTGTCATGGAGATCCAGGAGCCCTCGCCGAGGTCGGCGCTGTGGACGAGGTCGACGCCGAAGTTCTTGAGCGTCTTGAGGCTGCTGGCGGCCGGGGGCTGGGGGGCGAGCGGGACCTGTCCCCAGGGCGCCACCCCGACCGGCCCCAGGGAGGCGGCGGGTTTCCAGCCGTCGGTGCCGTTGGCCGAGGTCTCCCAGGTCCCGTCGGTGACGACCACCTGGCTCAGGCCATTGGTCTGGATCATCTCGAGTCGGACGAGGAGTCCGGCGGCGCCGGCGGCGTTGCGGGCCTTGACCTGGATCAGGTGGGGGCCGGGGGGGAAGTTGCCAGGAAGGTTCCCCCGGGTGGGCTGGTCCCAGAGGTTGTTCTTGAGCTGGTGCCGGTCGTCGAGGTTGAGCTCGGCCTGGTTGTCGGCGGCCAGGATCACACTGACCTTGTTGACGCCTGGCGGAGCCTGGAAAGACTTGCGGAAGTACCGGATCTCCTGGTCGGCCGACGGACCGCTCCAGATCCATTCGGGCTTCGGGATCGCGGCGACGATCTGGGTGAGGGTGGCCAGGGCAAGCAGGGTCCGGAGCATGGAGGTACTGTATTCAGGGGTCGTCGGATGGGAAGAGGCCTGTGAAGGCGCAAGTTTCGTCCTCGGAACGTTGCCGGACGGCGGTTTTCGTGCACTGCTTTGGGCACAGTGAACAGCCGCATCACATCGGTGTGTCTGGCTGCGGTGGCCGGCGGCGCCGTCGGGTTCCTTGCCGGTTCGGGCCGCAGATCCGAGGCACCCCCTGCGGGAGTCGCCGTGAAAGCCCCCGCCGCCCCGGTCGCCCGGGTCGGTAGCTCCACCGCTGAGCGTCCGACGGTGCCCGAGGTGCTGGTCCGACCCGACCAGGTGGCGGCTCTGTTGACCGGGATCCAGAAGGAGCCGGATCCCGAGCTCCGACGCGACCAGTTGCGGGTGTTGGCCGCCCGGATCGCCCCCTCCGATGCCGCGGCCTGCCTGGACATTGCGCAGTCGATCCTGACCCCGGAATACCTGTTCCTCTTCCGCTATCGTCTCCTGGAATTGTGGGCGTCCCGGGCGCCCCAGGCCGCCCTCGCGTGGTCGCAGGCGCTTCCCAATCGAGGGGATCGCGAACCGATGCTCGATGCGGTCCTGCACGGATGGGTCCTGTCCGATCCGTCGGCGATGGTGCGCTGGTTCTCGACCCTGCCCAAGGGACCGGACCGAAAGGCCGCACTGACCCCGCTGGCGCTGGCGTTGGGCCGGTTTGCGCCCGAGGTGGGGCTGGGGTTCCTCAAGGGATTCCCGGAGTCCAACGACCGCCGCGAGTTCCTCATCGAATTCCTGGGGGCGTGGGCCGACATCGATCCCAGGGCGGCGGCCCGCTCGGTGACGCTCGAGACGTTCGTCGGCCAGGAGTCGCGCCTCGAGCTCCTCCTGACAAAGCTGGCGTCGGTCGATGTCGATGCGGCCATCGCCCTCATAGGGGAACGTCCGGCCAGCCGCCATCGGCTCCGAACGCTCTGGAGTCCCATCCTCCGGGCGGTGGGTGAGAAGGATCCGGCAAAGGCCGCCCAGATTGCCGCTCGGATCCCGGACGGGCCCCATCGGAACGAGCTCCTCGCCGATGTGGGCCGGGATTGGGCGGCGAAGGATCCCCGGGCGGCCCTGGCCTGGTTGGAGCAGATGCCGGACACGCCGAACCGGGCGCGTCTGGCCGTGGCGGTGGCCGAAGGGATGTCCTCGGAAGCCCCGGAGGCCGCCGCGTCCCTCCTGTCCCGCACGAAGATCGGTCCCGGACAGGCATCCGCGTTCCGCGATGCTGCCATCGCCTGGGCCGAGAAGGATCCCCGGGCTGCCTTCGAATGGGCCTCGAAGCTCGACCATCCGCAGGATCGGGTGAACGCCCTGACCGGCCTGATGCAGACCTGGGCCGAGGAGGACCCCCGGGCGGCGTCGGCCGCCGCGCTGGGGCTGTCGCCCGGACAGGCCCGGGACCAGGCCCTGCAGTCGGTCGTCACCCACTGGGCGGAGGCGGATCCCAACGCCGCGCGGGAATTCGCCCAGCAGCTCCCGCCGGGGCGGACCCAGCAGAACATCGTCGGCCAGCTCGCGTGGCATATCGGCAACAGGGACCCCCAGGCGGGCGTGGCCCTTGTCGACGCCCTCCCGCCCGGGCCCGCCCGCACCATGGCGGCCACCTCCCTCGTCGCCGGCTGGTCGACCTCGAACATCGACGCCGCCGCCCAGTGGGTGCAGTCGCTCGAGGACGGCCCGATGAAGCAGCAGCTCCTGGCGTCCGTGGTGGAGAACTGGGGGGAACAGGATGTCGCCGGAGCCGCCCGATTCCTCGATGCCAACCCGGGCGTCGGGTCGCCGTCGGCCGCCACAGGACTCGCGAGTCGATGGGCCCAGAGCGATCCTGATGCGGCCGCGGCCTGGGCCCGGACCCTGCCCGCCGGCGACCTGCAGGATACGGCGCTCGCGGCGGTCTCGATCTCCCTAGCGCAGTCCCAACCCGCCAAGGCCGCCGAACTGGCGCTCAGCCTGCCCGCAGCCCGCCAGCGCGAGGCTGTTGTCGGCATCGTCAGCCACTGGTCGGGCGAGGATCCCTCCGACGCCGCCGGCTGGGTCGGGCGATTCCCGCCCGGGGGGCTGCGCGACCAGGCCGAATCGGTCCTGGTCCAGCAATGGTCGAACCAGGACCCCTACGCCGCCGCCGCGTGGCTCAAGGACCAGCCGCAGGGTGGGATGCGGGATGCCTCGACCGCGGCCCTCGCGCGCAACCTCCGCGAGTACGATCCCAATGCCGCCTCGGCTTGGATCGAGTCCATGCAGGACCCCACCCAACGCCAGCAGGCGCAGGAGGAGCAGTTCCGTTGGTGGTCTCAGCAGGACCTGGCCTCGGCGCAGTCGTGGCTCGACCGCAGCTCGGTCCCGGCCGAGGTGCGTCAGCGCTGGGTGGAGCAGCTGGGAAAACCCTAGAGCGACGGGCGACGGGCGAAGCGCAACGAGCTGCAGGTCCTCACAGCCCACAGGCCTTGCGGGCACGGGACAGGACCCCGTCGGCCACGGCCTGAGCCCGCTGGGCGCCATCGCGGAGGATGGACTCGACGTGGTCGAGGTTCGATGCCAGCTCGGCCCTGCGGGCGCGGGCGGGGGCGAGAAAGTCCCAGTAGTGCTCGAACAGGGCCTTCTTCACATCGCCATAGCCGAGGCCTCCCGCCTTCAGGCGGTTTTCCCAGTCGAGCGCCACGTCCGGCGGGGCGACGAGCTTGAGCAGCTGGATCGCGATGTTATGGTCGGCATCGGGCTTGGGCTCGGCCGGGAGACGGCTGTCGGTCTTGATCCCCATCACCTTCTTCCGGAGCGCCTTCTCCTCGCCGAACAGCTCCAGGGTGTTTCCATAGCTCTTGCTCATCTTCTGCCCGTCGACCCCCGGCACCACGGCGACCTCGTCGCGGATGCGCGGCTCGGGAATCACAAAGACCTCCCCGTACAGCTGGTTGAACTTCGCGGCGATATCACGGGTCATTTCCAGGTGCTGCTTCTGGTCGCGGCCGACCGGGACGATGTTCGAGTCGAACAGGAGGATGTCCGCGGCCATGAGCACGGGATAGGCGAAGAGGCCGTGGTTGACCTTGTCGAGGTCCCCCGACGCGAGCTTTTCCTTCTTGTCCTTGTAGCTGTGGGCACGCTCCAGGAGGCCCATCGGGGTGACGGTGCTGAGGAGCCAGGCCAGCTCCGTGACCCGGGGCACGTCGCTCTGGCGCCAGAAGATGCAGCGCTTCGGATCCAGTCCGCAGGCCATGAAGTCGAGGGCCACGTCGAGAGTGTACTGCCGTCGCAGGGCCGCGTCGGTCAGGCTGGTCATCGAGTGGTAGTCGGCGATGAAGTAGAAGGCCTCGCCCTGCTGCAGCAGTTCGATGGCCGGTTTCATGGCGCCGAAGTAGTTGCCCAGGTGGAGGGCCCCGCTGGGCTGGATGCCGGTCAGGATGCGCATGGTCTGGAAGGAAGCCTGAGGTGCAGGAGTCGACGAGGGAAGTGGGGACTTGCGCTGGCCAACAGCAGGTCTCCGTGGTATCCCCTCCGCGTCCTTAGAGCCGCCTTGCGCGGCGAAACTCATGGCGACGCGTTCCCTGAAGAAGAAAAGCGTGGTGGTGGATCCGGTGGAGCCGAAGGTGACACCCCCACCGCCCTCCACCGACACTGCCTTCCTGCGGCGTCCCAAGATCGCCTCCAGGTCCCGGAAGCGGGACATGCCGGAGGGACTCTGGTTCAAATGCCCGGAGTGCGGGGCCCTCGTCTATGACAAGGAGTTCGACGACAACCTGAAGGTCTGTCCCAAGTGCGAACACCATTGCCCGATCGGCGCCCGCGAACGCATCCACTCCCTGGTGGAGACCTGCTCCTTCGAGGAGATGGATGCGGACCTGGAATCGGTCGACATCCTCAAATTTACCGGTGTCGCCAGCTATCAGTCCAAGCTGGCCGCCAACCGGAAGAAATCCCCGCTGCTCAAGGATGCCGTCGTCACGGGCATCGGCCTGATCGGCACCCATCGCGTCGCCCTCGGGGTCATGGATTTCAGCTTCCTGGGCGGCTCCATGGGCTCGGTCGTGGGTGAGAAGCTGACGCGTCTCATCGAGGCGGGCACGGACCGGGGGATTCCGGTGATCATCATCTCCGCCAGCGGCGGGGCCCGGATGTACGAGGGCATGTTCAGCCTGATGCAGATGGCCAAGACCTGCGGGGCCCTGGCCTACCACGCCCGGCTCAAACTCCCGTACATCTCCATCCTGACCCATCCGACCTACGCGGGGGTCATTGCCAGCTTCGCCACGGTCGGGGATCTCATCATCGCCGAGCCCCGGGCCGAGATCGGTTTCGCCGGGGCACGTGTGATCAAGGACACCACCCAGGCCGAGCTGCCGCCGGGGTTCCAGACCGCCGAGTTCCTCCAGGCCCATGGGCTGATCGACGCCATCGTCCCCCGTCGTGACATGAAGGCGAGACTGATCACCTACCTCGACTTCATGGGTCGCAAGGCGGCCTGAGACCGATCACGGCGGGATCGCAGCGGGGTCAAACCGTCGGGGCGGCATCCGGGTTTGGATCCGCGATGGGGACCGTCCCCTATGGATTGAGGACCACGGTCTGCGAAGGCTGGTCCTGGCTGGTGTTGAACACGCGGATCTGCGTGGCCCCGATCGCGTTCAGGCGTTTGTAGACGGTCTTGAGGGCGAGCTCCGGCCGGTTGCACTCCCGGCTGAGGTGGCCGAGGTGGATCTCCTCGAGCGGACCCTCCGCCAGGTGTCCGGCGACCTCCGCCGCGGCGTCGTTCGACAGGTGGCCATGCCGGCTCAGAATCCGCTGCTTCAGGCTCCACGGACGCTTCATGTCCTCCTGCAGGAGCCGCAGATCGTGGTTGGCCTCTAGGAGGAGCAGCCTGGCTTGGCGGACCCGTTCCAGGATGAGCTTCGTGGCGTGTCCGAGATCGGTGAGGAAGCCGATCGATCCCGCATGCGTCTCGAGGACGAACCCGACCGGGTCCATGGCGTCGTGTGGGACGCTGAAGGTCTGGACGTCGACGGATCCGACGCTGAACCGGCTGCCGGTCTCGAAGGTGACGAAGGGCAGGGGGGTGTCCTCGAAGTCCTTCTGGATGGCCTCGCGGGTCAGTCGGTTGGCGTAGATGGGGACCCCGAGCCGTCCGCACAGGTTGCCGAGGCCCTTGATGTGGTCGGAATGCTCATGGGTGATGAGGATTCCGGACAGCCGTTCGGGGGTTCTGCCGATGCCGGCGAGCCGCTCGCGGATCTGTCGTGCGCTGAATCCGGCATCGATGAGCAGCTGGGTGTCGCCGGCCTCAAGGAGCGCGCAATTCCCGCTGCTGCCACTGCCAAGGATGGTGAACCGGACGGACACGGCCGGGAGGATTGGGAGGGTCGCCTGAACTCTCAACCTCCAAACCGGAGGGGACCCACGCGTCTCAGAGCATCGAGTACACCACGAGGGAGAAGAGCATGCCGGCGATGCCGATGATCGTCTCGCAGACGGTCCAGGTCCGAAGCGTCTGGTTCACGGTGAGCCCGAGGGAGTCCTTCACGATCCAGAACCCCGAGTCGTTGAGGTGCGACAGGAAGAGCGACCCGCAGCCGATGGCGACCACGATCAGGGCCTTGTGGGTCTGGCCGAGCTCCGGATGCAGTGCGATCACCGGGACAAGCAGTCCCGAGGCGGTCGTGATGGCCACGGTGGCGGAGCCGGTGGCGACACGGATGAAGGCCGAGACCAGCCAGCCGTAGAGAAGGGGTGAGAGATGGGCCGCCTCTCCCAGGCGGCCGATGGATTCGGCCACGCCGCTGTCCCGGAGCACCCGGGCGAATCCACCGCCCCCGCCGATCACCAGCAGGGTCATGCCCACCGAGGCGACGCAGCCCTCGGTGAACTTCAGCACCTGGGTGGCGGTGTAGCCGCATCGGGTTCCGAGGGACCAGCTGGCGAACAGCACGGCGACGGTCAGGGCCGTCGTGGGGTTGCCGAGGAATGCCCAGAGCTCTCGGGCGGGATTGCCCTTTGGAAGGACCAGTTCGGTCACGGTCGTGATCAGCATCAGGACGACCGGCAGGAGGATGGAGAAAAGAGTTAGTCCGAACCCGGGCGGCGTGAACCCGGGCGCGGAGCGCTCGGCGCCCCGTGGCACGGGAGGGGCTACGACGGCGACCCGACTGATGACAAACCGGGCCAGCACCGGCCCGGCGACGCCTGCGGTCGGCAACCCGATCACCATGCCCCAGAACAGCACGAGTCCCATGTCGACCTTGAGCATCTCGACGGCCACGACGGGTCCCGGATGCGGGGGCATCACCCCATGCATCACCGAGAGGCAGGACAACAGCGGCAGGGTCAGCAGCAGGAAGGGCTGCTTGGTCTCGTGGGTGAGGGTGAGAAGGATGGGGAGGAGCAGGATCAGGCCAACGGCGAACCAGGTGGTGAGGCCGACCGCGAGGGCGAGCGCCATGATGCACCATTGGATGTGCCGGGGTCCGAAGAACGCGGCGAAGCGTTTGGCAAGGACTTCGGCGCCGCCGGATTCCGCCAGCAGTTTCCCGAGCATCGTGCCCAGACCGATGATCGCTGCGATGCCACCCAGCGTGGCGCCCAGGCCGTCCGAGAACGTCTTGGCCACACCGAGCAGCGTGTAGGGCACCTCCCTGCCGGCGGCATCCTTCACGAGCCGTCCCGTGGCGACGGCACCGGCACCGACGAGCAGCGAGGCGAGCAGCAGCGAGATGAAGGGGTTCACCTTGAACCGGGTGATCATCAGCACCAGGGCACCGATCGCCGCGAGGGCCAGCAGCACCATCTTCCAGTCGGTGGGCGTGAGCATGGGAATGCGCGGAGACTGACATGGGGAGTTCCCTGGATCCGAGGAGGAAATCGGATCCAGGCCGGACGCAGGGGGAGCGCGTCAGGGGAAGCTGCGACCCGAGGCTGGCTCAGCGCTTCATCCACACCGCCGGTTCGCCGGCCATGCCCGTGCGGCCGATCGGCACCAGTCTCACCTCGGCGGGAAGGGCTGGGTTGCCCCGTCGAGTGTCGAAGGAGCGCTCGCGGGTCTGAGGTGGCAGCCATTCGTCCCGCCATTCAAAACCGTACCGGCTGCGGAGCATCTGCACCCTCACGACAGTGTTGGTGTCGGACTCCCACCTGAGGCTGAGCAGGGTATTCCGGAGCGAGAGGGTGCCTTCGAGCTTCGGGGTTCCAGGGGCTTCCTTGCCCAGCCAGGGCGTTGCCGGCACCAACGCCGGGCGGTTGAACAGTTCACGGCCGAAGGCCGCGGCAACCCCGCCTTGGTTGTCCTGAAGGCTGCTCGCGTTCCAGAACAGGACCCCGTCGGCGTGGTCCCGCCGGCTGATCCGGACCTGGTTGAGGATGTCGGCCGGCGGGATCCTGCCTCCCGCCTCGGCGCTGTTCAGTCCCGGTACCAGCAGCCGTTTCCGGGTGTTCTGGGATGCCCACCAGCGCAGCAGGGGGTCGAACGCCTGTTCCCGTTTCGAAAGCGCCCAGTAGAGCTGCGGCGCCATGTAGTCGCACCAGCCCGAGTTCAGCCAGAGCCGTGGATCGGCGTAGAGCATCCCGTACTGGTCCAGTCCCCGGATCCCCGGCGGATTGTTGGGACGCCAGATGCCGAAAGGACTGATGCCGACCTTCACCCAGGGCTTGGCCCGGTGGACGGCGGAGTAGAGGGATTCTACGAACCGGTTGACACACTCCCGACGCCAGTCGCCCTGGTCGAGTTTCCCGCCGCCGTGCCGGTAGCGCTCATAGCTCCGTCCGTCGGCAAACGGCAGCAGGACCCCGTCCGCCATCTTGATCGGATAGGGATAGAAATAGTCGTCGAAGTGCAGCCCATCGATGTCGTACCGGCTGACGATGTCGAGGGCGACCTTCTGGACGTGGTCCCGCGCCTCCGGGAGGCCTGGGTCGAGCCAGCGGTACGGTCCGTAGGCGATGATCCAGTCGGGGTGGCGTTGGATGATGTGGCTGCTGGAGATCGGGGAGACCGTCTTGTTGTAGCGCGCCCGGAAGGGATTGAACCAGGCGTGCATTTCCAGTCCGCGGGCGTGGGCCTCGTCGCATGCGAACCGGAGTGGGTCATAGGGCGGATTGGGCGCCTGGCCCATGCGGCCCGTCAGGTACTCGCTCCAGGGTTCGAGCGACGACGCATAGAGGGCATCGGCCCCGGTCCGCACCTGAAGGATGACCGTGTTCAGTCGGAGCCGAAGGGCGAGATCGAGAAGTGCCCGCAGTTCGGCCTGTTGCTGCGCGGTCGGAAGACCGGGACGCGAGGGCCAGTCGATGTTGCCGACCGAGGCCACCCACATGCCGCGCATCTCCCGTTCGAGGGGAGGGGGCTCCATGCTGATGGGTCTCGGCTGGAGCGCCCACGCCGGCAGGGTCAGCACCAAGAATCCGATCCACCACGCCAGCCCACGTCCGCTCATGGGGACGAGGCTGACCGTCGGCGAACGGCCAGGCAAGCGAGGCGACGCGTGGATCGAGCCCGCCGGTTCAGGCGAAGTCGTATACCACGACCTTCGTCCAGAGATGCCTGCATTTCTCGACAAACTTCACGTGCTCGGGGTGGACCTGATAGTCGTCCTGCGCCTTCTTGTCGGGGAAGATGAGGTTGAGGGCGATCTGATAGGACTGGTCCACGACGGGCCGGTGGCTCCCGACCATCTTGCCCATGTGGAACTGGAGCACGCCCGGGATGTCCTTGAGGTACGTGTTGCCCCCGGCGAGGAGCAGTTCGGGCGCCTTAGGGTTGGAGGGATCGGTCCAGAAGATGACGACGTGTGAGAAGGCCATGTGTTGACACCCGGATCCAATCATGGATTCCGGCGACCGGGAAGAGGCCTCCCGTGGTCCTGGGAAAGAAACCCAGAGGCCCCGGTTCGGCTGCGGGTTCCCAGACGGGGCGTCGTCCTGCCGACCGGTCTACGATCAACTTTCCGGCCAAACCCATTGACGCCCCAACCGATTGTGGGCTACGAGGATCCAGCACGCCTGATGTTGGGTTTTTACGTTTATCTATGCGATGTCCGAAATGTGGCGGGCAGGATGACAAGGTCATCGATTCCCGTGCGTCCCGGGAAGGGGCGGTGATTCGGCGTCGCCGGGAGTGTCTCTTGTGTGAGCATCGGTACACGACCTATGAGGAGATCGAGCGGGAGGAATTCTTCGTGGTGAAGCGGGATGGCCGGCGGGAGCCGTTCTCCAAGGACAAGCTGCTGACGAGCATTCAGAGGGCGTGTCAGAAGCGGTCGGTGTCGGAGCAGGCGATCGCGGATCTGGCGGAGCGGGTGACGAACGACCTGACGGAGCGGTTTGATCGTGAGGTGACCGCGCAGGCGATCGGCGAGCGGGCCATGCGGGAGCTGCGCGCACTGGATGCCGTGGCGTATGTCCGGTTCGCCAGCATCTACCGGGAGTTCCAGGAGGTGGGTGAATTTGTGGAGGAGGTCAACCGGCTGGCGACCCTGCCGGTACCGGACCAGCGTCAGATGGCCCTCCTGGCCGAGCCTGAGGCTGGGGAGGGAACCTCGGGAGGCAAGGGATGATCGCCCTTCGACGGGACTGCCTCCTGATCTCGTCCAAGGACGGACCCTTCATCCCATGCTCGATGGAGCACCTCACCATCGAGTTCGTCGGTCCTGCGGCCCAGATGATCGACCCCGAGGTGCTTCGGCATGCCTCGGCGGCGGTCATCCACTACTTCAAGGTGGAGCTTGGTTGCGAGGTGGTCAGCACCAGCCAGTTCACTGAGACCTTGACCAAGGTGCTGGTGGGACTGGGGGTGTTTTTCGAGACTGGAAACGAGCCGGAAGGCGAGTCCCCGGTGGTCCGGGTGTTCGATCTTCGGACCCTGGCCTCGGAGGCAAGCCAGCTCTGCGAGCTGGAGTTCTGCTGGCGGCTCCGTTCGCTCCTCCGGGAGTTTCTCAGCGAAAAACCCGTGCACATCGAATTCCGTGGCCTCCGTGGCTGCGTGAAGGTCCTCGCCGACCGTCAGCACTGGTGCGAGACCTGTGATCGGGTCGAGACCTGGATCGTCGAACTCGTCCGAGGCTGGTATGCCCGGGAACCGGCCGCGGCAGGTATCCCGCTGGTGATGAGCTGACCGGTTGACGGATCGTCGTGGCACATCGAAGGGGGAATTCCATGACACTGTTTGAACGCATCATCGCCCGGGAGATCCCGGCGGACATCGTGTACGAGGACGACACGGTGATCGCGATCCGCGACATCCACCCGCAGGCGCCGGTCCACGTGCTCCTTGTGCCCAAGCGCCCGATTCCTCGGGTCGGCGCCGCCAAGCCGGAGGATCAGGAGGTCCTCGGGCACCTCCTGATCAAGGCGGGTGAGGTGGCGCGACGGCTGGGGCTCGATGCGTCCGGCTTTCGGCTCGTGATGAACCACGGCGCCGACGGCGGGGAAACGGTGCCCCACCTGCATTGCCATCTGCTCGGTGGCCGCCCGCTGGGCTGGCCTCCGGGCTGAAGGCGTCGGTCAGCGCTCAGCTGCCGAAGGGATGGGTGGCGCGCCAGAGCAGCCAGGTCTGTTCCTCGGCGTAGGCGGTCGGCCGGGGGTAGCTGATCGCCTCGGTGATGTCGCCGCTCAACCCGTCCCGTCCCAGCACCGCGGCGGCCCGGTTGAGCAGCGCTTTCGGACTGTGCTCCACGATGCATTTCACCAGGTTTCGGTACTTCTCCCCCAGATTGTCCGGCTCCGACGGATTCGTGAACTCCGGCATCTGATCGAACATGAGGCGGTCAAGGGTCGCGAGGAATCGCTGCTCGGTGCCATGGAGGAAGATCTCCAACTTGAACTCCCGCTGGTCGAATCCGGCGCAGACGACCGACACGTCGGACCAGGGAGCGTCACAGGCCCGTCCGAGCGCATCGAATACGACCAGCCGGTCGTCGGTGCCATGCAGGACCGTGAACAGGGTCGTTTCAGGGACCCTGGGAAGTTCGGATTCCGGAGCGACCTCGACCTCCACGCCCTCCTGTCCGAGGCTGCCTTGGAGAAAGAGGGCATCATCGAGGTCCAGGTTCCGGGCCAGGAGTCCGAAGGCATCGTCCGCGACGAACCGGGCATCGGCCGGAGTGAGTCCGCGTCCGGAGGCGAAGGCGCGTTGGAGGGCTTCGACGGGTGGGCGGTCGAGCGTTTTCTGGATGAGGGCGTAGGGCATGGCCGGGACTGCTGTGATGTGGATGCGGTGATCGTCTGCTGGAACGTCCCTGAAGGCAAACCGCGGGTGGGCAGGCGCAACAGGGCGAGGGAGGGGACTTACGCAGAGACGCAAGATGAGGAGGAAAGAAACGGAAATGTGGAGGAGAGACGATCGGTACTGGGGGCTTTGGAACTGCCGTGCTCCGAGGGCTTGGGGTGGTTGCTAGGTCGGTTGGTGGGTGCCGCAGTGCCCTGCGGCACTGGGTGCGACAGCACCCATCCGTGGAGCTGGGAGTGCACCCGTATCCCCAGCCGGGCACGACATTCGGATAGGTAAAAGTGAACCTCACGCAGGGCCACTGGGGCTCCGAAAAGTCACGAGGGTGAGAGATGAAGGCCTCCACCTTGTCGAGCCAACCACTCGGCAGCGGATTCAACGGCGACGGAGCCACGGTGTTCGCGCTGACGCAGGTGACGCAACAGCAACGTGGCGGCTGCGTTGGGGAAGCGCAGGGCGGTTGCAGCGAGGTAGGAGGGAACCGAGGGTTCCGACCACTTGCATTCCACGAGGCGGACCAGGGTGCCCGCCTCGCAGACCGCGAAGTCGATCTCCCGCCCGTCCTTGTCCCGGATGTACTGCAGCGCGGCGTCCACGCCCTCGGCGTCGCGTCTGCCCTGGACCGCAGCATTCAGCATCGTCGCGCAGGCATTCTCGAACCGGACTCCATCGTCGCCTTTGACCAGCCCGGTGTCGTGGAAATAGATCTTCGGTTCCTTCAGGAGCGCGCGGGCGACATTGCGGTGGAAGGGACGGACCGTGAACACCACATGGAGTGTCTCGAGAATGTCGAGGTACCGCGCAAGGGTGGTGGGTGACACCTGCAGATCGCGTGCGATGGCAGCCAGGGAAACGGGCGAGCCCACCCGCTCCCGCAGCAGCTCGACAAACAGACGCATCGCACGGACCTCTCCGATCCTCGAGAGCTCGAGGATGTCGTCGCGGATCAACCCCTCGAGATAGAGCTGACGCCACCGCTGGGCATCGGCGTCGGCCTCCGCCAGCAAGGGTTCCGGGAAACCTCCGCGCTGCAGCAACCGCGTCAACGCGTCCTCCGGAGTGGTTCCCGTGGCGGCCACGAGTTCGCTCACGGTGACCGGCAGCAGGTGCCACGAAAAATAGCGTCCAGCCAACGACTCACCCGCCTGCCGGAATGCATCCAGACGAGCGCTGCCGGTCACGAGAATGGACTGTCCAGGTGTCCGGCCGTCGAAGACCCCTTTGAGCCACTGACGCCAGCCTTTCATCTTGTGCAACTCGTCGAACACCAGCAGCGGCGCCGTCGGAACCCAGCTCTGTGCCAGAAGCACCCGACGGTCCTGCACCACATCCCAGTTGAACATCTGGGCGCCGGGCACGCGGGCCGCGATCGACGCGGCCAAGGTCGTCTTCCCGGCCTGACGTGGACCCGACACGAACACCATCTTCCGCGCGAGATCGCGCTCCACCAACGGCTCAACCCAACGTTTCATACGCCTATTTCATCGACATCTGCAAAAGAGTCGCGACTTTTTTCCAATCGTCAGCAATAAAGTCGAGTCTGGTCCTTGGGTTATGAGGAAGGACCCTCACTGAGGACCTGTCCCTCGATCCCTCCATCCAGAAGGTGGGAGGGACTGACGCTGGGTCTCTCCGGATTCCTTCAGCGGTTGCCCGTCCCCGGCAGCACCAGTCCAGCCTTCCATGAGCTCACCGCCTGTTGGACGTCCCGGCTCACCTGGAGCCGGGGCTGGATAAACTTTGGGGTGAACCAGGGAAAGGAGCCAATCAGATCTGGAGTAACCAGAACCTGGCCGTCGCAGTCGGGCCCGCTGCCGATTCCGATGGTCACCATGCGACCGGCGGTCCGGGTGATCTCGGCGGTGACCGGTGGGGTCACCAGCTCCAGGACGCAGGCGAACGCGCCGGCTTCCTCGAGATATCGGGCATCATCGAGGAGCCTCTGGCGGCCGGCCTCGTCGCGACCCTTGATCCGGTATTTGCCCCCCTCCTCATGGATGTGCTGCGGCAGCATGCCGAGGTGACCGCAGAAGGGGATGCCGGCTGCGCGGATGGCCTTCACGACCGACAGGATCTCCTGTCCGCCCTCGGCCTTCACAAAATCGGCTCCCGCCTCCAGGAGCCGACGGGCGTTGGCGACCCCCTCCTCCGGGGTCCGATAGGACAGGTGGGGCAGATCAGCCCCGATGAGCGCCTTCGGGTGGGCCCGCGCGACGGCCGCCACATGGTGCACCATGTGCTCCATCGTGACGTGGGTCGTGTCCGGGAATCCCAGGACCATCATGCCAAGGGAGTCACCGACCAGCAGGATCGGGATGCCGGCCTCGTCGAGGAGCCGGGCCGTGGGATGGTCGTAGGCGGTGAGGACAGCGATGGGTTCCCGGCCCTTCAGGGACTGGATATCGCCGCAGCTCAGCTTGTCGGAACGCACGCGGGGAGGGTTGTGCACGATCCCGGGACCTTCAACCCGAAGTCGTGGACGCCGGGGCCGGGCCGGCGTCGAGGAGGAGTGGGGATCGGTCGAGTCGGGGCAGCCAGAGGGTGAACCGGGTGCCTTTGCCGACCCGGCTCTCGAAGTCGATCCGCCCGCCGTGGTCGCGGATGATGCGCTGGACCACCATCAGACCCAGGCCCGTACCGCGGTCCTTGGTGGTGTTGAAGGGCTGGAAGAGCCGGTTGAGCTGGTCGGCCGGGATGCCGGACCCGGTGTCCGAGATCTCGATCCAGACGAAGTCGGGTGACGCCCCGGTGGTGAGGGTCAGGGTTCCGGTCTTCGTCATGGCCTGCATGGCGTTCTTCACCAGGTTGACGAGGGCCTGCTTGATCTGGGCGGGGTCGAGCCGGACCTCCGGCTCCTCGGTGGAGAGCTTCTGGACTACGACCAGGCCGCGGTTGGAGAGCTCGGGCTGGAGGAGTTCGAGGGTCTCCTGGACCACCCCGTTGACGGTGCCGTTGCGGAGCTTCGGCGGGGTGGGGCGCATAGCGGTCAGGAACTCCGTGATGATGTAGTCCAGCCGGCTGATCTCCCCCTGGGCGACCGAGAGGTAGCGCGACAGCTTTTCGGCGATGGCCTGGGGATCGGCTCCCTTGTCGGTGTCGGTGCCGGCAGTGCGGAGCCGACGCACCTCCCGTTCCATCAGCTGGAGGTGGATGTGGATCGCGTTGAGCGGGTTGCCGATCTCGTGGGCGACGCTGGCGGCGAGCAGGGTCAGGGCGTGGCCCCGTTCCGCCTCGACGGCCTCCAGGGTCTGATGGCGGGACTCCGTGGCGTCGTGCAGGACCAGGGCGAGGCCGGCCTTGGGATCCTGGTCGATCGGGGCGGCAAACACCCTGAGGAACCGGGGCTTGGGGAAGCCGACCTCGATCTCCCGTCGCAGCGTGTTGCCGGGGTCGATCGGGTGGTGGAGGTCCCGTTCGAGTTCCGGCAGCAGGCGTTTCAGGGGCTGTCCGAGGGCGTTCTCGGTCGGATACCCGATCAGGCGTCCGGCGGCCTGGTTGAGGAACACGACCTGACCCTCGCGGTCGGTGACCATGACGCCGTCCTCGATCGTCCGGAACAGGGTTTCGAGCAGGGCGCGCTCGGTCTGGAGGCGTTTCACCAGCGACTCGAGGCCATCGCGGTCGAGCCGGTTCAGCCGGGTCAGGACCTTGTCGAGAAACCCCGGCTTCGGCCGGGTCTGCTGCGTCACAGCCATTTCTTGCGCCAGAAATACAGCAAGGTGAGGAGCGTCGACACCACCGTCAGGATGATGGCGTAGAGGTAGCCGTAGGGCTTGTGCAGCTCCGGCATGCTGTCGATGAAGTTCATGCCGTACCACGAGGCGATGAGGGTCGCCGGAGTGGTGATGATCGTGATCATCGTCAGCACCTTGACCACCTCGGAGGTCCGGTTGGACGACATGTTGAGGTAGATCTGGAGGAGGTTGGAGACGGAATCGGCGTAGCCCTGGGCGAACTCGGCGATCTGGAACAGGCTGTCGTAGATGTCGCGGTAGTAGGGGACCAGGTGGGCCCGCACGAGCTTGAACTCCCCGCGTGCGAAGCGGCTGAGGACCTCGCGCTGGGGGCCGATGATCCGGCGGAGATGGATGATCTCCTTCTTGATCCTCAGGATGTCCTCGAAGGTCTCGGGGGCCGGTTTCCGGAGCACCTTCTCCTCAAGTTCGGCGATCTGGAGCCCCAGCTGCTCCAGGGCGGGTTTGTAGTTGTCCACCAGCGAGTCGAGCAGCGCGTGGGCGACGCGGTCGGGTGCCCGGGCCACGTGGACGGTCCCGCGGAGACATCGTTCCTCGACCTCCTGGATGCAGCTGAGGGGGACGTTGTGGTAGGTGACGAGGAAGTTGCGCCCGAGGAAGAAGTTGAGTTCCCGGGTGTCGAACAGGCCGTCCTGGCGATTGAAGTCCACGGCATGGATCACCATGAACAGGAACGGGGCGAAACGGTCGTCCTCCTTGGGTTCATAGCTCTCGACCTTCGGCGAATGGCTCTCGTTGAGGCAGTCCTCGACCGTCAGGGGATGGAAATGGAACACGCCCTCGAGGATCTGTTTGACCTCCTCGGGGCTCGCGGCCTCGAGATCAACCCAGAGGAACAGATTCGTGTCCGCCAGGAGTGTCGGCATCAGAAACACCTCCATGTCCCGGGAGTGCAGCTTGCCGCTGTTGTTGAAAGCGAAGGAACGAATCATGCCGCGTCTTGAGCTTATGCCGGGACGTCTTCGAGGGAAGCCGGAATCCAAAAGGTTGGAGAGCGTTCGGAATGCCCACTGGGAACTTCACGTTGACCCATCAGCCCTCAACCGTATGATGTTCGCCACACAGTCGTTCAGATGCGCCAAGTCGTCTACATTGCTGCCAACACCTTTCGCGAGCTGCTCCGGCAGCCGTTTTTCCTGCTGCTGACGACGGTCTCGGCGCTCTTCACCGTGTTCCTCGCCTGCGTACCCTACTTTGGGTTTGGCGACGATCCGAAGATGGTGAAGGACATGACCCTCGCGGTGCTCCTCCTCTCCGGCCTGCTGCTGTCGGTCCTATGTGCATCGTCCACCGTGGCCCAGGAAATCCGGCATGGAACCGCGCTGACGGTCCTGTCGAAGCCGGTGGGACGTCTGACCTTCCTCCTAGGCAAGTACCTCGGGCTGGCGTTGGCGGTGATGCTCTTTGGCTACACGGTCATGGTGGCGGTCCTGTTGGCGAGCCGCATGGCGTTCGACGCCTACGGCTCAGCCGATCTCCAGTCGTTCGGGATCTACTGGGGGTCCATTGCGGTGGCCTACCTACTGGGGGGATTCGGCAACTTCTTCCTGCGTCGGCAGTTTGTGGCCGATGCCGTGGTCCTGACGGCGATCACGACAACCCTGGCCCTTGGGTTTGTGGAGAAGTTC
Source organism: Verrucomicrobiota bacterium (assembly GCA_016871805.1). Lineage (GTDB taxonomy): Bacteria > Verrucomicrobiota > Verrucomicrobiia > Limisphaerales > UBA9464 > UBA9464. The sequence goes on from VHCG01000023.1 coordinate 37,456, forward strand.
ACCATCTTGGAGCGGGCGTTTGGCGGGAATGCGCAGGTCGACTGGCGCCTGGTCCCGGCGGGGATCCTGGTCGTGTTCGCCCTCTGGCTGATCGCGTCCGTGGCCCTGGCGAGTTCGACCCGCCTCGACACTATTCCAACGCTCGCGGTCTGCACCGCGTTCTTCCTCGTGGGCCTGGTTTCGGACTACTTCTTTAGCGGTCCGGCCTCCCAGGGGGTCCTGTGGGCCAAGGCCGCCTACGCCATCGTGCCGAACTGGCAGCAGTTCTGGGCGGCCGACGCCATGGGCGGGGACAAGGTTGTTCCATGGGCCTACGTACTGCAGGCCGCCGGCTATCTTCTGACCTACCTGATGGCCACCCTGTCGGTGGCCTTCCTCCTGTTTGAGGATCGTGAGTTGGGCTAGACCCAAACTGCTGAATTTGGCATCAAAGAGATTCTGTCTGCATGGAACGCCACCTGAACAAGACCGGTCTCGCCAACAGCCTGCTGTTACTGGTGGCCGGCGTGACGCTCGCTATCTTCGCCCGCCAATCGGGATTTGCGACTGGGATGGTCGCGGTTGGATACCTCGTCATCGCCGCGCTGGCGGCGTTGATGGCATGGTTCCAGATGACCCTGGAGTCGCGCGAGGAGGGTGAACGGCTGGAGCTGGAGGGCCTCGCCAAAGGGCGGCTCGACTCGAGCCTGTTCGCCGAGAACGTGGCCGATATCTCCCCGGCGCGTCGTTCCCGTCAGCAGTTCGAGAAGTGGGTGCTCCCCGCCTTCACCTTTCTCCTATTGGTTCTGGAGGCCGTCGGGGTCTGGTACTTCTGGAACCAGATCAAGCCGGGCACCGAGATCGTCTCGAACCCCTCCTCGGCGGCGATCACCCTCGCCATCAACGCAGGCGTCGCCTTCGTCCTGCTCCTCGTCGGCAAATACAGCGCCCGGCTGGCGCAGCTCGAGGACAGCCGCCTGCTGCGGCCCAGCGGGTCGTGCGTGATGCTCGGGGCATTGGTCTCTGCGATCGCTGCGTTGTCCGCCGGACTGGTCTGGGCGGGGTTCCAGCAGTGGGATCGTTACCTGGCCACCCTGCTGGTGGGTCTGCTGGCGCTGGTGTCGGTCGAGACCCTCTTCGCGCTTGTCCTTGAGATCTACCGTCCCCGTACCAAGGGTCCGGCTCCGCGCCTGATCTATGAGAGCCGCATTATTGGGCTGCTGGGCCAGAGTGGGGGGATCTTCAACACGGCAGCCCAGGCGCTCGATTACCAGTTCGGATTCAAGGTCAGCGACACCTGGTTCTACCGTTACCTGGATCAGTATATCACCAGTTTCCTGCTGATCTGGGTCGGCATTCTGTGGGTGTCGTCCTGCCTTGTGGTGATCGATCCCCAGGAAGAGGGCGTCCTCGAGCGGTTCGGTCGGAGGATCCAGCCGGCCCTGCAGCCCGGAGCCCATTTCAAGCTGCCGTGGCCGATCGACGCCGTGTATCGCTACGACACCCGTGGCATCCGGGAATTCCTCATTGGAGCGATTCCTGATCCGGACATGGAGAAAAGCCGGGTGTTGGTCTGGACCCGTCCTCACTACAAGGAGGAGTTCAACATGCTGGTGGCGAGCTCGGAGCAGCTGACCAACCGGGCGGTGTCGACTGGGGATGCCCTGCCCGGACAGCAGGCCGTTCCGGTCAACCTCTTGACGGTCAGCATCCCGGTCCAGTACCGGATCCGGAACGTCGGCCAGTGGGCCTACGAGGCGAGCGATCCCAAGGAGCTGCTGCAACGACTCGCGACTGGGGCGGTGGTCCGGTATCTGGTCAGCGTCGACATGCATGAGATCATGAGCTCTGGGCGCATGGCCGCTGGACAGGCGCTCCAGAAGCGGATCCAGGATCAGGCAGACGCTCACAAGCTCGGGGTCGAGGTCATCTTCGTGGGGCTCCAGGACATCCATCCTCCGATGGGAACCAAGGAAAACCAGGTAGCGGCCGCGTTCGAGCAGGTGATTGGTGCAATCGCCGAGAAGGAGGCTAAGATCCTTGAGGCTGAAGGCTATCTTGTGGAGACGCTTCCGCTGGCCCTGGCCCGTGCGGTGGTGACCAACAACGTTGCCCACGCCGCGGCCGTGGTCCGGGTCGAGGACGCCGCGGGCCGTGCCGCGCAGTTCCTAGGGCAGCTTAAGGCCGATGCCGCAGCACCGACCGTATATCGTCAGCGGACCTACCTTGATGCCCTCGCCAAGGGCTCGGCCGGCACCCGTAAGGTGGTCATCGGACCGACCAACACCAGCGACATCCTGATGTTCAATCTCGAGGATAAGCTTCGTCCGGACCTCGAGGGCATCGCCATTGACACCCCGCCGGCAACGAAGTGATCCCGTCCCCCGAGAACTGACCGAGCCGAACCCTCTCTAAATTCCCGATCCTATCGCCCGTGCAAAACTCCCGTCTCTCCTTCGTTGTCGGAAGCCTGCTGCTTCTGATTTTCTTGGCCCTCCTGCTCTGCTTCCAGGTGCGTACCACCGAGGTGGCTGCCGTTACTACCTTTGGGCGCTACACGCGGGACATTACAGAGCCAGGGCTCTACTTCCGCTTGCCGGTGCCGATCCAGAGCGTCTACCGCTTCGACAAACGGCTGCAGAACTTCGAGCGGAAGTTCGAGGAGTCGACCACTCGCGACGCCCGGAACCTTCTGGTCACGGTATACGTAGGCTGGCGCATCGAGAGCGCCCGAAGGTTCCTTGAGCTCTTCGGGGGCGACATGGGGAAAGCCGAAAACACCCTTGAGGGACTCGTGCGTAATGCAAAGAATGCAGTTATTGGCCGCTACGTGTTCAGCGACCTAATCTCTCCCGATCGCACTGCGGTGAAGTTCGACCAGTTCGAGTCGGATGTCCTGAAGGAGATCGCCGGGCCAGCTTCGGAAAAGTACGGCATCAAGATCGAGCTGGTCGGGGTCAAGCAGCTTGGCCTACCTGAGACCATCACCGGCAAGGTGTTCGAGCGCATGCGCGCTGAGCGTGACCGTCTCGTGAAGAAGTACTTGGGTGAGGGCAATGCGCGGGCCCAGGAGATTCGCAGCGAGGCCGATCGCAAGCGCGACGAGGTTCTGGCAAAGGCCCGCGCCGATGCCCTTCGGATCATGGGAGAGGCCGATGCCCAAGCTTCCAAGGAGCTAGCTGTCCTGGAGAAGAACCCCGGCCTGGCGGTGTTCCTCTACCAGGTCAATGCGCTCAAGGAGTCGCTCCGTGAGCGGACCACCCTCTTCCTCGACCAGAAGACCGCGCCGTTTAACCTGCTGTCGGGTGACCGGTCGAAGCCCACGGCTAACCCTTAGGCGTCATGGCGGATCCTCTCTCCACCAAGAAGCCGGTCAGGCGGATGCCGACCGCCCTCACTGGCGCGGACGACACGTCCAGCCAAGCGCTCAGCGAGGCGCTGGGAAGCAGTTTCCTGCTTGTCCGGATCATGGTGTTCGTTCTGCTCGGCGCCTTCGTCTTCTCCTGTGTCTTCACGGTCGAGCCCAACGAGGTCGCTGTCGTCCTGAGATTCGGCAAGCCCCGCGGCACAGGGGCCGAGGTGCTGCTGCGGCCCGGACTCCAGTGGGCCCTGCCGTATCCGATCGACGAGATCGTCCGGATCCGCACCGGCGAGACGAAGGTCGTCCGCGCCACCAACGCCTGGTACGCCGTGGCCCCGGGTGAGGAGGCCATCGGTGCCGAACCCATGGCCCAGGCGACGCTTTCGCCGGGTGTCGATGGCTACACGCTCACCAGCGATGGCAACATCCTGCATGTCCGGGCGGCGATGAAGTATCGGGTGGCCGATCCCGTCGCGTATGCCTTCCGGTTCCAGGATGTCACCAACCTGCTCGCCAACGCCCTCAACAACTCCATCTACCAGAGCAGCGCCCGGTTCACGGCCGATGACGCCCTGTATCTGGAGCCCACCGCGTTCCGCGAGGCCATCTCGACCCGGATGGGCAATCTCATCCAGCGGTTCTCGGTTGGCATCACGGTCGACGAGATCGTGGTTGAGACCCGCACCCCGCAGTACGTGAAGCAGGCCTTCGATTCCGTCATCTCCGCCCAGCAGGACCGGTCGAAGAAGGTCAACGAGGCTGAAGGCTACTACAACGAACGCGTCCGAACTGCCGAGGGCGAGGCGGCCGCGCTCCGTGCGGGAGGCATCGTCTCGAGCAACGCACTGGTCCAGGCGGTCTCCGCCGAAGCGAAGTACGTCCAGGACCAGCTTCCCTACTTCGAGCGCGCCCCGGATCTCCTCAAGGCCCGGCTTCGGATCGAGGCCCTGGCCCAGATCCTCACCAACGCACCCGACAAGTTCTTCATCCCTGATCGTACCGATGGGGCGTCTCGCCAACTCCGGATCCAGATCAACCGGGAACCCCAGGCTCCGGTTCGCCGCGATCCGAATGCGGCGACCAACCCGTAATCGTCTCCGCACGCCTCCCACTCCTTCCCGAATTCGCCATGCAAGTCACCTCCCTGATGTCCCGCGAGAGCGCACCCGGTTGTGCCGAGTGCGGCCACGACCACGACGGCCTCGAGCACACCCACACGAACGTCAAGCTCACCGAGACCATCATCGGCCTGATCTTCGTGCTGAACTCCTTCGTCGTGGAGTGGGTGTTCCAGCGCGGGGCGACGGTTGCCGGACTGAGCGCCATGGTGGGAGCCATCATCCTTGGATTCCCCATCCTCAGGGTCGCCTACCTGGATCTTCGCCGCGGGATCCTCAGCATCAATGAGCTCGTGGCCCTGGGCGTCCTAGCGTCCGCGGCCACCGGGGACTTCCGCACCGCGGGCATCGTCGCCTTCTTCATGCTGACCGGTGAGATCATCGAGACCCGAACCGCCGCCGGTGCCCGGGCTTCGATCGAGTCGCTGGTGAAGATCACCCCGACCAAGGCCCGGCGTCTTGTGAATGGGCGCGAGGAGGAGGTTCCCTCCAGCGAGCTCAAGGTCGGCGACGTCATCCGGGTCCGCCCGGGCGACAACATCGCGGCCGACGGCGTGATCGTCTCGGGACAGGGCTCGCTCAACCAGGCCAACATCACCGGCGAGTCGCTGCCGGTCGACAAGGGGGCAGGGGACCCGGTCTTCGCCGGCACGATCAACCTCACCGGGGCGCTCGAGGTGAAGGTCACCAAGGCGGGGCAGGACACGACCTTGGGCCGGGTTCGGGAGCTGATCCTCGCGGCGGAGAAGACCAAGCTGCCGTTCATGCGGATCATCGACCAGTACATGCACTTCTACACGCCGCTGGTGCTGGTCATCGCGGCGCTGGTCTGGGCCTTCACCAAGGATCTCGACCGCGTCATCGCGGTGCTCGTGGTAGCCTGTCCGTGTGCGTTCATCCTGGCCACCCCCAGCGCCATGGTGGCCGCCCTCAGCGCCGCGGCCCGTCTTGGTATCCTGGTGAAGAACATCGCCGATCTCGAGGCCGCCGCGCGGATCACGGCCTTTGTTTTCGACAAAACAGGCACCCTCACGTCGGGCAAGCTCGTTGTCAGCCGGCTCAATCCACTCGGCGGGATCGCCCCGGCCGAGCTGCTCCGTCTCGCCGCGAGCGTCGAGCAGTTCTCCAGCCACCCGACCGCCAAGGCGCTCGTCCAGCTCGCCCAGGAGGCCGGTGTGCCCCTGGTCTCCGCCACCGATTTCAAGGAAACTGCCGGCCGCGGGGTCAGTGCCTCCATCGATGGGACCCGACTGCTCATCGGTCGAGCCGCCTTCCTCAAGGATCAGGGGGTCACCGGCGACATCATGGGAACGGTCGACCTCGACGAGGCGGCCGGGTTCAGCCTGCTCTTCATCGCCCGGGGCACCGAATGCATCGGCTGGGTGGGTCTGCAGGATCAGGTCCGTCCCGAGGCCGGCGAGGCGCTCAAGGAACTCCAGGAGGCCGGGATCAACCGGCTCTCGATGGTCAGCGGTGACCGCAAGCCTGTCGCCGAGCGGGTCGCGGCCGAGATCGGCATGCCCGAAGTCGTCGCCGAGTGCCTGCCGCAGGACAAGGTCGAGTTCGTCCGGGCCGCCAAGTCCCGTGGACACCGCGTCGCGGTGGTTGGTGACGGTGTCAATGATGCCCCGGCCCTTGCGGCGGGTGACATCAGCATCGCCATGGGCGCGGCGGGCAGCGAGGTGGCGATCCACTCCGCGACCATCGCCCTGATGAACAATGATCTCCGGCGCCTGCCCTTCCTGATCCGCCTGTCCCGGATGGCGCGGTCGGTGATCAACCAGAACTTCCTGTTCGGTATGATCTTCATCGTCGGAGGCCTTGCCGCCGCCGCGAAGGGCTACCTGAACCCCATCGTCGCCGCGATCCTCCACAACGCCGGCTCACTGATCGTCGTCTTCAACAGCGCCCGACTCGTCCGCCAGGGCGAGGAGCTGGAGCCGATGGCCACCGCCGCGGAGGAATCGCCTGCCGACACCCTTCCGGCGCCGTCGGCCAAGGTGGAGCTGATTCCGCAGCAGGCCTGATCCGCCGGAGCCTCCCGTTCCATCCCGAGTTCCCCACGAGATCCCATGGACCCCAACGCTCCCCACGCCGCGCCGACCACCTCGTCCGAGGTCGTGATCCGCTCGGTCGGTCTCACCAAGGTGTTCAAGGACTTCTGGGGGCGTCCCAAGGCGCGTGCGGTCAACAACGTCGACTTCGAGGTCCGCCGAGGCGAGGTGTTCGGACTCCTCGGGCCCAACGGCTCCGGCAAGAGCACGACGATCAAGATGATCCTGGGTCTGCTCTACCCCACCAAGGGCGCCATCTCGGTCTTCGGCGAGTCGCCGCGTGACGTCCGCACCAAGGCCCGGATCGGTTACCTGCCGGAGGAGAGCTACCTGTACCGGTTCCTGAATCCGGGCGAGACGCTCGACTTCTTCGGCAACCTCTTCCAGCTCGACGCCCGCGAACGCCAGCGCCGGTCCGAGCAGCTCATCGAGATGGTCGGCCTCAACCAGGCCCGCACCCGGACGGTGGGTGAGTTCTCCAAGGGCATGCAGCGCCGCATCGGCCTCGCCCAGGCGCTGATCAACGATCCCGACCTGATCATTCTCGACGAGCCCACGGCGGGTCTGGATCCGATCGGTTGCCACGAGATCAAGCAGCTCATCCTGACCCTCGCCCGACGCGGAAAGACCGTCATCCTGAGCAGCCATCTGCTGGCCGACGTCGAGGACGTCTGTGATCGCGTCGTGATCTACTACGGCGGACGGATCCAGGCCCAGGGAACCCTGAAGGAGCTGCTGGCTGAACCGGATGAGGTCCAGATCACGGCACCCAATCTCCCGAGGGAGACCCTCGACCAGGTGTTAAAGATCCTCCGCAAGGAGGGCGGGGACCGGGTTCGTCTGGACACCCCGACGCGCAATCTCGAGAGCTACTTCCTGGGTGTCGTCGAGCGCGCCCGTGCCGCGGCCGAGACCAGCGGGGCGACCAGTGGACACCAGGTCGCCGAGTTCATCGCCGGACAGGCCGAGGCGTCGTCGAGCCAGCCCGAACGCGTCCTGGATCGTCTGGCCCGTCCGACTGCTCCCACTGCGGCCCCTGTGGAGGTCCAGCAACCGGCCGCCCCGGTCGACCAGGCGCGGTTGGAGTCCCTGTCGCGCAAGACCGAACCCACGGCTCCCGCCGCCCCGGCCGCCCCGGAGGCATCCAAGCCGGTCGACCTCTCCATGGCCAACGACAAGCTGTCGGGTCTGCTTGGCAAGAAAGCCTGAGGGATTCCCCACCGCATCCGTTGTCCGGCGATGACCTCGCATTTTGAGATCTACGAGAACGACGCCCGGGAGCAGGTAGCCCTGCGTCGGGGGTTCTACTGGATCGCCGCCCTGCTGGGCTGGATCTGGCTGTTCGCCAAGGGCCTCTGGGTCGAGGGAATCGTCATGGTCATGCTCAACGCCCTCGGGCTACTGCTCCTCTATCTCGGCCAGGCTGGATGGGGTCTGGGTGCGGTCTTCCAGGTAGGCCTGGGTCTGGGCATCGGCTTCGCCGGACGCCGCCTCGCCCAGCTTTCATTGGAGCATCGAGGCTACTACTACCGGTGCACGATCGAAGCCCGGGATGGTGCCGGGGCCATCGCCAAGCTGGCTGCGGTCGGCGGAAACCCGCTGCCGGAGTGGCGCGCGCGCCGGATGTTCGTGGTGCCCGATGTGGTACCCCGATCCGTCCGCGGTCTGGCGGCGGTGATGTTGTTGACCCTCAAGGCTGCCTTCCGATTCCGGTTGGTGGTCGTGCTCCTGGTCCTACTCCTAGCCGTGGTGATCCTCCTGCCGGTCGTGATCAAGCACGACGGTTCTGCGCAGGGATTCACCCAGATCCTCATCACCTACACGCTTACGAGCATCACCAGCCTCCTCGGGTTTGCCACCTTGTGGCTGGCCTGCGGCACCCTGGCACGGGATGTCGAGGACGCCACCATGCAGGTGGTCTGCACCAAGCCGATCCCCCGGTGGCAGATCTGGCTCGGCAAGTGGGCCGGGATCATGGTCCTCAACGGGGCCTTCCTTGCCATCACCGGCACCGCGTTGTTCCTGCTCCTGAACTGGAAGGCCTCGGGTCTGTCGCCAGCCCAGCAGCAGGTGCTCCGCAACGAGGTGCTGGTCGCGCGGGGGACGCTGAAGGAGACGCCGCCGGACTATGAGGCGGACGTCGAGAAGCTCTACCAGGAGCGGCTCTCCCAGAACGCGTCCTCGATCACCGACGCCAAGGACCGCAAGTTCCTCCGGGACCAGATCCTCGAGGGGCTGAAGACGGGCGACCAGTACATCCCCCCCGGACAATACCGCATCTGGCGGATCCGATTCGGTCCGCTTGCGGGGCTGATGAAGGACAAGCCACTGCAGCTCCGGGTGAAGTACTACTCCCAGGATTCGCCCGGATCCTCGACCCCGCACCGCTTCGAATGGAATGTCGGTAGCGAGACCCGCAAGCCGAAGACCTTCGTCAACAGCTTCGGACCGGAATCCCCGACCACCTTCAACATCGGGACCAACCTGTTGGCCGATGACGGCGTGCTCTCGGTGCTGGTCTTCAACCTCAACGAACGTCCGGTCCTGTTCCCGCCCGAGGATGGGCTCGAGGTGCTCTATCCGGCGGGGTTCTTCGGACCGAACTTCGCCCGGGGCTTCGTGATCATCGCCTGCTGGCTGGCCCTCCTTGCCGCGATCGGTCTCTTCGCCGCCTCCAAGCTCCAGTTCAGCGTCGCGGCCTTCGTCTCGATGGGGATCCTCATCGTCGGACTCTCCAGCGGCACCCTCAAACAGGTCGTGGAGCAGAAGGGCATCGTTGGCATCGACCACAACACCGGCCAGGTGTCCGCCGAGACCTTCATCAACCGGACTGCGGTGGCCTTCTACGGCGGTGTGCAAAAACTGCTCGACCTGATCACGGGCTACGACCCGGTCGATGCCCTGAGCACTGGTCGGATGATCACTTGGGGCCGGCTGGTGCAGGCCCTCTTGCTGGTGGTGGGCGTGGCCGGCGGAGGGTTCGCCTCGCTTGGCATCTGGATCTTCACCCGGCGGGAGCTGGCGGCACCCATATGAGCCCTCGTCTCCACAAGGTCATCGGGATCGGGCTCCTCGTGCTGTCGCTGGGACTGTCCAGCTTCCTCCAGCGGGGCCTCAACCGCGACCGCGAGCGGCTGGGCATTACCCGGACGACGGTCATCAGCAACGCCCCGCCGGTACTCGCCTTCACCACCGTCGCCCTCGGGGCATTCCGTGGCCTGATCGCCAATGCGCTCTGGATCCGGGCGAACGATCTGCAGGAAGAAGGGAAGTACTTCGAGGCGGTCCAGCTCGCCGACTGGATCACCAAGCTCCAGCCCGGACTTGATTCCCCTTGGATCTTCCAGGCTTGGAACATGGCCTACAATATCTCGGTCAAGTTCCCTGAACATGCCGACCGCTGGCTCTGGGTGCTTCGCGGCATCGAGCTGCTCCGCGACGGCGGACTCCGGTACAACCCGGGCAAGGCGCTCATGTATCGCGAGCTCGCTTGGTTCTATCAGCACAAGATCGGGCAGAACCTTGACGACGCACACAGCCTCTACAAGACCCGCTGGTTCGAGAAGATGAACCCGCTGTTCCCCAACGGCCGGGCCAACTACGCGAGGCTCCTCAAGCCCAAGACCCCCGAGGATCAGGAACGCGTCCGGCGTCTGACGACCGAGTTCAAGATGGATCCTCGGACGATGCAAAAGGTTGATGAAACGTACGGTCCGGTCGACTGGCGGCTGCCCGAGGCCAGCGCCATCTACTGGGCGATGACGGGCATCGAGAACTCGCCGAACCAGGACAAGCTCCCGCTCCGACGCACCATCTATCAGCCCATGCTAGGCACGCTTCACCATGGACGCATCATTACAAACCGGATCACCCAGCTGCCCGACCTGCGCCCAAACCTCGACATCATTCCGAACGCCTCGAGGGCGTATGAGGATGCGATCGGCACCGAGTCCGAGGAGAACAAGGGCCACATCCAACGGGCTCACCGTAACTTCCTGAAGGACGCCATCTACTTTCTCTACGCGAATAACCGTCAGGCCGAGGCGCAGAAGTGGTTCAACTACCTGCGCCAGAAGTACGGCATCGGCCCGGAGACCGGCATCGACCCCAATGCGACCATGGAGACGTTCGCGCTCGGGAAGATCGAGGAGGACGTCAACGAGACCTCCCGCGATCGCGTGACCCAGGCCATCCAGGGTCTGGTCGCCACCGCCTACGACCAGCTGGCCCAGGGCGACAACGACCAGTATCAGGGTCTCGAGAAGATGGCGGCAAAGGTCTACAGCGTGTACCAGACCAAGGTAAGCCTCCCGTCCCAGGCCCAGCGGGTCGCTCTGCCACCGCTGGCCGAGATCAAGCGGGATGTGCTCCTCGACATGCTGCGTCCGGATCCGAATGTGAACCCCGAATACCAGGCCCGCCTGCGGACAGAGCTGAACCTGCCTGCCACCTTCGGGGTCCCCTCGACCAATGCGGCCCCTGCCGGAGCGTCGGCACCGGGAACCGGGACGACACCGGCCACGGGTACCCCAGCCAAGCCCTGATCCCCGCCATGGACATCACCGGGGCGACGGCGGCGTACACGGGGTTGTCGGGACAGCAGTACCACGGGACCAAGCGTTCCATTCCCCCTGCGGCTATGCCTTGGGTGCACCGGGTCCGGACCCGGATGTTCCAGCCCCATGTCGCTGTGGATTCGGTCGTGCTCGAGTGGGGCTGCGGAGCGGGGTGGAATCTTGCGGGGCTTCAGTGCGCCCGCCGCGTGGGCCATGACGTCGCACCAGACCTGGCCGAGACGGTCCGGTCGCTCGGCATCGAGTTTGTCCTCGATCCGACGACCCTGCAGGCCCGGTCCTTCGACGTGGTGATCTGCCATCACGTTCTGGAGCACCTGCCCGATCCACTAGCCGCGCTCGAGGACTTCCATCGCCTGCTGCGTCCGGGCGGCCGGCTCTTCGTGGCGGTGCCCTTCGAGAAGGAACGGCGCTACCGACGGTTTGATCCGGAGGAACCCAACCACCATCTGTACTCGTGGAACGTCCAGACCCTGGGCAACCTCCTCAAGGTGTCCGGATGGGCGTGTCGGAGTCTCGAGCTTCGGGACTACGGCTACGAGCGGATCGCGGCCCGGTGGGCAACAAGACTCCATCTGGGCGAAGCCGGGTTCACCCTTTTCCGGAGGCTGGTGCATTGGATCGAACCCATCGAGGAGATCGCTGTCGTAGCGATCTCGATGCGGAAGGGGTCGACACCGACGTAACGCTGAACTGGACGCGTCTGTTTCCCGCCGGGGCAGAGCAGGGGTGGCAGGGGCCGCGTGGCAGGCCCAGTGGGCGGGTTACTCCGTCTTCACCTTCCGGGTGATCGTGCCGACGAAGATGAACGACCCCTCCGGCGTCCTGAAGATGAAGTAGGGTTCCGTCATGCCCGGGTACACCGGCTGACGAAGGGTGACTGCCCTGAATTGCGGACCGTGGCCCGCCGCGCGGTAGACACCCTCGGCCTCCAGCTCATCCAAGGCCACAGGCCAGGGCAGCCGTGCGCTGCCCATCCACGGCTGGGGACGGAATTCGGGGCTGATCGGCTGGGTCCAGTCGGTCTCCGTCACCACCGCCATGCCACCCTCCACGCTCAGCACAACCGTCAGCGTCGCGTCCTCCGGGTAGGTCTCCACAAACGTGTCCGGAATTGAGCTGGCCTCGAGGAGCTCCGCCTCGCGCCACTGTTCCCGGACAACCCGGACAATCCGGTCGACCCGACCATTGAACCCCGGCGTCTCTAAGGCGCGGACCCGGAGGAACCGCTGGGTCTCCGCACCCGTGAGCACGCGGCTCACGGTCGGCCCCGAGATCGAATCCACCCCCAAGAGAATCCAGGAGCCTCCGTCGAGTCGGTCCGTCGACTCCCAGATGACCCGCCGGGTGCCCTCGGGGCAAGTGGCCTCCGAGCGGATTCCAGCGGGCACGGCCTGAACCCTGAGTGCGGGTTTGATCGGGGCCTGGGCCAGTGCTTCCCCGAGGAGCAGGAGTCCCAATGCGAGAGCCTTGGACAGCGGGTCGCTGAGCAGATGCTTCATGGATCCCGATATTCGTTTCCGAAGGCCGGACCCTCAACCGCCAAACGCGGTCCATCACTCAGAGATTTCCACTTTCACGGTGGACGTGGCTCGCGTTCACTCCCCGCGCATGGGTGTAAACGCATGAAAATCGTCCTCGCTTACTCGGGAGGTCTCGACACCTCCGTCCTCCTCTCCTGGATCAAGGAAACCTACGGCAACGCCGAGATGATCGCCTTCTGCGCCAACATCGGCCAGGACGACGAGCTTCGCGGCCTCGACAAGAAGGCCCGCAAGACCGGGGCCTCTAAGATCTACATCGATGACCTCCAGGAGGAGTTCGCCTCCGACTTCATCTTCCCGATGATGCGGGCCGGTGCCATCTACGAGGGACAGTACTTCCTCGGCACCTCCATTGCGCGTCCCCTCATCGCCAAGCGCATGGTCGAGATCGCACGGGCGGAGAAGGCCGATGCCGTCGCGCACGGTGCGACCGGCAAGGGCAACGACCAGGTTCGCTTCGAACTCACCACCGCGGCCCTCGCTCCGGGCCTGGACATTATCGCCCCGTGGCGGGATGAGCGGTACCGGAAGCAGTTCCCGGGGCGCCAGGAGATGATCGACTACTGCGCCGACAAGGGGATCCCGGTCCAGGCCAGCGCCAAGAAGCCCTACTCGATGGATCGCAACCTCCTGCACATCTCCTACGAGGCCGGCATCCTCGAGGATCCCTGGTACGACGCAGGCGATCTCAAGAACCGCGACTACTTCACGACCCTGTCGGTCCTGCCCGAGGATGCCCCGGACAAGCCGGAGCATGTCACCCTCGAGTTCGAGCGCGGCGACTGCGTCGCGGTGAACGGCAAGTCGCTCAATCCGCTTGGCGTGATGCGGGCCCTCAACAAGCTGGGCGGAAAGCATGGCGTCGGCCGCGTTGACATGGTCGAGAACCGGTTCGTCGGCATGAAGAGCCGCGGCGTCTATGAGACACCGGGTGGCGCCATCCTCCACTTCGCCCACCGTCAGATCGAATCGCTCACGATGGACCGTGAGGTCATGCACCTCCGCGACTCGCTCATCCCGCGCTATGCGGAGCTCGTCTACTACGGCTTCTGGTTCGCCCCCGAGCGCCTCGCGCTGCAGGCCCTCGTCGAGGAGTCCCAGCGCACCGTCTCCGGCACCGTCCGGGTCAAGCTCTACAAGGGCGGCATCCACGCGGCCGGACGCAAGAGCCCGGTCAGCCTCTACAACCCGCATATTGCGACGATGGAGGCCGACCCGACCAAGGCCTACAACCAGGACGACGCCACCGGCTTCATTCGCCTCAACGGCCTCCGTTTGCGCGTCAACAGCACGGTCAACGGAGCCAAGACCCTATCGAAGAGGGCCTAGGGAGGCGGAAAGCTGAGAGTTGAGAGCCGAGGGTTAAAGTCGGCCGGTGGGGAGTTGTCGAAACCGCGGCTCCCCTCAGCACCACCCTCTCGGCTGTCTGATCTCTCCACTCTCAGCACCCAACCCTCAACGCGTTCCCCATGCTGCCCCTGAACCAGGTCGCGATCCGGTTGCACCCCGACGATGATGTCGTGGTGCTCAAAGCCTCCATCGTGGCGGGCACGGTGTTGGACTCGGGCGACGGGGCGGTGACGGTGGCACGGGCCACCCATCGCGGCCACAAGCTCGCCGTGCGCGACCTCGCGGAAGGAGCCCCGGTGCGCCGGTATGGTCAGGTGATCGGGTTTGCCAAGGGCCCGATCGGCGCGGGGGACTGGGTCCACTCCCACAACCTGGTGCTAAGGGATCTTCAGCGGGAGTACGAGTTCGCGACCGACATCCGTCCCATGTCACCGCTGGGGCCTGGCGAGGCCCAGGAGTTCCAGGGGTTCGCCCGGCCGGATGGACGGGCCGGAACCCGCAATTACCTCGCGGTCATCTCGAGCGTCAACTGCTCGGCCAGCGTCTCGAAGTATGTGAAGGCGCGGTTCCCGGAGGAACGCCTTCGCCGGGAGTTTCCGAACGTCGACGGCGTTCTGGCCTTCACCCATAAAAGCGGTTGCTGCGTCCAGCCGGGCGAGCCCCACGCCATGCTGCAGCGGGTCCTCACCGGGGTGGCCCGGCACCCGAACGTCTTCGGATACGTGATGATCGGCCTCGGCTGCGAGGGACATCAGGTCAGTGGACTCCGCGCCGATGGCCGCCTCGATCAGATCCGCCCCGGGGAACCGTCCCCCACCTTCCTGAACATCCAGCAGCAGGGGGGCGTGCAGAAGACCATCGATGCCGCCGTAGCGGCGGTGGAGACGCTGTTGCCCCGTGCGAATGCCGTGGTCCGGACACCCCAGTCCCTGCGGCAACTCATCCTGGCCCTCAACTGCGGGGGATCCGATGGCGCGAGCGGCATCACCGCGAACCCGGCCCTCGGCGTCGCCAGCGATGCCCTCGTGCGCCAGGGCGGGACGAGCGTCCTGGCCGAGACGCCGGAGATCTACGGGGCGGAGCACCTCCTGACCCGACGCGCCCTCACCCGTGAGATCGGAGAGCAGCTGATCCGTCACATCCGCTGGTGGGAGGACTACGTCCGGCTCTTCGGGGCCTCGATCGACAACAATCCGAGCCCCGGCAACAAGGAGGGTGGGCTCACGACGATCTACGAGAAGAGCCTCGGCGCACTCGCGAAGGGTGGCCAGGCCCCGTTGGGCGCCGTCTACAAGTATGCTGAGCGGATCGATCGTCCGGGATTCGCCTTCATGGACACGCCGGGGTTCGACCCGGTCAGCATGACCGGTCTCGTCTGCGGCGGTTGCAACGTCGGGGTCTTCACGACGGGACGTGGCAGCGTCTATGGCTGCAAGCCGGCGCCCTGCATCAAGGTCGCGACCAACACCGTCCTGTATGACCACATGCGGGACGACATGGATCTGAACGCCGGGACGATTCTCGACGGCACAGAGACCGTGGAGGAGGTGGGACGGCGCATCTTCGAGGAGATCCTGGCAGTTGCGAACGGCAAGCGCACCAAGAGCGAGGCGCAGGGACTGGGCGACGAGGAGTTCGCCCCGTGGATCCTCGGTCCGACGTTCTGACGGCCGTCCAGGAGCGGAGCGATGTGCCGCGACGGGATCCCGGTGGAATTCGCCCCGGGAGATCAGCAGCGCACGAGAGCCTCGGCCTGCACCGACAGGTGCCGAGCGTGGAGCAGGTGAGGCGGGTGTTTTGGAAGTTCGAGCCCCAGCCAGCCGGTCATGTCCAGGGTGTGGAACTCCGCCGTGGCGGGTTGAAGCGGCCACGGTTCATGATGGATCTCCCCGCGCCAGACCCGACCCCGTCGATCCGCCGCGAAGAGGCGATACCGCTCGGTCAGCCAGGACTCCAGCGTGCCCGGGTCGGATCGCTTTGGGGTTCCGGTCGGCGCGTAGGTGACATCCAGCCGGGCCTCGCCGCTGCCGCGATGGGTGCGATGGCTCCTGTAGCGGGTGGTTTCCGTCCGTGGGTCGGTCCCGACCTGGATGTCCGCGTCGAAATACGGGAGGTGATAGGTCAGTCGTGCGGCCCGTACGGCGAGACGCGAGGTGGCGTCGAGGCTGAAGAACCAGACCCCAGGCAGGCCCCCGACCCGGATATAGGTCCGGACGTTCAGCTCCGGGAAGGTGTGGGTTCCGGGAATCGGAGGAAGCCACCGCGGGTGGACCCGGCTCATCCGGAACGGCACGACCCCTATCCAGGCGACACCGTCGCGGAGATCGAGCTCGAGGGGTGGATCGGTCCGGGGCAGGAGTGGCTCAATTAACCTGGGATCGACCGGCCAGTGGGCGAACAGCAGGTCGTCCCAGTCCATCGACAATACCCAGCGTCGGGGATGTCGGAGGGCGGCTTCACCGGGCGAGGTCACGGTGGAGAGGTAGCATCGTCGAGGGGGATTGCGAGTCCGGCGGATCGCTCCGCGGGGTGGTGTGCGGAATTGCCTCGGGGGTTGGCGATGGCAGTCTTGACGCCATGTCGGACCCTTTGGTGCCCTCCGGAGAGCTCCGTTGCGAGGTGTGTGGTCGTTTCGAAGCTGTCGAGGTGGGCAACCATCTGCTTTGCGACTCGTGCTACGCCGAGGCCGGCACCTGCGGAGCCGGAGGCGACGCTGGGGATGGAGATCCGGCGTCCTGATTGTCCCAATCCCTGAGGTCAACCCAACCTTGGGCGGGTGGGCGACCAGTGACCTAAGTCATAATCGCATCCTGTGCGGCCTTGAGCCCCGGTGTTCCTCCGCTCCTGCGCCCTTGCGGCTCCTGGAGGCATCACCGTCGTCAACGCGCCTTTGGGTGCGTCGAACGCACCCAGTGCCGCAGAGCACTGCAGCACCCACCTACCGCTCCTGGCCGTTGGCTCGTACCTTTTAATCCTACGGCTCGATCCAGTTCAGTACGCCATCGAGTCCGCAGACGTTGAGGGCGACGGTGGCCTGTTCGCGGACCAAGGGCTTGGCCCGGAAGGCGACGCTGAAGCCGCCAAGGGCCATCATCTTGAGGTCGTTCGCGCCGTCCCCGAACACGACCGCTTCCCGGGTCGAGCAGCCGAGCTGTGCACAGACCGAGGTCAGCTTCATCGCCTTGGCGGTGGCATCCACGATGTCGCCCAGGACCTGTCCCGTGAGATGACCGCCATTGAACTCAAGCTGGTTCGCTAGGGTGTGGTCGATCCCGAGTTCGCGTCCGAGACGCTCCACGAAATAGGTGAACCCGCCCGACACCAGCAGCGTCTTGAGGCCCATTCGCTGTGCCTTCTCGAGCAGGGTCTTGGCTCCAGGCGATAATCGCAGGCGTTCCTCGAACACCTGGCGGAGCGTGGTTTCGGGCAGACCCTTCAGCAGGGCAACCCGTTGGCGGAGCGCCGATGGGAAATCGAGTTCCCCGCGCATCGCCGCCTCGGTGACCGCAGCGACCTGGGGTTTGATCCCCGCGAAGTCGGCGATCTCGTCGATGCACTCGATCGTGATCAGGGTCGAGTCCATGTCGAACGCGAGGAGCCGGAACTCCGAGAGGCGCTGGATTCGGTCGAGGAAGGCGAAGTCGAGCCCCAGTCTCTGGCAGGCGCTCGCGACACCGTCGCGGGTTGTGGGTTCCTGGAGATGCAGGACACCCGGACGGGGTTGGTTGAGCGTGGTGGCCCCGCTCAACCGGAGCAGTTCCGGGCCAGCCCCTGGGGGAATCTGTGGGCCTTGGACGACGAGGAGACTCATGCCTAAGGACAGGAGGTTGCGGGTCGGTGGTGGCTTGGCAAGCTCACGCCGAGAGCGCAGGTGAGAACTCAAACGGCGACGCGGAGCCGCGGAGAAAAGACAGTGAGGCGAACGGCGAACGGCGGAGCGGGGGATTGGCAGATCACCTGCCCGGACCGGTGGCCGGTGGGTGATGCAGTGCCCTGCATCACTGGGTGCGGGAGCACCCACGCTGCGAGGGGTTGGAGTCAGCCAGGTGGGAAGCCGGTGGGTGTGACACCTGGGGTGTCGGGAGGCTCTGGGGTCTTTGGGAAGGTGACCCCTGGGGTGGGTGGCCGCTGGGACGCGGCCAGGTTCCGCAGAGCACTGCTGAACCCACCGGCGCAGTCCCGCAGGCGCGGGACTGCAGCCCTTGTATTCCGTCTCCCTCTCCTGTCCTTCCTCCGTCCCCGTGTGAGTCCGCTCCTCCACACTACGCGGCGAAGCCGAACCGGTGCCGTTCCTCCTCGGGCTTGATGCCCAGCGAGGCACAGAGGCGACGGGACGCCAGGATGCCCGCGGCGATCTTCAGGATGCGGTCGAACTTCTGTCCCTCGAGATCCAGTCCATAACATCGGATCGCCCGGATGCCGAAGCCGCGCTCGAGAAGCTCCGAGACGAATTCCTTGCACGCCACCGGATCGTCGGTGGTGTAGTGGCTGGTCTGGCTGTGCTTCCTGGGCTGTGGGGTGAATTCAACGGTGTGTTTCGGGATCATGATGGTGGATTCAGGGGTGAACAGTGTGGATCGCGATACCGGAGGTCGGAGCGGAATCGCGGACCCGGCGGACCCAGCTTTGGAAGATCTCCCGGGCTGCATCGCTGGCCTCCTCCACCGGGACGCGTTCCATCTCCTGGTGGGCCTTCGGAAGCCAGTCGGCCGGGAGCAGTCGTTCCTTGCGGAGGAGGTCGAGCGTCCTGAGCCGGGCATCCAGCCCGACCGTCAGGATCCCCGACGATTCGTCATGGACCGCCTCACCGGTGATGTGGATCTCACAGGGGCCGGCTGGGTGGTCGAGGTGGCCGAAGGATTCGCTCATGTCATGGATAGAACCCGCTTCATCCTGGGATATCGGATCCCATCCAGGATTTCTCACGCCACACCTGCATTGGAAAAGACCCACCTACTTTTGTGCGCGGGCCACCCGGAGACGCCGTTGCCGTTGGGGCCATGGCGGAAAAGCAAAAGGGGCACGGGTGTTGCCCGTGCCCCTTGGAATGGGAAGGGAATCAGACCGCCAGCCTGGTCCAAGCGGCGTTTTTCCTGGAGGAGGCCACCACGGCCTCGATGAACGCCATGCCCCGGACACCGTCCTGGATGGTCGGGAAGTCCAGGGTCAGGTCGTCCTTGGCCAGCTTGCGTCCCTCGACCCGCGCGCGGACGGCGCCCGCGAAGTTGCGGTAGATGTTGGCGAACGCCTCAAGGTAGCCCTCGGGGTGGGCCGGCGGGGTGCGGCCGGCGGCCTTCGCGGCCGCGCCGAGATAGCCGTTGGCCGTCCGGTAGACCTGCATGGGCTGATCGGGCCACTTCACGAGCATCGTGTTCGGCTCCCGCTGGTGCCATTCGAGACCCCCGAGCTCCCCGTAGACGCGGAGGTTGAGGTTGTTCTCCTCGCCGACAGAGATCTGGGAGGCATGGAGCACGCCCTTGGCGCCGCCCTTGAAGCGGAGCAGCACATTGCCGTCGTCGTCGAGCTTCCGACCCTTCACGAACGCGGTGAGGTCGGCCGCCAGTTCGCTGATCTGCAGTCCAGTGACGTACTCCGCGAGGTTCTCGGCATGGGTGCCAATGTCCCCGATGCAGCCCGCGGCGCCGCTGCGCTTGGGATCGGTGCGCCACGACGCCTGCTTCTGGCCCGAGGCCTCGATCCGGGTGGCCAGCCAGCCCTGGGGATACTCCACGACCACCTTGCGGATCTTGCCGAGCTTGCCGTTGTGGACGAGGTCGCGGGCCTCTTTGATGAGGGGGTATCCGGTGTAGTTGTGGGTGAGGCCATAGAGGAGGCCGGATTTCTTGACGAGGGCCTGCAGGGTCTTGGCCTCGGCGAGGTCGAACGTCGCCGGCTTGTCGCTCAGCACGTGGAACCCGTTCTCGAGCGCCATCTGGGCGGGCGGGAAGTGCACGTGGTTCGGAGTGACGATCGAGATGAAGTCCATCCGCTGGTCGGCCGGCAGCGCCGCCTCGGCACGGATCATCTCAGCGAAGCTGCCATAGCAGCGGTTGGCGGGGAGGAAGAGATCGGCGCCGGAGGCCTTGGACTTCTCGGGGTCGGATGAGAAGGCGCCACAGACGAGTTCGATCTGGCCGTCCATGTTCGCCGCGATGCGGTGGACGGCGCCGATGAAGGCGCCACGACCGCCGCCGACCATGCCGTACCTAATTTTTCTGCTCATGACTTTGGGATGTGGGTTTTGAAACCGGGAGTTGAGTGCGGTGACCTCGGGCTTATAGTCTGCCGACAATTTGCGGGTCAACGAACGACTTGGTTCGTGCCGGTCCGGCATCGCCCTGGCGGTGCCCATACTCCCCGCCAACGCCGACATGCTGGTCCATCTCCTCAAATCCAAAATCCACCGAGCCACTGTCACCGCCGCCAGCGTCGACTACGAGGGAAGCCTCACGCTGCCCGCCGACCTCATCGAGGCGGCCGGGCTTCTGCCCTATGAACGGATCCTGTGCAGCAACATGGCCAACGGGGCCCGTTGGGAGACCTATGTGATCGAGGGACCCCGAGGGTCGGGCGCCGTGGAGCTGAACGGCGCGGTGGCGCACCTGGGGAAACCCGGGGATCAGGTGACCATCATGTCCTTCACCGAGATCGAGTCCCACCAGGCGGCGGCACACCAGCCGACGGTCATCGTGCTCGATCCGAAGAACCAAATTTCCAGGAGGCGTCGCCTCTAGGTCCGCCTGCCGAGAATCCCAGCCCCACAACCCCGCACAGCACACCATGCCGACATTCACAGCAGCCCAGGTGGCCGAACGGCTCGGAGGACAGGTGGTGGGTGATTCCTCGGTGGAGCTCCATGGATTTGCCGCGGCCGATTCCGCCCGACAGGGCGACCTCACGTTCGCGGAAAACGAGACGTACTTCCACCGGGCCGACCACAGCGCCGCATCGGCGATCCTGGTCACTGGCCTCCACGCCTCCGCCTCGGGCAAGACGCTCATCTGCGTCACCAATGCCCGGAACGCCTTCGCGCAGGTCCTGCCGCTCTTCTTTCCCGAACCCGTCTTCCCGCCCGGACGTCACCCCTCGGCCGTCGTGGCCGATTCGGCCGTCGTCGATCCCACGGCCCACATCGGACCGGGCTGTGTCGTGGGGGAACGGGTCCGGATCGGTGCCGGCGTGGTGCTCCAGGCTCAGGACTTCGTCGGCGACGATTCCGTCCTCGGCGACCACGTCCGCATGTTCCCCCACGTCACCCTGTATCCCCGCTCCCTGCTGGGACGCCGTGTCCGTGTCCACTCCGGGACCGTCATCGGTGCCGATGGGTTCGGCTATGTGTTCGACCAGGGACAGCACCGCAAGGTCCCGCAGGTCGGCCAGGTGATCCTCCACGACGACGTCGAGATCGGCGCGAATGTCACCATCGACCGGGCCGCCCTCGGGGCCACGGCGATCGGGAAGGGGACCAAGATCGACAACCTCGTCCAGATCGCCCACAACGTCACCATCGGGGAGCACTGCATCATCGTCGCCCAGGTCGGCATCGCGGGCAGCACTAAGATCGGCAACTATACGACCATCGCGGGACAGGTCGGCATCGCAGGACACCTCCGGATCGGGGACCAGGTCACGATCGCAGCTCAGTCGGGCGTGATGAACCACATCCCCGAGGGACAGAAGTGGATGGGCACCCCTGCGCAGCCGGACCGGGTCATGAAGCGCCAGTGGCTCGCGGCCGAACGTCTGCCTGAACTGCTGCGCCGGGTCGGGGAGCTCGAGCGACAGCTTGCCGAACGCGGCACCGGCTCCACCGGGAGCTAGAACCCTCCAGGAGTCTCCCGTGTCCTCTCGGAACGTCGTCTACTTCGACCTCGAGACCCAGAAGTCGGCCGAGGAGGTCGGGGGGTGGGATCGCATCCGCGACATGCGGATGAGCCTCTGTGTCACCTACTCGACCACCCGCGGTGGCTACCGGATCTATTCCGAATCCCAGGTCGACGAACTGCTCCGGGAACTCCAGCGGGCCGACCTTG
>VHCG01000024.1 GCA_016871805.1 Verrucomicrobiota bacterium
TGCTGGACCAGACCCTCCGACGCGGCGGCTGTATGGAGCTCTGCCGCCAATGGCAGCGCGAGGGTCGGATCCGGCATGTCGGATTCAGCACCCACGCGACCCCCAACATCATCTCGAGGACGATCCGCAGCGACGAGTTCGACTACGTCAACCTCCACTGGTACCTGGTCAACGACCTGAACCGTCCGTGCATTGCCGAGGCCGCCCAGCGCGACATGGGGGTGTTCATCATCAGCCCGAACGACAAGGGCGGAAAACTCTACCTCGAGCTGCCCCGGATGCGCTCCCTCTGCGCCCCGCTCACGCCGATGCAGTTCAACGACCTCTACTGTCTCGCGCGGCCCGAGGTCCACACCCTGTCGCTCGGCGCGGCCCGGCCGTCCGACTTCGACGAACACCTCGGGATCCTCCCGCACTACGACCGCGCAGCGGAGGTGGCGGGACCCATCGAACGACGCCTGCGGGAGCACATGGACACCGTGCTGGGGTCGGACTGGTGCCGACGCTGGTGGGTCGGACTGCCGGAATACGTCGATGTCCCGGGCGAGGTGAACCTGGTGGAGATCCTGCGGATCTGGACCTTCGCCAAGGCGCTCGAGCTCACCGACTGGGCCAGGTTCCGCTACAACATGCTGGGCCAGGCGGAGCACTGGTTCCCGGGCGAGAACGTCGCGAAGCTCGATTTCCTGCGCCTCGCCGAGGCCCTGCGCAACAGCCCCTTCACCGAGCGCATCCCCGCGATCCTGAAGGAGGCCCACGACCTGTACTTCGACGCCCCGGTCAAACGCCTGAGCCAGAGTTGAACCTCTTCCCCGTCCTTCTCGAAGACGACGACCTCCTCGTGCTGCACAAGCCGGCAGGGCTCGTCTGCCATCCGACCAAGGGGGATGAGTACTCGAGCCTCGTGAGCCGGCTGCGGCTATATCTGGGACTCGAGTCGGAACCCCAGCTGGTGCATCGGCTCGACCGTGAGACCAGCGGCGTCATGGTGGTCGCCAAGAACCCGGAGGCGGCTCTCGAGCTCCGTCGCCTCTGGCAGACCGGCTTCGTGACCAAGGAGTACGTCGCGCTGGTGCACGGCGCGGTCGAGGCCGATTCGGGGCTCGTCGACCTCCCCCTCGGCAAGGACGAGGCCAGCATCATCGCCATCCGCGACACGCCGCGTCCGGATGGCCATCCCGCCCGGACCCGCTGGTGGTGCGTCCGGCGTTTCGAGCGCGCCGAGGGCGTCTTCTCCCTCTTGCGGATCCACCTCGACACCGGCCGGAAGCATCAGATCCGCATCCACATGGGCGCGATCGGACACCCGCTGGTAGGGGACAAGCTGTATGGGCTGGACGAGGGGTTCTATCTCGACTTTGTGAAGCGGCGCCTGACCGAGGCGCAGCGGCAGCGGCTGATCCTGCCCCAGCAGGGTCTGCATGCGGTCCGGCTCTGGCTCCCATGGGGCGACGAGGAAAGGGAGTTCCGGAGCGAACCCGAGGCTCCGTTCCTCGAGTTTCTCGCGGGCCGTCCCGTGGTCTGGGGCGAGGGAACGACCTGAGGCCGTCGTCCCCGTCGTCCCTGTTGTCCCTCCTCTGCGGCCCCGCGGCTCTGCGTGAGCCCACGTCCCCTGCTCTGCGGGCCACTCCGGACAAGGTTTGCATCGACGACCCTCGCGGACCGCGCCTAGTTTTCAAACGTGATTCACCTTGTCCTCCGCGCCCTGATCCGGCTCGTCCTGCTCGGGGTCGCTCTCGACCTGGTTGCCGCCGAGCCCTGGACCCTCCACGCACGGGTCCGCACCGGCACCAACACCCCGCCCCGCTCGAATACCCCCGGGGAACGCCTCCTGAACTGGGACCCGGCACGGACCGCCGTGGTGGTCTGCGACATGTGGGACCAGCACCACTGTCCCGACGCCACCGACCGCGTGGGCGAGATGGCCCCGCGGATGAACGAGGTCCTCAAGGCGGCCCGGGACCGGGGTGCCCTCATCATTCACTGCCCAAGCGACACCCTTGACTTCTACAAGGACCATCCCGGACGTCGCCTTGCGCAGGCGGCACCGAAGGTCGAGACCCGCGTCCCGCTCCAGTCCTGGTGCTCCATCGACGCCGCCCACGAGCCGCCGCTGCCGATCGACGACTCCGATGGCGGGTGTGACGGCTGTCCGGACTGTCCCAGCTTCCGGGCCTGGACCCGGCAGCACCCGGCGCTCGAGATCCGCGATAGCGATGCCATCACCGATTCCGCCGAGGCCTTCCACCTGATGCGCCAGAGGGGCATCACCAACGTCATCGTCATGGGGGTGCACATCAACATGTGCGTCCTTGGCCGGCCCTTCGCCATCCGGCAGATGGTCCAGCAGGGGCAGAACGTGGTGCTGGTCCGAGACCTGACCGACTCCATGTACAACCACAGGAAGGCACCGTATGTCTCGCACTTCCGGGGCACGGAACTCGTGGTGGAGCACATCGAGCGCCACTGGTGTCCGTCGATCACGAGCGCCGACCTGATCGGCGGCCAACCCTTCCGGTTCCGCGACGACGTCCGGAAGCGCATCGCGCTCGTGATCGGGGAGAACGAGTACCGGACGTGGGAGACCCTCCCGGAGTTCGCCGAATCCAAGCTCGCAGCGCGCGGCTACGAGATCTCGCTCGTCCAGGCCTCCCCGAAGGAAGGCGACTCGGGCTTCACCAACGTCACCGCCCTGCGCGAGGCCGACCTCGTCGTGGTCAGCGTCCGTCGACGCGCCCCGCCCAGGGAATTGGTGGCACTCCTGAAGGCGCACCTCGCCGCCGGGAAACCCATCGTGGGCCTCCGCACCGCCAGCCATGCCTTCGACACGCAGGCGAACGGATCCGAGACGGCCACCTGGCCCACCTTCGATGTCGAGGCCTTCGGGGCCCGCTACAGCGGCCACTAC
The DNA here is from genome assembly GCA_016871805.1 of Verrucomicrobiota bacterium. Classification (GTDB taxonomy): domain Bacteria; phylum Verrucomicrobiota; class Verrucomicrobiia; order Limisphaerales; family UBA9464; genus UBA9464. Next base: position 2,909 of record VHCG01000024.1, read on the forward strand.
AACAACAAACCCCCGACAGCACCGCACACCCTCATCGAGGGCGTCCCGGAGGCCGCCGGAAACCCGTTGCTGACCGGGGTCACCACGACGCCCACCCGCGTCACCTCCCACCTGTACCGGATTGTCGACCGTTCCCCGGACCTCACCCCGCTGCTGCGCGGGCAGGTCGAGGGACGCACGGAGATCGAGCCGGTGGCCTGGACCTTCACCGCCCACAACCGTCGCGCGTTCTACACCTCGCTGGGCAATCCCGACGACTTCGGGAGCCCCTCGTTCCGACACCTCCTCCTCAACGGCATCCTGTGGTGCCTCCAGGATCCCATCCCGCCTTCGGTGCAGATCCCGGCGCCCAGCCCCAAGCCTTCCGGGTCCGGGCCCACCCCAAGACAACCGGCCCCACCGGCAGTGCCCGCCGCACCAACACCCCCGGCAGCCGCAACGGCCGACCGTCCGCAGGAGACGGCCGATACACCCCTGCCACCTGCGGAAGCGGCCCGACGGTTTCAGGTCGCCGAGGATCTCGTCTGGGAACAGGTCCTCTCCGAGCCCGAGATCTCGCAGCCGGTGTTCCTGAACTTCGACGAGCGCGGCTGCATGTGGGTCGTGGAATACCGCCAGTATCCCGCCCCCGCGGGACTGACCCTTGTGAGCCGCGACAGCGTCTGGCGGGCGGTCTACGACTCCGTGCCGCGCCCGCCGCCACACCATGTCCGCGGAGCCGACCGGATCAGCATCCACGAGGATGCGGACGGCGATGGCTCCTTCGAGCGCCACAAGGTGTTTGTCGACGGCCTCAACATCGCCACCTCGGTCGAGCGCGGACGCGGGGGCGTCTGGGTGCTCAATCCGCCCTACCTCCTGTTCTACCCCGACGCCAACGGGGATGATGTCCCGGATGCCGATCCCGAGGTCCGCCTCTCGGGCTTCGGGCTGGAGGACACCCACAGCGTCGCCAATTCCCTGCGCTGGGGGCCCGATGGCTGGCTCTACGGGGCCCAGGGCAGCACCGTGACCGCCAACATCCAGGTGCACGGACCGGACGGGACGCCGCTGAACGCCAAGCCGCTGTATTCCCAGGGGCAGAACATCTGGCGCTACCATCCCGGGCGTCGGGTCTACGAAGTCTTCTCGGAGGGGGGCGGCAATGCGTTCGGATGCGAGATCGACAGCGCCGGACGCATCTTCTCGGGCCACAACGGGGGCGACACCCGAGGATTCCACTACCAGCAGGGCGCCTACCTCCAGAAGGGATTCGAGAAGCATGGCCCTCTGTCGAACCCTTACGCGTTCGGTTACTTCCCCGCGATGCCGATGGCCAGCGAGCCCCGGTTCACCCACAACTTCGTGATCTACGACCACGGCGCCCTGCCAGCGCGCTACACCGGCCGCCTCCTCGGGGTCGAACCCCTGCAGGGCCGCCTTGTCAAAAGCGATGTCCTCACCGACCGCTCGTCGTTCAAGACCCTCGACGTGGCGCGACCGATCGTCGGTGACGACCGCTGGTTCCGACCGGTCGACATCAAGGTGGGACCCGACGGCGCGGTCTATGTCTGCGACTGGTACGACCGGCAGGTGAACCACTACCGGAACCACGAGGGCCAGATCGACACCGCCAACGGACGCATCTACCGGATGCGGTCCAAGGCGGGTCCCCGGGTCCGCCCCGAGACCCTCGCCATGCTGTCGCACGCCGACCTGATCCGGCGTCTGGAACACACCAACCGATGGGTGCGCCAGACCGCGCTTCGATTGATCGCCGACCGGCCGGATCCGTCCCGGATTCCGGACCTCTCCAAGGCCCTTGCGGCAGCCCGGGGTCCACGGGCCGTGGATCTCCTCTGGGCCCTCGCACTCGAGGGGGACGTCACGGAGGCCGAGGCGCTGCGAGGGATGTCCCATCCCGAACCACAGGTCCGACTCTGGACCGTCCGTCGTCTCGGCGACGCCCGCTCCGCGTCCCCGGCGCTGGTTCGTCGCCTTGCCACCCTCGCGGCCGAGGATCCGGATCTGGAGGTGCGCAACCAGCTGGCCTGCACGGCGCGTCGCCTGCCCGCCGCCGACGCGGCGGAGATCCTCCGTGCGCTGTGTGGCCGGGACGAGGATGTCGACGACAACCGCCAACCCCTGCTCCTCTGGTGGGCCCTTGAGATGCTCTGCACCTCGGACCCCGAGACGGTGCTGCGCCTGTATTCCGAACCGGCGTTCTGGAACCGTCCCATGGTCCAGCGCCACCTGCTCGACCGTTCGGCCCGACGTTGGGCCCAGTCGGGGTCGCGTCGGGAACTCCTGCTCTGCGCCGCCCTCTTCCGGAACTCCCCGACGGTCGAGTCGAGCCGCCGCCTCATGCAGGGCTTCGAGGCCGCCTTCAAGGGACGTCCGCTGGCAGGCCTGCCGGATGATCTGGTCCAGGCCATGTCCCGCCACGGGGTGGGCTCACCCGCCTTCGCGGTGCGCCGTGGGGACCCGGCGGCGATCCGACGCGCCTTGGCGACGGTGGCCGACGAATCAGCGCCCCGCCCGGAGCGGCTCGAGTTCCTGGGGGTGCTCAGCGAGGTGCCGGTCCCAGGCGCCATCCCGGCCTTGGCACAGGCGTATCGTGGCGCCGCCAAGGATGACGCCCTGCGCCAGGCGGCGCTGATGGCGCTGCAGCCGCACGAGGATCCCGCCATCGCCGGGATCATCCTCGGTGCCTGGCCCGCGCTCGGCCCCGCGGCCCGGGCCACCGCCCAGACGGTGCTGTCGAGCCGGGTCTCCTGGAGCCGGGCCCTGGTCGACACCCTCCAGCCCCGCCCCGCTGGCGCTGCGCCGTCGCAGGTGAAGGCCGAGTCGATCTCCCTTGGAACCGTCCGACGGTTGCGTCAGCACGCAGACCCGGAGCTCCGGGCCAGGGTCGCCGCGTTGTGGCCGGAGACCCGGACACCGACGACGCGGGAGATGGAGGCGCTGATCCGGAAACGGGCCGACATCGTCCGGACCGGCTCCGGGGATCCCTACAACGGACGCACCCTGTTCCAGAACACCTGTGCCGGCTGCCACCGGCTCTTCGGTCAGGGCGGACAGGTCGGGCCCGATCTGACGGTGTATGACCGGTCGGACCTCGACTCGATGCTGCTGTCGATCGTGAACCCCGGGGCAGAGATCCGGGAGGGCTACGAACAGATCCACCTGGAGACCCGCGATGGTCGACTTCTCTCGGGATTCCTTGCGGAGAGGGACGACCAGACGCTGGTGCTGCGCACCCTGGACAACCAGACCGTCGCGGTGCCGGTCGCGGAGGTCCTGGAGCAGGATCGTCCGGCGGCCTCACTGATGCCGGAGGGACTTTTGGATGGCTTCAAGGACCAGGAGGTCCGGGACCTCTTCGCCTACCTGAGGAGCACCCAGCCGCTGGTGGGTGAACCTCCGAGACGCTGAGGACCGGAGGTCCTGCACCGGTGGGTTCTGCAGTGCCCTGCAGAACCTGGCCGCGCCCCAGCGGCCACCCCCCCAGGACCCACCCGCACCCAAAGACTCCAGAGCCTCCCCACACCTCGGACCTCACGCCCACCCGCTTCCCCCCAGCTCGATCCCACACCTCGCAGCGTGGGTGCTCCCGCACCCAGTGATGCAGGGCACTGCATCACCCACCCGTCGAAGCCCTCGTCTTTCCTTCGTGTCCCCGCGTCTCTGTGTGAGTCAGTTTCCCATCCGCGCGGAGCTCGTTGCCCTCGGACCTACCCTTCCCGATCCAGGATCCGGTCCACAAGCGGTTCGCCAGTGAGGAAACGACGGAGGTTGCCGACGAAGTGGTTCACGAGGCTCTCGTCCTGACCGCGATGCCCGCCCGCCAGGTGCGGCGTGATGTGGCATCGCGGGGTTCGCCACAGGAAATGATCCGGTGGCAGCGGCTCGGGATCGAGTGTGTCGAGGAACGCCCCTCCGAGATGCCCCGAGGACAGCGCTGCGGCGAGGGCCTCCTGGTCGACGGTGGTCCCGCGGCCCACGTTGACGAAATAGGACCCATACGCCATCCGGCTGAAGAAGCCGGCCCCGCACCAGTGTCGGGTGAAGTCGGCCTCGGGGAGACAGTTGACCACGTGATGGGCCTCCGGAACCCGGGCCAACGCCTCCTCGAACGACACGACCTCCAAGCCGGGTTCCGGGACCGGCGTGCGACGGACGCCCACCACGCGACATCGGAACGGTGCGAGGAGTTCGGTCAGACGTCGACCAATCGCCCCGTACCCCAGGATCATCACGGTGCTGCCGGTGAGGAGCTCGATCGAATACCGCCCTTCGAGGTAGCGCCACTCCCGGGAACCGGCGCCGTTGAGCACGTTCGAGGGGATCTGTCGGGTGAACGCCATCATCATGGCGAGGGCATGCTCGGCACACGGGTTCGCGAACACCCTGGAGGCGTTGGTGACGAGGGTTCCCCGGGCCCGCATCGCCCTCCCGAACTCGGAGGTGTCATAGCGGGTGTACCCAGCGGTCGAGAGCGACACCCAGCGTAGGCCCGGGGTCGCGATGACATCCGCTGGAGCCGGCTGACCGTAGGCGACCTCCGCCTCGGCGAGCGTGGGGTCGGATGCGCCTAGGGTGAGGACGGACTTCGAGGAGCGGGTCGACTGGATCAGCCGGCAGTCCAGGTCTTCGAGGGACTTGCGGAACAGGGCATCCGCTTCGGGACGCAGGGTATGATTGGACCAGACCGTCAATGGCATCCCGCGATGACGCCCATCGGTCTCTCAACTCTCAACCCTCAACTCTCAAAAACTTCCTACTGCTCCCCCCATGGACGACCCGGCGGCGGCGGCGGGGGTTCCTGCCAGCGCCACGGGGTCGAGTAGTCCCACGCCAACCATGGCGTTGGCAGTGTCTGTCCCGACCGCAGGCCGGACTGCAACAGGGCATCGAGGAGGCCGCTCGACATCAGGGTCCGCTCCACCGGCCAGGCTGGCTTCCCGGTGAGCACCATCGACTCGATGCCGTTCAACAGGAGCGTGAAGTGAGCCGCCGGCCTGGCCTCCTGGGTCCAGAACTGCGTCGACACCACGGTGCCGTCGGACGGTCGACGCCACGCGCCCGACCAGCCCTGGATCGCCCCGTTCAGCTCCAGCACCCGGGCCCGGAGACCATCGACGTACTCGATCTCCCACAGGATGGGCTTCCCCACCTTCTCCCGGAGCGCCGACACCGGAAGCGGACCCTCGGCCAGCCGTTCAAGGGCGGCGGCGAGGAGGTCCGGATCCACCCGGCGTTCCCCCAGCGCCGTCCACACCGCATCGCCCTTCGTCATGCGCACGGTCCGGACACCTGTCTCCCCACCCCGACGTCCCTCCACCACCGACTGCAGACACTCGAGCGCGTGAAACCCGTAGTGGTCGGTCGACCCGTAGGTCAGGATCACCACCTCCTCGAGCGGTTCGCCCGGCACGGAGGCCCGTGGAGGACGGCGCCAGGATCCCGGGACCGACGATCCCGCCATGAGCGGAATGCCGAGCTCCCGAGCGGTGTCGTAGAGGTGCTTCGCGTCGCCCCAGGTGTCGGCAAGGTGCTTGTCGACGAACACCGGAACGACCCGGCCGCTCTTCCTGAAGACCGAGAGCGTCTCATCCCAGAAGCGTCGCTTCGGGTACTGGGTGTTGCCGGTCGGCGACTTCGGGTAGTTCCCGTGCTCCGCGATCAGCAGAACCCCATCCACCGCCAGCGCACCGGTCCCGAGCGTGAGGGCGTCGGTGATGTTGGTCGCGATGCGGAACCGATGCGACGCCGCCAACAGGTGACTGATGTCGTTCTGCGGCCGCTGGTCGGTGTAGACCGAGACCATCTTCAATGGCGACTCCTTGCCGGTGCCATCGAGGCGGTCCGTCAGCACCAGCCGGCTCGCAATGACGTCGGCATGGGAATTGTGGCGGTACTCCGTGGTCAGGACCGCGACGGTCCTCGGGCTCCGGGAGGAGCTGTCGGCATGGATCGCGGACCCGACGAGGAGTCCGAGGGCGAGCAGGAGGGACGCAGGACGGCCTGCTGGGGACGGTCGACGGCGCATCGTGGGGACCTTCCGAAGGTAGCGGCGACGCGGTGGGGCGACGACCACAATCTCCGCCGGGGTCGATGTCGGGGATGGTATCCCGGTCACCCGGAAATTTTCTCGCGATCCGCGACCTCCGCGGGAGACGATTCCAGGGTCGTCACGACCTCCAGAGCCACCATTTCTCGGATGACCTCCGCATCCCATCGCCCCGTCACCCCCGTCAGCGCCACGACCGGTATCCGCGTCCCGGACGCCCGCTGGACCCAATGGTGGGTGGCCTTGTTCAGCGTCCTGGTGCTCCTGCCGTCGATCTGGTCTGACTCCTCCATAACGGGGTCCGACGAATACACGCTCTCGCTGCGGACGCCGATGGAGATGCTGGAGCACGGGCATTGGCTGACCCCGTGGCTCGACAACCAGCCCCGGCTCCGGAAACCGCCGCTGATGTATTGGCTGGTGTTGGTGAACTACAAGGTGTTCGGCGTGGGTCTGGTGGCCGCCCGGATCTGGGGCGTCCTGGCGGGTGTCGGACTTTCGGTGGTGTCATGCCTGACGAGCCGGGAGCTGTTCCGGTCGAACGGACTTCTGGCCGGGCTCATCACGGCCAGCTGCGTTGGCGTCGCCGCACAGGCGCGGCAGGCGATGCTGGACCTCCCGCTCGCGTTCTTCGTGTCCCTCAGCCTGCTCTTCGGTCTGCGGTGGCTTCGGACCGCGACGCTGCGCGACGCGGTCGCATCGGGGACCTGCCTCGGTCTCTCGTTCCTCACCAAGGGGCCGATCGGGTTCTTCTTTTTCGGGACCGCGGCCGTCGCGGCCCTGCTCTGTCTCGGGGCCCTGCCACGCCTCCGGAAACAAGGCGTGCACTGGTGCGTGGCCGCCGGGGTCGTCGCCCTGATCACGGTCCCCTGGCCGCTCGCCATGAAGCAGCTCTGGGGGGATCGGTTCGCCCAGATCCTCGGCGAGGAGCTGGCGGCCCGGGACTTTGGCCGCTGGCATGGGATGTCTCCGCTGTCGGCCCTGGGAGGGGCACTCGGCCTCATCGCGCCCTGGACCCCGATGGTCCTCGTCGCCGCGGTCCAGGCGTTCCGGGTCCGGGATCTCGGTCCGGTGGCGGCGCGCCGATGGCTGGTCACAGCCCTCGGGCTCTCGATCGTGCCCTTCTTCCTCATGACCACCTTCGAGCGCTACATGCTGGCGGTGGTCCCGATCGAGGCCGTCCTGGCCGCCGAGTGGTTGGAGCCCGGCGGGCGTACGCAGCGCTGGACCCTGCTCTTCGCCGCCGTGGTCTTCAGCCTGGCGAGCATCCTCGCCGGGGCATTCTTCCTGTGGTTCCAACTCGGAGGCCTCCTACCCGTCGTGGTCTGGCTGCTGGCCGCCGCGTCGCTCGTCACCGCCTGGCGTGGCACCCATCCGACCCGTTCCGTCGCGCTCACCGGAATCGTCCTGGCCGTCGTCATGGGCGGCCTCTATCCGCTCCTCGGATTGAACCATCTCCCCGATTCCATTCCGGCCCAGATCGGGAACCGCCCCGTCTTCGTCTACGACCGAGCCCAACCCGCCATGCTCTCTCCAAGACTCGGTCGAAGCGTGCAGAAGTTCCGGGCCGACACCCTCCCGCCGGAGACCCCGTCGGTGGTCTTCGTCGATGAGTCGGTGCTGGATCCGTTCCGTTCCCAGATGGCCCAGGCCGGAATTCAGGTCCAGGAGCTGACCCGGTTCAAGACGTTCTATTCCCGGCGGGTCTGGATCCGGTTCGCCCGGCCCGACGCCACCGCCGAGGACTGGCACCGTGCCTTCCGCGATCGCTCGCTGGAGGGGTTGAAGTCCGACCTGATCGGCCTCGATGTGGTCCGAAAGGCCTCACCATGAGGCTCTTGGGTCCGGAATCCCGTCGACGCCTCGGAGCCCTCGCCCTCCTGCTGGTCGTGGGGATCGCCACCTACCGGTCCACATCGCGCCCGGAATCCCGCTCCGCCCCCCGGTTCCGGGTGTCGCCCCCGGAGACGTCCCAGGCCGGGACACCCCCGTCGACGCCGCGGCATCGGGTGGAAACCCTGGGATCCTCCGTGGCGAGCGTCCACGTGGCCTCGATCTGTGAACCCTCCCCGGGAACCCTCGCCGCGGTCTGGTACGGCGGCACCCGGGAAGGCGCCAAGGATGTTGCCATCTGGTTTGCCACCGGCACGGGCGACCGCTGGACCGAGCCCGCCGACCTGGTCACCGCCGCGAGGGCCAGCCGGGAGCTCGGCCACTACGTCCGCAAGGTCGGCAACGCGGTACTCTTCGCCGATGACACCGGTCGGATGTCCCTGCTGTTCGTGACCATCACGGTCGGCGGCTGGTCGGGCAGCTCGCTGTGCCTCAAGGAGTCCACGGACGGCGGGCGGACCTGGACCCCGAGCCAGCGTCTCGTGCTAAGCCCCTTCTTCAACATCAGCGAGCTGGTGAAGAACGGTCCCACCCCGCTCGAGGGCGGCGGCTGGGTGGTGCCGATCTACCACGAACTCTTCGGGAAGTTCCCCGAACTGCTGTGGCTCGAGGGCGCTCCCGGGTCGGTGTCGGCCCGGAAGACCCGGGTCTTCGGCGGACGCACCGCCTTCCAGCCGAGCCTCGTGGCCCTGGATCCCACCCAGGCCGTGATGCTGTGTCGGACCGCCAGCGGTCAACGGGATCTGTACCTGTCCCGCACCGCGGACGGCGGTCTGTCCTGGAGCCCGCCCGAACCGACCGGACTCCCCAACTCGGATTCCGGGATCGATGCGGTGCGCCTGGCGGACGGACGCCTGCTGCTGGCATTCAACGACACGCCGGATGGACGCGCCAACCTGCGGCTGGCGGTGTCATCCGACGCCGGCAGGATCTGGACACGGGGCCCCTTCCTCGAAAACGAGGCCGGGGCGGAGTTCTCCTATCCGTTCCTCCTGCGATCCCGCGACGGAATGGTCCACCTGGCCTACACCTGGAAACGCAAGGCGATCCGCATTGTCTCCTTCAACACCGCGTGGCTGGACGCCGCGACCCCGGCAACCGGGGCAACCCCATGAACGGCATCCTGCTGACCTCCTCCCGCTCGGCGATCTGGGTCGCCATCATGGTCGTCGGCTCCGTGCTCGCCCTGGGGTACCGTCGCCTCCTGCGGGGACGTCCCGGTCCGAGTCCCACGGCGCTCATCCCCATCGCGGCCATCGTCGTGTGGATTCCCTGGAACGGAGTCTCGATGGGCAGCTGGGTCGCGGGTGCCACCGCCGGCTTCAGCGTTCCCTTCCTCGTCCTGATGGCGAATGCCACGAAAGTCGCCTTCGGGGAGAGAGGCTTCCTTGGACGGCAGGACCTGCGGGATCTGGGCCGGGTGGGGCTGGTGCTCGGACTCGTGCTCTATCCGGCAGCCCTGGGCTGGGGTTCCTGGGATCCCTACGCCTTGGGATGGAATTCTCCCCTCCTCGTATGGCTGGTGGCCGGCTGGACCCTGCATCTCCTGCGCCAAGGATCCCGGACCGGATGGATCCTGACAGCCGCACTGTGTGTCTGGCTTCTGGAGAGCCTGTGGGGGGGCGCTTCAGGCCTGAGGGACTCTCGCAACCTCTGGTGGTACCTGGTCGACCCGCTCCTCGTCCTGGTCTCAATCCCGCTCGCGTTTCTCAGGGTCCCGTCGGAGACGCCGTCGTCGTCGCCCCCGGCCTGACGTCGCCTTCCGCCCTGGGTGCAAGGGCGGCCTCCGCGGCCTTTTCCAGGACCGGACGGGCCAGGTCGGCCACCTGGGGCTCACCCGAGACGATGTCGGCCACCGCGGTGGTGTTGAGGATCGGTCCCGACACCTTCAGCCGCCCCACGATCGACGGCCCACGCCACAGATCGAGCTCATCACCCAACACGGGTAGACTCGTGAGGGAGTAGTCGAGGACCACGAATCGCAGCCGCGGATTGACCGTGAGAACCTGGCCGACCCGTCCATCGAGGGGACGCAAGAGGCGGAGCGGTGCGGGTTTGACGACCGGTTTGACCGGTTCCGGTGGCGGCAGGTTTCGACACCCGGATGCGAGCAGCATCAGGACGAGGAGTTGGGGTCGGAACCGCACCCGCGAGTTATTCGACCGGGCGGCGTCCGGGGCAAGGTTGAAGAGCCCCGACCCGCAACTCCCTCAACTCCCCTTTGCCCTTCCCCACGCCAACCCACTAGGCTTCACCCGTGGAGTGGCAGCAGATCGCAGCTCTGGGCGTCGTCGGGGTCACGGTGGCCCTCATGGCGTGGCGGCTGTTGCGTCCGCGCCGACTCGACTTCCGGAAGTCCACCGGCTGCGGCTGCGGGTCCACCACCAACCCGGTCGGACTCGTCGTCACCGGACGCCGCGGAGAACGTCCCCAGATCGTGCTGAAGACACCCCACCGATGAACCGACCCCACCGCCTCCTCACGATCCTGATCACAGGCCTTTTTCTTGTCCTGACCCGGACCGACAGCCCCGCTGCGGATGCCGCACCAGGTCCCCGGGAGCAGGCCGACGGACAGACCCTCGCCCGGGAGGTGCGGTCGCTCCAGCCGGCCTCGACCACCACCAACCGGGCTACCCTTGAGATCCGCAACGCCGCCGGAAAACGCCACCGCGTGCCCGTCGTCATCGAAACCCTCGCCCCCACGGCGGGCACCGACCGGTGGTCGACCCGATATCGGACCGGATCCGCGGACACCGCCACCGGTGAGACCCTGGAGATCGTGCATCGCGTCGACGCGGCACCGGAATACTGTTTCGAGGGGGTCCCGGGCACCGCGGCCTCCCCGATCGCCGCGACCGGCTCCGGACGGTCCTTCGCCGGGTCCGACTTCAGTTTCGCCGATCTGGGCCTCGAGTTCCTCCACTGGCCCCAGCAACGACTGATCCCCGCTCCGAAAGACAACCCCCACATGGTGAAGGGGCGTTCCTGCCGGGTCCTGGAAAGCCGCAACCCCACTGGCACGCCCTACTCACGGGTGGTGTCCTGGATCGACCTCGAGTTCCGGGGCCTGATCCAGGCCGATGCCTACGACGCCCGCGGGGAGCTCCTCAAGCAGTTCAGCGTCGGCTCGTTCAAGAAGGTCGATGGCTCCTGGCGCCTCAAGGACATGGAGATCATCGACGAGCAGCGTGGCACCAAAACCCGGCTCGAGTTCGAGCTGACGGTTCCGCAGTGAGCCTCGGACGGATCCGGCCACAGGCTCGGGATCAGGAGCCGGCTCGGTGGGGCGACCCGGACGCAAGCGCCTCAGACCGGGATTTCGGGACGGTGCCCAGGGCCTCCACGAGCTGCCTCTGGAGGATCGTGACCAGGTTTCGTACGGCCGCGGAAGAGGGGGCGAGACCGGGAAGTTCTGACCAATCCGCGTCGATCAGCGGGTCCAACACCTCGCCCGCTCCGGTTCGTTCCACCGATTCCGCTCCACGGGGGTCGAGTCCCATCTCGACCAGCAACCGGGCTTCGAAGGCGAGCACCATGCGGGGCTGGTGGGGTTGGGTCTCCAAGGCCGTGAGCCATGACCGGAACAGCGCATGGAACTCCGGAATCGGCGTGTCCTCCTCGGTCGCCCGCTCCAGCAACGCGACCGCATAGGCGACCTGGACGAGCTTGGTGTAGTCGGTGCGGAGGCGCTCGTGACGTTCGACCGGGACGAATTCCCGGAACGTGTGGAGATGGGATCGGGTCGACCGCACAAAGCCGAGGGTGCCGGCGAACAACAGGTCCACGGGTGCGGCATGGCCTGACTTTGGTTTTCGGATGCCCTTGGCGAGGGTGCCGAACCGCCCATGTTCCGCCGTGATCCAGTGCAGGATGAGGCTGGTGTCGGAAAACGGGTGGATCCGCACAATCACCCCCTCGGCCTGTTCCAGCGGTGCGGCGCCCATGGTCCGTCCCGATCAGCCGAACCGCTTCACCAGCCGGTTCTCCTCCCGCTTCATGAGCCGACGCGCCCCCGGCTCGAGGTCGTCGAATCCCCGCAGGTGGAGGAGGCCATGGATCACATAGCGACGGACCTCCCGGTCCCAGGTCGTGCCGAATTCCCGCGCCTGCCGGATCGCTTCCGCCACGCAGATGAAGAGCTCCCCGCAGACCCGGTCCCAGGTGCTGCCCTGGTCGAAGGTGATGATGTCGGTCGGACCCTCGTGTCCGAGGAACTGCTGGTTCAACTCCGCCGAACGACGGGCGCTCACCAGGTGGAGTCCGAGTTCCGCCGCCTGTCCCGCCTCGGCCTGGACCTGCTGCACGAGACACCGCAGCGCGCGGGCGTCGACCCTCCGATCCCGCTGCCGGTTGGAGATCACCAACCGGACCTCCGGTGCCGCGACCGGATCGACCTGCCGTGATGCCTTCCGTCGTGTACCCACAGTGTTCCGGGTGGCCATGCGGTTTCGGGACTGGACCTCAGAGCGCCACCGCGACGTCGCGGGGCACCTCCGGAAGGATCCGGGCGAGGATGCGGTCGGGGTCCATGCCCTCGGCCTCGGCCTCGAAGTTGGTGATGAGCCGATGTCGCAGCGCGGCGGGCGCCACCGCGGCGATGTCGTCGAACCCGACGTTGAACCGTCCTTCGGTGAGGGCGCGCACCTTAGCCGCCAGCACCAGGACCTGCGCCCCTCGGGGGCTGCTCCCGAACCGGAGATACTGGGTGGCGATGGCCGCCGCCGTGGGAGTCCCCGGATGGGTGGCCAACACGAGGCGCACGGCGTAGTCCTTGACGTGCGAGGCGATCGGTACGCCTCGGACGAGGGCCTGGAGCGACATCAGGGTATCGCGATCGAGCACTCGTTCCGCGGTCGCGGACGATCCCTCCGTGGTGCGGTTCAGGATCTCGGTGAGCTCGTCCCGGGAGGGATACCGGACCAGCAGCTTGAAGAAGAACCGGTCCAGCTGGGCCTCCGGCAGCGGATAGGTGCCCTCCTGGTCGATCGGATTCTGGGTCGCGAGCACGAAGAACGGCCGCGGCAGCGGACGGACCTCACCGCCGGCGGTGACCTGTCCCTCCTGCATGGCCTCGAGCAGCGCCGACTGCGTCTTGGGCGTGGCCCGGTTGATCTCGTCGGCCAGCAGGAGGTGCGCGAAGACGGGACCCTTCTGGAATTCGAACCGCCGACGCCCGTCTGCATTCTCCATCACAAGGTGGGTACCGAGGATGTCGGCCGGCATGAGGTCAGGCGTGAACTGGACCCGGCTGAATCCGAGATCCAGTGCGTCGGACAGAGTCCGCACGAGAAGGGTCTTTCCGAGACCCGGGACGCCCTCCAGCAGCACATGCCCGCCCGAGAAGATCGCGGTCAGCACGCCGTCGACGATCTCCTCCTGCCCCACCAGGACCCGTCCGATGGACTGCCGGAGCCGCACGAAGGTGTCGCGAAACGCGGTGATCTGGGATTCGGTGCTCATGCGTGTCGGGCCTTGATGTGAGCCTAGGCAGCGGCAGGTCCGAGGCAATGCTGCAGACAGGCGGGAATGGGAACTCACACGGGGACTCGGAGACACGGAGGAAAAGGCTTCGCGCGTTTCCGGACCTTCAAGGGAGGGGAACCTCCGTGTGGACCCGTGGACGTCCTGATTTCCGTCGGCTGCCTCCAAAGAATATCAAGGCCACAGCGCCCAAACCACGACCACCGCATGAAAGAACAACTCCCAAAAAAATCCCCCGCCTTTCCTCCGCGTCTCCGTGCCTCCGCGTGAGTCCCTCTCCCCGCTCAGCGTGACACCCGCACGGTCGTGGATCCGGCACCGGGTTCGAGCGGCGTTTCCGTAACGTGCCCACCGGGCCAGCGGACCCAGACCGACCTCGGCATCGCACGGGTGCCCAGGACCAGCGTCAGGGCGTCCTCCGACCAGTATCCCGATCCCGCGTGAACCTCCCGGACGGGGCCCCGTCCGTCGGGATACACGAGCGCCACCTGGGCGCCGATCCCGCCACGATTCGACGGAGGGCCCTCCAGCCGCACCCGGACACCCGGACGGGCTCCCTGGTTGCGGAACAGCATCGTGGGCCCGCCATTCTGGGCGACCGCGAGGTCGACACGTCCGTCCTCATCGAAATCAGCCAACGCTGCCCCCCGCTGCTCGCCCGGAATGCGGATGCCGCTGACCTGTCCCTCCACCGCACGGAAGCCTCCCCGACCGTCCCCGCGCAGCCACAGACCCCGCCCCCCATCCAGCCGCGGGCTTTCCGGCTGCGCCCCGAAGAAGTTCTGCGACAGGAACAGATCCTCCACGCCATCGCCGTCGGCATCCCCCACGCAGACACCGAACGCCGCCGACATCTGGGCCTCGATGGGCAGCGCCACCGCCTCGAAGCGTCCGCCACGATTGAGGAACACGGTCGACTCGAGCCAATTGGCCTCCACGATGGATGCAGCGTTGGTCCTCGACCCCAGCAGATCCTCCACGCTGGCCTGGCTGAAGGCGCGATGGGTGGCGAAGCGCTCCCGGAGGAACGGCATTCCCTTGGCCAGGGCGTTCAGCTGCCGGTCCGGAACCTCCCGTTGGAGCTGTGGATCCCAATGCGATTCCAGGACATCGACACCCGGTCCGCCCGAGAACGTCCCATGATGGAGCCGCAACGGTCGCTCCCGGAACGCCTGATACCGGGTGTTCCTCCCCCAGTTCCCGGCCACGATGTCGAGCCGTCCGTCACCGTCGAAATCCCCCGTCGTGACCCCGGTCCACCACCCACGAGACGCCTCCAGTCCCCAGGCCGCCGTCATGTCCCGGAGCAACCCGTGGTCATTCCGGAACACCCGGACCGGACCCCACTCGCAGGCGACCACGAGGTCCGGAAACCCATCGCCATCCAGGTCGCTGAAGACCGCACCGGTGGCCAGTCCGAGCCCCTTCAGCACCGCCGAGTTCGTCGCATCGGTCTCCCACCGTCCCGCGGTCCACCGCAACATCCGGGAATCCGCGGGTTCGGGATACCGTCCGCCAATCACACGTCCGCCCACGAACAACCGGAACCCACCCGCACCGTCCCAGTCGGCCAACGCCAAGGGCCCGGTGCTGGCCGGCGTCGCGCCCAACACCGTCGAGGCCGCGCCGGACTTCAGATCCACCCCACGGACCGAGACCCCGGTGCCCGGACCGCCCGCGTAGTTCGCCAGCCCCACCAGAAGCTCGGCGGGACCCGACGGCGGCGTCCATCCGAGGATCGTGCGGGTGTCCTGGACCATGCCGCCAAGCCCCGGCATTGCCGCACCCGGCTCGAACCCGCCCCGGCCGTCCGACCGGAACCACCGGATCGATCCACCCGCACCGGTGCCAACGATCAGGTCCTCATGTGCATCGGCATCGACATCGAACCAAGCCAGTCCAGGGCCCAGCTGACCCAGCCGATTCGGGAGCAGGGGCTGTCGCGAGAAGTCGTCGAACTCCGGCTGGACGTGGCGATGGCCGATCCGGGAGCTCACCTCGACGAACCACGTGTTGGTGTAGCCCTCCGGAACCAACGGGACAGGGACGGGTTGCGCGTCGGCCTCGCGGATCTCGCAGATCCGGTTGGGTTCGACGCCCGACACCGTGGTCCGGGTCCCGTTGCGCCAGGTGACCTCGATGGTCAGGCGGTTCGTCAGGGAACCCGCGGCGAAGCTGCGGATGGAATCATCCCCGGACAGGTACCGACCACCGCTGATCATCTCCTGGGACTGCTCCGGCACGGCGCCGCCGAGGACCCGGATCCGGGCGCCGATGCCCCGCGTGTTGGGCGACCGACCCAGGAGGCGGACGCCCACCCGGGGTGCTGTGCCTTCGTTGCGGTAGAGACCAGCGGGATCGTTGAAGTGGCTCACGACCACATCGAGATCGCCATCGTTGTCGAGGTCCGCCGTCGCCATGGCCGTGGTGACCCCCTTTTGGGCAAAGCCCCACTCCTGGCCCACCTCGGCGAAGGTGAGGTTCCGCTGGTTGCGGAACGCGAGGTTCGGCGTCGCCAGCCGCGGGAACTTCCGACGCGCCTGGAAGATCTCGGCATCGGTCGGACGCCGGCCTTTCCGCATCCGCGCGATCTGCTCGGCAATGTCGAGATCCCGCCCTGCCCGCTCCATACCGTTGACGACCAGCACGTCCTGCCAGCCGTCGAGGTCCACATCGAGAAACACGCAGCTCCACGCCCAGTCCGCTGCATCCAGACCGCTCAGCTGGGCGATCTCGGAGAACGTCGTGTCCCCGCGGTTCAGGAACAGGGTGTTCATCTGGTACTGCGGCCGGTTGAGGACCAGTCCCGGTGTGTGGACGATTGGAGGGGGTTCCGGGACGAACATCATCCGCTCCCGGTGACCGCGACGGAGCATGTCGATCACCAGGAAGTCGGTGAACCCGTCGAGGTTGATGTCGGCAAAGTCGACAGCCATCGAGGAGATCGGCTGCCGCCGCATCGCCAGACGCGGCAGGCTGCGGAAGACGCCGTTGCCCTGGTTGATCCAGCACAGGTCCTCGGTCTGGAAGTCATGGCAGACATAGAGGTCGGGCAGGCCGTCGCCGTTGATGTCATGGAACGCCGCGCACAGCCCCCAGCCCCGCGGTGCCTGCTTCAATGGAACGCCGGCTTCATCGAGGAACGCCCCGCCCGTGAAGGACACCGGCTCGAACTGGCGTCCGCCCCGGTTGCGCAGGAGCAGATCGGTCTCACCCAGCTCATAGATGCTGCCCCGGCCATCCGGGACGAACCGGTCGGCCAGGCCGGGCTCGGTCACTGGACGGCCGTTCACGGTGTCGACCTCATTGCGGCCGTTGACGTTCCTGAACGTGAAGAACGCCGTCGCGAAATCCATGAGCGAGCTGGTCCGATGGTTGGCGATGTAGAGGTCGAGCAGCCCATCCCCGTCCACGTCGGCCACCGCCGCGGTCGTCCCCGCCACCCGGGGATTCACCACAGCCCCGACCTCGAACCGGCCGCGTCCGTCGTTCCAGAACAGCCGGGTTCCCTGCCCCACGGTGTTGACCACGAGGTCGAGATCCCCATCACCATCGAGGTCCGACAACACCGCCCCGGTGGAGGTCAACCCCTCGCAGCCTACGCCAGAGGCCGACGTGATCTCCTCGAACCGCCAGTCGCCGAGGTTGCGATACAGGGCGTTGGTCCCGTTGAGGTGGCAGAAGTAGAGGTCGCACCGTCCATCGCCGTCGACATCCCCCAGCGCCACCCCGGAACCGTTGAGCAGGATGGCATTGGTGAGGTGACGCGACTCGGGGACCCGGTTCTGGAATCGGATACCCGTGGCATTGCTGGGCATCAGGCTGAACCCCGGGGCATGGGAGGCCCCGAGCTGAACCGTCCCCGCGGGTGCGGACTCCGCCGCGGTGGATCCGTGGCCCCCCCAGAGGAACGCGGCCATCGCGAGTGCCCACCACCATGGGAGGCCGCCGAAAGTCCGGCCGCCGGCAGGGACGCTTGGATTGGGGTCTGCCTCCATGACCATTCCTCAGCGCCAGCGGACGGTCTTCACGAACCGCAGAAGGTCGGCAAGCTCCTGTCGGGTCAACACCTGGTCGAACCCGCCCGGCATAAGGCTCACCGTGCCGGGTCGCGCCTCCTCGACCGTGGCCTTCGCCAGCCGCTGCTCCGCGCCCGGACCGGTGGCGACGACCCATTCGGAGTCGGTCTCGCGGCGGACGATCCCGTTGACCTCGTCGCCGCCCTTCAGGACCAGCGTGGTGGGCTCATAGCTCCGCACGAAACTCACGCTCGGATAGACCACGGATTCGAGCAGGTCTCGCTCGCTCCGGACCTCGCCGATACGGGTGAGCTCCGGACCGATGTTCCCACCCAGGTAGCCGATCCGATGACAGCTGGAGCAGGCGGCCTTGGATCCGTTGAAGACAGCCTGGCCCCGCCGGGCGTCCGCCTCCACCGCCTGCAGCTCCTTCAGCAGGGACTCCAGTCGTGCCGCCTGCTGGACGGCGTCGGCACCGAGGCCGGACAGGAACTCCCCGAGCTGTTTCCGGGTGGCCTCCGGGAACTTCGCGAAGAAGGGACGGACCTGTCCGGGCGCCAGCGCCGCGGCGCTGCGGGACTCCCGGAGCGCCGCCACCAGGGGCAGCCCGAGGGCATCGTCGCCCCCGTCACGGAAGGCACCCAGCAGGCGCGTCAGCTCGAGCGGACCGGCGGTCTTCACCGGCGGCAGCAGCCCTCGCAGCTGATCCCCGGTCAGCGCGGATCGCGACAGCGCGCCAGTGGCCGCGACGCGGACCGTGGGTTCGACATAGGGGCTGAGGGCCTGGAGGGCGAGTGCGTAGTCCGTTGGGTCCAGGCGGCTGTTCTCGGGCAACGCATCTAGGGCGTCGATCCGGAGAGCGATCGGAAACCGGTCGTCCCGGACCACTCGCCGCAAGGACTCCTGGACCGATGAGGCCTGACGCAACACGCGGGCCGCCCGGATGCCCTCGGGCAGCCTCGGATCTTTCGGATGGGATTCCCCCGACAGCACCGCGACAACGGCGGAGGTCCAGGCCGATGGCGGCTCCTTCATCCCCGACTCCGCGATCACCCGCAGCGCCGCCTGCTGGGCGTCGGACGGAACGGTGGACGACGCCAGCAGTTCCGAGATCAGCGCGCGGCCCGCGTCGTCGCGGCCGAGGATCCGGATCTGGGCGAGGGCGGCACGACGCTCGGCGGAATCACCCGGGGTCTTGAGGACACCCCGGAACCAGCCCGCCAGTTCGGCACCCCAGTCCGGATGGCGACCCAGGATCCACTCGGCCGCACGCCGCAGCGGTTCATCGGTCGATCCGAGGTGCGGCACCACATCGGCGGCCCGCAATCCGCCACCCGGCATCTGGTCGAGCGCGATCAGCGCGGCCCGACGCGCTCCGGGCGATTCCAGGGCCAACCCCGACCGGGTCTCCGCCGGCGCGGCGATCCCGATCAGGGAGTGGATGTAGGCGTGGGCCAGGAAGGGATCCGCCGTGTTGCCGGCCGCCTTCACCAGCAGCGGCACCGAGGCCCGATCCTTGAGCCGTCCCAGCCCCTCCGCGGCAACGCGCAGGACGGCCGCGTGGGAGGCTGCCTCGGGACCAAGGCCCCGGGCCTGGAGGATCCCACGGAAGGATTCCGCCTGGGCAGGGTCCAGCGTCCAGACCGCCTGCTTCAACCGCGCCGCCTCGCGGCCCAAATCGAGCCCGGGGGGCTGGGCCAGACGCCGCTGGGCGTCCTGTCGGGCCGGACCGGTCAGCGCCGGGATGCCGGACTTCCGGATCCGATAGATGCCACCGAGCACGTCGGGCTTGACCAGCTGGGAGCTGGGACAACAGAGCTTGTACCAGCCGCCGGTATCCACGACGAGGAGGTGCCCGTCGACATCCTGCAGCACGTCGGTCGGATGGAAATCCACGGAGTCGACGAGGAGGAAGTCCTTCGAATCACTGGCGTAGGTAGCGCCATTGGGACGCAGCACATGACGCGAGACGCGGTGGAGGTTGAAGCTGGTGGAGAACAGGTTGTCCTGGAACTGCGGCCCCCAGGCCTGGCCCTCGTAACGGGTCAGGCCGCATTCCGCCGCCGGGCCCGCCTGGAAGAAGGGGTGGAACAGGTCGGGACCGGTTCGCGGCACCCGTCCATCGGTCAGGACATCGTTCTCCTTCCCGTAGACACCCCCGTAGATGGCGTGGGCCACGCCATCCCGGAAACCCGGCTGGGTGAAATCAATGAAGGTGCTGCTGAAGATCGTCTCCCCCTCCGGCGTGAAGGCGATCTCCACCGGGTTGTCCATGCCACCCTGCATGATGACATCCAGTCCGGATCCGTCGGGTCGGGCCCGATAGATGTGCGCCGCCCGATCCTTCAGCGTCGACCCGTTCGCCAGGCGATGGGTCTGCTCCGAGAAGGCCCCTTTGGTCCAGTAGAGGAAGCCATCCGGGCCAAGGTGGGGGCCATGGATGTCGTTCGCGCAGCCGGTGAGCGTTCCCCCCTTGAACCATTCCTCCCGCGTGTCCGCGACGCCATCGCCATCGGTATCGGTGAACCTCCAGATGCTGGGCGGTCCCGCGACATAGATCGAGCCGCCGTGCCACAGACACCCCTGGGGGAACATGACGCCCTCGGCGAAGACGATGGAGCGGTCGAAGACCCCGTCCCCGTTGGTGTCCTCGAGTCGACGGATCCGGTGCGTGGGGGCCTTGAGCTGCTGTTCCGGCGGCTCGTTGGAACCCGAGGATTCCGTCACATAGAGCCGGCCGCGGTCGTCAAAGCAGGCACTGACGGGCCGCGACACCAGATCGCTGCCGGCAACGAGGTCGACGGTGAACCCGTCGGGCACGGTGGCTCTCAGTCCGTTGACCTGCAGGTCGGCCGGGGTGGCGACACAGGACGCGAGGCAGGCCGCACCTGCCACGAGGAGGGTCCGGGGAATGATCACGGCGAAAACCTACCGGGGTGCGGCGGCAAAGGCCACGTCGGGCTCACCAGAAATCCCGATACCCCCGGGCCCACCACTTGGGGTGTCGTGGGTGCTCCGCACCCAGTGATGCAGGGCCCGGCATCACCCACCCGGGGAAGCCTTCGCCTTCCGCCCAGGCACTGCCTCTGTCTCCCCCCTCCCGGTCTTCCTCCGTGTCTCCGCGTCGCCGTGTGAGTCCCCTTCCCGGCGCCGGTCCCGCTGCCGGCCCCGTTTCCCTCGCCTCGCCGTTCCGCGCAATCCATGCTGCTCGCATGTCGGAACCGATTGTCCTGCGGGACGGCGATGTGGCGTTGGCGGAGATCCACCCGGAACTCGGAGGATGGCTGACCCGATATGCGCGGAACCTTCCGGGACCCGGATGTGTGGATGCCGTGCACCATGACCCGGTCGTCGTGGCCCGGTACCCACAGCAGATGTGGGCCGGCAACCCGGTCCTCTTCCCGCATGTCAGCTACAACATCCACAACGGCAAGGAAGGGGTCTACTGCCTGGATGGTGTCGAATACCAGTCACCCCAGCACGGGTTTGCCCGACGCGTTCCCTGGACGGTCGTGGACCGTCTCGGGCATTCCGTGACCCTCGAGCTGTCGGATTCCGACCTGACCCGTCCGAGCTATCCCTTCGCCTTCCGGTACCGCCTCCAGTACCTGCTGGACCAGGGGCGCCTCCGGTGGCTCCAGACGGTGGAAAACCGGTCGGGGACACCCCTGCCCTTCAGCTCCGGGTTCCATCCGTATCTCCGGGTCCCCCTCGCCGGGGGATCCCGGGAGCGGTGCTCGGTCCGGCTCCCGCGCGCCCGACGCTTCCATCCGGTGGACCAGGCGAATGCCTTCTTCGACGAACCCTTCCCGGCCCAGGATCTCCCGGTGTCCCAGGATGTCAGCGGGACCGTGTTCCTCGGGGATCTGGCCGCGCAGGAGGCGGTCCTCCGGGACGAGGCCGGGAAGGTGGAGGTCTGCCTCGATTTCACCCACAGCCCGGCCTATCGGTTCCTGGCGTTGTGGTCACCGTCCCCCGCGGCCCCGTTCTACTGCATCGAGCCCTGGACGGCGCTGCCCAACTCGATGGGTCGGAGCGACGGGGAACTGGTGTTCCTCGAGCCCGGGGCCTCTTTCCAGGCGGCCTTCTCCATGGACGTACGCCCGCTGGCCTGAGACCCCGCGGCCCTACAGCGGACTGGCCCGGCCGATCCGCCAGAGCCTTCCGTCGCTGCGGACGAACAGGGAATTCGACGCGATCGACGGGGTCGCGATCACCGTCTGGCCCAGCGGAAGGGTCGACACCCGTTCCCCCTCGGGTTTCGCCGGATCCACCACCTGAACCAGTCCCTTCTCGTTCACGCAGTACAGCAGCCCACCGGCAACGACCGGCGTCGCGCTGAACGGTCCCTCGAGCCGGAGCTGCCACAGCCGCTTCCCATCCGTCGCATCGCCACAGCTCAGGATCCCACCGTCGTTCAACAGGAAGACCCGATCACCCAGGACCACCGGACTTGGCGTGCCGGTCCGCAGCTGGGTCGAACGCCAGACCGCCTTCGGCTTCGATCCCGACACCGGCTCCAGCACGGTCAATCCGTTCGACGGCACATAGAGCCGACCGCCGCTCGCGGTCACCGAGGGCACCGTCGAGCCCTTGTCGTCATGGCTCCACACCGGCGAACCGTCCCGGACATCCACCGCGGCAAGGCCGTTCGACGACAGAAGAAGCACCAGCGTCCGGCCGGCCGGATCGCGGAACACCACGGGCGAGGTCCAGTTCGAGGTCCGGGGCCGTTCGATGCGCCACCGGTTCCTTCCGGTCGACGGATCCAACCCCGCCGTGAAGGACTCGCTCTGGCTCTCCACCTGAGCGATCAGGGTGCCGTCGGCCAGCGCCAGCGACGACGACATGCCGAGGGAGTTGTTGGCGTTCGGGTAGTCCTTCCCGAGCCCCCGGTACCAGAGCAGGTTGCCGTCGAGATCCAGCGCCGCGCAGTCGTTCGACGAGAACAGCGCGAACACATGCTGGCCATCGCTGACCGGCGTCGGCGTGGCACCGCTGATCTTCTCGTGGGTCATCGTCCGCCCCGTCGCCCAGAACTGGCGCTCCCAGATCAGATGGCCGTCGGACAGCCCGAAGCACAGCACACGCAGCTCCGCGTTCCGTGGGCCGCTGGTGCTCGTCACGAAGACCCGGTCCCGGACGACGATCGGCGAGGAGACCCCCCGGCCCGGGAGGTCCGCGGTCCAGACAACCGACTGCGCGTCGAGCGTCCGCGGCAGCTGGGCGTCGGGCGACACCCCGTTGCCGTCGGGCCCGCGGAACTGCATCCAGTCGGCGGCGACGAGCGGCCCCGTGAGGAGGAGACCGAGGAGACCGGTGAGGTGGAGGTGAAGAAGATTCATGATCGGTTCGGGTCAGGGTTCAGCGGCTGGAGCGGATCGGGGTTCCCTGGGCATTGGTAACCCGGAGCTGGAACTCCCACTCCTTGGTCCAGTCCTCCACCTGCCCGTTCTGGGTGCATTTTACGAGGATGACGTTCGTTCCGGCCCGGAGCTGGACCGGCAGCCGGAACTGATCGATCTCGGCCCCGGTGTGGTATTCGTCGCGTCCGAACAGGAATTTCCCGTTCAGCCAGACCTTCCACCCGTTCTTGCACCCGAGCCGGATCTCGGCGGGACGGGCCTTGTCAGATACAAACTCCGCCACCGCATACCCCGCCACCTCCTTGAGGGCACCAAAGGGCTTGTTGAAGTCGACCATCCCATAGTCCCCCTGCGCCTCGGCATCCACCCAGCGGACCGTTCCGCCCTTGCCGGGATACTCCGCCTTGGGGTCGATGACCGTCTCGGGCGGGTAGGCCTGGGTGAAGCCCTGGTTGCCGGTGTTGTCGAAAGGACCGATCAGCCTCCAGCGGGTGACCCAGCCGAATGTCTGCGGCAGGTCGACCTTCTCCCCGAGATCCCCCAGCGTTTTGGCGAGGGACTCGATCTGGTCGGCCTCCCGTGCCGAGTGCAGGGCGCGGCGGTAGATGGCGCGCGCGGCGGACTTGTCGGTGGCCACCTGCTTCCCGGCCTCGCTGACCAGGCGATCGACCGCCTCGCGGCGCAGGTCGTTGCCCGGATCGTTCAGGAATCCAGGAACCAGGGCGTCCGCGGCACGGGGATCGGCGCGGCGGATCAGGTCGAAGGCGAGCCGTCGCGCCCGGGGATTGTGACGGGTGTCCTTCAGGAACGATTCCAGCGACGCCGCGGGCAGGGTTCCGCCCGACCCGATCTCGCGCTGGACGACAGCCTCGATCGCCGTCCGGATCCAGTTCATCGCGTAGTCGTTTGCGCCGTCCATCGCGGCCAGCAGCTGCGGGAGATCCTTGGCCGGCGCGGCGGCGATCAGCGGCCAGGCCTTCTGGGCCGCCTCGTGCCCCTGTCCCTCGGGTCCCACCGAACGGAGGGCGCTGAGGGCGGACGACGAGACGACCGCGGAGACGGAGACCGGGGAGGAGGTCAGGGCGAGCAGACCGGAGATCAGGCCCAGGGAGAGGCGACGCGGTGACGGGATCACGAGGTCAACCGTATCGGGCGGCTGGGATCCGACAAGCCCGGGGTCCGGAGACACGGCAGACGTATCGATGTCCCGGCCCAACGGGGTCCCCCGGTCGGGTCATTGCCGCTTTGCCGGAATGCGACCACCTTGCGTCCACTGTTATGAATCGCTCCCGTTTGTCCCGCACGCCGCCGAGTCCCACCCCGCTGTTCCGGATCCCTTCCAGCATGGTTCGTCGCCTCGTCGGGATCTCCGGACTGGCCTGTCTTCTGGGGTCGGCCCCCGAGGGCTACCTTCAGGCCGCCACGGCCACCAACGAGTCGACATTCCTCGGCCAACCACGTCAGCTGACCCTCGAGGGACGCCGCGCCGGCGAGGGATACTTTTCTTCGGACGGACGTCAGCTGGTCTTCCAGAGCGAGCGGGAGCCCGGCAATCCCTTCTACCAGATCTATCTCCTCGACCTCACCACCGGCGACACCCAACGCGTCTCCCCGGGCATCGGGAAGACCACCTGCGCCTTCCTCCGCCCGGGATCCGACGACGTCTTGTTCGCATCGACCCACCTGAACCCCGAGGCCCGGAAGCAGCAGCAGGAGGAACTCGACTTCCGGGCCACCGGGAAGGAGCGCCGCTATTCGTGGGACTACGACGAGACGATGGACCTGTTCGCCTCGCGGCGCGACGGCTCCGGGATCCGTCCTCTGAGCCCGGCCCGCGGCTACGATGCCGAGGGATCCTATTCGCCCGACGGCTCCCTCATCGTCTTCTCGTCCAACCGCCACGCCTACGAGGGCACCCCCAGCGAGGAGGACCGCAAGCGGCTCGAGGTCGACAAGAGCTATTTCTGCGACCTGTACCGGATGAACGCCGACGGTACCGGTCTGCTGCGGCTCACCCGCACCCCGGGCTACGATGGCGGCCCGTTCTTCTCGCCCGATGGACAGCGCATCCTCTGGCGGCGCTTCGACGAGAACGGGGTCATTGCGAACGTCTTCTCCGCGAAGCTCGACGGCTCCGACGTGCGGCAGCTGACCGACTTCGGCTGCATGTCCTGGGCCCCGTATTTCCATCCATCCGGCCGCTACTTCATCTTCACCGCCAACAAGCTCGGGTTCGCCAACTTCGAGCTGTTCCTCGCCGATGCCGACGGAAAGCGCGACCCGGTGCGGGTGACCCATACACCCGGGTTCGATGGACTCCCGGTGTTCTCTCCCGATGGACGCCAGCTGTGCTGGACCTCGGGTCGGACCGCCGACCAGTCGTCCCAGCTCTTCCTCGCCAAGTGGAAACACGAGGCGGCCCTCGAGGCCCTCGCCCAGTCGCCCGAGCGCAACAGCGTCCTGCCCGTCGTCCAGCAGGTGGGCAGCTCCATCCCGCCCGCACCGGGATCCCAGCCGGGCGTTCTGACCGAGGAACTCCGACGTCATGTGGGGACGCTGGCCTCCGACGACTTCGGCGGACGCCTCACCGGTTCCGACGGCGCCCGCAAGGCGGCCCGTTACCTGGTCCAGGAACTGGAACGTTACGGCATTGCGCCCCTCGGCGGGAGCTACCGGCATCCCTTTGAATTCACCGCAGGGGTCACGGTCGTGACAAAACGCTGTTCGCTCCAGGTGACGGGAACGAACGGGGCCGCGGAGACCTTCGAGGTCGAACGCGATTTCCGTCCCCTGGCGTTCTCGGCCAACGGCGATTTCGAGGGAGACGTCGTCTTCGCCGGATACGGACTCAGCGTCGCGGATGGCAACAGCCGCGGGTACAACTCCTATGAGGGTCTCAACGTCAGCAACAAGGTCGTGATGGTCCTGCGGTACGTCCCGGAGGAAGTCGACCCGAAGCGCCGCCAGGAGCTCAACGTTCATGCCGGTCTGCGCTACAAAGCCATGCTGGCTCGCCAACGCGGAGCCAAGGCGCTTCTCGTGGTGACCGGACCCAACTCTCCGAACGCCGGCCAGCTGGCTCCGCTCACGTTCGACTCCAGCCTGAGCGGCTCCGGCATCGTCGCGGCCTCCATCACTCCGCGGGTCGCCGACCTCCTGCTCCAGCCCAAGGGGCAGACCCTCAAGGCGCTGCAGGACGGGCTCGACACCGAGAACCCCCACGCGCTCGGGAGCTTCGCCATCCCAGGTCTCCGGGTCGCGGTCGCCTCCGAGGTCCAACGCCTGAGGCAGAAGGACGACAACATCGTCGGGATCATCCCGCCAGCCTCCTCCACCACGACCTCATCGACGCCGCCTGAATACGTCGTGATCGGCGCCCACTACGACCATCTCGGTACCGGTGACAAGAGCTCCCTCGAACGGGGCGGCGAGGAGGGCCAGGTCCACAACGGGGCCGACGACAACGCCAGCGGCACCGCCGCCGTCCTCGAACTGGCCCGCACGCTCGACCTCGAGCGACGCGCCCACCCCGAGCGCTTCCCGCGCGGCGTGATGGTCGGATTCTGGTCCGGCGAGGAGACCGGCCTGATCGGCTCCACCCAGTTCCTCGAGTCCAGTCCGATCCCCCTCACCAACCTCGTCGCCTATGTGAACTTCGACATGGTCGGCCGCCTCCGCGAGAACCGGATCGACCTCCAGGGCGTCGGCTCCTCCTCCGTCTGGCGCAAGCTCATCGAGAAACGCAACGTCGCCGCCGGGTTCCAGGTCCGCCTGGGCGACGACCCCTACGTCCCGTCCGACGCCTCCGCATTCTATCCCAAGGGCATCCCCGTCCTGAACCTCTTCACCGGCAGCCACGAGGACTACCACCGGCCGACCGATGACGCCGACCGGATCGAGTACGAGGGACTCACCCGCATCACCCAATTCGCCGAAGGCATCGTCCTGGATCTCCTTAGGCAGCCGACGCGGCCCGACTACCTGGTGGTGAAGCGGGCCGAAGGCACCGGGGGCAACCGCGAGACGCTACGAGCCTATCTCGGCACGATTCCCGACTACACCCAGGAGGTGGAGGGCGTGAAGCTCAGCGGTGTCCGGGGCGGCTCGCCTGCCGAGAAGGCAGGACTCAAGGGCGGCGACGTCGTCGTCGGTTTCGCCGGACAGGTTCTCAAGAACGTCTACGACTACACCTACGCGCTCGACGCGGCGAAGGTCGGCAAGGTGGTGGAGGTCGAGGTCCTGCGCGACGGCCAACGGATGAGGCTGACTGTCATCCCGGAGGCGCGGAAGTAGATTCGACCCCGGCGAGTCTGACGGTGTCGCCCCTCCAGGTGCAGGTAGTCCGGCAGCCTAGACGTGCTCGATTGCGACTCGCCATCCCTCTGCGCGGATCGCACCT
Organism: Verrucomicrobiota bacterium; assembly: GCA_016871805.1. Lineage (GTDB taxonomy): Bacteria > Verrucomicrobiota > Verrucomicrobiia > Limisphaerales > UBA9464 > UBA9464. Next base: position 30,121 of record VHCG01000024.1, read on the forward strand.
TGAAGCCAGCATGCGCCTGATTCCGACAGCCTCCTGGAGTCTCACCTGGAGGTTACTCCTGATGGCGGTCGCGACCCGCCTCGCGACTGCAGCGGAATCGAACCTGGCCCACGCCGAGCCCGCAGCGCGGATTCCATGGACGACCTCCAGGATCGTCGGCTCACCGGAACCACCGCTGCCCTACACGACGGAGCCGTATCTCCCCGGGGTTGCGATACAGAACCCTGTATTCGTCGCTGCCGAACCCGGCACCAGCAACCTGATGGTCATTCTCCAAGGCAGCGATGACGGCCGACCAGCGCGGATCCTCAGGGTTGATCCGAACGCGACACTGCCGATGGCAATCCCGTTCCTTGAGATCCCGAAGCACCTGACCTACAGCATTGCCTTCCATCCCGGGTATCCGACAAACGGGCTAGCCTTCCTCATTGGCAACGGACCGCGTGGACTCGAGACCCGGACCAATCGAATCTGGCAGATCCAAGTCTCCCGGACCGCGCCCTTCCTTCCTGAGCCCGGTGCCGAGAAGACATTGTTGGAATGGGCATCCGCCGGACACGACGGCGGCGGGATGGACTTCGATCGTGGTGGCTTCCTGTACATCTCGACCGGTGACGGCAGCAACGACTCCGATGCCCTCGATTCCGGGCAGAGCCTCGACGACCTCCTCGGCGCAGTACTGAGGATCGACGTCGACCGTCCCGATCCCGGCCATGCCTACGGCATCCCAAGGGACAACCCATTCGTGGACCGGCCCGGAGCCCGTGGTGAGATCTGGGCCTATGGCCTCCGCAACCCTTGGCGTCTTTGCGTGGACCGGCCCAGCGGACAGGTCTGGGTCGGCAACAACGGACAGGACCTCTGGGAGACCGCCCACCTTGTACGTCGGGGCGAGAACTACGGCTGGTCCGTCTACGAGGGCAGCCACCTTTTCTACCGACACCGTCGACGCGGTCCGACGCCTGTTGTCGCCCCAACCTTCGAGCATCCCCACAGCGAGGCACGGTCGCTCACCGGCGGTGTCGTCTACCGTGGCACCCGGTTGCCGGAACTCGATGGGGTTTACGTCTATGGGGACCATTCCACCGGGCGTCTCTGGGGCGGACGCCATGATGGCACCCGGGTGGTCTGGCATCGGGAACTGGCCTCCACTCCGCTCCAACCGACCGCCTTCGCCGTCTCGCCCAAGGGCGACCTGCTGATCGCTGACCTGGGTAGCGGCCTGCACCGACTCATCCCCGCCACCCGGACCAATGCGCCCGCCGCCTTCCCCCGAAAACTGAGCGAGACTGGACTGTTCAGCTCAACCCGTGACCACAGAGTCCAGCCCGGCGTAGTGGCCTACAGCCTCGTGGCCCCTGCCTGGACCGATGGCGCAAAGGTCGAGCATTTCCTCGGACTGCCGGGCCCGACCCAGGCCACTCCCACTGCGGAACGAAGCTGGTCCCTCCCCAGCGGGACAGCGCTCGTCCAGACCCTGTCCCTCCCCCGACCTGCGACGACCCCGGAAACCCCAGTCCGCATCGAGACCCGCATCCTGGTGCAACAGGGAGGCCAATGGGCGGGATACAGTTATCGGTGGTCGGACGATCAATCCGACGCCGAGTTGGTGTCGGCTGCCGGCGACGACCAGGACTACCGGATCGCGGACCCGAGTACGGCAGGGGGCACCATCACCCAGCGCTGGCGTTTTCCAAGCCGGGCGGAATGCCTCGTCTGCCACAGCCGCGCGGCCGGATTCGTGCTTGGAATATCCACCCTCGAGCTGGACCGCGACGACCAGCTGAAGACCTGGGAACGACTCGGGCTCCTCACCCAGCCCGCCCCAGGTCCCACGGCTGGCGTCCACCTCGTGGACCCGCACGACACCACCGCGCCGCTCGAGGCCAGGGCCCGGTCCTACCTCCACGCCAACTGCGCTGGATGCCATATCAAATCCGGCGGCGGGAACGCCCGGATGCAGCTCGAGATCACCACAGCTCGGGACCAGATGGAGCTGATCGGCGCCCGTCCCCAGCACGACAGCTTCGGTCTCAAGGACCCCATGCTGGTCTCCCCGGGTCGACCCGACTCCTCTGTCCTACTTCATCGCCTCTCGCACCGAGGCCCTGGGCAGATGCCACCGCTCGTGTCCCATCGCGTCGACGCCGCCGCCGTCGACCTCGTCCGTGCCTGGATCACGTCCCTCGCTCCGAACTCCACTTCGACCAAAGGACCCCGGTGGACCCTCGCCGAGTTCGAGAACGACCTTTCCACGCCACTCTCGGAACGCACCGCCAACGCAGGCTGGACTGTGTTCCGCGACCGCGGATGCGCCCAATGCCATCGTCTGGGAACCGAAGGCGGCAGTGTGGGACCCGACCTCACCGGGATTGGACAGCGTCGGAGTCCCCGCGAGATCCTCGAATCCATTCTCCACCCCTCGAAGATCATCGCCCCTGAATACGCCCAGGTGGAGCTCGAGACGAAGGACGGTGAGACGTGGATTGGTCGGATCGACTCCGAAACTCCCGACCGCATCGTGGTGTGGCCGATGGGAGCCGACGAACCCCTGAGCGTGTCCCGGTCCGCCGTGCAGTCCCGACGCCCCCACGGCGTCTCCACCATGCCCGAAGGGATGCTCGACGGTCGTCCGCGGGAGGAGGTGCTGGACCTCGTGGCTCTGCTGGCCGGGGGCCGACTGTGACCTCCGGCGTCCCTCGTCCCTCCGGCACGAATCCATGCGGGACGGCAAAGAGCGCTTCATATCCACGAAGGCTGTGCTCTAATTTCGATGTGGCCCCGCAACCCGCCCTCCCAACTCCCAGGCCCGCGTGGCCAACCGGGACGGCAAAGAGCGCTTCATATCCACGAAGGCTGTGCTCTAATTTCGATGTGGCCCCGCAACCCGCCCTCCCAACTCCCAGGCCCGCGTGGCCAACCGGGACGGCATGGGTCTGGGGGACCGCTGCGCTGCTGACGCTGGGCAAGTCGACCCTCGGATTCGCCGCCGCTCCCGGAGGCCCCCTCCCCGCCCGACCGGTGTTCGAACGCAACATCCGACCCATCCTCAAGGCCAAGTGCTTCCAGTGCCACGGCGAGGAGGAGAAACCGAAGGGTGGAGTGGATCTCCGACTCCGCCGCTTCCTGACTGCACCCCACGCCACTGAACCCGTGGTGGTCCCCGGTCGTCCCGACACGAGCCGCCTGCTCGAGGTCGTGCGCTCCGGCGAGATGCCCAAGGCCGGCAAGGCGCTCACTCCGGACCAGGTCGCGGTGATCGAGCGCTGGATCCGTCAGGGAGCCCCAACCGCCCGACCCGAACCCCAGACCGTCCCGGCCGTCGTCATCACCGAGGAGGAACGCCAGCACTGGGCGTTCCAGCCGATCCGCCGCCCCGGGGTCCCACGGGTTCGATCGACCCGACAGGTCCGGACCCCGGTCGACCGGTTCCTTCTGGCGCCGCTGGAGTCCGAACGCCTTGGCTTCGCCCCGCCGGCTTCCCCGGAAGCGCTGATCCGACGGGTGACCTTCGACCTCACCGGCCTCCCGCCCACGCCCGAGGAGGTCGCCGCCTTCGTGGCCGATCCGTCCGATGAGGCCTACGAGCGGGTGGTCGACCGGCTGCTGGCCTCGACCGCCTATGGCGAACGCTGGGCCCGACACTGGCTCGACGTCGCCGGCTACGCGGACTCCAACGGCGGCGCCGAGGCCGACTCCGAGCGGCCCTGGGCCTGGCGCTACCGCGACTACGTCATCCGGGCGCTCAACAGCGACAAGCCGTTCGACGTCTTCATCACCGAGCAGCTGGCCGGCGATGAGCTCGTCGCCCAGCCCGGTGCGGGCCTCGAGGGGGAGGATCTCGATCGGGTCATCGCCACGGGATTCCTCCGCATGGCTCCGGATCCGACCGGCGACGGCCCGGCCGATGCCGACCTCGCCCGGAACCAGGTCATCGCCGACACCCTCCAGATCGTCTCCTCGTCGCTGCTCGGGCTGACGGTCCAGTGCGCCCAGTGCCACGACCACCGGTATGATCCCATCCCGCAGTCCGACTACTACCGGCTGCGTGCGGTGTTCGAGCCCGCCTTCGACTGGAAGCAGTGGAAGCCACCGGGTCAGCGCGTGCTGTCTCTGATGCCGGCAGCGGACCGGGCGGCGGCGGAGCGCATTGAGACCGAGGCGAAGCAGATCGATGCGGAGGCGACGCGACTCCATGACGAGCTCATCGAGAAGTTCGTCCAGAAACAGCTCACCCTGATCCCCGAGGCCGACCGCGAACCGGTCATGGCTGCCCGCAAGACCCCCGCCGCGAAACGCACCCCGGACCACCTCGCCCTGCTCCGGAAACACCCGACGTTCCAGGACCACATCATCCTGGGCGAGATCGACCGCCCCGGGGCCGACAAGGTCGAGGAGATCCGCAAGCGGGCCACCGCCAAGCGCGCCGAGAAGCCGGCCGATCCCCAGGTCGCCTGCCTGGTCGAGGAACCCGGACGCAACCTCCAGACGGTGCTGTTCCATCGTGGCGACCACCAACAGCCCCGCGGCGGGGTCAGTCCCGGACTCCTCACCCTCCACGGACTCGGTGGTCTGACAATCGACATCCCCTCGACCAACGCCGCAACCCGGACCACCGGACGTCGGCTCGAACTCGCCCGCCGCCTGACCGACCGTTCGAATCCCCTCACCGCACGCGTCCTGGTGAACCGCGTCTGGCTCCACCACTTCGGCTCGGGACTCGTCGGCACCCCCGGGGACTTTGGCGCCCTCGGGGAACGTCCCACCCATCCCGAGCTGCTCGACTGGTTGGCCGACGCCTTCATCGCCAGCGGCTGGCGGCTCAAACCCCTCCACCGCCTCCTCGTGACCAGTGCCGCCTACCGCCAGGGCACCGTGAACCCGTCGGCCCAGCGTCGGGATCCCGACAACCGCCTGCTCGGACGCGCCCGGCTCCGGCGCCTCGACGCCGAGAGTCTCCGCGACGGCCTGCTGGCGGTGAGCGGCCGACTGGATCCCCGGCCGTTCGGCCCCCCGGTGCCGGTGGCGATCAACCCCCATGGCCAGTGCGTCGTGGGACGCCAGAAGCGCGACGGTAACGGCGACGCGGTCGGGGTCGACGCCCTCGGATCCGACGAGTTCCGTCGGACCGTCTACGTCCAGGTCCGCCGGTCGACGCCCGTTGGGGTCCTCGAAACATTCGACGCCCCCGTGGTGAACCCGAACTGCGAGGTGCGCGCGCTGTCCACGGTCGCCCCGCAGTCGCTGATGTTCCTGAACGACGCCTTCATTCTGGAGCGTTCCAAGGATCTAGCCGAGCGGCTGCTCCGCGAGAAGCCGGAGGATCCCACGGGGCGCCTGGTCCGGCTGTGGCTCCTTCTCTTCTCGAGGCCGCCCTCCGCCGACGAGCTGCGCCGCACCGAAGCCTACCTCGTCCGCCAGGCAATCCACCTTGCGCCGCCGTCCGGCGGGCCGGTCGATCCCAAGGCCCCGCCGAAGCCATCCCCCGAAGCCCAGGCTCTCGCCAGCCTGTGTCAGGTCCTGATGGGCTCGAACGAATTCCTATACGTCGACTGACATGAACCCTCCCGGATCCCAGTCTCTCGGATGCTGTTCCCGGCGCCATTTCCTCGGAGCAGGCACGTTCGGCCTGGGGTCGACCGCCCTCGCCTGGATGCTGCAGCAGGACGGCCTGCTGGCGGCGCCGGCCCGACCCGAGCTCGAGCCGCAGCGGTACGACCTGCTTCCGAAGCCCGGACACCATCCGGCCCAGGCCCGGGCCATGATCTCGATCCTGATGATCGGCGGTCCAAGCCAGATGGACCTCTTCGACCCGAAGCCGCTGCTCAAGGAATGGGAGGGACGCTCGTTCCCCGGCGAGCTGAAGTTCGACAACGCCGGCCAGGCGAGCTCGAAGGTGATGCCCGGCCTGTGGGAGTTCCAACGCCACGGGCAGTCGGGCACCGAGCTGTCGTCGCTCCTGCCCCACCTCGCCGGGGTGGTGGACGAGCTCTGCATCATCCGGTCCATGCGGACCGGCGTGAACAACCACGGCCAGTCGCTCCACGCCCTGACCAACGGTCGGATCACCCACGGCGCACCGGTCCTGGGCAGCTGGCTGGGCTACGGCCTCGGCAACGAGAGCCAGGATCTCCCGGCGTTTCTGACCCTGACCCATCCGTCAGGCCTTCCGCTCCTCGCGGAGCACAACTGGTCGAACGGATGGCTCCCCTCCCTCTATCAGGGCACGGTGGTGCGTCCGACGGAACCCCGTCTGCTCAACCTCGATCCCCCCGCCCACCTGCGGGGTCTGCCCCAGGAGCGTCAGCTGGAGCTGTTGCGGGAGCTGAACCGGGGCCATCGGGAGCGACACCCGGGCGAGCACGACCTCGACGCCCGGATCAGCAGCTACGAGCTCGCCGCCCGGATGCAGACCGCGGCCAAGGAGGCCACGGACATCCGTTCGGAAAGCCCAGCCACACTGCGGCTCTACGGCATCGACAACGACCTGACCCGCGACTACGGCACGCGCTGCCTGATCGCCCGTCGACTCGTCGAGCGCGGCGTGCGGTTCGTGCAGATCATCAACAACGGCCAGAGCTGGGACCACCACAGCAATCTGTACAAGGCCCTGCCCGAGGTCTGCGTGCGCAGCGACCAGCCCGTCGCCGCACTGGTCCGCGACCTCAAGGGCCGCGGGCTCCTGGACTCCACCCTGGTCCACTGGGGCGGCGAGATGGGACGTCTGCCGGTGATCCAGAACGACGGTCCGAAGGACAAGGTGGGCCGCGACCACAACACGTATGGGTTCACGATGTGGCTGGCGGGCGGTGGGATCCGGGGCGGGATGACGTTCGGTGAGACGGACGAGTGGGGCCACCACGCGGTGAAGGACATCGTGTCGCACCACGACTACCACGCGACGCTGCTGCATCTGTTCGGTCTGGACCACCAGCGGCTGGTGTACCGTCGGGCGGGCCGCGAGCTGAGCCTCACCGACGGCAAGCCGGCGCGCGTGGTGCGGGAGATCCTGGCCTGATTCCGCCACGCGGAGGGGGCGGAGGGGACTTACACGAAGACGCGGAGGAGGCTTTTTTTGGATCGTGGCTGGACGGGCGGTCGATCTCCGAAGCCCTTAGCGACGAAATACCCTTGGTGAATGCACCCCGCGATATGGGGCAGCGCATCACCCCAAATTTCGAACCTCCCCCCAAAAAAACCCCTCTTTTCCCTTTCCCCCTCCGTGTCTCCGCGTCGCCGTGTGAGTCCCCTCCGCCCTCTCACCGCACAAAGACCACGCAGACCGGACTGCCCACGGTCACCGGCTTGCCGTGCGACGTCAGCCGACCCGTCCGACCATCCACCCGGAAGATCGAGATCGAATCCGACGACTGGTTCGCCGCCCACAGGAAGCGTCCCGAGGGGTCCAGGTTGAAGTTGCGGGGGGTCTTTCCACCGGTGGGAACCCGCTCCACGAACGTCATCCGGCCATCCTTGCCGACCGTGTAGACCACGATCGAATCGTCGCCGCGGTTCGATCCATAGACGAACCGACCATTGGGGTGGACACACAACTGGGCCGTCGAGTTGCCCGCCACAGGACCGCCGGGGAGGGTCGTGACCGTGTCGACCTCCGCCAACGCACCCGTCTTCCAGTCCACGGTGAACCCGGTCAGCGTCGACAGGATCTCGTTGATCACGAAGGCACGATGTCCGTCCGGGGCGAACGCGAAATGACGGGGTCCACTGCCCGGGGCGAGCGCAACGGAGTCGGGAACGGCCGGCGTCAGGGTGCCCGCGACCGGATCGAACCGGTGGATGTAGACCCGATCGGTCCCGAGGTCGGCGACGTAGGCGTGGCGTCCGTCGGGCGACAGATTGACCGAGTGGGCATGGGGTTCCTTCTGACGCGAGGCGTCCACGCTCGATCCGCGGTGCTGGATCAGCGCCGACCGGGGTCTGAGGGAGCCATCGGGATCGACCGGCAGCACGACGGTGCTGCCACCGGTGTAGTTGGCGGCCAGGACGCATCGACCGGAGGCGTCGATCGTCAGATGGCAGGGCGCACCGCCACCTGCGGACTGCTGGTTGAGTTCCTGCAGGGACCCATCGGCACGCCCGATCGAGAACGCCGTCAGATATCCCCCCGGCCCGCCCTTCCAGCGATCGGTCTCATTGACGGCATACAGGAAACGACCGTTGGGCGACGGCACGAGGAACGACGGATTCTCTGACTTCGCCGCAAGGATCTTCCCGGTCACCTCGCCCGATTGGTTGTCGAACCCGAACGCATAGATCCCCTCGCTGGATCCTCCGGTGTAGCTGCCGACAAACACCCGCAGCGTCTCCGCCCTGACGTTCATGATGCAGAGGAGGCCCAGGGCAACGACGCGACGGCAATTCCAAACAGGGATCATGTCCCGAAGGCTATCCCCGTCCGGTCCGGGTTGCGACCGGGAAAGTCCTGTCCCGCCCGTGGATGGATTTCAGGCGAGGATCCGTTTCCGGTCCGGGTCATGCCAGGGCTTCAGGGACACCCGTGCCGGGAGGTCCCGGCCATTGACCCGGATGTGGTAGGTCCCGGAGAGGACGTGGTCGGCCGTGACCGGTGCGGGTCCCTTCACATACCCGAGCGCCACGCCGGCACCGACCGTGTGGCCGTAGCTGCCGCTGGTGGTGTAGCCCACCGTGACCCCATTGCGGAGGATGGGCTCGCTGCCCCAGAGCACAGGCTCGGGATCCTCGACGGCGAATAGGGCAAGCCGCTTGCCGACGCCCTGCTCGCGCTGACGCAGGAGCGCCTCGCGTCCAACGAACCCGCCGGTCTTGTCCCACGCGACAGCAAATCCGAGTCCCGCCTCGATGGGGGTCTCGTCCGGGGAGAGCTCCGCACCGAATGCGCGGAACCCCTTCTCCAGCCGGAGTGAGTTGATCGCGTAGTGGCCCGCCTGGACCAGGCCGAGATCGGCACCCGCTGCGCAGAGCGCATCGAAGGCGGTGGCCAACTGGTCGACCGGGACGTGCAGCTCCCAGCCGAGCTCCCCGACATACGTGATCCGGACCGCGCGGGCGGTCGCCATCCCGACGGCGATCGAGTGCATCGTGCCGAACGGAAACGCCGGGGAGGACAGGTCCGCTTCGGTGACCCTCGACAGGAGCTCGCGCGATCGGGGTCCCATGACGCCGAGAACGCCCCAGCCCGAGGTCACGTCGAGCACCTCCACACGGTCGGTCGGTCGGAGGTGGCGTCGGACCCAGTCGAGGTCCCGTCGGGGCTGCGTCGTGCCCGTGATGAGATAGAACTCGTCGCGACCCACCCGGACCACGGTCAGGTCGCTCTCGAACCCGCCGCGCCCGTTGAGCATGGCCGTGTAGACCACCCGACCCGGGGCGACCCCGACGTCGTTGGCGCACAGGCGCTGGAGGACGGCCTCCGCGTCGGTTCCCCGGACCACCAGCTTGCCGAAGCCGGACTGGTCGAACAGGGCGACGGATTCCCGGGCGGCCCGATGCTCGGCGGCGTGGTTCGGGAACCAGTTCTGGCGGCCAAAGCTGTAGTCCATCGCCGGCGTCCGGGCGCCCTCCGGACGCGTGAACCAGTTGGGACGCTCCCAGCCGCCCTTCACCCCGAAGCTGGCCCCGAGCGCCGCGAGACGGTCATGAAGCGGACTCATCCGGACGTTCCGGGCGGTCTCGGGTTCGCGGTTGGGCCACGCCATCTGGTAGTGCAGCCCCAGGACCTCGACCACGCGGGACCGCAGGTAGGCCCGGTTGTTGGCCCAGGGACCGAACCGCCGCACATCCACGCTCCAGAGATCGAGCGAGGGCTGTCCCTCGAGGATCCACTCGGCAAGGTATTTGCCCGCACCGCCGGCGCTGGCGATGCCCACGGAGTTGAAGCCGCAGGCGACGAAAAGCGACCGCAGCTCGGGCGTCTCGCCCATCAGGAAGTTGTTGTCGGGCGTGAAGCTCTCCGGGCCGTTCACGAACCTCTCGAAGCCACTGGTCTGCAGCGCCGGGATCCGATGCTTCCCGTGGGCCAGCGGGACCGAGAACTTGTCCCAATCCGCCTCGAGCAGCTGGAACGAGAACCGGTCGGGCACCCGGTCGACCTTCCACGGCTTCGACTCCGCCTGGAACGCCCCGAGCACCACCCGGTTGCCCTCGCCCCGAAAATACAGGCACCGGTCGGGATCCCGTCCGACCGGCAGCTCGTCGAAGGCGCCCTCGATCGGGTTGCTGACGAGGTAGTGGTGTTCGACCGGATGCAGCGGGAGGCTGACCCCGCAGCGGAGTCCGATCTGCCGCGCCCACATGCCACCGGTGAGCACAACGATGTCGGCCTGGAGGACCCGGTCCTCGACGGATCCATCCGGGTGGGTGAAGGACACGCGCACCCCGGTCGCCCGGCCGTCGGCGTGGAGGATGTCGACCACGCGGGCGTTCTCGACCACACGGGCGCCCCGCATCGAGGCCCCCTTGGCGAGGGCGAGGGTGACCTCCTTCGGGATCACCTTGCCGTCGTGCGGCAGCCAGGCCGATCCCAGGACGTCGTCGACCCGGAGGAGCGGCCACCGCTCCTGGGTCTCCCGTGCGTCGACCAGATGCGACTCCACCCCGAAATACTCGGCCATCGCGCAGGTCCGCTGGAGCTGGGTCAGGCGGGCCGGGGTGGTCGCCGCGATCAGGCTGCCGACCTGCTTCCACCCCACGGGATGCCCCGTCTCCTTCTCCAGGCCGGCATAGAGCTCGGCGCTGTACTTGTTGATGGCGGTCAGACTGGTGGACGTCCGGAGGCGTCCGACCAATCCCGCGGCATGCCAGGTTGTTCCCCCGGCAAGCGCCGTCTGCTCCAGCAGGACGACATCGGTCCAGCCGAGCCGGGTGAGATGGTAGGCCACGCTGGCGCCGACGATGCCGCCACCGACGACGACGACGCGGGTGGACGAGGGGAAAGGGGACGACATGACGGACGTTGAGGTATCCGAACCCGGTTCCGGCGGCCATGCCGAAGTGTGTGACGAATCCGCCAACCGCGTCCTCGACCCCTTTCGGGCCCGTCTGGACAGCGCGAGTCCGCGGGCTTGAACGTTCGGTGAAAGACTGGACTCTTTGCGTCCTCAAGTGATGAACACGCCCGGATCCGCAGTCCCTCCCGCCGCCCGCGACAAGCTCCTCTTCACCCCTGGCCCGCTGACGACGTCCTCGGGCGTCAAGGAGGCCATGCTCCATGACGCCGGGTCCTGGCATTGGGAGTTCAACACCAAGGTCAAACACATCCGCGAACGGCTTCTCGCGCTGGCGGGAGTCCGACAGGACCAGGGCTGGGAATGCGTCCTCCTCCAGGGCAGCGGCACGTTCGGCGTGGAATCCGTCTTCCAGACCTGCGTCCCGCCCGACGGCAAGGTGGCCGTGCTGTCCAACGGGGCCTATGGCGAGCGCATGGTGCTGATGCTGCAGCATGCCCGGATCCCCCACGTCATTCTGCGCACCCAGGAGGACACGCCCAACGATGCCCAGGCCCTGGACGACGCCCTCACCCAGGACCCCTCCATCACCCATGTGGCCGTCGTCCACTGCGAGACCACGACCGGCATCCTCAACGACATCGCGGCCGTGGGCGCCGTCGCCCGACGTCATGGGAAGACCTACGTGGTCGACGCCATGAGCAGCTTCGGCGCGGTGCCGATCGACTTCGAGGCCGTGGGCCTGGACTTCCTCATCTCCTCGGCCAACAAGTGCGTGGAGGGTGTCCCGGGATTCAGCTTCGTCCTGTGCCGTCGGGCCCGGCTCCTGGCGAGCGAGGGCTGGGCGCGGAACCTCAGCATGAACCTTCTCGACCAGCTCAAGGGGTTCGAGAAGAACGGACAGTTCCGCTACACCCCGCCCACCCACGCCATCCTCGCCTTCGAGCGGGCCCTTGATGAACTGGATCTCGAGGGCGGCGTGGCCGGCCGGGCCGCCCGTTACCGCAGGAACCATGAGGTGCTGCTCGCCGGCATGCGGCGCCTCGGCTTCCAGAGCTACCTGCCCGCCGGTGTCCAGAGCTACATCATCACCAGCTTCCTCTTCCCGAAGGATCCACGGTTCACCTTCGCCGAGTTCTACAAGAGGGTCGCCGAGAAGGGCTACATCCTCTACCCCGGCAAGATCAGCCAGGCCGACACCTTCCGGATCGGCAACATCGGACGCCTCTTCGAGTCCGACCTCCGCTCCGTCGTCTACGCCATCGGGGAGGCGATCGAGGAGATGGGCATCCAACCCTGACCGCATGAGTGCCGATCCGCTGGACGCCCTCCGCTCCGAGGGGGACGTCAACCTCTCCCCTAGACGCCGCCAGTGGTCGGCCGAACACGTCGGCCCCGAGGCCCAGGCACGCCTGGCCGAGGATTCCCGGCACTTCCTGCACCAGTCGCTCTCCACCCCCTGCCTCAACGTCCTGGCCAAGGCGAAGGGCGCCTGGATCGAGGACGTCGAGGGTCGACGCTACCTCGACTTCCACGGCAACAACGTCCACCAGGTCGGCTTCTCCCACCCCCGGGTGGTGCAGGCGATCAAGGACCAGCTCGACACCCTCAGCTTCTGTACCCGGCGCTACACGTGCGACCCGGCCATCGAACTGGCCCGACGTCTTGCCGAGGTGGCCCCGGGGGATCTCAACCGGGTGCTGTTCGCCCCCGGCGGGACGAGCGCGATCGGCATGGCCCTGAAGCTCGCCCGGATCGCCACCGGACGCTTCAAGTTCGTCTCGATGTGGGACTCCTTCCACGGGGCCTCGCTCGACGCCATCTCGATCGGCGGCGAGGCGGTCTTCAGGAAGGGCATCGGCCCCCTGCTCCCCGGATGCGAGCACGTCCCGCCCCCGGAACCGCTCCGATGCCCCTTCAAGTGCGGCACCACGTGCAGCCTCGCCTGCGCCGACTACGTCGAGTACGTCCTGGAGAAGGAGGGCGACGTCGCCGCGGTCATCGGGGAAACCATCCGCTGCACGCCCTTCGTGCCACCTCCCGACTATTGGCGACGGATCCACGCCGCCTGCCGGCGACACGGGGCCCTGCTGATCCTGGATGAGATCCCGATCGGACTCGGCCGGACCGGCAGACTCTTCGCCTCCGAGCACTACGAGGTCGTCCCCGACATGGTCGTGCTGGGCAAGGGACTGGGTGGCGGGGTGTTCCCGATCGCGGCCCTGATCGCCCGCGAGGGACTGAACGTGGCGACCCAGACCGCCCTCGGCCACTACACCCACGAGAAAAACCCGGTCGCCTGTGCGGCAGGGCTCGCGACGTTGGACGTGATCCGGGACGAGAACCTGGTCGCCCACGCCGCGGACCTTGGCGAGTACACGCTGGAACGGCTGCGGGAACTGAAGCGGCGGCATCCGTTGATCGGCGATGTCCGGGGCAAGGGCCTCCTGATGGGCATCGAACTGGTCCGCCCGTCAGCCACACCCCACGGCGCCCCGGTCCCGGCAACCGACGAGGCCGAGCGGGTGATGTATGCCGCGCTGAAACGCGGACTGAATTTCAAGGTGACGATGGGGAACATCCTGACCCTCACTCCGGCGCTGGTGATCTCGAGGACCGAGATGGACCTGGCGATCGGGATCCTCGAGGAATGCCTTTCCGAGGTCGGGGCCTAAGGGCTCCGCCACGACGCTCCCCGGAGGATTCACACGGGGACGCGGAGATACGGAGAAAAGTCCGGGAAGAGAGCTTGAAGGGGATCCGTGGCCGGACGGGAGACCCTGCGCTGCAGGCCTCTGGACTGCCCACTTTTCTGGGTCCCTCCTATTTCCTCTACCTCCGCGAATCCCCGACCCCGCGCGAGCCCCTCTTCCTCCGCTCCACGTGCCACTCCCCTGACGGCTTTGAGGGACCGGGTGGCCGTGATACCGTCGACCCATGCCCGCCATCCAGGACGCCGTCATCGAGCTGCGTGAAGTCGCCAAGAGCTACCCCGGAATCGTCCCCGTCACGGTCCTCCGCACCGCCTCGCTCCGCGTGAACCGTGGTGAGACCGTCGCCCTCGTCGGTCCCAGCGGAAGTGGCAAGAGCACGCTGCTCAACCTCCTTGGCACCCTCGACACTCCGGACTCCGGCTCGGTCTGGATCGGAGGCCGGGACGTGACCCGGCTCGACGCGAAGGACCTGGCCCGGGTCCGCAACCGCGACCTCGGCTTCATCTTCCAGAGCCACCACCTCCTGCCGCAGTGCTCGGTGCTCGAGAACGTCCTGCTCCCCAGCCTCGCCGACCGCGGCCATCCGCCAGCGGACGCCCACGAGCGGGCCCGACGCCTCCTCGACCGGGTCGGACTCGGGCCGCGTCACAACCATCTGCCCGGACAGCTTAGCGGTGGCGAACGCCAACGGGCCGCCGTGGTCCGGGCCCTCATCCAATCCCCCCAGGTGGTGCTGGCCGACGAACCCACGGGCGCCCTTGACCGCGCCAACGCCGAGGCCCTGGGCCGACTGCTCGTGGAACTGAACCTCGAGGAGGGCCTGGCCCTCGTCGTGGTCACCCACAGCCTCGAACTGGCCCGACAGATGTCTCGGATCGTCGAACTCAAGGACGGAGCCCTCCTCCCGGCATGACCCTTCCCGAACTCGTCTGGCGTTCGTTCCGGTTCCGACTTCGATCCCATCTCGGAACCCTTGCCGGGGTCATCGCCGCCGGCGCCATCCTCGTCGGCGCCCTCGCCGTGGGCGATTCCGTCCGGGAAAGCCTCAAACTCAAGGCCCGCGAACGGACCGGTCCCGTCTCGCTGGCCATCCTGGGAGGGGATCGGTTCTTCCGGAACGGCCTGCTCCAGGGTCCCGACACCGCCCCCCTGCTGCAGCTGCTCGGCACCGCGAACCGTCAGGACGGCGAGGCGCGGGTGAACCAGGTGCAGGTCCTCGGGGCGGATCCCCGGTTCTGGACGTTTTGGGGTGGATCCACTCCCAGGGGAGTCCCGACCCGCGGCCAGGTGGCCCTGAGCGCCGCCCTGGCCGAAGCGCTCCAGGCGACGGTCGACGACGAGCTGATTCTCCGCATCACCAAGCCCAGCGCCCTCTCGCGCGATGCCGTCGTCACCCCCCGCGATGACCAATCGGTCGCCCTGCGCCTGAAGGTGTCGGGGATCCTCACCCCAACGGAGGGTGACTTCAGCCTTACCAGCGGCTCGCAGCCCCCAATGAACGCGTGGGTGGACCAAGACCAGCTGGCCGACGCCGTCGGACTCCCCGGCCTCGCCAACCTCCTCCTGCGAACCGCACCCGGATCCGACCTCCTCGCCGACGAGGCTGCCGCCACCCAGGCACTCGGGCAGGCGTGGACCCTTGCGGATGGTGGACTGAGCCTCGCCGCGATCCCAAGTGCCGTGCCATCCAACACCGTCGAGCTGGCCACCCGACGCATCTTTCTGGAGCCCCCCATCGTCCAGGCCACCGAACGGGTCGAGGTCCCCGCCCGGCGGATCCCGATTCTGACCTACCTCGTGAACGGACTCCGCCACGGGGATCGTCTGACCCCATACTCAATGGTCACGGCCGCCGGGGCGCCGTACACGCCCGCCGATCTGCAGGACGACGAGATCGTGGTCAACGACTGGCTCGCCCGGGATCTCCGGGTAAAGGCGGGGGATCCGGTCGAGATGACGTACTACCGCGTCGACGCCGGGAGTCGGCTCACCGAGCACACCCAGACGTTCCGGGTCCGGCAAGTGGTTCCGATGGAGAGCGTGCATGCCGACCGGACCCTGATGCCGGAGTTCCCGGGCTTGTCGAAGGCGGAGAGCACGCGGGACTGGGACGCGGGATTTGAACTGGTCCACACGATCCGCGACGAAGACGAGACCTACTGGAAGCAGTGGCGCGGAACGCCGAAGGCCTTCGTCTCGCTCCGGATTGGTCAGCGGCTCTGGGCCAACCGGTTCGGGGATCTGACCGCGGTCCGATGGATCCCGGACGACGGTGCCGCCACCCCGACGGTGGTCGAGGCCCTCACCCGGGACCTGAACCAGCGCCTCCTGAAGCCCGGGGACGTCGGACTCGTGTGGCGGTCCATCGGCGTCGCGGCCCAGCGCGGGGCGACCGGAGGACAGGATTTTGGCGGACTATTCATCGGGTTCAGCTTCTTCCTGATCGTCTCGGCACTGCTCCTGACGGCGATGCTGTTCCGCTTTGCCCTCGACCGCCGCAGCTCCGAGATCGGGATCCTCGTCGCCCTCGGGTGGAGGATCCGTCGGGTGCAGGGGCTCATCCTCCTCGAGGGCGTGGTGCTGTCTGCCATCGGAGCCTGGATCGGGGCTCTCGTGGGCGTCGCCTACGCCCGCGGCATCCTGTGGGGACTGTCGACCCTCTGGCGCGACGCGGTGGCCGGAGCGGGACTGGGATTCCATCTGACATGGCTGCACCTCGCGACCGGCGTGGGCCTGTCGACCGCCATCTCCGCCGCGACACTCGGGGGGATGCTGCGGACGCTGGGACGTCGTCCCCCACGCGACCTGTTGCAGCTGGGCGGCGTCGAAGACGCCGTGGTGTCGCGGACGCTGCCACGGTGGATTCGCTGGGGGGCCTGGACCGGGCTCCTCGTCGCGGTCGGATTGACCGCTGTCGCCTGGAGCCGACGGACCGTGGAGCCCCAGCAGTTCTTCGGAGCCGGGGCCCTCTGGCTGATCACGGCATTGCTGGGGGTCCGGATCGCCCTGGCGCGCCTGCTGCCGGCCGAGACGGTATCGGCGCCCTGGGCGATCCGGAGTCTCCGGGGACTCGCCCTCCGGTCGCTGGCCCTTCGTCCGGCGAGATCGATCGGGACGATCAGCCTGCTGGCCTCGGCCACGTTCCTGATCATCGGCGTGGCGGCGCACCGTCTCGACGCAGGACGCGAGGCCGGCCTGCGTTCCTCGGGCACGGGCGGCTTCGCGCTCTGGGGGGAGACCACCCTGCCCCTCCTGCAGGATCTGAACACGGCCAAGGGTCGGGAGTTCCACGGCCTGGAGTCGGAACCCGGGGTCTCGGTGGTGCCCTTCCGGGTCCGGGATGGCGACGAGGCCAGCTGCCTGAACCTGAACCGCGCCCAGCGTCCCCGGATCCTCGGGGTGGATCCCGGACTGCTGGCCCAACGCCAGGCGTTCACCTTCACGCGGGTCGACACCACCCTCGGGGTCACCAACGGCTGGCTGGCCCTAGACCGGCCAACGAGACCGGCCGCGGCGGACTCCGGGATCCCGGAGATCCCAGCCATCGGTGACGCCAACTCCCTCCAGTGGGCGCTGCATCTGGGAATCGGGGACACGCTGGAGGTGTCGGACGAACGGGGTCGCCCGGTCCGGCTCCGCATCGTGGGTGCCGTCGCGAACTCCATCCTCCAGGGCAGCCTGATCGTGTCCGAGGCCGACTTCACCCGGCTGTATCCCGGCGAAGGCGGGCACCGGGTCCTGCTCATCGATGCGCCCCACGGGGGCACGAACCTGATCGCGGGGTGGAGTCGGGCCCTGCAGGACGTGGGACTGGAGCTGACCCCGACGGTGCGGCGGCTGGACCGCTTCAACGCGGTGCAGAACACCTACCTCAACACCTTCCAGATGCTCGGCGGACTCGGGCTGCTCCTGGGGACGGTGGGCCTGGGTGTGGTGGTGGCGCGGAACATCCAGGAACGTCGTGGGGAGCTGGCCCTGATGCAGGCCGTGGGATTCCCGTCGCGGTCGATCGGGTCGTGGCTGGCCCTGGAACATGGGATCCTGCTGCTGGCCGGCATCGGCATCGGCACCGCCACGGCGGCCGTGGCGGTCTGGCCGTCCCTAATACAGCCGGGGTCCGGACTCCCGGTGAACAGCCTGGCCGTCACGTTGGGGGCGGTGCTCGCCAGCGGATGCCTCTGCACCGCGACGGCGGTCGGACTGGCCCTGCGACGGCGTCTGATCGAGGGTCTGAAGGAGTTGTGAGTCCCAGGATGCCAGGGCGTCGTAGCCCTACCCTTGGCCCAGCCACGCACCTTGTCGCCATCCCGGAGGGATGTCCGCCGCGTCGAGGCGCGATACCGCACCACGATCGCCGCACCAGGATCACCGCACCGAATCCACCCATCTCCCCCAGCCGTCCCCGCGGTTAAATCCCAACGGGATTCCGTCCCCCGGCCCAGGGTTGCCGAGCCCGCGAGGCGAGCCTGGGTCTCCGTCCCAACGCGTTTCCAGCCGCAACGCCGTTGGCGTGGCTGGCCCGGATCGAGGCTCCACGCCCTTCCCCTTGCGCCGGCCAACCGACGACAGGCACGCCCCCTGCATTGGACGCCCCCATCGGGTCCTCATCCCCACTGCACCGGGGACCGAGGAACCCGGGCTGCCATGCGAACCCAATCCCCACCCCTGCGCCCCACCACCGAAACCGAGGTCCATATTTCCGTGGAGGGCGGCACCCTCGAGGGCATCCTGGCGATACCGGACCGGTCCGACGGCCTCGTGATCTTCGTCCATGGCAGCGGGAGAAGCCGGAACAGTCCGCGGAACCGGTGCGTCGCCCGACGCCTGCAGTCGGCCGGACTGGGCACGCTGCTGTTCGACCTCCTGACCCCGCCCGAGGAGGCGGAGGACTGGGTGACGCTGAACCGACGGTTCAACATTCCCCTGCTCGCAGGACGCCTCATGAAGGCCACACGATGGGTTGCCAGCCAGCCAGGGGGCTCCGGACGACGGTTCGGATTCTTCGGAGCCAGCACGGGGGCGGCTGCCGCCCTGGTGGCCTCCGCCCAGCCTGGGTGCCCGGTCGATGCCATCGTCTCCCGCGGAGGCCGACCCGATCTTGCCGGCGCCGCGCTGTGCAAGGTGACTGTGCCTACCCTCCTGATCGTGGGCGGAGACGACTGGGACGTGCTCCAGCTCAACCGGAATGCGATGTCAAATCTCCGGTGCAAGGCCAAGCTGCAGCTCATCCCGGGAGCCACCCATCTCTTCGAGGAACCCGGCGCCTTGGACCAGGTCTCCCGCCTCGGCGGCACCTGGTTCCGTCGTCATTTCGTCGAGGAATCCACGGCCCACCGATCCCATGAGTCCTCCGTCCCGATTCCGTGACCGCATCGAGGCCGGACGTGCACTCGCGCAGGCGCTGCGCCGGTTCGCCCGGTGGCCCGACCTGCTGGTGCTGGGACTGCCCTGCGGCGGTGTGCCGGTCGCCGCCGAGATCGCCCCCGAACCCAATGCGCCCCTCGATGCCCTCATCGTCCGGAAGCTCGGCGTGCCCGGATGGGAGGAGCTGGCGTCCGGCGCCATCGCGTCCCCAGGTGTCCGGATCCTCAACGAGGACATCTTGGCCCACACCCGGATCGGCGAGGACGACATCCGACGCATCACCGGCCGCGAACAGGCCGAGCTGCGCCGCCGCGAACTCCTCTACCGGGGACATGTCGGTGCGCCCGAGGTCGCCTTGAACCGGATGACTCCCGGTGCTCCGCAGACTACCGCGCCTCGGCGGTCAGCTCCCGGAGACGGATCCGGAGCCGCTCGAGAACCCCAGGCGGCCGATCCCCGAGCATCAGGTCCCGACGCTGCAGCGGGTCCCGGACCAGATCGTACAGCTCATCCCGCTCGGGGTTCGGCGACAGCCACTGGAAGTAGCTCCACCGCAGGTCACGCACGCCTTCGCTGGACGGAATCGAGGCATGCTGGAACCGGTGTTCCACCAGGAAGTCGGTCCGCCAGGAGGTGGGAGACCTCCGCCCCGTCCAGGGCACCAGACTCCGACCCTGCATCCGGTCCGGTTGCGGAATCCCGGCCCACTCCAGCAGCGTCGGTGCGAGATCGATGTTCAACGCAAGGGCATCGACCACCCGGCCCCGGCGCGACGCCGGGAGACGTGGATCGAACAGGATCAGCGGGACGCGGATCGACTCCTCATAGGGAAACCACTTGTCGGCCAGCCCATGCTCGCCCGCGAACCAGCCGTTGTCGGACGTGAACACGAGGACCGTCGAATCGGCCAGTCCCCGACGTCCGAGTTCCTCGCGGAGACGTCCCACCTCGCGGTCGATGCCCGTGACGAGCCGGTAGTAGTCCTTGAGCGTCGCCTGCGCCAGGGCGTCGGTCCCGAACCGGGATTTCCAGCGTCGACGCGCCTCCGAGTCCCGGACCCACGGGACCATCCGGTCGAAGTCCGCCTCCGTCGCCGAGGCCGGGAACGACAGCCGATCCAGGGCGTAGAGGGATTCGTCGCGACGATCCGGCTCGAACTCCCGGTCCTGGCCGTCCCGCGCATGCGGTGCGTTGAAGCTGATCGACAGGCAGAATGGAACCCCGTTCGAGCAGCCCGACAGGAACTCGATCGCCTCGTCCCCCATCCGGGCCGTCATGTGACGCCGGGACGGATCCGAAGGGTCGATGAACCGGGTTCCCGCCTGACCCGGACGTCCCCGCCAGAAGTCGAAGTCGTGGGTCCGACGTTCGATCGCTGCAGCGTCCCCGACTCCGAATTTGCCGACGAAGCCGACGCGATAGCCTGCGCGCCGGAGCAGTCCCGGATAGGTCTCGGCCCACTGCGTCGGCGAAAGACCCCGCACGAAGTCCTCGATCCCGTGGCGTCGTGCGTACTGTCCGGTCAGGAGCGAGGCCCGGCTCGCGCAGCAGATCGGGGTGGTCACGAACGCATTGCGGAACCGGACCCCCTCCCGGGCCAGCCGGTCGATCTCGGGCGTCCGGATGTACCGGTTGCCCGCACATCCGAGGGCGTCGAACCGCTGGTCGTCGGTGACGACGACGAGAAGGTTCGGACGCGGTGCCGCGGATACCGCCGATGTCGATGGCCGATCCGGCGCGGCAAGGGCCAACGGCAACAGGACTTCGATGGCGAGAAGGAGGCCGATCCAGGCCGCGGCCAACCGCCAGGCGGCGGAGAGACCGACCCACGCACCTGGAGGGGTGCCGGTGGGTGGGGTCATCCGGGGTTCCAGGTTGGGGTTCCGGTTCCGAGGGAACCGTCGACCGATCCTCACGGGCGGGTCATCCGCTGCGGCACGACCCACTGGTCGAACTGCTCCGCGGTGAGATGGCCCAGCGCGAGGGCCGCCGCCTTGAGGCTGGTGCCCTCTTTCTGGGCCTTCTTCGCGATCGCCGCCGCCTTCTCGTAGCCGATGTGCGGGTTGAGCGCGGTGACGTTCATGAGGCTGATGTCGAGGTAGTGCGCCACGACCTCCTCGTTGACCTTGAGCCCCTCGAGGCAGTGGTCGGCGAAGCTGACCATGGTGTCGGAGAGCAGCCGGATGGAGTTCAGGAAGTTGAACACCATGACGGGATTGAAGACGTTGAGCTCGAAGTTGCCCTGGCTCCCGGCGATGCCGATGGCGACGTCGTTGCCCATCACCTGCACGGCGACCATGGTCATGGCCTCGCTCTGGGTGGGATTCACCTTGCCGGGCATGATGGACGAACCGGGTTCGTTCTCCGGGAGCTGCAGCTCGCGGAGACCACAGCGCGGGCCGGATCCAAGCCAGCGGATGTCGTTGGCGATCTTCATCAGCGATCCGGCCAGGGTGCGCAGGGCCCCCGAGGCGAACACGAACTCGTCGTGGGCGCTCAGCGCCGCGAACTTGTTCGGGTGGCTGGTGAAGCCCAGACCGGTCAGCTCCGCGATCTTGCGCGCGGCGCGATCGGCGAACTCCGGATGCGAGTTCAGACCGGTCCCCACCGCGGTCCCGCCGATCGCGAGGTCGAGCAGGCCCGGGAGGACGGTCTCGAGACGGGCGATGTTGCGGTCGATCAACGACACATAGCCCGAGAACTCCTGTCCAAACGTCACCGGTGTGGCGTCCTGGAGGTGGGTGCGTCCCACCTTCACGATGCCGTCGAACGCGACGCGCTTGGCCTCGAGCGCCGCCCGGAACTTCCGGCAGGCCGGAATCAGGCGGTGGACGAGCTCCTCGGCGGCCGCGATGTGCATCGCCGTGGGGAAGGTGTCGTTCGACGACTGCGACATGTTGACGTCGTCGTTCGGGTGGACGGGCTTCTTGGAACCCATGACCCCGCCGGCCATCTCGATCGCGCGGTTCGCGATGACCTCGTTGGCATTCATGTTCGACTGCGTCCCGGAACCCGTCTGCCAGATGTGCACCGGGAAGTGCGGGTCGAGCCGGCCGTCGATGACCTCGTCGGCCGCGGCGGCAATGAGGGCGAGCTTGTCCTCGGACAGCTTGCCGAGGTCGGCATTCACCTGCGCACAGGCCTTCTTGAGGAGCCCCATGGCCCGGATCACCGCACGGGGCATGACGTCGTGGCCGATGTCGAAGAAGTGGACGCTTCGGGCGGTCTGGGCGCCGTAGTACCTGTCGTTCGGGACCTCGATCTGTCCCATCGTATCGGATTCAAGACGTGTCTGGCTCATGGAGGAATGGATCTCCCAGGGACCCATTGTCCCGGGGCCCCACGTTGTACCGGGAGAGCCTCGGGGCCAGCAATGGAAGTCTGCCGAGCGACCCTCGGTTCGGAAAACCGACCCCAGGTCCCAGCCCCCGCCCTCATTTCCCCTTCTTCACGTCGATCCGCTTCAGGTCCGACACCCCCAGCTCGAGGAGCTCGGCATTCACATACAGGTCGGTCTCGTAGATCTTGCCCACCGCGTAGGGCGACGCCTTGTGGGCCCGGACGATGTCGTCGACGGCGAGGGCGTCGAGGGCCAGGGGATCGCGGCTGAAGCGCAGCTCGTTGAGGACGACGGTGTCGTAGAGACGCAGGCTTTCCTCGCCGCGATACTGGCAGGTCAGGGCGTCGCTGACGCCGAACACGACGCGCGCGAGGAGGTCGTCGAGGGCGCAGATCTCCGGAACGGCCTCCGCCAGGAGCGCCGGGTTGTTCTGGAAGCGCAGGCTGTTGTCGATGGACCCGAGGGCGAGACCCACCAGCTGACCGTTCACACCGGCCAGGTTGTGGGCCAGGACCGGGGTGACCGGGATGACCACGGTGAGCTCCTGGGTCAGCAGACGGGTCACATGGGATCGACGACCTGCGTTGAGGTCCTGTCGCTGGTCGAATTCCAGGTCCCCGGCCACCAGACGGCCGATCACGGGCTTCTCATAGGCCCGGTCGGGATTCGGATCCCATCCGGCCTCCTCGCTCGACCGACAGCGGACCCCGAGGGACGCGGCCAGCGCCTGCCAGCCCGCCTGGCGCAGGTCCACCGTGCGCTTGTCCCAGATGACGATCTGCTTCGCAGGATGTCCCGCGGCGAGAAGGGTCTCCACGAGCGCCTTCACCACGGCAGGACGGGTACCGCTCATCTCGCCCGCGGCCGAGGTCACCTTGAACCCCACGACGTCGTTGGTCCGGATCAACGCCCGCCAGGCGTTCGTGATGTCGGCCGTGTCGGCCAGGGCAATGAGGCCGCGCTCGACGAGGCGTCGGACCACGGATGGGTTCGGCACGAACGCCGCGGTGGCGGCGGGATCCTGGACCGCGAAGACCTCGGCCCGAGGTTTGTTGGTGTTCCCGACAACCGAGGGCGCCGCGGGTTGTGGACCGGCTTCGGCTCCGACGACGGCATGGAGGGGTCCGAGAATCGCGAGAATTCCCCGAAGCCCCATCGTGTGCCAAACGCGCCCGAGCATGTGCGCGGAGAAGATGCCGGCCACGGGGACGGATGCAATGATCCAGCACAGAGCCAGTGCGGAGCGTCGGCCGGGCCGCGATCCCGGGACCAGCGCCATGCCGTGTGTTGACAGGAATGAGAAGGCAGGAAATCTGCTTCCGTCGGGTTGAAATTCCCCAGAGGAGCGTTCGATCCACGGGCGACTTCCTGGGGCCTCGGAGAATCGAGACCATGCAAAAGAGCAACGACCTCGTCACTGAAGCCCTCCGCGACACCAAGCACCCCTTCCGGGCTGTCGAGGACCGGCAGAGAAAACCCCAGAAGCACCGTTACGAACGGCGCAAGGCCCGCGAGTTCCTGAAGCTGGCCGACTGGTCGGAGTCCGACTGATCCCAGCGGATGCGTCCAGATGGACGCTTGCCCTTCCGGGGCCGCGGCGCCGAAAATCACGGCATGCTGATCCGAGTCCTGGTTCTGTTCCTCGCCACCGCAGGCCTCCTGACCGGTGCCGACTGGCCGGGCTTTCTCGGTCCAACCGGGGACAACCGTTCCCCGGAGACGAACCTGATCCGGTCCTTTCCCGCATCGGGCCCCACCGTGGTGTTCGACCTCGCCGTGGGCACGGGCTACGCCGCGCCATCGGTTGCCGGGGGAAAGCTGTTCCTCTTCCACCGGATCGGCGCGACCGAGATCCTCCAGGCGATGGATCCGGTCACCGGACGGATCCTGTGGACCAACGGCTATCCCACCGCATTCCAGGATCCCTACGGCTACAACAGCGGGCCTCGCTGCGCCCCGCTGGTCTCCAAGGGCACCGTCTTCACCTACGGCGCCGAGGGGAAGCTGAGCGCGTTCGACACGGCCACCGGACGTCTCCGGTGGCAGCGGGACACGGCCAAGGACTTCGAGGTCCCCGAGGCGTTCTTCGGGGTCGGTTCCTCCCCCATCCTTGAAGGGGGACGACTGATCGTGATGGTCGGGGGGCAGCCTGATTCCGGGGTCGTGGCGTTCGATCCCGAGACCGGCGCGACGGTCTGGGCCTCGGTGGGCGAGAAGAACTGGCAGGGTCAGCCCATGCTCGGGTGGCCGGGCGAAGCTCCGATCCAGTGGAAGCGCTGGGAGAAGCAGGCGAGCTACGCCTCCCCCGTCGCCGCCACCCTCCACGGAAAACGGGTGGTGCTGTGTCTCATGCGACAGGGGCTCGTCGGCGTTGACCCCGTCCAGGGACAGGTCCTATTCCAGCGCTGGTTCCGCGCCCGGGTGGAGGAATCGGTCAACGCCGCCAACCCCGTCGTCATGGGCAACGACATCCTGGTGTCCAGCGCCTACTACCGGACCGGATCGCTCCTCCTCCGGGCGACCAGCGCCCCGATGGCGCTGCAGGAGGTCTGGCGGGGACTCGGCCTCGAGATGCACTGGAGCACGCCGGTCCGGGTCGATGGCCATCTGTACGGGTTCAGCGGACGCAACGAGCCCGATTCGATGCTCCGATGCCTCGACCTCGCCACCGGCAAGGTGGCCTGGGAACGCGACGAACGCTGGGGGAAGTCCGGCTCCAGGCAACCTCCGGTGTTCGGACGCGGCTCCCTGATCTGGGCCGATGGCGTCCTCTACGCCCTGGGCGAAGGGGGCCTGGTGGGGATCTTCCAGGCAGACAGCCAGAAGTGCCAGGAGCTGGCCCGGTGGCAGGCGCCCTCGCTGCACTACCCCTGCTGGGCCGGACCCGTCCTCTCGGACGGTAGACTCTATCTGCGGAGCGAAGACCGGCTGGTGGCCCTAGATCTCCGACGCCGATAGGAGCGCTAGGCAGGTCGGGGAGGCATCCACCCCGGCGTGCTAGAACGCCACCTCCGGATGGGGTTGGTGGTCGTGGTTCCAGCGCCGTCGGTTCGTGTCCGTGTCCTCCACCAGCTGGGGATTCCGGATCCCGATCACGTGGCCATCCGCGAACAGGACATTCGCCCCACCGTTGTGGCGCTGCTTCGACGGGAGGCTGCCGATCGACAGCAGGAACGAATAGTACTGGGGAAACCCCGGTTGCGGCATGGAGTCGGCCACCGCGATCATGTCGGCCGGAGCCACCACCCTTTCCTCACGCACCTGGGGCACCTCCTCGCCCGGTGCCACCACGAAGCCCAGACCGAGATTGTCCTGCCATAGGGTCTTCCCGGCCGACCCGATCCCGAACCCATTGTAGCCGTAGCTGACGCCCACGATCTTGTCGGGCCCCGTCGGACCCCGCATGTAGGCGTTGCCGAACATCCAGACGATCGACTTGTCGACGGGCCACTCGCCCTTGAAGGTCGGACACCGCATCAGATTGGTCGTGTTGCCATGGTTTCGGGCGATCGAGGTGAACCACGTGTTGGTCGAGTTCGCGTCGACCGTGTAGGGGTAGACCCGGTGGTCCTGGGTGTACATCGCCAGCGCGAGGCCGACCTGTCTCAGGTTGTTCCGACACTGGGTGCTGAGGGCGGCCGTCTTCGCCCGTGAGAGGGAGGGCAACAGGATGGCCGCGAGGATCGCGATGATCGCGATGACCACGAGGAGCTCGATCAGGGTGAACCCCGATCGGATCGCCCGCGGGCTGTTGTGATGCACCTTCATCCGGCCTCCTCCTGGTATCTAGCCATCGATTCCGGAAAGGAAAGGGGAACCTCGGTGTGTCTGGATCCCCTGCCCCACGCGGCGGCCGGGTTTGCCCCCTAGAGGATCGCCCGGATCGGCTGGACCTCCTCCACGCCGACCAGCTTCTGGTCCAGTCCCCCGTAGAAGTAGCTCAGCTGGTTGGGATCGAGTCCCATGAGGTGCAGCACCGTGGCGTGCAGATCCTTCACATGGAGTCGATCCTCCACGGCGGCCGAACCCAGCTCGTCGGTCTGCCCCACGCTCACCCCGCCCTTCACCCCGCCTCCGGCCATCCACATGGTGAACCCGTAGGCGTTGTGGTCGCGTCCGGTCCCCTTCTCGTATTCCGCCGTCGGCTGACGTCCGAACTCGCCCCCCCAGATCACCAGGGTCTCGTCCAGGAGTCCGCGCTGCTTGAGGTCCTGCAGCAGGCCGGCGATGGGTCGATCGGTGCGGCCCGCGTGGAAATTGTGGTTCCTCTCGAGATCCGAGTGCGCGTCCCAATTGTCGTCGTTATGGGCCCCGCCGGCGTAGAGCTGGACGAAGCGGACCCCCCGCTCCACCAGACGGCGGGCCAGGAGACAGCGTCGCCCGAACTCCTGGGTCCGGGGGCTGTTGATCCCATAGAGCTCCCGGGTGGCAGCGCTCTCCCGGCTGAGATCGACGGCCTCGGGCGCGTGGCGCTGCATGTTGAAGGCCAGCTCATAGCTGGCGATCCGGGCGGCGAGGTTCGAGTTGTCCGGATGCGCCGCGGCATGGTCGGAGTTGTACTCGCGGAGGGAGTCGAGGATCCGACGCTGCATCGGGGCGGTCATGCCCTCCGGACGCTGCAGATCGAGGATCGGGTCGCCGGCCGACCGGAGCACGGTGCCCTGGTAGCTGGCCGGCATGTAGCCGCTCGACCAGTTCTTGGCCCCGCTGATCGGCCCCCCGATCGGGTCGAGCATCACGGCAAACCCCGGCAGATTCTCGCTCGCGCTGCCCAGGCCATAGTTGACCCACGACCCTAGACACGGGCTCCCCGACAGGATCTTCCCGGTGTTCATCTGGAGCATCGCCGAGCCATGGATCGGTGAATCGGCCGTCATGCTGTGCAGGAAGGCGATGTCGTCCACGCAGCGGCCGACGTTCGGGAACAGATCGCTGACCTGCTTGCCGCACTGGCCGTAGGGCTTGAAGGCCCACTTCGGGCCGACCACCCGGCCCTCGTTCTTGCGTCCACCCCGGCCGCACGTCCCCACGGTGATCGTCTTGCCGTCGAGCGGGTACAGGGCCGGCTTGTGGTCGAAGGTGTCCACATGGCTCGGACCGCCATACATGAAGAGGAAGATGACGCTCTTGGCCCGGGCCGTGCGCATGGGCTGCCGGGGCGCCAGGGGGTTCACGAAGCCGCCAGGCGTCGGCGCCGCCTGGATCCGCGGCAAAACCCCATCCCGGGCCATCAATCCGGCCAGCGCCAGCCCCGTGAACCCGGCACCCGCCTCCCAGAGGAATTCACGACGGGTGCGACGACAGAACTGACCACGGGGGGTGGAGGCATCGGGGTTCATGGCAGTGAAGGGGTCAGTCGAGATACACGAACTCGTTGAGGTTCAGCGCGAGGAGGCAGAAGGCCTCCAGGGCGGCCCGCGGATCCAGACCCTCCTGTCCGGACAGCGACCCGATGAGACGCAGCCCGCGGTCGAGGTCGTCCCCGGTGGCGGGACGCCCCGTCACGAGGTACAGGGCGCGGGCGACCTGATCCCGGGGGTCACCGGGGGCCTCCTCTTCCAGCCGTCGGGCCAGACGCGTGGCCTGGTCCCGGACGAAGCGGCTGTTCAACATCCCCAGCGCCTGGGTGGGCTGGGTGGTGGCAAACCGGACCGGGGTCGAACGATCCGGCTCGGCCAGATCGAATCCCAGGAGGATCGGTGTCAGAAGCGATCGCTTGACGTGGATGTAGACGCTGCGTCGGACCTGTTCCTCGGGAGGAGCCTTCCCCCATCCACTGCCGGGAACCGATTGTCCGGCGAGCACCTCGGGCGGCAGGGTCACAAAGACGCCGGGACCGTGCATCGCCCGGTTGACGGGTCCACTCACCCACAGCAGGGAGTCGCGGATTTCCTCGGCCGTGAGCCGTCGCATGTCGAAGTGCGACAGCGCATCGTTGGCCGGATCCCGCTGGAGGGCCTCCCGGCTGGCGGCCGTGGATCTGCGGTATGCGGCGGAGTTCAGGATCAGGCGATGGAGGTTCTTCACGCTCCAGCCCTGCTCCATGAACTGCCGGGCCAGCCAGTCGAGCAGTTCAGGATGCGTCGGGGCCTGGCCCTGACGCCCGAAATCGCTCGGGGTCCTCACGAGGCCCCGTCCGAAATGATGCTGCCACACGCGGTTGACCCAGACGCGGGCCGTGAGGGGGTTCTCCGGGGAGACGATCCAGTCGGCCCC
>VHCG01000025.1 GCA_016871805.1 Verrucomicrobiota bacterium
CCCGCTCTCCCGGTTCAACTTTCTCACCGCATTCGCACTGGCCTGGGTGGCGCACCATGTGCCGTTTGTCATCACGGCGGTCGGCGACTGGTTGAACGATGAGTGGCTGGTCCAGTACCAGAAATCCCTGCCGGGATGGCCCTCCGACGGCTTTGTCATGGCGATGGGCGTCGCGCTCGCGGTGGGATGCAGCGTCTGGGGGTGGTGGTACGCCTGTCGACAGCTCGACCGGAGGCGATTCCTGTCGGAGGGCCGGGGTTGAGTCCGTGGTCTGTGGGCTTGTCGGACCACCTAAAAGTCCGTGGAGTCGTGCCGATGACGGTGCCCCCCATCGTGGAACGGGAGCTGAGGGTCGCCTCGCGGCTTCCGTGGACCTACTGGCTCCGGGTGGTGGTCGCGACGTCCGGGCTCCTGGCGGGTTGCCTCGGGTTGGCAATCACCCAGAGGCAGGGTCTCGTCACGAATGGAACGGGCTCAGGGGAACCCATCTACTATCTGGTGTCGATCCTGGGTCTCCTGTTGGCCGGACTCTCGGGATTCCTGTTCACGACGGATAGCGTGAGCGTGGAGAAGCGGGAAGGGACACTGGGGCTCCTGTTCCTCACGGATCTCCGGAGTCATGAGATCATCCTGGGCAAGTTCGTGGCCCATGCCTTGGCGGCTCTCTATTGCCAGCTGGCGCTGGTGCCGATCCTGGGACTCTCGCTTCTGATGGGTGGGATCTCGATGATGGACTGTGTCCGGATGGCGGCCGCGCTCCTGGTGGTGACCTTCGCCTCGCTGTCGCTCGGATTGCTGGCATCGATTCTCACCCGGGAGGTCCAGCGGGCGGTGGGTCTGAACACCCTGCTCGAGATGGGGGTCTGGGGCGGTGGATTCATGGTCTATGGCGTCCTGCTCCTGCTCCACTATTGGCGGGTCGGCGGGGAGGTTCCAGACGGGTGGAACGACTGGCTGCTCAGTCTCAATCCAGTCACCGCCTTCATGGCCTCGCGATCGGTCCTGCCGGGCATGGCCCGTACCTCGGGATACCTCCTGTCGCTGGGATTTTCCGGAGGATGTGGGGTTGTCGCGCTGGGGCTCGCCACCTGGTGGCTACCCCGAAGCTGGCAGGACCGGGAGACGCGATCATCCCGGAGGGGTCTGTCGGCATGGCTGCAGCGGCTGCGGTTCTCGCGACCGGGAATGGCCGAGCGGTTCCGGGGACGACTCCTCGATGTGAACCCCGTGCTGTGGTTGTCGGCCCGGCACTGGATCCGGGGATGGCTCGTCTGGGGGGTGGTGATCGGGGTGCTCGTCTCCTTCATGGGATTGGGTTGGGAGGTTTCCCGTCGAGACGACAGCCGGGCCGCGATGCTGGCGTTCCTGGTCTGGTCCGCGCTGGTGATCCATCTCGTGCTCAAGTCGTGGATGGCCAACGAGGCCCCTCGACAGTTCCTCGAGGATCGGGCCACCGGGGCGATGGAGCTCCTGCTCACGACCTCGCTGACGGATCGAGAAATCCTGGAGGGACGTTGGCGTGCGCTCCGGAGGCAGTTTTTGGGTCCGATGGTGGCCGTCCTGGTCCTCGACACCATCCTCCTCCTGGGAGTGGCGGCCATTGAGCCTGATGACTCAGGCTACTCGCTGGCCGTTGCCCTCCTGTCGATGGTGTTCCTCGTCCTCGACCTGTGGGCCATTGGGTGGCTGGGCCTCTGGGTGGGGGTCTCTGGCGGCGGACGAACTGCAGCTTCGTCGGTCATGATCCGGATCGTGGTGCTGCCGGTGGTGGTCTGGATCCCGTTGATGGCGATGAGTGCGGTAGGAGGCGGTGGTGGCGAGAGCGCGAGGGCATTTATCCTCTGGGCCGTTGTCGGGACCCTCAATTCGGTCGTCTGGGGCGCATGGAGCCGCGGCCAACTCGAGGAGCGGTTCCGCGAAATGGCGATCCGGCGTCCGGTCACCCGCCCGGGAGTCCTGGGCTGGTTTTCCCGAAACGAAAAACCCGGATCACGCCCTGGGGCATGATCCGGGTTGTGGGCCGCGGTGGTCGCGGTCGACGTTCTGGCTGGCCTCAGGCGGGCTTGTAGCGGCCGGGCATCGGTAGCGGCATGATGGGGCACTTCATGTCCCACGCGAGCGGCCCCTCGGGGCTGAGCTTCTCATCGGACTTCATGAAGTCCTCCCAGCTGACTTCGCCACCGGTGTAGGCCGCCAGACGGCCCATGAGTCCGAGCGCGGTGCTGGAGGCCAGCCATTCGCCGTCGAACCGGTAGTTCCGGGAATTCCGGATGCTGCCGAAGAGGTCCTCGTGCTCGACGACGTACATGTCCTTGTTCTTCTCGCCGTCGTAGCGCCAGGGCTTCTCGCCGCGGATCACCGGCACGCCCCAGCCGCTCTGGGCGTTGCCCTTGGTGCCGAGGATGTAGTCGGAGTTGTCGTTGTAGCAGCCCGCGATCTGGCGCTGGGCGATGACGCCCCGGACCCCGGTGGCATACTCGTAGACCACCGTCATGTGGTCATAGATGTTGCCCTCGTTGTTCGGGATCATGCGGCCGCCGGTGGCGGTGCACTTCAGGGGCGGCTTGTCGCCCATGCACCACGCCATCTTGTCGACGGTGTGGATGCATTGCTCGACGATGCCGTCGCCCGAGAGCCACGAGAAGTTCATCCAGTTGCGCAGCTGCCACTCGAGGTCCGTCATCCCGGGCTTGCGCGTGTTCTCGGCAGGCATGGGCTTCACGGGGCCGGTGAGATAGGTGCCGTAGATGGCCTTCACGTCGCCGATGCCGCCCGACAGGATGCGGTCATAGAGGGCGCGGCGGGGGAGGTCGGACCGCCAGCAGAAGCCGGAGACGAAGTGGAGCTTCTTCTCCTTGGCCATACGGACCGACTCCAGGACGTGACGGAGGCCGACGGCGTCGGTGGCCACGGGCTTCTCGGCGAAGATGTGCTTGTTGCGCTCCACCGCGTAGCGGAGGTGCATCGGACGGAATCCCGGAGGTGAGGCGAGCAGGACGACGTCGATGCCGGAGTCGATCAGCTTCTCGAAGGCGTTGAGTCCGATGAAGGTGGATTCGGGGGTGACAGCGACGCGGGGGCCGTAGGTCTCCTTGAGACCCGCGAGGGCGAGCTTCGGCGGCTCGGGGAAGGCGTCGGCGACCGCGGTCAGCACGCAGTTGTCATCCGCGGTGAGCGCGTTGCCGGCGGCGCCGGTGCCGCGACCGCCGCATCCGATGAGGCCGATCTTGAGCGTATCGCTGTTCGCGGCGAAGGCCTTCTCCCGGAGGATCACCGAGGGAGCGGCCAGGGCGAACGCGGTCGCTGCGGAAGAGTTGCGGAGGAAACGCCGGCGCGAGTGCGACGGCAGGGAAGGGGATGGGTTCATAAATGCGGGGAATCGACGACGGAAACGGTCCGGCATTCGAACCGATTGGGTCAAGCCTCGGGTCGGATTCCAGGGCCTATGCACCGCTGCGGGATCCTCTTCGGACGCGTTGGATCACCTCGGGAAGGACCGCGATCACCCGGTCGACTTCCTCCTCGGTGGACGTTCGGCCCAGGGAGAACCGAACCAGCGCCGTGGCCTCCTCCCGAGGGACACCAAGGGCCCGCAGCACGTGGCTGGGTTCGAGGGATCCGGCGGAGCAGGCCGACCCACTCGAGGCGCAGATGCCCTTGAGATCCAGCGCCGCCATCAGCGCGATGCTGTCGGTTCCGGTCACGGAGAACGCAATCGTGTTCGCCAGACGCTCCGTGGGATGTCCCCGTAGGGTGACTCCTGGGAGGGCGGCTGCGGCCGTGGCAAGTCTCTCTGTGCTGGCAAGCAGGGGGTCCCGGGCGAACACGGGCTCCGGCACGAATCGGGCAAAGGCCTCCACGAGGCCGACGATTGCTGGCAGGTTCTCGGTCCCGGCACGACGCTCGTTCTCGTGTCCCCCCCCCACCTGGGTGGGTCGAGGCTGGAGTGGGGATCGGATGAAGAGGGCCCCGGCACCCTTTGGGCCGTGGAATTTATGGGCGCAGACCGAGACGAGGTCGGCCTGGAACTGATGGATGTCCATGAAGGCGCACTTGCCGAAGGCCTGGACTGCGTCGGTGTGGAAGACCACCCCAGCCTCCTGGCAGAGGGACCCGATCTGTTCGACGGGTTGGAGTGTTCCAAGCTCGTTGTTCGCCGCCATCACGGAGACGAGGATTGTATCCGAACGGAGGGACCTTCGAACGTCCTCCGGATCCACGCGTCCATGTCGGTCGACAGGAAGGCGGGTCACCTCGAAGCCCTCGTGCCGCTCCAGATGTTCCACCGCGTGGAGGACGGCGTGGTGCTCGACGGGTGAGGTAATGAGGTGGGTTCCCTTGGAACGGAGCAGGCGGGCGGTGCCGAAGAGGGCGAGGTTGTTGGACTCGGTGCCGCCGCCCGTGAAGACCACCTCGCTCGGTTTGCACTTCCAGAGGGAGCCCATCCGATATCGGGCCTCGTCGAGTGCCGCCCGGGCGATACGGCCGACCTGGTGGACGCTGGAGGGATTGCCCCAGGCCAGATCCTGCATCGGCTCCATGGCGGCCCGGACCCCCGCGTCGAGCGGTGTCGTGGCATTGAAGTCGAAGTAGATTGGCAGCACGTCCCAAGGATGGCCTGCTGAAAAGGCTGGCGGGAACAGTTTTTGGAGGGTCGAGGTAAGTTCCGCGATACGACGGATCCTCAGAGAGATCTCGGTGCAGGTGCCTTCACAAAGGCGGCTTCACGGAGATAGACCGGCGCGAGTCGCTCTGGGGCTGTCGGCGCGCATTGATCCGCCATGACCGCAAGCCATGTGGCCTCGGGATGAAGTGCGACTACACCGGGCAGCGCGAGGCCCAGATCGGGACCCGCCACCCGGAGTCCCAGCCCCATCTGGGCCTTGATGTCGTCCAGGCAGCAGAGACGAGGTGGTTCCATCAGTCGTCCGGATTCGGCCCTGGCTACCGCATATTCCCCCCTCTGGGCATCGACCGCCAGCAGGGTGCGCCCCTCGAGGTGCTCTGAAGCCGCGGCCAGAGCCTCCAGGCTGGAGAGGCCGACCACCTCCGTTCTCAGGCCGAGGTGCCACCCCTGGGCGAGGGAGATGGCCAGCCGAACCCCGGTGTAGCTCCCGGGTCCAAGGCCGACCACCAGTCGGTCGATCTCCCGCGGCTGGAGTCCACTCTCGCTCAGAACCCGGTCGACCAGCGCGGCTAGGGGGGTCTCGCGGACCCGCTCGAGGAGGCTCTGCGCGAGGAGGAGTCCATCCCTCGCGATTGCGATCGTCCTGCGGTCGGTGGAGAACTCAAAGGCCAGGGATGTCATGGGTGATCTCCCGGGTGGTGTCGTCCAAGGGGGTCAGGTGGATGGACCAGTGGCTTTGGTGGCTGGGTGGAGGAGTCCAACGTCCGATCCACTCCACGGCGCTGATGCCCCCCGGGTGAATGAGGTAGTCCTCGAGTCCGGCCTCGTGGATCGCGGCGGGTCCATCGAGTCGGTAGAGGTCTAGATGGAACAGGGGGAGGCGACCGCCCTCGTACAGATTGATGAGGGAGAAGGTTGGAGAATGGATGCGCCCTGTGAAGCCGAGTCCACGGGCGAGTCCCCGGATGAGTGCCGTCTTGCCTGCACCGAGGTCGCCGCTCAGTCCGATCACCTGGCCCCGTGAGGCGACTCCTGCGATGCGCTCTCCGAGGGCTTCCGTGTCGCCGGCCGATCGGGAGATCCAGGTTCTGATCGGCATGCCGTTCATGCAAAATGCTCGTAGGCGCGGGGCGGGATGACCTGCAGACCCTGTTCGGTCCTGAGCCGGATCCCGGGTTCACGGGTAAGTCGTCCAATACAGGTGAGGCGAAGATCCGGGAACCGGGCTTTCCAGGCATTCAGCAGCGGTACGGCATCCTTCGGGCTGGTCGTGAACAGCAGCTCGAAATCCTCGCCGTCCATCAGCGCCGCCGCCCGTGGTGGGCGCGCACCGGGGACTTCCCTCGCGCGTTGGATGGCCGCCCTGCTGATCGGTAGCGACGTGGCCATCAACTCCGCACCAAGCCCACCGTTCGCCGCCAGCAGATGCCCGAGATCTCCGGCCAGCCCGTCGCTGAGGTCGAGCATGGCGTGGACCCGGCCGGACTCCGCCAGCCAGCGTCCCTGTTCAAGTCGGGGTTCGAAGTCCAGGTGCTTTCCGGCGAGGGATCCGCCCAGCTCGCCAGTGACGAACACAGCATCGCCTTCGCATCCTCCAGACCTCAGGACGGCCTTTCCCCTCGGGACGAACCCCATGAGGCTGACACTGATCCAGAGACGCTCGGGGCTGGTCGTGGTCTCGCCTCCGACGATGGCGACCCCGTGTCGTGTCGCGAGCCTGCCAAGCCCTTCGTAGAGATGGCGGATCCGTTCAGGATCGTGGTTGCTGGGAAGCCCCAGCGTGACGAGGCCGGCCACGGGGATTCCTCCCATGGCGGCGACGTCGCTCAGGCATCGACCGAGGGCCTTGTGTCCGACCCTGACGGGATCCGTCTCTGGCAGGAAATGAATACCCTCCACCACGGCGTCCACCTTGAGGAGCGTCTGGGTGAGCGGGGATCCCGGCTCCACGATCGCGCAGTCATCTCCGGCACCCTGGACGACGGAGACATTCGTGGGTAGCGATGGGATGAGCCTAGCGATCAGATCGAATTCCTTCATGGCAGTCCAGAACCGGCGCAGGGCATCACTGACGTGTCACGGTGCGTTTCCCGAAATTCAGGCCTTGGATCGATGACCGACACGGATCCAGAAATCATCGTGGCACACGGAGCGGTGCGAGGCCCTGCAGATGATCGAGAGCCGCCCGTGCTGGTCCTTTCAGTCTGAGACCTTGATGCTCGATCCGCTCGAGATCCTCGATGGCAAGGTTCGCAAGGGACCCCAGCTCAGTCACGGCCTCGATGGCGATCCGTTGGGCGACGGGATCCTGGGTGGATGCCAGGCCTCGTCGGATGGCGCCAACCGAGGGTTCGGCCTCCTGGTTGATGTTCCAAAGGGCCCATGCGGCGAGGACCATGAGCCTTGGATCGTCCGACCGGATGGCGGCATTCAGATCAGAGGATGCAGCCTTTGCAGATCCCCCCAACTCGCCCAGGAGCCATGCGGCGGCTTGCTTTGAGGAGAGGCGGATGCCCCGGAGTCCGGGATGCATCGGGAGATAGGGATGGGTTGCGTCGGCCACTGGAAGACGGAGTTCGCGCACGATCGTCGGAATGGCGTTGGTGGG
Organism: Verrucomicrobiota bacterium; assembly: GCA_016871805.1. GTDB lineage: Bacteria > Verrucomicrobiota > Verrucomicrobiia > Limisphaerales > UBA9464 > UBA9464. Next base: position 7,236 of record VHCG01000025.1, read on the forward strand.
CCGTCCCTCGATCCTCGCGCGCGCCAAGGAAGCCAGCATCCCGATGCTCCCATCCTTTGACAGCTCGAGTTCCTTGATGGCGGGCAGGCAGGGTGAGGCTGGGCTGCCGCAACGACCAGCGACCTCCAGCGCACCGACGACCACCGGTGAGTCCGGATTAAGATCCTGGCGAATCTCGGAAAGCATCGGCAATGCGGCGGGTCCTGCGGCCCTGAGGACCTCGATGGCGGCGGATTTTGTGGAGACATCCCTGAGTGAGGGTCCGAGCCTCGAGACGGCGCTGGAAGCCTCGCGGCCGTAGAGGCTGATGGCGGAGAGGATCTCGGGATTTGGGGGGGAGCCGTCGCGGAGGGATTCGACCAAGGCCGTCAGGGCGCCCTCGATTGGAACCTGGGCCGCCATCATTGCCCTTGCTGCCTGATCACGCCAGGCCGGTCGATCCAGCAGCATCGCAACGACTTTCTCTGACACCTGTGGGGAACCGGGTGCGATCCTCAGCGCTGCGATGAGCGCTTCCTCTCCGACGGGCCCGACGACCGTCGTCCAGGATAGAACAGCCGGGAGTGCCTGGAGCGCCTCTGGGCCGAGCCCACCGAGGGCGCCAAGGGCCTGGAGATGAACCACATCCGGGTCGGAAACCTCGAGGATCCGGAAGTGTCTGCGCCAGGAGTTTGGGAGGCTGTCGTGGAGTTTTCTGGAGTTCCGTTCCGTGCCGTTCGGGGTCCAGTTCAGGAGCTCCAAAAGGTCCGGGATTGCGGTGGCTCCCATCAGGGCGACGGCCTCGTTGACCCGCGCATCCGGGCCCGTCCGCTTCACCCAGGTGGTGAATGAGCCGTGGCGGTAGTCGTTGGTCCTGAAACGGCTCGCGAGCAGGATTCCGGCGATGGCCACGACAACGCAGCCGACGACGACGAGGGCAATGAGACGGGCCATGATGACTGGATCAATTACCGCATCAGGGTGGTACGCGCGAGCCCTGATCTTGTTTGTACGGCACACCCCCGGAGAATGGATGGAGCTGTCTGTCCTCCCAAGATGTAAGGATTCAAACCGCCTGCCATTCCTCGGACTCTCCCGACAGGCTCTCCAGACACTCTCCAGACACCAGTTGCCTCGATCGGGTTCTCCGGGTGAGCCTTTCCGCATGTTCGACATCATCCGGGCTGATCCCAACTGCCAAGGCCGAAGGGGACGGTTGCGGACCGCGCATGGCGATGTAGAGACACCGGTGTTCATGCCTGTCGGAACGCAGGCGAGCGTCAAGGCCCTCGACAACAGGGAACTGGAGGAAATGGGGACCCAGATCCTGCTGGGGAACACCTACCATCTCAGCATTCGTCCGGGCCTCGAGATCCTGGGCCAGGCAGGGGGACTTCACCGTTTCATGAACTGGAACCGCCCGATTCTCACCGATTCCGGGGGGTTTCAAGTCTTCAGCCTCGGAAAGATCCGCAAGATTCGGGAACACGGTGTCGAGTTCCGTAGCCACCTCGATGGCAGTCCAATCTTCCTGGGGCCGAAGGAAAGCATGGGGATACAGCGGGCCCTTGGCTCCGATATCGCGATGGTGTTCGATGAATGTCCTCCCCACACCGCATCGGGTGAGGAGGTTGCGAGGGCCGTAAAGCGTACAATTCGCTGGGCTTCGGAGTGTCTGGAACAGCCTAGGGCGGACGGCCAGAAGGTCTTTGGGATCGTTCAGGGAGCGTCCGATCCTCGGCTCCGCGAACGCTGTGCCCGGGAGCTCGTTGCGATGGGGTTCGATGGCTATGCGGTGGGTGGTGTGAGCGTCGGCGAGCCGGAGCCAGAGATGTTGAAGGCCGTGGAGATGACCGTGCCGCATCTTCCAGAAGGCAAAGCCAGATACGCCATGGGGCTTGGAACGCCGGCCCAGCTGGTCGAGCTCGTTGCCCGTGGAATCGACATGTTCGACTGTGTGCTGCCAACCCGGGTCGCCAGGAACGGCACGGCATTCACGCGGAAGGGCACCTTCGCCATCAAGGGCGGTGCGGTGAAGGCGGACTTCGGCCCCATCGAGGAAGGCTGCCCCTGTTTTGCGTGTCGGAACCATTCCCGGGCCTACATCCGACATCTTCTGAACGTGAACGAGATTCTCGGTCTCAGACTCGTCAGCATCCATAATAGCCATTTCTACCTCCAGTTGATGGAAGAGATCCGGACCCATCTTGCCGCCGGCACATTCGCCGAATACAGGAGGGAATTCGTCGGAAATTATGTACCGACCCTTCGCGTTCGAGCCGCGTGGACCGTGAATCAGTCGGCGTCCGTGGATTCCGCAAAAAGCCCGTGAATCGCGGACGCTGCGCGATCGGCGGTGCCGGGGCCGCCCAGAGTCGATGCCAGTTCCAGGAGGCGCCGTCGCGTTTCGGCACGCCTCTCGGGATCGTGGAGATATCCAATCGCCGCCTCGGCGAGCCGGTCTGGTGTGGCTTCGTTCTGGACAAATTCGGGTATCACCGGCCCACCGGCGAGTATGTTCGGCATGGCAAGGTGCTTCACGGTTACGATGCGCCGTCCCACCGCGTAGGTGAGCGGGGAGGTCCGATAGAGGGCGACGGTCGGAACCCCGTGCCAGGCACATTCGAGGGTGACCGTCCCGGTGGAGGCCATGGCCACCGAGGCCTCACGAAGACTGGCGGAGAGTTGGTCGATCTGGATCGTGGCGTCGAGTGCATCAGGGAGCAGTCTTCTGACAAGTGCCCCGAGGGATTCCCGGGGTAGGACGAACCGAATTCGGGCTCCCGTTTCCCGTTGCACCCGCTGGGCTGCGGGTATCATGACCGGAAGATGCCTTGCCAATTCGCCAGGACGGCTCCCAGGGAGCAGGACTAGCAGAGGAGGGTCCTTCCGGACGGGATTGGCCACGGAGCTCTCCCCGGAATGGCGGTCCGCCAAAGGGTGGCCGACATGGACGACCGATAGGCTTGGAGCGTGTCCGGCAAACCAGTCGGGCTCGAATGGCAGGATGGTGAGCAGAAGGTCCAAACAGGCCTCCATCCGCTTTGTGCGACCGGGTCGGGATGCCCAGACCTGTGGTGAGATGTACTGGACCAATCTGGGACGCCAGTTCTCGAATGCTCCCCTTGAGCCGCGGGTTTCCCGGGCGATGGCCTCCGCGAAGCGAAGGTTGAATCCCGAGTAGTCAACGCCGATGACTGCATCAACTGTCCTGACTCGAGCCTCACGTTTTAGTGTTGAGAAGACTTCGCGGAAGAACAGGACCTTCCTGAGGATCTCCAACCCGATGACCGAGTGGACCGTCAGGTCGTGGAACAGGGCCACACCGGCCTTCCTCATGGCAGGCCCACCAGAACCAATGAACTGGGGTTGGAAGGCATGGCACCGCCTTCGGAGCGCCCCGACCAGCTCGGCTGCGGCCAGATCACCCGAAGGATCGCCGGCAATCAGCATAAAGGTCTTCGGTCGAGTCTGTAGCCCTTCGGGATGCGAAGATGTTTGGATCTTTTTCAAAGTTTGGTTGACACCGTGCTCGATCTTTGTCACTCCATGGGACTCGTTCGTTAAGAATTCTCATTCCAAATCCATTGAGCGGGAGAGTCTGAATGACTCGTCCGGACCGCACACAAGCATGGCTAGCAAACGATACAAGAAGGCATCCACCCTCGTCGATGTCTCAAAGAACTACCCCCTCAATCAAGCGGTCGATGTTCTCGTCAAGTTCCCACGGGCAAAGTTCGTGGAGACTGTGGATCTCGCTTTCAGACTCGGGGTCGACCCAAAACAGTCGGACCAAATGGTTCGCGGCACCTGTCCGCTTCCTCATGGTTCGGGAAAAACGGTACGCGTCTTGGTGTTCACCAAGGCTGGTGCCCAGGCTGAGGCGGCCAAGGCTGCAGGGGCCGACTTCGTGGGTTTTGACGACATGATCAAGAAATGTCAGGAGGGATGGGCTGACTTCGACGTTGCCATCTCGACTACCGAGGCGATGGCGGAGGTCCGAAAGCTTGGCAAAGTGCTCGGCCCACGTGGGCTGATGCCCAACCCGAAGACCGGTACTGTGTCGGACGACGTGGCGAAGGCCATCAGGGAGGTCAAGGCGGGCCGGGTTGAATTCAAGATCGACAAAGCCGGCAACATCCATGTTCCAGTCGGCAAGGCGAGCTTCAGCGCCCAGCAGATTTCCGAGAATGCCCGGTCGGTCATCGAGGCCGTGGTGAGAGCCCGCCCTTCGGGTGCCAAGGGCATCTTTATCAAATCCTGCTCCCTCTCGCTGACCATGAGCCCACCGGTTCGGCTGGATCTCAAGGAGTTCGGCGCCAACTGAACCAACAAGGGACCCTTCACATGCGTACCGAGAAGCAATTCATCTCAGCAGAATACGTCGCCCGGATTCAGGCGTCGCCGTTCTTCCTGGTTGTCGATTACCGCGGCCTGGCTGTATCAAAGTTTACTGAGCTTCGGAAACGCCTCAACAAGGCGGGCGCCGAGGTTCATGTCGTCAAGAACACCATATTCCGGGTTGCCGCGAAGCAGGCCGGTGTCGCGGATTTGTCCGGAGCACTCGCGGGTCAGCTGGCGGTCGTGACTGGGAAAGACGACATCGCTGCGGCTGCAAAGGTCATCAAGACCTTTCAGTCCGAGTTTGAGAAACCGAAGCTTCAGTTCGGCTACCTTGGCAGCCAGCGCCTCGAGGCGGCTGCTGTCGAGGCTATTGCGGATCTTCCGCCGATCGGTGTTCTCCGGGGCAGGCTGCTTGGTGTGATTCAGGCCCCCGCTCAGAAGCTCGCGGCACTCATCAACACCCCTGGCTCCCAGCTCGCGCGGGTCATCAAGGCGAAGGTCGACAAGCCGGATTGATCGCAGCGCTCCATCCCTCTCGGAATACAGGCGCCGTCCCGTCTGGATCCCGAACTCAAAAAAGAGTGAATCGTCGGTTCGCGGGCTGCGGACTAATCTGAAGGGGCTCCTTCTTCGACGAGACTGAACGGACGACAACAAGGACAGAAAGAAAACATCATGGCAGACATCAACAACATCGTGGAAGAACTCAGCAAGCTCACCGTTCTCGAGGCCGCCGAATTGGTTAAGGCCCTTGAGACCAAGTGGGGCGTTACTGCTGCTGCCCCCGTGGCAGTTGCCGCGGCTCCGGCCGCCGGCGGTGGCGCTGCGGCTCCTGCCGCAGAGGTCAAGGACACGTTCGATGTGATCTTGGCATCGGTTCCAGCCGACAAGAAAATCGCCGTCATCAAGGTTGTCCGCGAGGTCAAGGCCGGTCTCGGTTTGGCAGAGGCCAAGGCTTTGGTCGACGGGGCTCCGAAGCCCGTTCTCGAGGGTGCCCCGAAGGCGGACGCCGAGGCAGCCAAGAAGAAGCTCGAAGAGGCCGGGGCCAAGATCGAGCTCAAGTAACATCCATCTCAAGGAGGGAGGCGGTTCCCGCCTCCCTCCCTTAGTCCCCGCACGCCGAGAGCTTGTCGTTTGCGGGTTTGTTCTTTAGCGATACCGTCGAAAGGTTGTTGAAACTTGAGGGTAACAAGACGAGACCGGTCGGTTTTCGGAGCTAAACCGTCCGGCCTTGTCTTGTTGTCGCTTGTTGCACTAGACCCGCCGGACTTCCGGCGGAGCTGAAAGGAATAAAGGTCACCATGCCAAACAAAGTCTCGGAGCGCATCAACTTCGGAAAGATCAATGAGGTCCTAACGCCTCCCAACCTCATCGAAATCCAACTCGACTCCTACAAGGAGTTTCTGCAGGCGGAGATTCCCCAGTCCAAGCGCAAGAACACCGGACTCCAAGCCGTGTTCACCGAGGTGTTCCCGATCGAAAGCTACGATGGTAAGACGGTCCTTGATTTCCACAGCTATGACATCCAGGAGCCTAAAGTCGACTGGCTTGAATGTCTGCGGGAAGGCCTGACTTTCGGGGCTCCGCTCTATGTCACCTTTCTCCTCAAGGACGAGAAGGGGACCAAGGAAGAAAAGGTGTTCATGGGCGAGATTCCGCTTATGACTCCCCAGGGCACCTTTGTGATCAATGGTGCCGAGCGGGTGATTGTCAGCCAGTTGCATCGCTCCCCAGGCTTGGCGTTTGAGACGACCCAGCATCCCAACGGGAAACTCCTGCACAGTTTCCGGATCATTCCGGATCGCGGCTCTTGGTATGAGGCGCAATTCGACACCAGCGATCTTCTTTACGTTTACCTCGATCGGAAGAAGCGTCGCCGCAAGTTCCTGACGACCACATTTTTCAGGGCGTTGTTTGCCATCGCCGAGGCACGGCTCCACCCGCGTCCCGAGTCCAAGATCAATCCAGAGGACGTCGGCAAGGACGGCGACATTCTCGACTTGTTCTACAAGATCGAGGAGATATCCGTAAAGGACGCGGACAAGTTGGAGGACATCCAAAACAAGGTCTTGATCGAGGATGCGGTGGACAACGATAAAGGCATTGTTGTTGCCCGTGCCTTCGAGCCGCTCTCGAAGGCGACTGTCAAACAGATCGCTGACCTGAAGGTCTCGAAGATCCGTGTGGTCGACACCTCTCTCGATGACGGGATCGTCATCAAGTGCCTTAAGAAGGATCCTACCAAGAATGGCGATGAGGCGCTGAAGGACATCTATCGCCGTCTCCGTCCCGGCGATCCCCCGACGGCCGCAAATGCGAAGGCTCTCATCAAGAGGCTGTTCTTCGACGCCAAGCGGTATGATCTCGGTCGGGTAGGACGCTACAAGATCAACCAAAAACTGAACTTCTCGGAGGGTGATTCACGGATACTGACTGGGAAGGACCTCCTCGAGGCTACCCGCTATCTCCTCAAACTCAAAAAAGGCGAGGGAAGCCTTGACGATATTGATCATCTCGGAAGCCGGCGTATCCGGACAGTTGGAGAGCTTTTGGCCAACCAGTGTCGTGTTGGTCTCGCCAGGACCGAACGGTTGGTCAAGGAGCGTATGACGCTCTTCGACCAGACGATGGATACCATGACTCCGCAGAAGCTGATCAATCCGAAGGCTCTTTCGGCGGTTGTCCGGGATTTCTTCGGCCGCAGCCAGCTCAGCCAGTTCATGGATCAGATCAACCCTTTGGCGGAGCTGACCCACAAGCGCCGACTGTCCGCTCTCGGACCAGGCGGTTTGTCCCGGGATCGCGCCGGATTCGAGGTTCGTGATGTTCATCCGTCCCACTACGGACGCATTTGCCCAATTGAAACGCCCGAAGGCCCAAACATCGGTCTGATCGCGTCGTTGGCGACCTTCGCCCGAGTCAATGACTACGGGTTCATAGAGACGCCCTACCGCAAGGTGGAGAACGGCAGGGTAACCGAGAAACTCGACTATCTCACGGGTGACCGTGAGGAGGGATATACGATTGCCCAGGCGAATGCTGCGATCGATGACAAGGGTCGATTCCTCACCGAGAAGGTTACCTGTCGTAACAAAGGTGACTTCATCGATGTGGAGCCCAAGGAGATCCATTATATGGACGTCTCACCGAAGCAGCTCGTTTCGGTGGCGGCGGGCCTGATTCCGTTCCTTGAGCATGACGATGCCAATCGTGCCTTGATGGGGTCCAACATGCAGCGCCAGGGCGTGCCTCTGTTGATCACTGAGGCTCCATTTGTCGCCACCGGCCTCGAAGATCGTGTTGCCCGGGATTCCAGGGCCGTGATCGTGGCCGAAGAATCCGGCAAAGTGGCGAGTGTCAACGGTAGCCAAATCATCATCACTAAGGATGGCCGGGTTCCGGAGGGTAAGAAAAAGGTCAAGACAGATTCTGACGCGGGCGTCTGGGTTTATCCGGTTCGCAAGTTCATGCGATCCAACGCGGCAACCTGCATCAATCAGAAGATCCTGGTCTCCAAGGGGGATTCGGTAAAGAAGGGACAGGTTCTAGCCGACGGTCCGTGTACGGCGGGTGGAGAACTAGCCCTCGGCCGGAATGCTCTTGTCGCGTTCATGCCCTGGAACGGCTACAACTTCGAGGACGCCATCCTGATCTCCGAGCGCATCGTCAAGGATGATGTGTTCACCTCGATCCATATCGAGGAATTCGAGGTGGTAGCGCGCGACACGAAACTTGGGCCCGAAGAGATCACCCGCGACATACCGAACGTGGGAGAAGAGGCCCTGAAAAACCTCGGTCTCGATGGTGTCGTTCGTGTTGGTGCCGAGGTCAAGCCGGGCGATATCCTCGTCGGCAAGATCACTCCGAAATCCGAGACTGAGCTCGCCCCGGAGGAGCGTCTTCTGAGGGCCATCTTCGGTGAAAAAGCGGCCGACGTGAAGGACACCTCTCTGAGGGTTCCCTCGGGCACCTACGGCATCGTGATGGACATCAAAGTCTCAGCGAAGGCGGAGGGTTCCAAGTCGGGTCGCAAGGAGGAAAAGGAGGCGGCCAAGAAGGTGAGCAAGGAGGTCGATGACGGTTTCCGATCGAAGAAGGAGGAGCTTCTCGAGCAGCTGACCGAGGCTCTCTCGAACATCCTCTTGGGCGAGAAGATCCCGCTCGACGTGGTCAACAGCGAGACTGGTGAGATCATCATTCCTGCCAACCGCAAGATCACCAAGACGCTCCTCAAGAAACTTGCGACTGTTTACGATCGGATCGAGATCGATCCGTCTCCCATCCGGAACAAGATCAACGAGATCATCGGTGCGTTTAAGCGAAAGTTTGAAGATCTAGATTCCCAGCATGCAGAAGAGGTTGAGCGGGTCGAGGCCGGTGAGGATCTCGACGGGGGTGTCGTCAAGCAGGTCAAGGTCTACATCGCATCGAAGCGGAAGCTTTCGGTTGGTGACAAGATGGCCGGTCGTCACGGCAACAAGGGCGTCGTCGCCGCGATCGTCCCGGAGGAGGACATGCCGTTCCTTGCCGACGGTACCCCGGTTGACATTGTCCTGAACCCTCTGGGCGTGCCATCGCGGATGAATGTCGGCCAGCTGCTCGAGACCCACCTTGGCTGGGCTTGCCGCATGCTGGGCATCAAGATAGCGACCCCGGTGTTTGATGGCATTCGTGAGCGCGAAATCCGGGACTACCTGAAGCAGGCTGTGGACGGACAGAAGAAGAAATCCCAGGCCCGGCTCGTTGGCGAAAACGGAAAGGCCACGCTGTTTGATGGCCGTACGGGTGAACCGTTCGATCAGGAGGTGGTCGTCGGCTACATCTACATGCTCAAGCTCGGCCACCTCGTCGCCGACAAGATCCACGCCCGCGCGGTTGGGCCTTACTCTCTGGTCACCCAACAACCGTTGGGCGGCAAGGCCCAGTATGGCGGACAGCGCTTCGGCGAGATGGAAGTCTGGGCTATGGAGGCCTACGGCGCCGCATATACCCTCCAGGAACTTCTCACGGTCAAATCGGACGATGTCCAAGGGAGGACCCGGATCTATGAGAGTATCGTCAAGGGTGACAACACCCTTGAGGCGGGCATTCCGGAATCGTTCAACGTCCTCGTCAAGGAGATGCAGTCCCTTGGACTCGATGTGCGGGTCGGATACTCGAACCCCGCTGAAGCCCCGATGTCACCTGCGGCCGCGTTGTCGGCACTGGCTTGAAGTCTGAAACCCAAAATCCTCAGGATGTTACAGCTATGATTTCTTCAAGGGAAACCGCTCGCGAGTTGCTTGGTCTCGACAAGGTCAATCAGGTCGATCACGTCGCCATCCAGGTGGCTTCGCCAGAAAATATCCGCTCCTGGTCCAAGGGTGAGGTCAAGAACCCTGAGACCATCAACTACAGGACGTTCAAACCCGAGAAGGGCGGGCTCTTCTGTGAGCGAATCTTCGGTCCGGTCAAGGATTGGGAGTGCTCCTGCGGCAAGTACAAACGTATCAAGCACCGTGGGGTCGTTTGCGATCGATGCGGTGTCGAGGTCACCCTAGCCCGCGTGCGGCGCGAACGGATGGGTCACATCGAGCTTGCCGTGCCGGTCTCGCACATCTGGTTCTTCAAGTGCATGCCTTCCCGTATCGGCCTGATGCTCGACATGACCGCGCGGAACCTCGAGAGGGTCATCTACTACGAGGACCACATGGTCATCGATCCTCGCAACACCCCGTTGAAGGAGCTCCAGCTTCTCAGCGAGCACGAATACCGAGAGGCTCGGCAGACCTATGGATCCGACGCCTTTGTCGCCAAGATGGGAGCTGAGGCGGTACGCGATGCCCTCGCACGGATTGAACTGGATTCGACCGTCGAGCTCCTTCAGCAACAAATGTTGGAGACGAAGTCGAAGCAGAACCGAAAGAAAATCGCGAAGCGAATCAAGCTCTTCCAAGGATTCTCAAAGTCCAAGACGCGGCCGGAGTGGATGATCCTTACCGTGCTCCCGGTGATCCCTCCGGATCTTCGTCCTTTGGTGCCGCTCGAGGGTGGACGCTTCGCCACCTCAGATCTCAATGACCTATATCGTCGGGTTATCAACCGCAACAACCGACTCAAAAACCTCCTCCAGCTGAAGACCCCGGAGGTTATTATACGGAATGAGAAGCGAATGCTTCAGGAGGCCGTTGATGCTTTGTTCGACAACGGTCGCCACGGTCGCGCCGTCACCGGTGCTGGAAACCGGGCCCTGAAGTCTCTGTCCGACATGCTCAAGGGAAAATCTGGCCGATTCCGCCAGAACCTCTTGGGTAAGCGGGTCGACTACTCTGGGCGTTCCGTGATTGTCATTGGACCTGAGCTCAAGCTGAACCAGTGCGGTCTTCCCAAGAAGATGGCGTTGGTGCTCTTCGAGCCTTTCATCATCCGGAAACTCAAGGAGCGTGGATATGTTCATACGGTCCGTTCCGCCAAGAAGATGATCGAGAGGCAGTCCCCAGAGGTCTGGGACATCCTCGAGGAGGTCACCCGCGGTCATGCTATTCTGCTCAACCGCGCGCCAACTCTCCATCGCCTTTCGATCCAGGCCTTCGAGCCCACCCTCATCGAAGGCGAAGCCATCCGGATCCATCCGCTCGTTTGCACCGCATACAACGCGGATTTCGATGGCGACCAGATGGCGGTGCACGTGCCGCTGTCCGTTGAGGCCCAGATGGAGGCCCGGCTTTTGATGATGGCGCCGCTCAACATCTTCAGCCCCTCCTCCGGCAAGCCGATCATGACGCCCACCCAGGATATCACCCTGGGCTGCTACTACTTGACCGCCGAGCCCCGCAAATCACGGAAGGAGTCCGATCGCCTCATGCTGTTTGACGACAAGGCCGAGGTCATATTTGCCCACACTGACGGTGCGCTCCGGATCCATGATCGGATCCGCCTGAAGAACCCTGACTACGGGCATAGGACGACCTACGGAAATTCGGAGCTCAAGACCATTGAGACAACGGTCGGCCGGGTCATCTTCTCCGAGATTTGGCCTCGCGAGCTTGGATTCGCCAATTTCCCTGTCGGCAAATCAAAGATCGGTGACTTGATCTTCAATTGCTACAAGGTCTGCGGCCATGAGCAGACCGTGGTAACCCTTGATCGACTCAAGGAAATCGGCTTCAGCGAGGCGACTCGGGCCGGTGTGTCGATCGGTATTGATGACATGATCATACCTGAGGCCAAGTCGAAGGAGATCGAGGCAGCCCACAGACAGATCACAGACGTCGAGAAGCAGCATAAGAGGGGCGTCATCACCAACCAGGAGCGCTACAACAAGGTGATCGACATCTGGACTCACTGCACGGACCAGATCGCGAACGTGATGCTCAAGACGCTCGAGGCAAACCAGAGCAAGAAGGAGTACAACCCCGTGTTCCTGATGGTTGATTCCGGGGCGCGGGGCAATAAGGCCCAGGTGCGGCAGCTTGCAGGGCTACGCGGTCTCATGGCCAAGCCCGATGGCTCAATCATCGAGAAGCCAATCCTTTCAAACTTCAGAGAGGGGCTCACCGTGCTGGAGTACTTCATCTCCACCCACGGAGCACGTAAGGGTCTCGCCGACACCGCGCTGAAGACCGCCGACTCTGGTTACATGACCCGCAAGCTCGTCGATGCGGCCCAGGATGTCATCATCCGTGAGCAGGATTGCGGTACGACCAACGGGATTTTTGTATCCTCCATCTATGAGGGCGAGGAGGAGGTTGTTAAAATCAGTGAGCGTATCTTTGGCCGGTACTCCGCGGAGGATATCTTCGACCCCTCCGACCTGCAGAACAAGCTGATCGGTGCGGCCGAAGAGTTCGACGAGGTACGCTCCAAGTCCGTCGAGCGGTCCGGCATCGAGAAGGTCAAAATCCGTTCGGTGCTCACCTGTGAGACCAAGGTCGGAGTCTGTGCCCGATGCTACGGCAGGAACCTTGGTACTGGCCGACTGGTCGAACCCGGAGAGGCTGTAGGCATCATCGCTGCCCAATCCATCGGTGAACCTGGTACCCAGCTGACCATGCGTACCTTCCACATCGGAGGTGCTGCTGCGCAGACCTACAAGCAACCCCAGATCAAATCAAAACACGATGGCATCGTGCACTTCCACGATCTGCGTGTCGTGAAGCTCGATGACGGCAACAGCATCGTCCTCAACAAGAATGGGTCGATCACCATCACGACCGCCGATGGGAAGGAACTGGAGTCCCACACCATTGTTGTCGGATCGGTTATCTCGGTCGCAGATGGTGGATCGGTCAAGAAGGGTGAGATCTTTGTCGAGTGGGACGCCTACAATGTCCCGATCATCTCTGAGAAATCCGGACGCGTCCGCTTCGGCGACATCATCGAAGGCGTGACGATGAAACAGGAGACCGATGAGGCGACGGGCCAAGAGGACCTTGTGATCATTGAGCACAAGGAGGACCTTCACCCTCAGATCATTGTCGAGAACAACAAAGGCGAGGCGCTCGCCCAATACGCCATTCCTGCGGGTGCACATCTCGTGGTTGCCGAAGGTGACGAGATTGGAGCCGGTTCCCTCCTCGCGAAGACACCCCGCAAGGCTTCCAAGACGAAAGATATCACCGGTGGTCTGCCCCGTGTGGCGGAACTCTTCGAAGCGCGTCGTCCTAAGGATGCCGCCGAAATTGCCCGGATTGATGGAGTCGTCGACTTTGGCCCATCCATCCGAGGGAAGCGCTGCATCCTGGTCAAGGATCCCCAGACCGGCACCGAGGAAGAACACCTGGTTCCGATGAGCAAGCACGTGATCGTCTACAAGGGCGATTTTGTGAAGAAGGGGCAGCAGCTCACCGACGGTCCCGTGGTTCCGCACGAGATCCTGGATGTCTGTGGTCCCCACGAGCTTCAGGAGCACCTCGTCAACGAGGTTCAGGAGGTCTATCGGCTTCAAGGCGTTACGATCAACGACAAGCACGTCGAGATCATCATTCGTCAGATGCTCCGAAAGGTCCGAATCACCGAACCTGGGGACACGATTTTCCTGTGGGGTGAGCAGATTGATAAGACTGCCTTCGAGGACGAAAATGCACGGGTGGAAAAGATGGGTGGCAAACCTGCCGAGGCCGCCCCGGTCCTCCTTGGCATCACCAAGGCATCGCTCGAAACCGAATCGTTCCTGAGCGCTGCCTCTTTCCAGGACACGACCCGAGTCCTCACCGAATCCGCCACCATGGGAAAGAGTGATGCCCTCCGTGGTTTCAAGGAAAACGTCATCATGGGACACATCATCCCGGCTGGTACGGGATTTGTCGGCCATCGCAGTGTTCGCATCCGTCCCCTCGTTGAGATTCCTGAGGATTCCGTGGATCCCTCCCAGCATTCCGAAGTGGATGCAGCCGAGTTCGGTGCGCCACCGCTGACTGCTTGACTCACCAAGAATCCGGCATACTTCGGTTGAAACAATCGACAAAAAAGGGGGGCTTCGGCCCCCCTTTTTTTGGGGATTCAGGGGACTGGGCCTGCACCTCAGGGTTTCTCCGGAACTGCGTTTTGAGCAGTGCACCGGACATCTGCGTTGGGATGGGCTTGGGGGATGCGGCACTTTACTTGTGCCCACGTGATTCTGGACTGATGGAATCCTCCTATTGCGCCATCCCGCGCTGAGATATGCCGGAGCACCGCATTTCGGCTCCGCTTCAGCAGAATTCTCGCGTTTACAGGACGCCGACTGGCGCTAGCCTCTCGGAGTCCGCCAGGACGCCGACGATGGGTGTGGAACCAAGACAACTCAACGAGCCCTTCTATCCCTTGGTCGCCTCGACCCTCTACCGGGAGTTCCAAGCTGAGAAGGCCGAGATTCTGAGGCACAAATGGCTTGAGTCCGAAAAGGTCGGGCATGACATCGGATTGGAATTGGCGCTTGTCGATTGGATCACTCGACATCGGACGGAATGGCGCCGCTCCCGTCAGGTCCACAGATCCCTGGGCGATACATGAGCGTCGTCCTGATGGATGCCGTCACTCTGGGACGGGTCATTGGCCGCATGGCCCATGAGATTGCCGAGCGCAATCCCGATTCGGACACGTTATGTCTGGTGGGACTGCAGCGGGGTGGCGTGTCCTTGGCGCGACGCCTCTCCGTCATACTTTCCGGAATCCTGGGACATGCAGTGCCGGCTGGCTCCCTTGATGTCTCCCTGTATCGCGACGACCTCGATCGGCGTGTGGCTCCCGAGATTCGTCCGACCGAGGTTCCATTCGATCCATCAGACCGGGACATTGTGCTTGTCGATGACGTCCTTTTCACGGGCCGCACGACACGGGCCGCCTTGGATGCCCTGAGTGATCTTGGAAGACCGAGGCGGATCCAGCTTGCAGTTCTGATCGACCGTGGGAACCGGGAACTTCCAATCCGGGCGGACTTCACGGGCAAGGTTGTCGTTACGACCCTCCAACAGGCGATTCGGGTTCACCTGACGGAGGGTGGTGGCAATGATTCTGTATTTCTCGAGGACTTGTGATCATGAACTGGAATCGGCGTCATCTGCTCGATGTGAGGACCCTGTCGGCCGACGAGTTGGGATTGATCCTCTCGACAGCGAAGGCGTTCAAGGCCGTCAGTTCTCGCGCAATCAAGAAGGTTCCAGCACTTCGCGGTAAGACCGTTGTGAACCTGTTTGTTGAGCCCAGCACGAGGACCCGGATCAGCTTCGAGCTGGCGGCCCAGAGACTGAGTGCCGATGTGATCAACTTCACGGCAGAGGCGAGTTCGTTGAAGAAGGGGGAGACCCTCAAGGATACGCTTCGGAACCTCGAGGCGTTGAATGCCGATTTCGTCATCCTACGACATGGTGCCAGTGGTGCCGCCCACTACCTGGCGAGATTTGCCCGATGTCATATCGTGAATGCCGGAGACGGAGCTCACGAACACCCGACTCAGGGGCTTCTCGATCTTTTTACGATCAACGAGCGCAAAGGCCGCATTGAGGGGCTCAACATCACCATCCTCGGTGACATTCTCTACAGTCGGGTTGCCCGCTCCAACATCTGGGCGCTGCTTCGGTTGGGTGCACGTGTGACTCTGTGTGGGCCATCCACACTCGTACCGAAGGTCTTCGAGACGCTCCATCCGGGTATTCGTGTCTCGTGGAACCTCGAATCCGCCCTCAAGGACGCGGATGTCGTGAATCTGCTTCGGATCCAGCACGAGCGCCAGAGAGCGAGTGCCTTTCCCAGCATCGGGGAGTACGCCTCGCTTTTTGGTCTAAACGCCACCCGTGCGGGATGGATCCGGCCCGATGCCTTGATCATGCACCCGGGTCCCATCAATCGAGGTGTGGAGATCGAGAGCGGTGTCGCGGATGGCGGCCAGTCCGTAATCCTCGAACAAGTGACCAATGGACTGGCCGTCCGGATGGCCGTCCTCTTTCTCCTCAACGGGGGACAGTCATCCGAGCTGGGCCTCTAATGAAGAAGCCCGCCATTGAGGCGGGCTTTGCGACAGGGGTGGATGGGGTTGCAGCCGATTCAGGGGGCGATCGCCGCGTCCAACGCCTTCTTCAGGGCTGCCTTCCCCTGGGCTCCGACCATCTGGGATACCACCTGACCCTTCCTGAAGATCAGGAGGGCTGGAATGCCACTGATGCCGAACTGCACCGCCAGGTTCTGCTCGATGTCTACGTTGACCTTCCCGATGGAGGCCTTGCCGATGTACTCGTTCGCCAGTTCATCGAGGACCGGAGCGATCATCCGGCAGGGGCCACACCATTCGGCCCAAAAATCAACCAGGACAGGATGCCCCGATTGCAGGACCTTCTCGGCGAAGTTCTGTTCGGTGACGGTAAGAATATTCTCGGAGGCCATGGTTCAGGAGGCGGTCGGGAACAGGAAGAAGAGCCGTGCGATGACGCAGAGGCCCACGATCACGGTGGCGAATGCGAGTCCCAGATCGATGGGGCTCACAACGGCAGCGGCAGGGGGCTTTGTTGCTATAGCTCTGACCGGAGCCGGTGACGCGGGAGCCGGAGCCTGAGCGCGCGGGGCAGGAGCCGCTGCCGGGGCCGGAGTGGGTGCGGCGGCAGCGGGAGGTGCCGCCACTGCGGTCGCCGCGGCCGGAGCCTGTGCGGGGGCCGCTGGGATCTTGATCGCAGGACCGCCCGCCGGTTTTGGGGGAAGGCTGATGCGGACCGTCTGCTTCTTCTGCGCCGCTTCGGCGGGCTTTGGAGGCTCTGGCGCTGGAGGAGTGGGGGATCCCGGCGGAGGTGTCTCAGACATGATGATTTGGAAGTACCTTCTGAGGCTAGGGATGTGGAACCTTTGGAGTCAAAACATAGTTCCAGAGGTCGTCACTCACGGTCACCGCGCCAGCCTCCCCGATCTTCGCGTCCACCGCGATCGCCCCAGTCGCTGCGTCCTCCCCGGTCACCACGTTCCCGAAACCCTCGATTGCCGCCGCCATACCCTCCGCTACCGCCACCGCCACCGCCATAGCCGTCACGCGGACGGTCTCCTGGAGGACGTTCCTCGCGCGGGCGGGCCATGTTGACGGTCATGGCGCGGCCCCCGAGGTCCTTGCCATGGAACATTTCGACCGCCTTGTTGGCCTCCTCTGGTGTGCTGAACTCGACAAAGGCGAA
Organism: Verrucomicrobiota bacterium; assembly: GCA_016871805.1. GTDB lineage: Bacteria > Verrucomicrobiota > Verrucomicrobiia > Limisphaerales > UBA9464 > UBA9464. The sequence goes on from VHCG01000025.1 coordinate 24,170, forward strand.
GCCACGGGAGCGTCCTGTCATCTTGTCGAGCATCAGGTTGACGCTCACGACGACACCCGCACCACGGAACTGGTCCTCGATGTCGCGTTCTAGGACCTGATAGGGAAGGTTACCCACGAACAACCGCCTGTTGCTTTCCATAGGACTGAGGGAGCTAGGTCTCGGCGCATCCCGACGGCGACCAGCGACTCGCCGGTCGACGCTCGGAAGGTTCATAGCCGCCAAACTGTCATTCAGACTCCTTCGGGGTGCTGCCGACGGAATTTTGAATTGCCCTGAAAGCGCAACCCAAGTCAACGCCGGAATGGCTCGTCCAAATCAGGGGGTGAATGCCTGAGGCTTCGACCTGTGGCAGGGCCCTCTTCGGACCGCGGTGCCTGCTCCCGCAACCGTTCGACCCATGGGTAGGGTGGCGGTGTTCCTCCAATTCAATCTTTGCGATCCGGGTTCAGGGCGGCTTTCATTCTCGAATGCAATCATCGAACCCTGTCTTCCGTCGCGATCCGTTCGTCCCGTCTCGGTCTCTCGACGGAGTGATGACCGTCCAGGGTGCCGTGGGCAAGACGGCGGTCCTCCTGTTGTTGGCTCTGATCACCGGGTCCGCCACGTGGACCCTCGCCCAGAGGGGGGCCGGGGTCTTGCCGTTCGTTGGAGGAGCCGGTTTTTTGGGATTCCTGATCGCGATTGCTTTGACGTTCAAGCAGGCATGGTCACCCGTGCTGGCTCCGGTCTACGGGATGCTGGAGGGCATCGTCCTCGCGGGAGTCTCCCTGGGGTTTGAACAGCGGTACCCCGGGATTGTCCTGGCAGCCGCGGGCGGCTCAGTTGCCACCCTTGCGGCGTTTCTGTTCGCCTACCAGAGCGGCATGATTCGGGCGACGGAGTCGTTCAAGCGGGGCATCATCATTGCCACCCTTGGGCTTGCGCTGTTCTATCTCGCGCAGCTTGTTCTCCTCTTTTTTGGGGTGCCGATGTTCATGGCGGTTCATGGCTCGGGTCTCATCGGGATTGGCTTCAGTGTGTTTGTCGTGGTTCTCGCCGCTCTCAACCTGGTCATGGACTTCGACTTCATCGAGCAAGGGGCCCGCTCCGGGGCGCCCAAGTACATGGAGTGGTACGCCGCCTTCGGCCTGATGGTCACGCTGGTGTGGCTGTACTTCGAGATCCTGCGTCTCTTGGCCAAGCTCTCGAATCGCCGCTGAGCGGAGCGATGGGCGACGTTCGGCCGACCGCCGACTTCAGAGCAGGGAATCTGCAAGCCGCGCGGTGTTCTGGGCGACCCGGGCTGCCAGGGATCTCCTCTGCCAGGACTCGAGAGTGAGACGGTCGCTCTGGTCCAGGTGACGCTGGTTGAGGTCCCTGACCTGGCGTGCCACGTCGGCATCGTGGATCAGCAGGTTAACCTCCGCATTGATGGCAAAGGACCGGATATCCATGTTGCTGGAGCCGATGATCAACAGGTCGTCGTCGATCACGAGGCTCTTCGCGTGCAGGAAGTGAGTTCGGTACTGATGGATTTCGACACCCGCTTCCAGGAGTTCCTCATAATGGGAGGATTGTGCCAGGACGGTCAGGCGCCGGTTGGAGTGGAGGGGGACGATGAGGCGGACCTGCACCCCTCGTTCGATCGCGGTCCTGAGGGCCGCGAGGAACGGTTCATCCGGAACGAAGTAGGGTGTGGTGATCGTGACATTCCGCCGGGATTGGTGGATCAGCGAGACCAGCAGCATGGCAAAGGTCTGCTGTCGGTAGCTCGGGGCGCTGGGAATCAGCTGGGCAAAGACCTCGCCGGTGCGGGCGATGGGCCCCCATGAAGGACTCGAATCCACTGCGGGCTCCTGCTCTTGGAGCAGGTCGACCCAGAAGACGGCCTCGAGTTCCGCCACGATGGGGCCAGTGACCCGGGCGACCAGTTCCTCGTTTGGGAATCCTGGGACGAAGCTGGGAGCGACCACGTTCTGGGATCCCACATAGCCGATCCGGCCGTCGATGACCGCGACCTTCCGGTGGTTCCGGATGTCCACGCGGGTGCCCCGGGGTCGGAGGAATCGGACGGGCAGCACCTCGATGACTTCCACCCCGACCGCACGGAGACGGGGGGCGACGGTCTTCAGTGCCTGCTTGGACCCGATCCCGTCGAGGAGCAGTCGGCACTGCACTCCCCGTCGGGCCGCCTGCTCGAGTGCGATGGTCACCCGATCAGCCACATCGTCGTCACCGTAGATGTAGTACAGGAGATGGACCCGGTTTTGTGCGTTCTGGATGTCCGTGGCAAGGCGGTCGAGTGAGGCCGCATATTCCGGGAGGAGCTCGACGGTATTTCCGCTGAGCATGGGGAATGCAGTCAACCGTTCTGCCAGACGCGCGGCGTTTGCCACGGCTTCCGGGAGCTGGTCGACCGGGGTGCGGACCTCGGGCGGCAATCCCGAGGCGGCGTCGCGGATGGTCCTAGAGAGCTTCTCAAGGAGGGTGCGACGCCGTTTTGGAATCTGGATCCGCCCGACGATGAGGTAGATGACGAGTCCGCCCCAGGGGAACAGGAAGATGAGGAGGAGCCAGGTGCGCGCGGCGGCGGCCGGACGGCGCTGTGGGATGTAGACCAACATCGACAGCCGAACCAGCCACTCACCGGCCAGCAGGGTCCAGCTCCACGGAAATTCAGGGATCCAGCCAAGGTTCATCAGGACTTCAGTGGGACCGCCACGAGGCCGTCCCCAAGGAGCCACCGTATCCCGCGGCGAACTCAAGACCAAGGATCGGGATGGGGTAATCCCTGCCGTCGCCCCCGTGAGCGAACAGGCCTTCCGGAGCTCGGCTCAGCGATGCGGGGGCCTCGGTGATGAGCAGAGGCCTCTGGCAGGCACGACGGGCCGCGGGCGGCGCCGTCGATCCTGCAGCTGGCATGGATTGAGCCGCCACTCCCGGCCCTCGCGCTCGACCACCATCCGGCCGGCATCGAACCCCACCAGCCGGACCTGGAATCCCGGGGTCAGACCCGCCGGGAGCGGGCCGGAGCCTGGGTGGATTTCGACGACGTCGCCGCGCTGCAGCTTCGGATTCAATGTCATGGGCCGACTATGGCCACCGGGGTTGGACATCCGCTGGGGTAGGGTCTTGGTCTGCGGATTTTGATTCTTCGGACCACTGGGCAACGGTTCTGGGGCGTCATCGAACTCGGTTGGAGGGTGTCCCGGGGAGGGTCGGTTCGCGGATCGTCCGATTCTTCCTGGGAATCTTCGGAATCGCCGCTTGCCTGGGACTTCATGCGACGGGCAGGCTCTTCCGCGTTTTCAAAGTGTATGGCTGAACTCAACGGCAATCTTCTCGTCGCCCAATCCGGCGGTCCCACCTGTGTCATCAATGCCTCCGTCGCGGGGGTCGTTACCGAAGCCGGTCGGCACGGGGAGATCGAGGAGATCTACGGCGGCCTGAATGGCATCTATGGCATCCTCAACGAGGAACTGGTCGACATCAACGAGGAGCGGAGCAAGGCGATTGACGGCCTGCGCTACACCCCAGCGGCCGCCTTGGGCACGTGCCGGTACAAGATCAACTTCGACAAGAAGCCGGAGGCCGCGGCGCGAGACATGAACCGACTGTTCGAGGTCTTCCAGGCCCACAACATCCGGTATTTCTTCTATGCCGGCGGCAACGATTCCCAGGACACGGCCCACAAGATCCACCTCGAGGCGGTCAAGCGTGGCTACGAGATGCGGGTGATGGGCGTTCCGAAGACCATCGACAACGACCTACCGCACACCGACCACTGCCCGGGCTATGGCTCGGTGATCAAGTACAATTCGGCGACCGTGATGGAGATCGGCCTGGATGTCGGCTCGATGGCCACCGACGACGGCTCGTGCTGCATCGTGGAGGTCATGGGTCGTTCAGCGGGCTGGATCGCGGCGGGCACGGTGCTCGCGAAGCAGGGCCAAGCGTCGAATCCTCCACACATCATCCTGCTGCCCGAGATCCCTCTCGACGAGGCGGCGTTCCTCGCGAAGGTCCAGGCGACCGTTGCCGAGCTGAAGTACTGCATCGTGGTGGTGGGCGAGGGCCTGAAGAACGCGGCCGGTGAGGAGATCGGGGCCGACAAGTCCCGGCTGGACGCCTTTGGCCATCCGGTGCTGTCCGGTGCCGCCGATGCCTTGGCCTCGATCGTTCAGGGGCGTCTCAACCTCAAGACCCGCACGGTGAAGCTGGGCTATGCCCAGCGGGCTGCGGCGCACTTCGCGAGCCAGACCGATGCCGATGAGGCGTTCGCCTGCGGGGCCGCCGCCGTCCGGGCCGCCATCGACGGCAAGTCCGGCTTCATGCCGAAGATCGTCCGCCTCGGCAGCGCTCCCTACAAGTGGACCATCGAGCTCGAGGACCTTGCGAACATCGCGAACGTGGAGCATTTCATCCCGCGCGACTGGATCAGCGAGGACGGCATGATGCCGAACGGCAAATTCGTCGAGTACGCCGCTCCTCTGATTGCAGGGGAGGTCAAGGTTCCCACGGTGAATGGATTGCCCGCCTATGTGTCGCTCGGGCGCACTCCGGTCGAGAAGAAGCTGGCCCCGCGGAGCTGAACGAACGAATCGCAATCCACACCAGGATCAAGACCCGGTCAAGCGCGGCAGTAGCGGGGACTTGGCCGAGCGCAAGGTTCCGTAACCGTAGCGGCATGGGCCCCCGGAGGCGTGTCGTCCAGCCTCTATCGGCCAGATAGGGCCAGGGCTCGGTGGATCCGGCTCTACACGCTGGTTTCCACCAGGTCCCGATACGCGTCAGGGGATTCGATCGTCGCCGTTCTGCGAAGCCATACCTTGAGCGTTGTTGGATTCAACTCCATTAGGAGACATTGCTGAATTATAGGGGATGCGACTCCGAACCGCTCCTCGAGAAGTTCTTGGATGGCTTCCCGCAGGGACGTCAATTGTCCCTCTGAACGCCCCAAGGAGAGGCCTTGGGAGAGGCCTTGGGAGAGGCCTTCCTCCCGTGCGATGCACTCGAAACAGGTGATGATGGGCATGGCTCTACCTGGATCAGATTGGAGGACTTGGTTCCGGAATTCAACGGCGAGATCCCGAGGCAGGGGATTCATGGCCTCCAGGGCTCGGATCAGATTGAGGATCTGATCCCGCGGGAACCCTTGGCGGAACAGTTCCCGGATCCACCCCAGCTTCTGTTGTAGGCGCGCCTTGGGTTCCTTGGCAGTGCGTTGAGCGATGCGATGGGCGAGGATGACCTTGGCGACGGGATTGGTGCTGGCCTCGAGAAACTCGTCCTGGAAATCGGTGAGCTTGCAGCTGTGATACTGGAAGAGGCAGCCCGATCCGGCAACGCGCAGATCCAGATCAGTAGCTCGATGATTTGGGTTGGGGTCGGCGAGGATGGCCAGGCTGACGATCGGGAGTCGGTACTGGTCGTAGATCCGATAGAAGTAGACGAACATCCGATGGGAAAGATCTGGGTCTGCTTGGGACTGGATCTCGATGTGAACGAGGATCAGGCGGGAGCCTCCCTGCCGAAGGAACACCCGGACGACCTTGTCGACATGCTGCCGGCCGGTGCCGGTCTCGGGGAAGAGGGATCGAAGCTCGGAGTCGAGGAACTCGAAGCCGCGGTTCCAGTCGATCTGTGCCGACAGTTCCGGGAGAACGAGCTCCGTGAGCGACGGGAGAAAGAACCAGCGGTTTCCTTCCATGCGCCATCGAATTCGGAGTTGAGGTCAGACATCCCCGTGATCCGATCCGATCTCCGGGCGGTTCAACCATCGCCAGATTTGGGGAGGCAACGGGTCTTGCAAACACGCCAAGAAGCAGAAGAGGACTCATTCACAGACACAGGGGGGCGCGGAGAGCGAGACGAGAGCTGGAGGGGTACAGGGTCGTTGGCTTCGCCCGTTGTGTGTTTCAGGCCATCGATGCCGCGGACCTTGTGTCGGATCGGGAGCTCTGATGGGCTTTGCCTCATGAAATCCGTCGTCGTCCGGCTCCTGGTGCAATCCTTCCTCGGTCTCGTGGTGCTGATGCTCCTTGTCGGAGCGCTCCTGATGGGACGGGCGGCCTGGGTGTTTCGGGACCGATTCCCGGGCTATGCGCTGGACGTCCGCATCGATGGCAAAGCGTTCGACCAGTCCCCTCGTCCGCTCCGGGTGGGGTTCGGCAGGGTCGACGTCACCCCGGCAGTGGGTGGCACCCACCCACCGGTCTGGATCGCCGGGTTCAGCCAGGGTCGGGCGGCCACGGGTGTCCACGACCCACTCGAGGCCGTTGCGATCGTCTGGGATGACGGACACACGCGTGTGGGTGTTGTCTCGGTCGACTCGATCGGGATCTTCCACGACGACGTTGTCCGCGTCCGGGAGCGCCTTCCTGCCGATCTGAAACTCGACTACGCGGTCGTCTGTGCGACGCACAACCATTCGACGCCCGATCTCATGGGGCTGTGGGGACCGGGCCTTTTCGAGTCGGGTGTCGACCCCGTCTACCGCGACCGTGTGGTGGCCGCCTCGGCGGAGGCCCTAGCGCAGGCGGTGGCTGCGCTGCGTCCGGCGACCTTGTCGCTGCATGAGCTCAAGGTGGATCCGACGGGTCTCGTTGCCGACACCCGGAAGCCGGAGGTCTACGACGCCGACCTCCGCTGGATGGTGTTCCGGGATCCGCAGTCCCGCGCGGTCCTCGGTTCGCTGGTCGGCTGGGGCAACCACCCGGAGACGCCATGGGCCGGAAACACGGAGCTGACGGCCGACTTCTGCGGCGTGATCCGTGACTCCCTGGAGCGCGGCATCCGCTATGACGGGGCGGTGAGGCAGGCCGGTCTCGGTGGCACCCATGTGTTCGTGAACGGTGCGGTCGGTGGGCTGATGACGACCCATCCCTCGACGACGGTCCACGACGGCTTCCTGGGCGAGGACTTCAAGAAACCGTCGCACGAGAAGACGCGGGCCCTTGGGCACTCCCTGGCGAAGCGGCTGCTTGATGCGGTCGAGGTGGCCACGGTGCCGGCGACCACGACGGTGCCGATCCGGGTGGTGGCCCGGACGGTGGAACTGCCGCTGGCCAATCCCAACTTCCTGCTGGCCGGGATGCTGGGGCTGCTGGATCGAGGCTATGTGCGGTGGATGACGGTCCGGACCGAAGTGGCGTTGATCCAACTAGGGGAGGCGAGTATCGCGTGCATCCCGGGCGAGATCTACCCGGAGATCGTGAACGGCGGGGTGGTCCGGGCACCGGGCGGGGATTTCGACATCGAGCCGCTCGAGGTGCCGCCCCTGCGCGAGATGATGCCCGGTCGGGTGAAGTTCGTGTTTGGCCTCGCGAACGACGAGATCGGCTACATCATCCCGAAGTCGGAGTGGAACACGGAGCCGCCGCATCTGTTCGGCGCCGATAGCGCCCCCTATGGTGAGGTGAACTCCATGGGGCCGGAAACGGCCTATCTCCTTCACGGTTTCCTTCGGGAACTCACCGAGTCGGCGAAGGCCTCGCGGTGAGGCCAGGTCCGCTCAGGGTCGGAGTCGGAAAAACCGGGCCGATTCCGTGACGGCTACCGCCACCTCCCAGAACGCACCCTGTTTCAAGGGTGACGCTCCCACGGCGGTCCAGACCGCCTCCGGTCCCAGCCCAGACGAGAACTCAAGCACCCCTCCCGTGACTGCCTCCGGCCAGCGCAGGAGCAGGTAGTCGCCGATCAGCAGGGTGGACAGCGCCGGTGGCGTCACCGGAAGCGCCGTGAGCTCGACACGGCCGATTCCGATGGAGGCGCCGGCCGACGTGGTGTTGTCGCCAATGAAGAGAAAGTTGGGGGTCTCGTACGGATCGATCAGGCCGACGAACGGGGTGTAATCCCGAATCGCTCCTGTCAGGACGGTCTTGCCGCCGACCCCCAGCGTGTAGGTGGTCCCCTGGAGGGTGAGCTCGAAGGTATGGGACTCCGTGTTCGGCCAAAGGGCCTCCTCGGCGTGGGTGAACGGAGGGGAATCGGACTGGGCCCAGACGCGATCCTTCCAGAAGCCCAGTTCTATCCCCTTCCTGTCGGAACCCAGCACGGTCACGGAGCAGCCGGAACGGTCGACCCGAGTGCCGTGGTTCTCCTCGAGGACGCGCAAGGTGAACCGGAGTGTGAATCCGGCGGTCCGGTCGAGCGGGATGGGGGCGATGCGGGAGATCCCGGCCGACACCTGGAGGATGCCGGTGGTGTCCATGCGGGCTTCCTGTCCCACCAGGGAGATTGGCGCGCTGAGCGGGAGCGAGACGTAGTTCCAGCCCTGCGCGGTGGGCAGGGTGCCGAGGGCCGGGTCGTACAGGGCCTCCGCCGAGGCCAGGAGCGGGAGGGCCAGCGAGAGAAGTCCGGGCACTTTCATGGGATGTCTGAAACCTACTCGGGATTGGACTCCAACCAAGCCCGGATCGCGGCGGCCTGGGGGTGGTTGGGGTCCAGTTCGAGGACACGCTGATAGTGGGGTCGCGCCCGTTTCGGATCCCGCAGCTCCCGGACGCAGAGGCCCGCGAGGGCGAGTCGGTTGGCAGCGGAATCGGCCCCCAGCTTCACGGTCTCGTCGAGCTCCTCTGCGGCGTCGACGGAATACCCCGACCGGGCCAACGCGGCGGCGAAGAGCTGGTGGGCGGCGGCCGACCGGGGCTCGAGCGTGGTGGCGGACTCGCCGGCGGTGAGGGCGATGTCGACCCGACCCGCCTCGAGCGCCGCCCGGACGAGCTGCTGCCAGCCCTGCGACCACGATGGATCGAGCTCCACCGCCTTGCCGAGGGCTGTGATCCGGTCGGTGGTGGTCTGGGCGGCGGCCGCCTCGGCGGCGGCGCGGTTGCCCTTGGCGAGAACGGGGGCGGGTCCCCTCGGAAACCGGGCGATGATCGGCGGTGCAGGAGGCTCAGGCTTCGGCAGCGGTGTGATCCGGGTCGTGGGCGCGGTGACAATCGGCCTCGGTGCCGGAATCGGGGTCACCACGGGCGGCGGAGGGACGGGCTTCGGTTTCGGTGCAGGAACCCCTTTGGCGATGGGGGCATTCGTGGAAACGGGCTTCGTCGCCCCCGTGTCTCCGCGGAACCATTTCACGGGATTTCCCCATCTGACCACTGGCCGGGTCCATCCCGAGGGATCCATCCGCCGCCAGAACCCCTTTCGCTGGCCGGCGTCCCGGGCTGGAGCCTCCGAGCCTTCCTCCGTCTCCGTATCCGCCTCCACGACTGCGGTTGTCTCGGGCGCCGTAGGTCCAGGCACCGGCGTGGCGGCGGTCGTCCCAGGGGTAGGTTGGGATTCCTGGGTCTCTGGCTCCCGGGCGGTCCGGAACTCGGGAGTCTCCTCGACCCGGACCACCTCCAGCGGGGGTTCCGGCGCCGGTACAGGGGTAGGCACCGGAGCGGCACTGGGTGACGGGGTCACCGGTGTTGTTGGCTTCGTCGGCGTCGGGGGCGGGTTCGTGGCGCCGGCGGTGTCCGTGGTGGGGCCCGTGGGAAGTGAAGGGGACGTCGTGGTTGGGAGCAGGTTCGGAGCGGACGCAGACGACTTGGAAGGCGGATTCGTTCCGGTCCCGACCCCCGCCGCGGGTTGCTGGATTCGGTTGGTCTGGGAGAGAGCCCGGGTGGCGACGGCATTGGTGGCGGCCGCGCGAGGTGGATTCAGGGTGAGGTCCAGCTGACGGGCCAGTTCCTGGACCTGTGCGGCCTGCGGACCCTTGGGATTCAGGGCGAGGTAGGCCTCGAATCGGTCGAGGGCTCCCTTCCGATCCCCAATCTGGTGTTGGACAATCGCAAGGTTGAGCAGAGCCTCCGGGTATTGGGGACGCAGTTTCAGGGCTTCGCCGAACTGGGTCTGCGCCTCGCGCCAGCGGCGTTTCTGGGCCATGACCCGCCCGAGACCATTGCGGAGCGCCGGATCCCGGGGCGAGAGCTGTGCTGAGATGGACAGGGTCCGCTCGGCGGCGTCGAGCTGTTGGGTCGCAAGCTGCGACTCGCCGAGAAGCCGCCAGGCCATGACATTGGTCCGGTTCCGTTCGATCCCGAGGTAGACGCGCAGGTGGCGTTCGGCGTCGGCCCAGCGGCGGGCCTCATATTCGAGGGAACCGAGGTTGTGGTGGATGTCGAAGAGGTTGCGGTTGAACTCCAGTGCCCGCAGGTAGGCCTTCCGTGCCTCGTCAGGATTCCCTGATCGATGGTAGGCAAGGCCCAGCTGGCTCCAGGCGACGGCGTTGTCGGGGAGATCCTGGACGGCCCGTTCGAGCAGCGGGGTGGCGACCTCTACCTTGCCTGCCGCGAGGGCGGCATCCCCCTTCCGGAGTGCCTCCATGCCGCGGGGGCTGCATCCGGCGACGAGAAGGAGTCCGAGGGCGAGGAAAAGGGCGGCCCGGTTCACTGGAATCACCCTGCGTGGTTACGGTGCTGATGGACCACCGTCAACGCACAAGCTCGGTGGGAGCGTGGCGATCGCCGTGGTGCTGGATCCATTGGTCTTTCCTCCCTGTCAGGATTCGGCCGGGTCATTCGTTCCTAAACCCATTCGTCGTTCTCGTCATGAGCCTACCTGGACCGTCCCCATCTCCGCGGCCGACCCCTCGCCCTTGGAGGACCTGGCTGATACCGATGGTCATTCTGGGACTGGGCGGACTCGGATTTGCGATCCTCTCACGGCCGCCCGTGCGGCCGCCGGTGCCGGCGGGTAAACCGCTGCTGGTCCGGACCCAGGTGAAGCCTCTCAGGGCCCAGGACTACGCCGTGACCCTCCGCTCCCAGGGCGTCGTCCGGGCCCGGCATGAGGTGGTCCTCTCCGCACAGGTCCAGGCCAGGGTCCAGACGGTGTCCGCCGCCTTCGAGCCCGGCGCCTTCTTCCGGGCCGGGACGGTGCTGGTGGAGCTGGAGTCGGACGACTACCAGACGGCAGTGTCCGCCGCCGAGGCACGTCTCAAGTCGGCCACCGCGGCCCACCGGCTGGCCGAGCTGAACCACCGCCGGAACCAGACCCTCCAGAAGGAGTCGCTCCTGCCCGAGGCGCAGGCCGAGACCAGCGCCACGGCCCTCGCCCAGGCCGAGGCGGAAAGGGAGGCCGCCTCGGCGTAGGTGGAACGGGCACGACGGGATCTCGGGCGGACCCGGGTCCTGGCGCCCTTCGATGGTTGTGTGCGACGGCGTGCGGTGGCTCCAGGACAGCTGGTCGGTCCCGGGGCCCCTCTGGGGGAGGTCTTCTCGGTCGACACCCTCGAGCTGCGTCTGCCGATCGCCGGGCGTGACCTCCGGTTCCTCGACCTGCCCGAGCAGGTCCGACACCACGAGATCGCATCGGATCCGGGATACTGGTCTGCCGGACTCCAGGTCGACTGGCCTGAAAACGCCATGCCGGAGGTCGTGTTGACGGATTCCCTCAATCCAACCTCCGGGATCCGATGGACCGGACGCATCCTTCGGGCGGAGTCGGCCCTCGACGAGAACACCCTCGACGTTCTCCTGCTGGTTCATGTGGAGGATCCCTTCGGCCTCGACTCCGCCTCGGTACCTCTCCGATTGGGACAGCCCGTGAACGGATCGATCCGGGGTCGTACCCTCACGAACGTCATGGTCCTGCCTCGGTCGGCGGTCCGGGAACTCGATCGCGTCCACCTGGTGGATCCCCAGACGCGGACGCTGTCGACGCGTCGGATCACACCGCTGTGGTCGGACGAGGAGCAGGTCGTGGTGCGGGACCCGTCCATCGCCGACGGAACGTTTGTCGCGACGACGCATCTGGTCTACGCGCCCGAGGGTTCGACGGTGGAAATCCTCCCGGACGTGGCGGTCGGGAGTGCCACGGCCGTACCCTCGGGGAAGGGGGGTACGCCGTGATCCGCTGGTTCGCCCGGAACGGGATCGCGGCCAACTTCCTGATGTTGGCCATCCTGGCGGGTGGGATCTACATGGCGGTCTTCCGGATCCCGCTGGAGATCACGCCCGCCTTGAGCTGGCGGACGGTGATGATCGAGATGCCCTATCGCGGCGGCACGGCAAAGGATGTCGAGCGGGCGATCCTGATCACCTCGATCACGACCTTCGTCGGGCTGGCTCCGATGATCTTCGACCGGTCGCTCGAGGCGCAGTTCCTTATTCCGATGGCGGTCTCGATGGGCTTCGGTATCCTCTTCTCCACGGTGATCACCCTGTTCGTGGTGCCCTGCGTCCTCCTCCCCGCGGACGATGCGATTTCGGCGTGGCGGCGCTCGACCACGGGGACCGCTACCCTATCGGAACCCGAGACAGTGCTCCGCTCCCTCCCATGACCCCGAACCCGAACACCTCCCCGCAGCAGCGACTCCATGACCTCGACGCCCTCCGGGCCGCCGCCATGGTGGTGGGCATCGTCTACCATGCCGCCCTGTCGTTCGCGGCGGGACTCCCGTGGCTCGTCCAGGATGCGGCCCAGGATCTCGGGGCGTTCGCCTTCTAGGCGTGGGTCCACGGGTTCCGGACGCAGCTCTTCATGCTGCTGAGCGGCTTCTTCACCGCGATGCTGTGGCGTCGCAAGGGACTGAAGGCGCTGCTGAAGCACCGGTGCCAGCGGGTCCTGGTGCCGTGCCTGCTGGGGGTGGTGACCGTGGTTCCGGCGATGGGATGGGCGGCGGGCTTCGCGATGAGCCGGAACGACCGGGGGGCGACGGGAGGCGCGCCCGTGGAGCCCGCCTCGGCCAGCATGTGGGCCGCGGTGCGGCTTGGGGACCTCACCGCCATCGGGGAGCATCTGGCGAAGGATGGCGGGACGCTCACGAACCTGCACCCGGTCTTTGGTCTGCAGCCGCTCCAGTGGGCGGCGTTGAATGGACGGCGGGAGGCCGTCGTGTTCCTCCTGGACCGGGGGGCCCCGGTGGATGGGCGATCCCGCGATGGCCACTCGGCGCTTCACGGGGCGGCGTTCCTGGGGGAGTCGGAGGTCGTGGAACTGCTGCTCAACCGCGGAGCTGAGGTCAACGCGGCCAGCCAGGACGGCGAGACCCCGCTGCGCAGCGCCGGCCAGGAGTTCGGAACGGTGCAGTTCATCACCGGCCTGCTCGGGATCCCGGTCGACCGGGTCCGCTGGGAGTCCGGACGCGAGGCGGTCCGGACGCGGTTGGTCGGGGCAGGGGGAGCGGTCGTGGCGCCTCCCGGAACCACCCGCGGCGGCATGTCCGGCTCGTCGGCCGGATCCCCGGTCTGGCGGTTCCTCGTGGACACGCCGGTCTTCGTCCTCATCTGGTTCCTCTGGTTTCTCGTCTGGCTGGTGGCCCTCTTCGTTCCCTATGCCCTGGTGGCCCAACGCCTCGGATGGCGGGTCCGGCCCGGGGCCTGGATCCTGTCCCCGCTCAATCTCCTGTGGCTGGTGCCCCTCACGATGGTTCCGACCGGGATGATGGCGTTCGATCTCGGGATCGGTCCGGACACCGCACAGGGCATCGTCCCGATGCCCCACGTGCTCCTGTACTACGCGCTCTTCTTCTTCTTCGGCGCCGTCTACTTCGACTGTGACGATCGGGAGGGGCGCCTCGGTCGGTCCTGGCGCTGGATGCTGCCGTTCAGTGTCCTGGTGGTGTTCCCCCTGGCGCTGGAGTTCGCGACCGGACGTCTGGGGTTCCGGGGCCTCCTGCTGCCGACGTCGTGGCATCGGACGGCCTCGGTGCTCCTTCAGTCGGTGTTTGCCTGGACGATGTCGTTCTCCGCGATGGGCCTGTTCGCTGCGCTGCTAACCCGGGCGAACCCGGTCATCCGGTACCTCTCGGACTCCTCCTACTGGCTGTACCTGGCCCATCTCCCGCTGTGCATCGCGGGTCAGACGGTGATCCGCAACTGGCCGGGTCCGGTCTGGATCAAGCTACCGCTCTTCTCGCTCGTGCTGACGGTGTTTCTGCTGGCGACCTATCAGATCCTGGTCCGCTACACCTGGGTGGGGCGCCTTCTGAATGGTCCCCGGACGCGAACCCCCACCCATCCGGATCCTGCTGCGGCATGAGACTCACGGAGGCCCAGATTCGGACCGGTGGGCCGTTCCTGGACCGTGGATCTGCCGATCTCGGCCTTCCGGTCGCTTCAGCCGAAACTGTATCCGGGGGCCCAGGACCTCGAGGTCATCGACATCTACGCCCTGACGCTCAGGGAGGACGCCGGACTCGAGCTGCACCAGGTCGAGGTCCTGCCCGGCGAGGTCCGTAGAGGAGGGGGGGTGGGTCTCAGCCCATCCCCACGCCGGTCCCGGCCGGGATGTTGAGGATGGGGCAGGGGGTGTGGTGAAGGACCCGTTCGGAGGTCGTGCCTCGGAGACCGTCCAGAAAATGGTCGGGGCCGTCCGTCGTCATGACCATGAGGTCGGCCCGGAGATCGCGAGCGGTCTGGAGGATCTGCTGGACCGGATCGCCGTCGTTGCGGAGCAGCTCACACGTCCACCCCGGGAGTTCCGGGAAGGTGACGGATGGGGTTTCAGAAGGGTCGGCGACGTGGAGCAGGGTGATCCGACCCGAGGCGAGGCCGAGGCTGTCGATCAGGCGTCGTGCGGCATCGAGGGCCCGGTGGTGACGTGGTTTCGGTGCGATGGGGATGAGGATCTGACGGAGGGAGACGCTGCCGTCGGACCGTGAGACAAATCCCTCGGCCCCGTGGGGGATGAAGAGGGTCATGAGACCGGAGTGTTTCGCGAGGGGCGCGCCGACGTGGCGTCGGAGCCATCCGCGGGCTCCTGGATCGGTGTGGATGGCGAGGACGATCAGGTCCGCCGGATGCTTCTCGAGGAACTCGACACAGGACGCCACTGGATCGGTGCCCTGGGTGATCACCTTCTTCACGTCGATGCCGAGATGCCCCACGTCGGACCGGCTTCCCTCCCTCGGGATGAGGTTCCACCGAACGAGGGTATCCCGCACCCCGGGGAAGTCGTGCCAGTCGGCGTGGTCGTGGTGCGAGACATGGAGCACCCGCAGCCGACACCGGGCGGCGAGGGTCAGCTTCAAGGCATGGAGGAAGGCCACATGGCTTCCCTCGGAGAAGTCCGACGGGTGGAAAATGCCTTCGATGGCGAGTCGGGTGGGGGTGTTCATGTTGGCGGAGTGTGGTGTGACGATCGGAGTCGACGAGGACTCCGGCAAGAGGTGACGCGTCAGAGGTGACGCGACAGAGTCGCCTTGGATTCGATCGCCCGGACCACTTCCCCGCTGGCGGAATCCCTGGTGCGCCGACAGACTGTTTCATGATCGCTCAACGGCTGCGGGCCGTCCGCCAGACCCTCTCGGACATCGGACGTTCCCGGGAGATCGTCTCGGTGTTCCTGAAGTACGGCTACGAGGACCTGGCCCTGCGCCTGCATCTGCCGCGGCTGATGGGGTTGCCGACGCGCCGGCTCCGGGCCGAGGCGGACTCGGTACGGGATCTGACCCAGCCCCAGAAGCTCCGGAGGGCGCTGGAGGAGCTTGGGCCGACGTTCGTGAAGGCGGGACAGATCCTGTCCAGCCGATCCGGCATCATGCCACCCGAGTTCATCGAGGAGCTGGTGCGACTCCAGGATTCGGTCTCCTCCCTGCCGTTCGAGACGATCCGACGGGTCGTCGAGGAGGAGCTCAAGCGTCCGGTGTCCGACGTCTTCTCTGAGATCGACGAGCAGCCGATCGGCTCGGCCTCGATGGCCCAGGTCCACAGGGCGCGTCTTCGGACCGGTGAACGGGTCGTCATCAAGGTCCAGCGTCCCGACATCCGCAGGACCGTGGAGACGGACCTGCACATCCTCGAACGCCTCGCCCAGCTGTTGGAGTCGCAGATCGAGGAGACGCGGGCATGGCAGCCCTGTGCGCTGATCGGGCAGCTGAGGCGCGATCTCCTGCGCGAGCTCGACTTCACGGTGGAGGCCGGGAACCTGCAGCGCTTCCAGCGTCAGTTCGCCGGCGAGCCGGACCTGAAGCTCCCACGGGTGTGGGTCACGGAGAGCACGAGCGGGCTGCTCGTGATGGAGTTTATGGACGGCGAGAAGATGGGGCGGTTCCTCGAGGACGAGTCGAACGGTCCCCTGCGGCCACGGCTCGCCCGTCGGCTGGGGGACCTCATGCTCAAGCAGATCTTCGTCCACGGGTTCTTCCACGCGGACCCCCATCCGGGAAACTTGCTCATCCTTCCCGGACCCCAGCTCTGCTTCATCGATTTCGGGAAGATGGGGTTCCTGTCCCAGGGACAGCGGGACCACTTCGGCCGGCTGGTGGTGGCCATCGCCGAACTCGACGAATCCTCCGCCACCCGGGCCCTTGTGGATCTGGCCGATCTCGGCAGCCACCAGGAGTCCACGCGCCTGGAGGTGGACATGGCCGACTTCATCCATCGGAACTTCAACGTGCCGATGGCCCAGTTCTCCTTCCAGCGGGTCGCCAAGGAGCTGCTGACTCTCATTTCACGACACCGCCTCTTTGTCTCGCCCGACATCGTCCTGATGCTCAACGCCTTCGGTCAGCTTGAGGAGACGGTCCGACAGCTGGACCCGGGGCACGACCTGATGGCCCAGGCCCGGCCGTTCCTGAGGGACCTTCGACTGCGTCGGCTCAAGCCGAAGGAGATCTGGAAGTCGATCTTCCGTGGAGGCGACGAGGTCGTGTCCCTCTGGCGGACCCTGCCGCGCGACGTGAAGACCCTCGTCGGGAAGCTGAAGGAAGGAGAGGCCCGGGTGACCCTCCGTCATGACGGCCTCGAACCCCTCCGGGTCTCGCTCGACCAGGTCACCAATCGCATCGCCTTTTCGATCGTATTGGCGTCCCTGATGATGGCCAACGCGCTGATCATCCATGCGCGTATGCCCCCACTCTGGCATGGGGTTCCGGTGGTGGGGTTGGTTGGCTTTTTTGTGACAGCCGTCCTGGGACTGTGGCTGTTGGTTTCAATCTTGAGACATGGCCGGATGTAGTCCTGGGACGGTTTCTGGGCTGAAAACCGCGGAAAACGGGACGCTTTGCGTTCTCCGGTGCATCCGGAACGGGGTGCGTGAATGGCGGGGCGTGGGTTGGCCTACGACTTGCACCCCCCCTCCCGTTCGTGAAAACGGGAAAACGCTTCCATGTCTCCGTGCCTCGCTCGGTTGAAATCGAGCCATTCCGCTATTCGGGATTGGCCGTCGTCTTGTCCCTCTGCGGGGTGATCGCCGGGATCTGTTCCTGGGCGACCCCGACGGGTCGGTCCTCCGGACCCATCGCGGGGACCTCGATGCGTCCCGCGATGATCGCGCCGGTCGGGGCCCAGCTGTCCCCACTGCCACAGAACCATCAGCCTTTCATGCTGATCCAGGACGGCCGGACGGGGCGCGAAACGTACCCGATGTCCACTCCCCGTTCGTTTCCTTCCGGGTTTGTTCGAAGCGCAAACTGAGGTAGGCGTGACGGACCCGGTCGAACTGGGTGTTCAGGATCCCGGCGAGGATCAGGATGCCTCCGGGGCGCACCCGGGCAGCAAGTCGGTCTCGATGTTCCACGAGTAGGTCGTCGATCAGGTTGGCGCAGACCACATCGAACCGGTCGCGGGTCCTAGCCGGCAGGCGCGTCAGATCCGCCTGATGGACCTTCACCGCTGGCTCCAGCCGGTTGATGCGGCAGTTCTCCTCCGCGGTCCGGATGCAATCGGGGTCGAAGTCGAATCCCTCCACCGGTCCGTAACCCAGCCGTGCTGCGGCGATGGCCAGAATGCCGCTCCCCGTGCCGGCATCGAGCAGCGACTGGTGCGTGTCCGGTCGATGGTGGGCAACGAGCTCCTCGAGACAGAAGCGTGTCGTGGCATGTTGTCCGGTGCCGAAGCTAAGTCCCGGGTCGATCTCGATGAGGGCCTGTCCCCGGCGTGGACGACGTCGGCTCCAGGAGGGGCGGACCAGAAGACGTGGGCCCAGATCGATCGGGCGGAAATGCCGTTTCCAGGATTCGTTCCAATCGCGCGCCGGCAGCAGCCGCAGCGAGATTTCCGGGGTGCCGTGAACCAGTCCTGCCGCCGCCAACCGGCGCCAGCCCTGGGTCAGGTCCCTGCGGAACCGTGTGACCGCCGACTTCGGCACGGGGATGAACACGCTCAGCGTCATGTGGCCGGTCTGGGCGTTCTGGTAGACGCTCGGGGTCTGTCCGCACACCGTCTCCATCAACAGCGTGGCGGCCTCCTCGGACCTTGGATCCACGCCGAGGGCGATATGACGCAGGGAGTCCTTTTTCATGGGGCGGTTCTTGGGTGTGGTATGGGTGAGGGCGTGGGTTCCACGGCGGCGCTGGTGGCGCCGATCAGGAGAAATGCCGTCCAGGCTAGGGCCGGGACGTAGAGGGCGAACTCGGTCAGGCCCTGGCACAGCCACGCCGTGCAGCCGAGGGCAACGGCGAACCACAACGTGTCAGCCCCTGCCAGGGCACGGCGTCCACTGCGCAACATCCAGGCAAGGATCCAGACGAGGTAGGCGATGCCGCCGGGAATGCCGGAGTCCGAGAACTGCTCCAGGTAGTCGTTGTGGACCAACCGTGCCATCTCAGCTTCCGGGGACTTCAGTCGGGCGTAGGGACGTTGGAAGGTCCCGGGACCCGTCCCGGTCAACGGTCGTTCGGACGTGGCCTGGACCGCCGCACTCCAGTAGTCCATCCGGGCCCCGACACTGGTGGCGCCCTGTCGGAAGTAGCGCTCGAACCGCAGTCCGAACGACACCAGACCCAGGGCCAGCACCACCGGGATCGCGATGCGGGCCCAGCGGCGTCCCCACGGGAACCGGAGAAGTCCGACGGCCACCATGCCGAGAGCGATGAGCCAGCCCGACTTCGATCCGCTCCAGACCAGTCCGCCCAGTCCCAGGAACAGAAGCGTCCCGAGTGCCGCGACGCGGATCGAGGTCCGCTGGTCCTGGGTGACCGCGGAGATCGTCACCAGGGACAGGGGCAGCAGCAGGAGGACGGCGCCGGCGAGGGCGTTCGGGTAGACCAGGGTTCCATGGACGCGCCCCCGCTCGAGCTTGAGGAGGATCATGGGGTTCGCGATGTCGACCCCGTTGGTGTTCACAATCGTCCCCTCGCGTCGCATCGTCTCGACGATCGCCGGTGGGAAGTTGGTCCAGCCGGTCCGCTGCCCTTCGACCAGCAGTGCGTGATCCGCGGGGAACTCCACCCAACGTTGGGTGGCGGCCCGCATCAGACAGATGCAGAGGGCGGCGATCAGGCCGATCAGCACCCAACGAAGCGCCGAGGCATCGGAGACGAGAGCCGCTCCCACAAAATAGCAGGCGAGGACGCCCGTGAATTGGGCCAGGGTCATCCCACCGAGCGTGGCGTCGACCGTCGAGGCGTGGGCAACCGCTTGCCAGGTGAACCAGCCAATCGCCGGGATCCAGAGGAGGGGGGGGAGGGGCATCCGACGCCACCGGAGCCGGCAGGTCAGCAGGGGCAGCGCCAACGCGGTGAGGAGGAGGAGTCCGGTCCAGGACCACGACGGCGGCCACGGATGGTTCCAGAGTTCGTCCCAGGACTGGGGTGGGGGCAGCTGGCGGGCGAGGATGACCGGATTGCCGAACTTGAGCAGACAGAGACCGAGGAACGCTCCGAACACCACCAGCCAGATCCTATGATATCCGGTGGTCGTCGTCTGCATCGGTGCCGGGGTCACAGGGAGAGTCGGAGCAGGCCCACCTCGAGCACGAGAGCCTCCTGGGCGTTGGTGCGCAGGAGGAGGCGTTGGGTCTGTTCCCAAAGGTCGAGGTTCTTCCGGCTGGCATCGGGGGACAACCTCGAGGCGACCTGCTGGGTGGTGGCCTCCAGTTCGGGCAGAAACAGTGGGGCACCTGGTGTGAGGGATCGCGTCCAGAGATCCCGCAGCCACGCATGGAATCCGGCGAGGAAATCCCCGCGCCTCCGTCGGTACTCCGCCTCCGCGGCGGCATCGAGTTCGTCCTCCCATCGGTCTCGCTGCTCGGCATCGGCGTCGGGAAACCGCTGCAGGGGCGACACGGCCCGGAGGGATTCCTCGACCTGTTCCCGGACGGAACCGAGGAGGCCGATGAGGGATTCCAGCAGCAGGTAGCGCTGGAAGAGGGTCGGGCTCCCCGAGGCGAGGCCCGCGGTCGCACTGGCCAGCCACTTTCGGATCGGATCGTCGACGCGGATGGTTCCGCTGGCGAAATTCAGCCGCAGGCAGCGCGAGAGGATCGTCTCCAATAGCCGTTCCACGTCGGTGGTCAGGAGAATGAAGATCGAGTCGGGTGGCGGTTCCTCGAGGGTCTTCAGGAAGGCGTTGGCAGCTTCCACCCGCAGTCGGTCGGCATCGGTCAGGATGCCGATCTTGTATCGGGCGTCGGTGGGACGGACCTGGGCGGTGTGGATCAGGTCGCGGACCTGGGCGACCGAGATCACACGGGATTTCTTGCCGGGTCGGACCCAGGCGACATCGGGATGCCCATATCGGAGGACCCGCCGGCAGGGGTCGCATTGGCCGCAGGGGCTGGTGCCGATGCCGGCCGCTCCGGCGGTCGGTGGGTTCCGGCAGACGAGGGTCTGGGCGAAGTGCCGGGCGCTGGACTCGAGGACGTCCGGGGCATCCCCCACGAAGAGGTAGGCATGACCGAGGCGACCCCGCTCAAGGCTGCGTCGGAGCAGTTCCGAGGCGTCGGCGGCAGGGGTCGATTCGGCCATGATCCGTGGGTGGTGCGGGAGTCGGGTGGAGGATGGGATGGCCGAGGGCTCAGGACCCCGTCGGAGGGATCGCACGGAGGGCGGCCTCGAAGACCTGTCGGACCGGAACGCCGGCCTGGACGGCCTTGTCGCGGCACACGTCGAATTCCGGCGCGGCCTGGATACGGTCGCCGTCCAACCATCCCAGCTTCACGGGAATCTCCCCGAACTCGGTGCGGACCCGGATCATTTCCCGCCGCAGCTTCCGGCGTTCGAGGACGGATCGGCGTACGCCGAAGGCCGAGGTGTGGCGCAGGATCCGCGCGGTGAGGCGGTCGGCATCCCTCCCGTGGCACAGCACGGTCAGCAGGACCCCGGGCCGGTTCTTCTTCATCACGATCGGCACATGGAAGGCGTCGAGCGCCCCGGCCCGGAGGGTGCCCTCGATGAACTCGCCGAGGATCTCCCCGCTGACATCATCGAGGTTGGTCTCGAGCACGACCACCGAGTCGGTTTCCCAGTCGTGCTCCTCCGGCGCGGCTTCTTCGCCCAGGACGGCACGGACGACGTTGGGGCGCGTCTGGTTGTCCCGGGTGCCAAGGCCATAGCCGACCCGGGAGGCGACGAGGTTCCGTATGGGGCCGAAGGACTCGGCGAACTCGGCGAGCAGGGCGGCGCCGGTGGGGGTGACCAGCTCGTGGGGTTCCTCGCACTGGGTGAGCGGAATCCCGCGCGCACCGAGGATCTCGAGGGTGGCGGCGGTCGGGATGGGGAAGCGTCCATGGGCGCAGCGGACCCATCCGGTGCCTTCCACGACAGGTCCTGCCAGAACCCGTGGACGGCCGAGCAGCTCCAGGCCGATGCAGGTGCCCACGATGTCGACGATCGAGTCGACGGCCCCCACCTCGTGGAAGTGGACCTTGTCCGGCGGCAGGCCATGGACCTTGCCCTCGGCTTCGGCGATTCGGCGGAACACGGCAATCGACCGCTCACGCACCCAGGGCGAGAGGCTGCTGGACTCGATCATCCCGCGGATTGCCGAGAAGTCGCGGGAGTCCGCGTGGTGGTGGTGATGCCCCGAGGAATGGGAATGGGAATGGACATGGTCGTGGTCCCCATGCCCGGGGGTACAGCAGTCGTGGTGATCGTCGTGCTCGTGGGGGTGGGACTCTCCCTCGAGGTGGACATCAAACTTCACGCCCTCGATGCCGCTCTTCTGGCGTCGTGCGACGTGGAGATGATAACCGGGAAGTCCCAGCTTCTGGAGTTCCTGACGGAGGGTGCGGAACTCGACGCCAAGATCGAGCAGTGCGCCGATGAACATGTCGCCGCTGAGGCCGCTGAAGATGTCGAGGTAGAGGGATTTCATGCGGGAGGCGTGCTGGGGCTGCCTTCGTTCGGTGCCCTGCCCGCAATCGGCGTGCGGTGGGGTCGGCTCGATGTCAGATGTGCTTGGAATCCGAATGGTCCTTTTCGGCGTACCCGGACTCCTGCCGCTTGAAGTTCACCTCGTTCTTCTTGAGGTAGGCCTGGAAGACATCGTCGGCGCTCATGCCGAGCACCTGGGCTAGGGAGATGAGGAAGTGGAGGAGATCCACCACCTCGACGCGGGCATTCTGCTCATCGAACTTCTGGTACTTCGCCCACCACTTCCACGGCACGCTGTCGGTGAGTTCCGCCAGCTCCTGGGTCATGGCTCGGCAGTAGTTGAGGACCCACTTGGTCTTCTCGGCCTCGTCCATCTGGTCAGTGAGGACACCGATCCGTTCGTTGAGGGCCTTCTGCATGCGGAAGAGTTCGCGGAGCTGGTCGGGTGAGGACGACATGTGTGGAGTGTGCGAGCCCGACGTTGTCGGCAGCAATCCGGAAGTCCTGTCGTGCCGGGTTCGTTGCGAGCATGGACCGATCCGCTGCATTGACCCTGAACACGTTGCGCCCCTATCGTTTTTCTTCCTATGAGTCCCTCCCTGTCTGCCCTCGCCCGCGTGACCGGCCTGGTCGCCTCATTGTGCTGCCTGCCGCTGATGCAGGCCGAGGCACCGAAGACCCCCGTGGATGCCCCCTACCGGAAGCCGCTGGGCCCCGTGCCGTTCCCGACGCATGGATCGATCGAGCGCTTGTCGCCTGGACTCGATGTCCTCCTGGCTCCTGATGCGCGCATGGAGCTTTTGGCGGGCGGATTCAATTGGTCGGAAGGACCTACCTGGTTGCCGCGGGAGAACGCCATCGTGTTCTCCGATGTGCCGGAGAACCGGATCTTCCGATGGTCGGACCGCGATGGCCTCACCGTATATCTGGAGCCGAGCGGCTACACCGGGCACGACCTCAACCATGCCGAGCAGGGGTCCAATGGTCTGACAGCCGACCGGTTTGGGCGTCTGGTCATCTGCCAGCATGGGGATCGTCGGATTGTCCGTCTCGCCGGGAAGAAGGGCGAGATCGGCCGTTTCGACACAATCGTGGACCGTGTGGGCGGGCGGCATTTTAATTCTCCGAACGATCTCTGCTACAACTCCAGCGGAGACCTCTACTTCACGGATCCTCCGTACGGACTTCGCGACGGCAACAAGAGCGTCCTGAAGGATCTGATGTTCAACGGTGTCTATCTGCTCCGCGCCAAGACGCTGCAGAATCCGTCACCGGAGCCGATCCTGGTCGCCTCGGAACTCACGTTCCCGAACGGCGTCGCCCTCTCGCCGGACGGTAGGACGCTCTACATCAATGTTTCCGATCCGGAACGCCCGGTCGTCATGGCCTATCCGGTCTTGCCGGACGGACTGCTGGGGAAGGGGCGGGTCCTGTTCGACACGGCGCCGCTTCTCAAGCAGGGGCGAAAGGGCCTTCCGGACGGCCTCAAGGTGGATGTCGACGGCAACCTCTGGGCGACGGGTCCCGGCGGCGTGCTGGTGATCTCCCCCAGGGGGCGTCATCTGGGCACCCTCCTCACCGGCGAGGCGACGGGCAACTGCGGCTGGGGTGGCGATGGGGCGACCCTCTACATCACCGCGGATGCCTACCTGCTGCGGATCCGGACCCTCACCAAGGGCTATTCGCCCTTCGTGAAGTAGGGTCGGCGTGGCGCGCTCCAGCACCGTCCACAAACCTTCATGAGGATTCCTCTCGCCTACGGCCGGGGACGGCTTGACGTCGATTTCCCGGACGATCGCACTACCGTCATCGAGCCAACCTTCCGTCCGGGTCTCCGCAATGAGCAGGAGGCGTTCATTGCAGCTCTCGACCATCCGATCGGCACACCCACGCTGCGCAGCTGGGTGCGGTCCAACTCCCGGATCTGCATCCTGTTCACCGACATCACCCGGGCGACGCCGAACGAGCGGATCATTCCGTGGCTGCTGGCATACCTGGAACGCAACGGGATCCGGCGGGAACAGATCACGTTGCTGAACCAGCTTGGGACGCATCGCCCCAACACCCGCGAGGAGCTGGAGCGCATGCTGACCCCTGAGGTCGTGGCCCACTATCGGGTGTTGAACCACAAGCCTGAGAACCGCGAGGCGTGCGTCCAACTGGGCACAACCCGGACCGGTGCGCCGGTGCTGATCAACCGTCATGCCGTCGAGGCCGATGTCCGCATCCTCACGGGGTTCATCGAGCCGCATTTCTTCGCCGGATTCAGCGGTGGCCCCAAGGCCCTGATGCCGGGTGTGGCCCATCTGGAGACAGTGATGAGCAACCACGGGGCCCATCACATCGGGGATGCCCGGGCCACCTTCGGGACCTGCGAGGGCAATCCCCTCTGGGAGGAGCTTCTCGAGATTGCCCAGCGTGTCGGACGCAGCTTCCTCATCAACGTCACGCTCAACGAGCACCGTGAGATCACCCGGGTGTTCGCCGGGGACCTGGTGAAGGCCCATCGTGTGGGACGGGATTTCGTCCGGGAATCCGCGATGCAACGCGTCGAGAAGCCCTTCGACGTTGTGGTGACCACCAACTCGGGCTATCCCCTTGACCTCAATCTCTACCAGGGGGTGAAAGGGATGAGTGCCGCGGCACGGATCGTCGCGGACAAGGGAGTCATCGTCCTTGCGGCCGAGTGTCGGGAGGGGGTTCCCTCGGGCAGTGCCCTCGACCACTTCCTGCGGGAGACACGATCCCCGGAGGAGGTTCTCACGCTTCTCAGCACTCCCGGTTTCGTGCGGCCGGAGCAGTGGCAGGCCCACATCCAGTCGCTGATCCAGAAGCGGGCGCGGGTGCTTGTCCATTCGTCGCTGTCCGACGAGACGCTTGCCGCGGCGCATCTGGAACCGTGTCGGGATATCGCTGCACTTGTCCGCCAGGAACTCGAGCGTCGTGGTCCTGCCAGCCGCGTCGCGGTCCTGCCCCAGGGTCCGCTGACGATCCCGTACCTCGCCTAGGTCGGCCGGCGTCGCTGCGGCTGCTGGACGCTGCGGCTCCCTGATGTCCATCGGGGATATCCCTACGCCTGTTCCGGGTCGGATTGGCACCCCAATTGGCATGCCAACCTTGTTTCAAGGGGTGCCCGTCCCTAGCCTCGCAGAGAAATGTCTCAAGGATTGCATCTCTCGCAGCGGATGTCGCAGCAGATGGTGCTGTCCCCGCAGCTCCAGCAGTCCCTCGCGCTGCTCCAGGCCCCGGTGCTCGAGCTGAAGGCGATGGTGGAGCAGGAGATGCAGCAGAATCCGATGCTCGAGGAGGCCTCAACCCTGGCGTCGGATTCCCCGGAGCACGAGGAGGAGGATTCCGCGACCGTAATGGCGGATCCGGCCGAGCCCCCGCCCGACACCCGGTTCGATCCGGCGACCGAGTCCCCGAGCGCCGAGCCGGTCGACCGATTCGACCAGGACCTCCAGAAGGTCCTGCTGCTCGACCAGGAATGGCGCGATTTCTTCAGCAGCACCAGCACCCCGGCCCGGTCCAATCCCGACGAGGAGGAACGTCGGCAGTTCGTCCTCGACTCCATCACCGAGCAGGGATCCCTGCAGGAGGAGCTGATGGACCAGGTCCGCTCGACCGACCTTGGTGACTTCGAGCAACAGGTGGCCGAGCTGGTGGTCGGGAATGTCGACGACAACGGCTACCTCCGCTCCAGTGTCTCCGAGCTGTCGATGTCGACCGGCATCCCGGTTGCCGACCTCGAGGAGGCGGTGAAGCTCGTGCAGTCGTTCGAGCCGGCAGGTGTGGGGGCCATTGACCTCCGCCAGTGCCTGATGCTCCAGCTGGAGCGGATCCGGTGCACCGGCACACCGGAATACCGGATCCTGAGGGACCACATGGAGGCCCTCGGCAAGCGGAAGTTCCCGGAGATCGCCCGCCATCTCGGCATCACGGCCGCGGAGGTCCAGAAGCTCGCCGCCAACATCGCGAGGCTCGACCCGCGACCGGGGCGCAAGTTCTCGCTGGAGCCCGACCACTATGTTGTGCCCGAGGTCGTCGTCAGCCGCGGTGAGGACGGAGGTTGGGTCGCCAACGTGGTCAATGACCTGGTGCCAACGGTCCGGATCAGCAACACCTACAAGGATCTCCTGTCGCAGGCCGAGACCTCCTCCGAGGTCCGCGAATACATCCGGGAGCGGATCAAGAGCGGCAAGTTCCTGATCAAGAGCATCCACCAGCGGCAGTCCACGATCCTCAACATCGCGCGCGAGATCGTGAAGCGGCAGCAGGACTTCATGGAGAAGGGGGTCGCGCACCTACGGCCCATGACGATGCTCCAGCTGGCCGAGACGGTCGGAGTCCATGAGACCACCGTGAGCCGCGCGGTCGCCGGCAAGTACATGAGCACGCCGCAGGGCGTGTTCGAGATGAAGTACTTCTTCACCTCGGGCCTTGCCACCGCCAGCGGGGAACAGGTCTCGAACAAGAGCGTCAAGACCGCCCTGGCCGAGCTGATCGCCAACGAGTCGAAGTCCGCACCGCTTTCCGACGAGGAGCTGGTGGCCCGTCTCAAGGCGCAGGGCACCATGATCGCCCGCCGCACCGTGGCCAAGTATCGCGCCGAGCTGGGCGTGTTGCCCAGCCACCAGCGGAAGGTCTACTGACCTCCGTCCGACGGCGTCCCGTCAGCCTTGGACGAGGCGCTCCCGGGCCCTGCTGACGCGGAGGATCGCCTCCTCGATCGTGTCGGCGACCGCGGTCAGGTGTCCCATCTTGCGACCCCGTCGCGGCTCGGCCTTGCCGTAGAGGTGGAGCCGGATCGAGGGATCCTCCAGCGCCGCAGTCCACCGGGGTGTCCCGCCGGCATCGATCCACACGTCGCCCAGCAGATTGGCCATCGCAGCAGGGCGGGCGAGTGTGACATCTCCCAGCGGCAGTCCGCAGACCGCCCGGACCTGCTGCTCGAATTGGCTGGTGGGACAGGCATCCAGGGTGAGGTGGCCCGAGTTGTGGGTCCGGGGTGCCAGTTCGTTGACCAGAAGCCGGCCATCCCGCGTCACGAACAGCTCGACCGTTAGCAGTCCCACGACCCCGAGGGCGTCGAGGATGCCCTGTGCCAGGACCTCGGCCTGCCAGGCAAGATCGGGCGGGATACGGGCCGGCGACATCGTGATGTCGAGAATGTGGTGGCTGTGGGCGTTCTCGAAGACCGGGAAGGCGGCGAAACGGCCGTCGAGCGTCCGGGCGGCGACGACGCTGACCTCCATTCCGAAGTCTACCTGGGCCTCCAGGATGCCCTCGGTTCCCCCCAGTCCCGCATACGCCGTCGGCAGCTGCTCCCGGGTGGTGATGCGCTGCTGACCCTTGCCGTCGTATCCAAAGCTTGCCGTCTTGAGGATGGCCGGCAGACCCAGATCCGTCGCCGCCTGCTCCAGATCCGCCAAGGATCCGATTCGGCGGAACTCCGTGACGGGAAAGCCGTGGCTGGCGAGAAACATCTTTTCCCGGAGCCGGTTCTGGGTGATGTGCAACACCTCGCCGTCGGGCCGCACCGGTACCAGTTCCGCGCAGGCGCGGCTGGTATCGCTGGGGACGTTTTCGAACTCGAACGTGACGACCTGCACCCCCCGCGCAAAGGCGCGGACACGGTCGAGGTCGACGTAGGGAGCGGTGACCTCGAGGTCGGAGATCTGCCCCGTGGGGGTGTCGGACTCCGGGGAGTATACGTGGATCCGATAGCCCATCTGACGGGCTGCAAGCGCGAACATCCGTCCGAGCTGTCCGCTCCCGAGGACACCCAGGGTCGATCCGGGAAGGATGGGGGAGGGTTTCATGTCGTCTGCGGAATCCGGGGCCACGGCCACCCTGCCAAGGTGGGGAGACGCGTTTTTGGACTCACTTGACCAGGACCACCTCGGCCTCCTCGGGGGTCTCGGTCGAGGTCACCGACGCCGGTGCCGGGATGTCGCCAGCGGCCTCCGCCACGGCGGGCTGGGCGAGACGGTTCTGCTCACGGTCAAACTTCACCGACACGATCCGGCTCACACCCTGCTCCTGCATCGTCACACCATAAAGGACGCCCGCCATCGAGATGGTGCGCTTGTTGTGGGTGATCACGACGAACTGGCTTTGGTTGAGGAACCGCTGCAGCACTCGTACGAAGCGGTTGATGTTCGACTCATCCAGCGGTGCATCGAGCTCGTCGAGTACGCAGAACGGGGAGGGCTTCACTTGGTAGATCGAGAACAACAGCGCGACGGCGGTCATGGTCTGCTCACCGCCCGACAGCAGCGTGATCGACTGCAGCTGTTTGCCCGGCGGACGGGCCATGATGTCGATGCCCGCCTCCAGTGGATCCTCCCCCTCGGCCAGGACGAGGTCGGCCTTCCCGCCCCCGAACAGCTCGACGAACATCTGGCTGAAGTTCTCCCGGATCTTCTGGAAGGTCTCGAGGAACATCGTCTTGGTCTCGCCATTGATCCGGTTGATGACCTCGACGAGCTCCTGCTTCGCCTTCACGAGGTCGTCGTACTGGGTTGTGAGGAAGGTATGCCGCTGTTCGGTCTCCTCGTACTCCTCGATCGCGACGAGGTTGACGGGGCCGATGTCGTCGAGGCGCTTCTGGAGGGCTGTGACCTGGGTCGCGACCGCATCCCAGTCGGTTGTCAGCCCCGCGGCGGCCATGTCCTCGAGCGAAACCGCCTCGACCTTGGCCGGGCCCTCGTCGGCCAGAGTGATCCGGATCGCCTCGCTGCGGATGGAGTCGATGGGCATCTGGTACTTGAACTCGATCCGTTCCCGGAGGTGGGTGACGGCCATGGTCCGTTGGGCGAGCTCGACCTCGAGCTGACCGCGCCGCGCCTGCAGTCCGGTGGTCTGCTGGCGACGTTCCCGGAGTTGTCCCTCCCGGCTTTGGATCTCCCCCTCCTGGAAACGCTTCTCCCCGGCGAGCTCGGTGAGCTGGATCGTGACGACCTCGCGCTCCTGGGCGAGGCGTTGAATTTCCCGCTCGCTCTCGGCGATGCCGGCCTCGAAGTTCCCGCGCCGGTCCTCGAACTGCGACATCTCCTGGCGGAGGCGCTGGACGAGGCTGGCGAGCTCCTGGATGCGGGACTGCAGGGGCGGGCGCTGGCGTCCGTGGCTCGCGAGGAGCTGGTCCTCGGTGGCGAGCGAGACACGGGACTCGGAAACGGCCTGGTTCGCGGTGTCCCGGCCCTGTCGGCTTTCCTCGAGCTCGGCCGAGTAGAGATTCACCTGGGCCGCGGCCGCGGCCTCGGCCAGCTCGGCTTCCTGGATCTGGGCCACCAGGGCTTGGCGTCGCTCGTTGCCCTCGGCCTCGTGGACCGTGAGGGTCTCGAGCTCGTATCCGACCGTCTCGAGCTTCTGGTGCAGCGCGCGGCGGGAGCCCTCAAGGGCCCGGAACTCGCCCTCGCGGGAGGCGATCGTGACCTCCACCTGGCGGAGTTCCGTCCGGGCCTCCTCCAGGCTCGCCTGGAGCGTCGTCTGCTCCGACTGCAGCTCGCCCCTGCGGCGGCTGGCATCCTGGACCTGTTCCGAGAGTCCGGCGAGCTGGGCTTGGAGTTCTGCGATCTGGTTCTTTCGGCCCAGGATGCTGGCCGGGGCCTGGCCGGACGCCGTCGAGGCTCCGCCCGTGAAGACGCCGTTCCGGGTCAGAAGATCACCCGTCTGGGTGACGTAGTCGTGGCGTCCGCCCGAGGCGGTGAAGGCGGCGTTCGCGGCGTCGAGGTCCGCCACGATGCGGGTGCTCCGCAGCAGGGCCCGGATGAGTGGCTGAACGGGTTCGTCGGCCTCCGCGCAGCCGAGGGCCGGGGTCCCAGGCAGGGATTCGTCGGCCGGGGCGGATGGATCGGACGCTCCGTTGTCGCCGGCGAGCAGGGACAGGGCCGCGATGCTGGCCCGCCCCCGGTGGTTGTCCCGAAGCTCGTTCAGGATCTGTTGGGCCTGCCCGGGCTGGGCGGTGAGGACCAGTTGGAGGTTATGGCCGAGGGCAGCCTCGATTGCGATGACGTATTCCTTGGGGACCCGAATGCGGTCGGCGAGGGAGCCTAGGACGTGCTCGGATTGCTTGAGGGCGGCTAGGGCACCGGCGCTGAAGCCCTCATGCTGGGTGTCAAGTTGTTCCAGGACGTGGAGGCGGCTCCGGTGGCCGGCCTGCTGGTTCAAGAGGGTGTCGAGGGCCGACTGGGCCTCGGAGATCTCGCGTTGGAGCTCCCGGAGTCGGGCCTGGCGTTCCTCGAGGGTGCCGCGGCTGGTCTGGACCTGGAGCCGCTCGGTCTCAACCTGGGCCTTGAACTCCCCGAGGCGTGCCTCGAGACGGAGGCTCTCCTCTCCGAGGGAGGCCTTCTCGGCGTGGAGCTTCTCCAGGCGGACCGTATTGCCCTGCTTCTGGAGGTCGAGCTGGTTCAGCTCGTTGCGGGTACGGCCCAGCTGCTGGGCGGAGGAGAATGCCCTGGACTGCGCTTGGCGCAGAAGCTCCTGCTTGTCGGCCACCCATCGCTCGGCCGAGGCGAGGGCCTCTTGTTTCTCCTGCAGCACGGACCGGAGGGACTGGACCTTCTCCTGGGATTCCGTGAGCCGCTCCTCGACCATCTCCAGCTCCCGGGTGGCGATCTCGCGCCGCTCCTCTGCCTGGGTGATGTTGTGGAGCGCCCGCGCGTTCTGGTCCCTGAGCTCCTCCAGACGCTGCCGGTTGAACTCGATCTTGTGGCCGTGGCGATCGGACTCCGACTTCAGCTCGAGTCCCTGCTGCTGGCGTCCAAAGATGGTCTGCTCCAAGGAGGACAGCTCCTGCCGAAGCTGAAGGACCTCGTCCTCGAGCCGGAGCAGGGTTTCCTGGCCCACCTCGAAGTCGAGCTTGGTCCTGGCCAGCTCGGTCTCCCGGGTCTGGATCTCCTCCTGGAGCACGTCGTACTGGTGTCGGGCCAGCTGGGTTTCGAGCAGCTGGAGCTCGTTGGCGATCGACTGGTACCGTCGAGCCTTGCCGGCCTGGCGCTGGAGCGAACCGATCTGGCGCTTCACCTCCCGGATCAGATCCTCGACCCGCAGCAGGTTCTGGTCGGTCGTCTCCAGCTTCCGCAGCGCCTCTCGCTTCTGCTGCTTGAACCGCGTGATCCCGGCGGCCTCCTCGCAGACCAGCCGGCGATCGTCAGGCTTGCTGGACAGGATCTGGGTGATGTTGCCCTGGGCCATGACCGAGTAGCTCGTCTTGCCCACGCCGGTGCCGGCAAAGAGCTGCTGGATGTCCCGGAGACGGCACCCCACCTTGTTGATGAAATACTCCGATCCACCATCCCGGAACACCCGACGGGTCACCGTCACCTCGTTGAACTCGACCGGGACCCCGGCCGCCTTGAGGTAGTCGGTGTCGA
>VHCG01000026.1 GCA_016871805.1 Verrucomicrobiota bacterium
TGGCCCTTGCATTCCCCAATACCAGCGCCAGATGAACCGGATCTGCGGCAGCAGCCAGAGGATGAGGGTCGGCCAGAGGAACCGGCTGGCGAGTCCAAGGATCCGACCCCGGACGATGTTGGCCGAGGTCAGCGGCGTCACGAGCCAGAGTTCGAGGGCTCCCGACTCCCGCTCGATCCGGAAGCTCGCCGTCGCGGCAAAAGCCACCCCGCCCAACAGCATCAGGTGGCCGAGGAAATAGTAGCCCTCGACCGTCCCGCGCTGGGCCTCCAGGGCCAGTCCGGCGACCGACAGCGCCATCCCGAGAAGAACCCAGCCACCGACCCGCGTGCTCCAAGTCCGCGACTGCAGCCACAGGATGGGATTGGATTCGAGAATCCTCGACTGGCGTCGGCGCCACCACGATTCCCCGATTCGGACCTCAGTGAACCATCGGGCGATGCGCACCTGTCGCGCGGAGGGCGGATTCGCCTGCCACGACCGTGCCAGCACCAGGCTGGCAATCCCCACCGCCGCGGCCACGAGGGTCCAGGAGGCCAGCCAGATCCCCAGCGCTGACCGCACCGCCGGCCATCCGGCCGGTCCGAGAAGCGTGTCCATCCAGAGGCCCCGGAACCCGAGGTTCAGGATGAGACCCTGGCGGATCATCAGACTCTCGGCGGCACCCAGCCATGCCTCCCACCCGCTCCTCTCGCCACTCCCCCAGATCACCGGCAGGGGAACGGTCCAGGTCACGTAGAGACCGAGGAACACCACCGCGCCACCCACCGCAAAGCAGAGGGCAAGGATCCGGGACCGCCACCATGACTCAGTCAGGCACGACGCCAGGAGTCCGGCGACAAGGGCGAGACCGAGGGCGGCCAGTTCCAGCAGGAACATGCGGACAGCGTCCCACCAGACCACCCCGCCCAGCACGACCGGGATGACCAGGACGGGGGACGCCGCGAGGAGGAAGATCAGACCGCGGAGGGTCTGCACGAAGGCCTTGCCGATGACGACCTGGTAGGGCCTCAGCGGGGTCAGGAAAAGCAGCCCCAGGGTTCCCTCCCGACGTTCCCGGCTGAGGCAATCCGCGGTGAGCACCGGACCGAGGATCCAGATTCCGACCAGAAGGATCCGGTGCAGTCCCATGAAATAACCACGACCACCGGAACGCCCGGCATTCACATCGGTGACCCACGCCAGGGCCAGCGGGACCATCAGCGCGACCGCTGCCAGAACCCGCAGCCAATAGGAGCCGGGCTGCCGCGCCAACTCCCTCAGTTCCCGCTGGAGCACGGGCCACATCGTGAAACCACCTTGGAGCGGATTCCCGAAGAGCACCAGCGTCTGTCACCAATCCCAACCCCGGACCTGGAATACCCGATCACGAATCCGGAAAGTCGAACTCCACCTTGCCCTTGTCGGACAGCTTCAACCGGGCCTGGAACGGCTTGCCGGCCTTGCTGATGAACTGGGTCAGCACATCGGTCTTCCCGGTGGCAAGGAGCTTCGACGCCTGGGGCCGTTCGACCGGCTGCTGGAGGATCGCGTGGCCGAACTGGAAGGTGCAGCGACGGGTCTCACGCTGGCTGTTCTCGCAGAGATACTGCTCCGGGGTCTCAAACACCCGCCCCTTGCACTTGGGACAGGACCCGATGGAGTCCACGCCGGTGAAGTCGACCTTAACCTGGGGTTCCGACGCGGCCGCCTTCTTCTTCCGCGCTTCGCGCGGAACGAACTCGAATCCGACCTTTCCGTCCTTCACCGCCAGGAACGCCTCGAACTTCCGTCCGGTGCGCTTGGAGATGAAGCCCTTGAGGAGGTCGGTCTTGCCCGCCGACAGGAGCTTGCCGACCTGCTCCCGGTCGATCGCCTGCTGCAGGATGATGGCACCCGTCTTGAACGTGCAGCTCTTCTTGGAGCCCACGGATTTCTCGCAGACGTAGTTCATCCCGTTCTCGAAGACCCGGGCCTGGCATAGAGGACAGGCACCCACTGGCTCCTTACCGGTGAAGTCCGGGGCCGAGGTCTCCCCTTCCCCATCGGCGCCCTCGTCACGACCGAAGTCGAACTCAGCCCGGAACTCCGGGTTCATCCGGATCACCGCAGCGAAGGGGAACCCCTTCTGGCTGCGGAACCCCTGGAGCGGACCGATCTGGCGGTCGCGGATCAGCTGTTCCACCTCCGAGGGCTCGAACATGCGGCCCGACAGAATCTTGCGGATCGAGAAGTCGCAGGACTGGCACTTGAAGTCGCGATACTTCTCGTCGACGCGGCCGCCGCACTTCGGACACGGCACCTCCAGGACACCGAAGTCGCCCGGGATGGTGTCCTTGTCGAATTGTTTGGCCTTCGCGACGATTTCCGAGGTGAACCGCCGGATCTCCGCCATGAAGGAATCCCGGTCCAACTGGCCACGCTCCATCTTCTTGAGCTGGAACTCCCAGTCTCCGGTCATCTCCGGTCGGGTCAGCTCGTTCACACCCAGCCCACTGAGGAGGTGCATCAACATGAACGCCTTGGCGGTCGCCATGAGCTCCCGTCCCTCGCGGAAGATGTAGCCCTCGGTGATCAGGCCTTCGATGATCGCGGCCCGCGTCGCCGGTGTTCCCAGTCCCCGCTCGCTCATCGCCTCGCGCAGTTCCTCATCGTCCACGAGCTTGCCCGCCCCTTCCATCGCGCTGAGCAGCGTGGCCTCGGTGAACCGCGCAGGCGGCTTCGTCTGGTTGCCCTTGGATTGTACGTCAACCGTGTCGACCCACTCGTTCTGGGTGACAGGGGCCAGCGTCGCGTCATCCCCCGCGGCGGCCTCCTTGCCGTAGACCTCGAGCCATCCGGGCTTCACGAGGACCTTACCCACGCTCTTGAAGGGCTCGCCCTCGACCCGCGTGATCCGGATCGTCTCGAGGAATTCCGCAGCGGGGAAGAACACCGCCAGGAAGCGGCGGGTCACCATGTCGAAGAGCTTCTGCTCGGGTTCCGACAATCCCTTCGGAAGCTGTCCGGTCGGAATGATCGCGAAGTGGTCACTGACCTTCGCGTTGTTGAAGATACGCTTGTTCGGCCGGACCCAGCCCTCCTGCAGGATCCTTCCCGCCTGGGGGCCGTAGACGGTGCTCCCAAAGGCCTCAAGGGTCTGGCGCACCGAACCCACGTAGTCCTCGGGCAGATGCCGGGAGTCGGTACGGGGATATGTCAGTACCTTGTGCTTCTCATAGAGGGACTGGGCGATCGCAAGGGTGTTCTTCGCGCTGAAACCGAACCGGGAGTTCGCTTCCCGTTGGAGGGTGGTGAGATCGTACAGGAGCGGGGAGAGCTGGGTGGAGGGTTTGCTCTCCTCGGTCACGATGCCGGGCTTGCCCTCGCACTTAGCCCGGATGGCCTCGGCCCTCGCGGCGTCCCAGATCCGTTCCGCGCGAAGCTCCCCGTTGGCATCCCGACCCTCGGCCTTCTGGAACGACTCGTCGAACCACCGTCCGGGATAGGTCCCGCGCGATGCCGCGAACGTGGCATGGACCTCCCAGTAGTCTCGGGCGACGAACCTCCGGATCCGGTCCTCGCGCTCGACGACGATCGCCAAGGTTGGGGTCTGAACCCGCCCCACCGTGGTGAGGTAGAATCCTCCGGCCCGGTTGTTGAAGGCGGTCATGGCCCGGGTGCCGTTGATGCCCACGAGCCAGTCCGCCTCGCTGCGGCACTTCGAGGCGTCGGCCAGCGGCCGCATTTGTTCGTCGGTTCGAAGCTGCCTGAACCCGTCACGGATCGCGGCCGGGGTCATGGACTGCAGCCAGAGCCTTTGGATTGGCTGCTTGGCACCCGTGTAGAGAATGATGTTCCGGAAGATGAGCTCCCCTTCCCGCCCGGAGTCGCAGGCGTTGATGAGGGAACCGACATCCTTCCGCTTCACCAGCCGGGCAAGCGTCTTAAGGCGCCCCTCATTCCGTTCGATGGGCTGGAGACCAAACCGGGGAGGCATGTGGGGCAGCTGCCCGAAGGTCCATCGGCCGCGCTTCACCTCGAATTCCTCGGGGACGCTGAGCTCCAGCAGATGACCCACCGCGGAGGAGATCACGTAGCTGTCGTTCTCGAAGAATTCCCCAGATTTGTCCTTTGTCGTCACTCCGAGCGCCTTCGCGATGTCGGAGGCGACCGAGGGCTTTTCGGCAATGATGAGTGACTTGGACATGGATCGGAAACCGCCGACGTGTAGCGACTGCCATCGAGTCCCCGCAAGTCTTTGTTCGGGAAACGACGGGCCGGTCACACGGATCGGACACGGGATTGCATCGGCGTGGAGACCCTCTGGGCAGCGGCGGATTCCGGTGGTCAGCCCCCTGCTTCCGGGTTTGCTTTCCGGGGCCGGGTCTGACACGATGCGGCGGTCCATGCCTCGCCTCCGCTTCGTGGATCTCGCCACCCTCGCCTACCTCAGCGGGGTCACCCTCTGGCTCCTGGTGTTCCGCCAGGCGTGTTCCCCCCACTGGCGCGGGTGGATGGCGCTGCACGGGATCCTTACCGGAGGGATCGTCCTCCTCGCCTCGGATCCAAGACCACGGATCCTCCGGATCCTCCGCGAACTCTACCCGCTTCCGCTGTTCATCCTCTTCTACCGCGAGAGCCAGATGCTGAACCGGGGCCTGTTCCACGAACCCCTCGACCCGGCTTTCTTCAGGATGGAGCAGGCCCTGTTCGGGATTCAGCCCAGCATCGCCTTTTCGAAGGCCGTGCCCCAGACGGCCTTCGCCGAGCTGGTCTATGCCGGGTACTTTTCATTCTACCTCATGAACATCGGGGCCGTGGTCGGCTGGGTGCTTCGCGACCCAGCCAAGGCCCGCCGGTTTCTCGGCACCCTCGCCAGCGTCTTCTACCTCTGTGATGTCACCTTCATGATCCTTCCAGTGGTCGGTCCCCGGATCCTTGATCTCGGCATGCTCGACCCGGCCGTGGTCGGCTCGCTGGGCCTGTCCGACGTGGGTCCCATGCCGGCCTCCACCCAGATGGGACCGTTTGCGATCCTCATGCGGTACATCTATGCGTGGTTCGAGGGGGCGGGTGGGGCCTTCCCCAGCAGCCATGTCATGGTGGCCAGCCTCGTCCTGAGGGAGGCGTTCCGACAGCGGCTTCGGCTCCGATGGGGACTGGCCGGACTGGTGTTCCTGCTGTGCCTCGGGACGGTCTATGGGCGCTACCACTACGTCCTAGACGTCCTCGGCGCCCTCTTGATCGGTCCTGCCCTGTTCGCGCTGGTGGAGGCCGTGCAGCGCCGGATGGAACCGGAGAGCGGTCCTCAGTATGATCAGAGGGCCTTGTCGTAAATCCGATAGATCTTCTCGATGCGTCCGCCGAACAGTGCCGCCAGACGGTGGACCGGTCGGTTGTCCTCGAGCACCCAGGACGCCTCGCAGCGGGAGAACCTCAGACGTCGCGCCGCTGCCAGGGTCTCGGCGAACATCATCCCCTCAAGACCCCGACGCCGATGCGCGGCGGTGACCCCGAGGGCGATCAGGCGGAAACACCGGGGCTGTCGTAACCCCAGCAGGACGGGAAGGGCCTTGAAGAGGCCCGGACGGAGGAGATGCCCACGGAAGGGTCCGAGGACCTCATTAACATCGGGCACGGCCAGGAGAAGCCCCGCGGGCTGTCCCCTCGATTCCGCTAGCCAGACCAGGCCCTTCACCAGCAGCGGCTTCAGCCGCTGTGCGAGGAAATCGATCTCCGGCCCGGTCATGGGCACCGCAGACCAGTTCCGTTCCCACGCCACGTTGTAGATCTCCTTCAGCGCGGGCAGAAGGGCGTCGAGGTTGGAGCGGGTGACCGGGATCAGCCGGACATCCGGAGCCCGGCGTGCCGCCGCCTCGCGGAACCCATCAAGCTTCTCCGCGGGGCTGTCCTCCAATGCGATGTCGAACGCGACCAGATCCTTCGCTTTTTGGAAGCCCTGGGCCTCGATGCACCGCGCGAGATGGGCCGGATTGTGGGGCATCATCACGGCATTCGGACGATCATGTCCTTGTACCAAACGACCACACTCCTCGTTGATCGAAGGATTCATGGGCCCCCGGATGCGGTCGCATCCCTGGCTCCGGACCCAATCAGATGCAGCGCCCAACAGGAGTCCAGCCGCCTCGGCATCGTCGGCACACTCCCAGTACCCGAAGAATCCGGTGCGGTCGCCGTGCACTCGCTGGTGTTCGGCATCCACAATGCCGGCGATGCGCCCCACCGGAATCCCACCCCGCTCGGCGATCCACAGCTGTCGTCGGGCATGGGACCAGAAGGGGTTCCGATCGCCTAAGATCACCAAGACCTCGTCCTGGAGCGGGAGAACACAGGCGGGTTGGGCGCCGGAGAGAGGGACCATGACCTCCCAGAACCGACGAAGCTCCATGCGTGACTCTCCAAGCGGCACCAGACGCAGCGGGGCTAAGGGGGACGGTGTGATTCGAGGAGACTAGGCGGGACCTCCGGTTTCGATGACCAAAATCCTGTCCGGGTCGGGGATCGAGTCCGGCTCCTTGACGCCCCCCCCTCTCACCGTAGGGTCTCGCCAACGACATGGACTTTGCGGATCCCGTTCCGATGGAGGCCTCTGCTCCCACCCCCATCTTTATCGCCCTGAAACAATTTGTTCCGTCTGGACGAGGTCCCTGGAACGAGGTTGCGGACAGTGACTGGAACGATTGGCGCTGGCAGATGCGGAATCGGGTGATCTCCCTAGAACAGCTGGAGCGGTTCATTCCTCGACTCACCCGGGAGGAACGCGCCGGAGCCCTGCTCGCAGGACGCTCCAAGCTGGCCGTGGGCATCACGCCTCATTTCTTCAGTCTGATCGACCCCGAGGATCCCGACTGCCCGATCCGCCGACAGGTCATCCCCAGGATCGAGGAGACCCACACCGCGTCCTGGGAGGTCCCCGATCCCTGCGGGGAAGACTCCCACTCACCGGTGCCCGGGCTTGTCCATCGCTATCCCGACCGCGTCCTCTTCCTCGTGACCGATCGTTGTGCTGGCTATTGCCGATACTGCACGCGTTCCCGTCTGGTGAGCAATGCCAGTGGCTACGATTTCCAGCCCGACTTCGAACGGCAGATCGAGTACATCGCCGCCCATCCGGAGGTCCGGGACGTACTCCTGAGCGGTGGTGATCCTCTTCTGCTGTCGGACGACAAGCTCGACGAACTCCTGGGTCGCCTTCGGGCGATCCCCCACGTCGAGTTCCTCCGGATCGGATCGCGGATCCCCATCTTCATGCCCCAACGGGTGACGCCTGGGTTGGTGGAGCGACTGAAACGCCATCACCCGCTCTTCATGAGCGTCCACACCAACCACCCCCGAGAACTCACCACCGAAGTCCGCGCAGCACTGGGTCGCCTTGCCGATGCCGGCATCCCCCTGGGCAACCAGTCGGTGCTGCTGCGACAGGTCAACGACGACCCCGAGGTGATGAAGGCTCTCGTCCACAAGCTGCTCATGTGCCGGGTACGCCCCTACTACCTCTACCAGTGCGACCTGATCCAGGGCTCGGCCCACCTCCGATCCTCGGTCCGCAAAGGGCTGGAGGTCATGGAGTCCCTGAGGGGGCATACCACCGGGTATTCCGTTCCGCAGTACGTCATCGATGCCCCGGGAGGCGGCGGGAAGGTTCCCGTGAACCCCGACTACATCGTGAGCCGGAGCCGGGACCGCGTGCTGATCCGGAACTACGAGGGCGAGATCTTCGAATACCCGGAACCTCCAGAGCCTCGCGCCATTCCCCTGGGAGATCCGCGGAACCGTCCCACTCTCGGCTTCGATCCCGGCCGCGCCACCCCGGCCTCCCTTCGTTCGAGGTACTATCCGAAATTCGCCTGAACCCTGGCTCTCAGTAGTCGAGGGCCAGGTTATCGGCCGCAACGGCCGCCTCCAGACGTCGCACGGCCTCGGCATCCG
The DNA here is from genome assembly GCA_016871805.1 of Verrucomicrobiota bacterium. GTDB lineage: Bacteria > Verrucomicrobiota > Verrucomicrobiia > Limisphaerales > UBA9464 > UBA9464. Next base: position 7,912 of record VHCG01000026.1, read on the forward strand.
GATCGATCGCCCAAGGATCCCCAAGGCTCCCGACGAGCCCCTGGAACAGTCGGACCAAGGCCGAACGCACCTGGGACCGCTCCCGCCGTCGGAACATCCTCAGGACCTGTGGACCAGGACAGCCCGGAGTCGCCAGGTAACGAAAATCCGCTTCGGACAGGCATCGCGACTCGATCTCGGAGGACTCGAACGCACCTCGTGCGTAGGCATAGACCAGCAGCGTGAGGATCATCGGGTACGGATAGCGTTCGCCGCCGGCGACATACTGCACCTCGATGCCCGGCATCACCCCGCCTTGGACCGCCTCGAGCACGTGGTGGATCAAGCGTTCGGTGCCGACCCAATCGACCAGATCCACGGGAACCTCCCGCAGATCCACACCCTCAGGAATCACCCCTGTTCCCATGGTGATATGGAGCACCCACCCTGTTACGATTCCATGGCAGACCGGTGACATCTATGGAGATCACCTAGGACCCTCCAAATTCTTCCTATCATCGAATCCGAATTTATTGATTTATTCCTTGCTGCACTGGCTGTCGGCTTCATATCCTGAAGGCATGAAACGACAGGGTTGGGTTGCGAAGCCGTATTCAAGGGGTGGAGGGTTGGTCGACCTGCTGCGTCGGCGCGTGGCGATCATCGATGGTGCCATGGGGACGACCATCCGCACCTACGACATGAAGGAGGCGGACATCCGGGGGAAACGCTTCGCCGACTCCAAGAAGGACCTGCTGAACAATGGGGATCTCTTCTCCCTGACGCAGTCTGGGATGATCTGCGACATCCACCGACGGTTTCTGGAGGCGGGTGCCGACATCATCGAGACCAACACCTTTTCCGCGACCAGCATCGGCCAGAGCGAGTTCTTCGTGGACGATCCCCGGGAACACGGGGGACGCAAGGATCCGGAGTTCTTCCAGAAGGTCGTCGACGACCGCTCCCTCGATGAACTCGCTTGGGAGATCAACGAGCAGTCGGCTCGTCAGTGCCGCGACTGGGCCGACCGCGTCGCCAACGCGACTGGCCGGCAGCGTTTCGTCGCCGGGGCCATCGGGCCCCTGACCGTGTCGCTATCGAACTCACCTGATGCCGACGACGCCGGATTTCGGGTCGTCACCTTCGACCAGGTGAAGCGGGCCTACCGAACCCAGATCCGGGCGCTCATCCAGGGCGGCTGTGACACCATCCTGGTCGAGACCATCTTCGATTCCCTCAACTCAAAGTCAGCACTTGTCGCGATCCAGGAGATTTTCGAGGAAGACGACATCCGGCTCCCCGTGATGATCTCAGCGGCCGTGGGTCGCGGTGGCGAGACCATGATATCGGCCCAGACCGTCGAGGCGTTCTGGAACGCGGTGGAGCACATCCAGCCGTTGTCGGTGGGCCTCAACTGTTCCCTTGGGCCCGACCTCATGCGGCCGTTCCTCGAGGAGCTGTCCCGCAGATCCTCGGCTGCGATCTCCTGCTACCCCAACGCGGGGCTGCCCAATCCGCTGTCGCCGACGGGCTTCGATCTGAAGCCGGAGGACATGGGACGCTTCCTCGGCGAGTTCGCCGCAAGCGGACTCATCAACATCGCCGGTGGCTGCTGCGGCAACACCCCCGATCACATCGCGGCCATCGCCAAGTCGCTCGAGGGTCGTCATCCCCGTGAGTTCGGCCCCCTCGAACCCGGTACCGAGCGTCTTGGGGGTCTCCCCGGGGGCATCCCCTCCGCTCCCGCGACCCCTACCCTGCCGCTCCGCCTCTCCGGCTCCCAGCCGTTCACCCAGCAGGTCGGTCAGTTCATCCTCATCGGAGAACGGACCAACGTCGCGGGATCCCCCAAGTTCGCGAAGCTCATCAAGGACGGAAAATATGACGAGGCCGTCGCCATCGCCCACCAACAGGTCGAGAACGGCGCCAACATCATCGACGTCTGCATGGACGAGGGCCTGATCGACGGCGTCGCGGCCATGACCCGCTTCCTCCAGTTGCTCGGGAGCGAGCCCGAGGTCGCCCGGGTGCCAATCATGGTCGATTCCTCCAAGTGGGAGGTCATCGAGGCCGGACTCAAGTGCCTCCAGGGCAAGGGCGTCGTGAACTCGATCTCTCTCAAGGAAGGCGAGGCCAAGTTCCGGGAACAGGCCACGAAGGTCCTGCGCTACGGCGCCGCCGTCGTCGTCATGGCCTTCGACGAACAGGGCCAGGCCGCCACCTATGCCGACAAGATCCGGATCTGCGAACGGGCCTATCGGATCCTCGTCGACGAGGTCGGATTCCCCCCCGAGGACATCATCTTCGATCCCAACATCCTCACCGTCGGCACCGGCATCGAGGAGCACAACAACTACGCGGTCGACTTCATCGAGGCCACCCGCTGGATCAAGGGCCACCTTCCCCACGCCAAGGTCAGCGGCGGCGTGTCCAATGTCTCGTTCGGGTTCCGCGGCAACAACCCGGTCCGCGAGGCGATGCACAGCGCCTTCCTCTTCCACGCCATCCGCGCCGGGATGGACATGGGCATCGTCAACGCGGGCATGCTCGAGGTCTACGAGGAGATCGAGCCGGAACTCAAGGATCTGGTCGAGGACGTGCTGTTGAACCGTCGATCCGACGCCACCGAACGCCTCGTCGCTCATGGCGAGCAGCTCAAGGCGTCCGGAGCCGACAAGACCGAGACCCACGACAGGAAGGAGGAGGAGTGGCGGAAGGGAACCGTCGAGGAACGCCTCACCCACGCCCTGGTCAAGGGTCTCGACACCCACATCGAGACCGATACCGAGGAGGCCCGCGCCAAGCTCGGCCGTCCCCTCGCCGTCATCGAGGGGCCCCTTATGGCCGGCATGGGCGTCGTGGGCGACCTCTTCGGCGCCGGGAAGATGTTCCTGCCCCAGGTCGTGAAATCGGCGCGGGTCATGAAGAAGGCCGTGGCCTATCTCACCCCATTCATGGAGGCCGAGAAGGCGGCAGCCGCAGCCGCAGGCCAGGAGATCAAGGCCCAGGGGAAGATCGTCCTCGCAACCGTGAAGGGCGACGTCCACGACATCGGCAAGAACATCGTCGGGGTGGTCCTCGCCTGTAACAACTACGAGGTCATCGACATGGGCGTCATGGTCCCCTGCGAGAAGATCCTGGAGCGGGCGCGTCAGGAGAAGGCCGACATCATCGGCCTTAGCGGACTGATCACACCGTCGCTCGACGAAATGGTCCACGTGGCCCGGGAGATGGAGCGGACCGGGATGAAGATCCCGCTGCTCATCGGCGGGGCCACCACCAGCCGGGCTCACACGGCCGTGAAGATGGCCCACCACTACTCGGAGCCGATCGTCCACGTGCTGGATGCCAGCCGGGCGGTGCCGGTCGCCAGCAGCCTGCTCAGTCCGGAGAACAAGCCGGGGTTCGTCCGACAGCTCCGCAACGACTACGAGCGTGCCCGGCAGCAGCATGCCAACCAGACGACCCCGCTGAAGGATCTCGGCACCGCGCGCGCGAACGCCGCTCGGCTGTGCTTCGACGCCCTGCCCCAGCCCGCATTCCGCGGGATCTGCGAGTTGGTCGCCCCCGGTGTCCAGCCCCGCACCCCGGGTGCCCGGACCCTCACGGTGTCCCTCGACGATCTCGTGCCGCTGATCGACTGGTCGCCGTTCTTCCACACCTGGGAACTGCGCGGACGCTTCCCCTCGATCCTCGAGCACGAGAGGCACGGCGAGGAGGCCCGGAAGCTCTTCGCCGATGCCCAGATCCTGCTGGGCCGGATCCGAAAGGAACGGCTGCTAGAGCCCCGTGGTGTCTATGGGTTCTTCCCCGCCGCGCGGGACGGTGACGACGTCCACCTGTTCGACGGACCCGAGTGCCGCCAGCGCATCGCAACCTTCCATTTCCTCCGGCAACAGACCGAGAAGGGCGACACCAGCCCGAACTGGTGCCTCGCCGACTTCATCGCCGGCACCGACAGCCCGGTCCCGGATCACCTCGGTGCCTTCAGCGTGAGTGTCGGGTTCGGACTCGAGACACTCGTGAAGGAGTTCAAGTCCCATCACGACGACTACAATGCAATCCTCGCCGAGGCGCTTGCGGATCGTCTGGCCGAGGCCTTCGCGGAGTTCCTGCACCGACAGGCCCGCATCGACTGGGGATTCGGACGGGACGAAAACCTCTCCAACGATGACCTGATCGAGGAGCGCTACCGCGGCATCCGTCCAGCCCCGGGCTACCCTGCCTGCCCCGACCATACCGAGAAGGCCACCCTGTGGGGTCTGCTCGGCGTCGAGGAACGCACCGGGATCCAGCTGACCGAGAACTTCGCCATGTGGCCCGGCAGCAGCGTGAGCGGACTCTACTTCGCCCATCCCGACTCCAAGTACTTCGCGGTCGGCAAGCTGGACAAGGACCAGGTTGCGGATCTTGCCCAGCGCAAGGGTCGTCCGGTGTCGGAGATGGAGCGATGGCTTGGTCCCTGGCTCAACTACGATCCGGGAAACCCCAGCCCCCGGGGCTGAATCCGGTCCGGCGCACTCACTTCAGCCGGCGCGACCACGCGGCCAGCTGGCGCCGGACTCCGGCTGTGCCAGGGGCCCCCGTGGACGTCCGCTTCGCCATCGCCCGACGGAGCTCGAACACGCGGCCAATGTCGTCGCCGAACGCGGTCGAGATCGATCGGAACTCCTCCGTCGTGATGGCGTCCAGAGGCTTCCCCGCCGTCTCGGCGAGCGCCACGACGGCACCCACGAGGTGATGGGCCTGGCGGAATGGGACGCCCTGCAGGACGAGATGGTCGGCCAGGTCGGTCGCCAGCAGCTGCGGGTCCGCCGAGGCCCGTGCGCAGACCTCGGGCTTTGCAGAGGTGTTCCGGATCATGCCCGCCATCAGGCGCAGACACGACCGGACCGTGTCCGCCGTGTCGAAGACCCGCTCCTTGTCCTCCTGAAGATCCCGGTTGTAGGTCATCGGAAGCCCCTTCAGAAGGGTGAGCAGGGACATGAGGTTGCCGACCACCCGACCGGTCTTCCCGCGCGTGAGCTCGGCGACGTCGGGATTCTTTTTCTGCGGCATCAGCGAGGAGCCGGTCGTGTAGGCGTCGGCGATCCGGATGAAGTTGAACTCGCTGGTCGCCCACAGGATCAGATCCTCCGCCAGGCGGCTCAGGTGGATTGCCGACAGCGCCGCGGCCGAGCAGAACTCCACCAGGAAATCGCGGTCGCTTACGGCATCCATCGAGTTCTGGGTGATGCGGGGACGTCCCTTCGCATCGACGAACCCCAGCTCCTGGGCGACGAACTCACGGTCCAGCGGCAGCGTGCTCCCGGCGAGGGCCCCGGAACCCAGCGGACACACGTTGGCCCTCGCCGAGGCCTCCGAAAAGCGTTCCCGGTCGCGGGATAACATCTCCACATAGGCCAGGGCATGGTGGGCCAGATAGACCGGCTGGCCGCGCTGGAGGTGGGTATAGCCGGGTAGGATGACCTCGGGATGGCGTTGACCGAATTCCACGAGTGACTTCTGGAGATCGGCAAGGTCCCGATCGACCGCCGCACACTCGTCGCGCAACCACAGTCGGATATCGAGGGCGACCTGGTCGTTCCGCGAGCGTCCCGTGTGGAGCTTCGCGCCGGCCGGGGTCCGACGCGTTAGCTCGGACTCGAGGTTCATGTGGACGTCCTCCAGGGCCGGGTTCCACTGGAATCGTCCCGCCTCGATGTCGGCCTCGATCGACTGGAACCCCTTCCGGATCGCCTCGAGTTCCTTGCGGGTCAGAACACCGATCCGCTGGAGCATCGCCGCGTGGGCGAGGGAACCGCGGATGTCCTGCCTCCAGAGCCGCCAGTCAAAGCAGATGGACTCGGAGAAGGCGGCGACATCGGCCGCTGGGCCCGACGCAAAGCGTCCGGAGCGCGAGACGACGGAGGAGGCAGGAGACGAATGCTTCACGCCGCGAAGCGTGCCCCATCCGGCCGGGGCGTCGCAACCGGAACGGTCCCCGGGACAACCACCCGAGGGACTCCGCGGTTCAATTGAGCCCGATGTCCCGTCGGACAAAGGTCGGGACGTCCAGATTCTCGCCCCGGAACAATGTTCCTTCCGCTGGATCGAATCGACCGGTCCACGCGGGGACGAATTCGAACTGCGTCTGGGCCTCGCTGGGCTTGGTCGCTGGTGTCCGGACTCGCGTACCCGTCCGGGTGCCGACCACCGGCGTGACGGAACGCCCGGGGGATTCCGTCGAGGACGGGACATCCTCGAACTGGAGCCGTCCGGCGGAGGAGACCTTCGTGGCGGCGTAGGTGATGGAGGGCGTCGCTGCGGGGGTCGCTTGGAGACCCGCCGAATGGTGCACCGACAGCAGGAACGCCCGCATGCTCCCGGAACCCCGGGCCTCCGAACCGGCGCCCACCACGAGCTGGGCCCTGGGGCAATGGCGGTGGATCTGGTGGTGGAGCCACTCCAGCTCCTCCAGACGAAGGTCCTGACCTCCGGTCAGATGGAGGAGGACGCCGCTGGACTCGGCAAACCGGGCCGAGGCGTCGAGAAAAGGATGATCCACCAGACCCGACCACAGCCGGCCGATCCGATCCTCGCCGGAGGCCTCGGAGAACGCGGCGACGGCGTGGGCGAGACGCCCCCGGGTCCAGCGCTCGAGATCCGCGATGCCCACCGGGACCAGCGACGGTCCCTGGATCATCCGGACCAGCGCCTCCAACACGCCGACCAGATGCTCATCGGCATGCCGCATGAGGTCATGGACGAGGGTGGACTCCGGATGCAGCCGCACCATCGACTGGTTCGAGACACGGATGACGAGGTCGGCCGATCCCTGCAACGCCGCAAGGCACTGCTCCGAGTTGCGGCGTCGGAGCGGCCCTTCGAAATCGAAGGGCTCCACGACCACCGCCACGACAAAGGCGCCCGCTTCGCGCGCGAGTCGGACCACAACAGGCCCCATCCCAGAGCCGCAACCCCCTCCACCGCCGAGCAGGACCACCAGAAGCCCGGACGACAGCTGGGCACGGATGGATTCGGCGTCCTCCTCGGCGATGCGCTGCGCGTGGGCCGGATCTCCTCCACAGCCCAGCCCCCGGGTGACGGCCCGACCCACCACCACCGGGGATGGCCCCTGCCCGTAACCGCCCTCCGCAGGCACCTCGGTGTCGAGGGTCCAGAGCCGGGATCCCGGACTGGAATCGAGCCGACGTAGCAGATGTGCGCCCATTCCACCGACACCACAAAGGGTGACGGACGGAGCGACCAAGGAGCCTGTGGAATTCATGGGAGATCGGGCTTCAGAAGAGGAACGAGCGGAAGCTGCTGAGCGAGGCGAGGGATCGGAGCTTTCCAAGGAGGTTGGGCTGCACGCGCTGGCGGGACCGCATCGCACCGTAGCGCAGCAGGCCGATGGCCGTGACGAATTCGGGGTTCTCGAGAACGTTCGCCGGACCCGAGACACCCTGGACGAGCCCTTGGTGGACGGGGCACTGGAAGATGCGCCTGGCGACCTCCAGGATGCCCGGGGTACGCGCCGCACCACCGCAGAGAAAGACTCCCGCCGTGGCCATCCTCAGGGCATCCGCCTCGCGGAGCCTGAGGGCCACCAGCTCGAGGGTCTCCTCGATCCGATGGCTCATGATCCGTTCGAGATGCTCGAGCGAGACGCCCCGCCCCCCATGAAGACTGGTGCTGTCGCCCCGGACCTGGACACCTGCGCTCTCCGGCCGGGCCACCGCTGTTCCGTGCTCGAGCTTCAGCTCCTCCGCCCGGGGAATCAGGATGCGAAGCCCGTATGCGAGGTCGTTGGAGACATGATCGCCCCCAACGGCGAGCACCCCGGAATGGCGCAGCAGCCCCTGGTGGAAGAACGCGAACTCCGTCGTCCCCGCCCCAAGGTCCACCACCACGGCTCCCGCCTGCTTCTGCTCGGTCGTCAGCACCGCCAACGCGGAAGCCAGACCGCCGAAGACCGGCTTCTCCACACGCACCGGGACAGCGTTCTCCACCGCCTGCCGGGAGGTCGCCAGCCGGTTGGCATGACCCCGGATCACATGCACCCGGGCCTCGAGGCGTCCACCGACCACCCCCACCGGGTTGTCATAGACGGTGTGATCGTCGACGATGAAGTCCTGCCGGACGCTGTCGATGATCTCGGATCCTGCCGGGCAGCTCTGGGACTTGGCATTGCGCAGGGCCAGCTGGACATCCTCGTCGCCGATGGCCCGATCCACGCTCGGGATGGTGTGGACCCCACGGTAGTTGGCGCACTCGATGTGCCGTCCCGTCACCGCGAGCAGCACCGATTCGATGTCCACATCGGCCATCTCCTCGGCCTCGGCAAGGGCCTGGCGAACATCGTCCCCGGCCTTCTCGGCATCCAGGATCTCCCCCTTCCGCACGCCACGCGACTTGGCCTGTCCAAGGCCGAGCACGTTGAGCTCGCCGGTTTCCGTGAGCTCGCCCACGGCGGCGCAGACCTTGGAGGTCCCGATTTCTAATCCAACGATGATGTGTCCGTTATCAGACATGGCGGCGGGTGTTCTTGCGTTTGGGGGCGCGCGCGCGCGGCTGCGGCTCCGGAGACACGGTCCCGGGCTCCGCCCACCGCAACGGGGGGTGATTGGTCACGCTGAGATCGAGCTCGGAGATGGCCAGGCCCTGCCTGCGGCCGAACTCGCAGACCGAGAACCATTCCTCCAGCTGTCGGACATGGTCCCGCTGGGTCGCCATCACGACTCGGCTACCCCCACGGGTCAGGAGCTTCAGCACGTCGGTCTCCGAGATGTCGATCTCCACGAGATCCGCCAGAGCCAGCATCGGCGAGCGCTCAAACTCCGACAGCAGCCGCAGTGCGGAGAGCGCCCGCTCGTCCTTGATCCGGCTGCCGCTCACGAGTCCTGCCAGCGACAGGCCCACGAGATTCGGGAGACCCGCCTCGGCTTCCATCACCTCCGATGGAGCATTACCACGCCGGAACGGGAGGAAGACCGCACCCTGTTCATCGATCAGATAGTAGGCCTGGGCGGATCCCAGCGGCGGCAGGACGAGACGGGCAACCGGCACGCGCTCACGGACAGAGACGCGGAGCACGTCGGGAAACTCGATCTCGACCCGGGCCTCCTCGATTCGGGGATGCCTCAGAAGGCTTTGTCGGACCTGGTAGAGGTCCACGGTCAATGCATTGCGTCCGGGATCCACACCGGTCAGTCGGCGAACCTCGTCCTCGCCCAGCAACCCCTCGCGGGAGACGGCGACATGCCGGATGGCAAGACCTCCGATCCGATGGAGCCAGTGGTCCTGCACCACCTGCATACCCAGTCGTCCCCCGACCCCGACGGCCACGAGAGCCACCAGGCCCACCATGGGTTTGACCCACCAGCGCGCCCGGGGAGCCTTCCCACCGGACCCGTTGGCTCCGGACTTCACCGCAAAAACGAAATCAGCGTCCCGTCGCCGGTTCTTTCGAGTGATGGAGAACAATCTCATCTGGACAGGGAGTCAGGATCGCTTTCGGCGGAGGGCGAGCTCGACCATCCGACCGCAGAGTTCTGGAAAGGAGATCCCCGCGGCGGCGGCGGCCTTGGGCAGCAGGCTCGTCTCGGTCATGCCCGGCAGTGTGTTCACCTCCAGCACCATCGGCATGCCTTCCGGGATGACCATGACGTCCACACGGGCGTAGTCCCTGGCTCCCACCGCCCTGAACGCGCCCAGAGCCGCCTCCTGGATCCGGAGGGTCGTCTCCCCGGGAAACCCGGCCGGACACTGATAGTCGGTACAGCCTGGCGTGTACTTGTTCCGGTAGTCATAGGCTCCGGACTTTGGACGCACCTCGACAACCGGGAGCGCGACTCCATCCAGGATGCCCACCGTGGTCTCGCGGCCCACGATCCGGGGTTCCATCAGGATCTCGGTTCCATGACGCAGGGAAGCCTCGAGAGCCTCGGAAAATGTCCCCGGGGTCTCCACGAACTGGAGCCCGACACTCGATCCCTCACGGGCCGGCTTCAGGACGACAGGACAGGTCCAGCCCTCCCCTGGCCAAGACTCGCTGCCCGAGCGCAGGACACGGTACCGCGGCGTCGGAACGCCCGCCCCGATCATGCGCTCCTTGGCGAGGACCTTGTCAAAGGCGATCCGGGAGGAATCGATCCCACACCCGGTATAGGGAATGCCCAGAGCCTCAAGCTCGGCCTGGACGGTGCCATCCTCGCCATAGGTTCCATGCAGTGCGAGGAACGCGACGTCCGCCTCCGTCGGAAGGCGGAGGCTGCCCGGCGTCGGATCCACCTCATGGACACGATGTCCCATCCCACGCAACGCGGCGGCCACGGCGGCGCCCGAGCGGAGGGAGACCTCCCGTTCCGCCGAGGGTCCGCCCAGCAGCACGACAACGTTCAACGATGTGGAAGGTGTCGCCATCCGCTCAGTCCTCGCCGACGATCTCGACCTCCGTCTCGAGCTCAAGACCGCGGGCCTCCCGGGCGCGGGTCCGGACGAGGTCGATCAGCGTCAGGACATCCCGCGCCGTCGCCCCGCCGAGGTTGACAAAGAAATTCGCATGGATGTCGCTCACCATGGCCGCCCCAACCCGCGCGCCCTTGAGCCCCAGCTCGTCGATCAGCCGTCCGGCAGGCAGCGAGGCGGAGGGATTCTTGAAGGTGCAGCCGGCGCTGGGCTGGTTGGGTTGGCTGTCCCAGCGCTTGCGGCTGAACCCGTCCATCTTCTCCCGCACCTCCTCGGCCGTGCAGACCGTGCCCCGAAGCGTCGCCCCGAGAGCCAGATGGGTCTGGAGGATCGGACAGCTCCGGTACACCACCTCGACCTCCGACACCGGGAGATCCAGGATATCGCCCATCGGAGACATGCAGCGGAGTCTCTCGACCACATCGAAGGTCCACGACCCCATGGCACCCGCGTTCATCCGGAGCGCCCCGCCCAGCGACCCCGGGATCCCCTCTAGGAATTCCAGGCCCGAAAGACCCTGACGCCTCGACTCGACAGCGAGGTGCTTCAACCGGACACCGGCCCCGGCCTCGATACGGTCCCCAGTGAACTCAAGTCGGCTGAACTGGGGCGAGGTGAGCGAGATCACGGCGCCCCGGAATCCCCCATCCCGCACCAGAAGGTTGGAACCCCGGCCGAGCACCATCCACGGGACGCGCCTCAACGCGCAGAGCTCCAGGATGCTCGACAGCGCATTCTCGGAGGACGGCTCGACCCAGAGGTCCGCCGGTCCGCCCACCCGGAGCGTGGTCCGATTTGACAGCGGTTCGTCCCGCCGGACCACGGTGTCCCTGGGCAGGGCCACGGAGAAATCGCGGAAGAGGTTCGTGATCACCTCGGCATGGTCGACGGCGCGACAGACCTCCTCCGCAAGGGGCTCAGGGGCCAGTTGGAGGGACTGTTTCATGACGTGAACGCGCCGAGGGGGTTGGACTGCGAGGACGGGGCACGATCGGGTTGCCCGGTCCGTGTGGCCTCCGGGATGAGGTCCCACATCAGTCGCGCAATCTCCGAGGCCGCCGCAGGGCGGTCGAGTCGGGCCAACGCCTCAACCATCGAGATCCGCGTCCCCTCCGATTCCAGAAGCTCGCACACCAGTCCGGTGAGATCTGCCCCGGCGGCCGCGACCTGGTCGAGGGACCGGGCCGCACCGGCCTGCACGAAGACGGAGGCGTTGGCGCGCTGATGGTCGTCGGCCGCGGTCGGATAGGGGATCAGGACCGAGGGCAGCCGCCGCGCCGAGAGCTCCGACAGCGAGGAGGCGCCGCTCCGGGACACGACAACGGTGCTCGCGGCAAGGAGCTGGTCCATGCGGGGTGAGAACGGCCAGATCCGGGCCGGGATGCCGTGCCGCCGGAAGGTGTCGGAGGCCTCCGTGAAGCCATGCTCGCCGGTCAGGTGGATGAACTGGAGCTCCGGATGGCGACGGGCTAGATCCGGAAGCGAGGCGAGGAAGAGGCGGTTGACGCCGCTCGCTCCCTGGCTTCCCCCGGTGACGAGCAGGACCGGACGATGTCCGGCGAGCCCGAGCGTCCGACGGGCCGCGACACACTCCGCCGAGCGCACCTCGGATCGGACCGGGGTTCCCGTGACGCACACCCGACGCGCCCTCCAGCGGAGCGCCGTTTCGGTCATGCCCGCGCAGGCGAGATCCGCCAGCGGGGCGAGCCAGCGGTTGGCCCGTCCAGGTATTGCGTTCGACTCGTGCAACACCACCCGGGCCCCGAGGCGTTTGGCCGCCAGTACCGGCGGCAGCGCCGTGAACCCCCCCATTGCCAACACCACGGCGGGGCGGGCGGAGTGGAACGCCCCCAGAACGCGTCGGTATCCCCCAAGGACCCCCATTAGGAACGAGGGAAGCCGTCGGACGCTGAAGGCCACCGAGGGGAGCACCTCCACGGCATACCGGTCCCGAACACCGGCCACCCCTTGCTGATCCACCTCCTTCGGCGAGACGAAGAGAACCACCCGGCCTCCTCGGGCAGCGACCTCGCTGGCCACCGCCAGTCCCGGGAACAGATGCCCGCCCGTGCCGCCACAGGCGATGCCGACCGTCACCCCTGATTCCTTGGAACTCATTCCGCAAAATCCGTGTCGGACGATCCGAAGGGGTTGGAGGACCAGACACCCGCCCCCTCCACAGCACGATCCGAAGCCTGTCGGGCAACACTGATCAGCAGGCCCACCATGGTCAGTAGCACGATGGTCCCCGACCCGCCACGGCTCACGAAAGGCAGTGCCATGCCCTTGTTGGGCAGCAGGTAAGTCACCACGCCAAGGTTGACCAGCGACTGGAGTGCAATGGTGAACGTGATGCCCGATGCCAGCATCATCCCGAAGAGATCACCTGCCCGATGGGCGATCGCCGCCCCACAGAGCAGGATCACGCCGAAGGCCGCGACCACGCCCAATGTGGCGGTCAGGCCCAGCTCCTCCCCGACCGCGGGCAGGATGAAGTCCGTATGAACCTCCGGGACCTTGAACTTGTGCGTGCCACGGCCAAATCCGACGCCATGCCATCCCCCGGCCCCGAACGCCTCCATGCCCCGGTCGACCTGGTAGCTGAGGGCCTTGTTGTCGCCCGGATTCAGGAAGGCTTGGACCCGATCGCGGGCGTATCCAGGGACCGACAGCAGCACGAGAAAGGCCGTGAGGCCGGCCAGGGCGGGGATCATGACCTGACGCCAGCGTGCTCCACCCACGAGAAGGAGTCCGACCGTGACCACCCCCAGGAGGAGCGTGGTCCCCTTGTCGGGTTCCACTACGATAAGAGCCAGGAGCGGCAGGGCCACAAACCCGGGACCCAGGATCCCTCCCGCGAAACTGCTCATCCGATGCTGGAACCGCACCGCATACCAGGCCAGCGCCAGGACCAGCGTGACCTTCGCGAACTCCGAGGGCTGCAGACCCCAGAGCCAACGCTGCGCCCCCTTGGTTGCGGTCCCAAGGGGTGTCAGGACCAGAAACAATAGGATCAACGTCACCCCGTAGACCGGCCACACGGCCGCGTGGAGCCGCCGGTAATCCGTCAACGCCGCGACACCCAGCCCGATGAAGCCGATCCCGCAGGCCATCGCCTGCTTGAGCAGCCAGGGATGGACCAGGTCGGCACCGGCCGTCGCCCGCGACATGGTGATGCTCGCCAGCGTGGCCACTCCCAAGGCCACCAGCGAGGCCACCGCCAACAGAAGCAGGGTGATCGTCCGGTTCATGGCAGACGGATTGTCCTGGGGTTGTCGTCCGATCACCTCGGGGCGGGCGGCGTGACCGGCGCGGGGACCGCAGGAGTCACAACCGGCAGCGCTGCCGGAACCGGAGCAGGAGCCGGAATCGGAGCGGCCTCCGGAGTCAGGGTCGGCGCGGATCCCGACGACGCTGCGGCAGAGGCGCCTGACTTCGATGGGATCTTCAGCTTCTGCCCCACACGGATGTCGCTACTCTGAAGGCCATTCGCGTCGCGGATCGCCTTGACGCTGACGCCAAACTTCTTGGCGAGCCGGCCGAGGTTGTCACCCCCCTTGACCGTGTAGGCCTCGCCCCCCTTCGAAGGAGCCGCCTTGGTGGATTCGCGCCCCGACGGTGCCGCCTTCGTTTCGACCGGAGTCGCTTCGCCGGCCCCAGCCGGAAGGACGAGTTTCGCACCGATGGCGAGCTTGGCGAGGTTCTTGCCCGGGTTGGCGTCCTGAAGCTGCTTGAGGGTCACCCCGTTCTTCTTCGCGATGATGAATCCAGAGTCGCCCTTCTGGACGACATACTCGGCACCCGAGGCGGTCGGAGGCGTCACCGGGGCGATGGGTGGCGGGGTCGTGGAGGTGGTCGTCATCGGATCGACCGGCGGCGGGACGGTGCCCGGAACGTTCGTGTTCGTCACAGGCTCGACCGGCGGCGGCACGACCTGGCCATTCGTCAGGCCGGCGTCCGCCATGGCCGGAGCATTCGTGTCCGTCACCACCGGTGGCGGGGTCGCAAGGGTGTCGGTCGGCGCAGGCGTCTGGGCCTGGTTCTCCTCCTTCTTGCAGCCGAGGAACAGGAAGCCACCCAGCACCACGACGTGGAGGGCGACAATGAAGGCCGCCATCTGGAACGTGGATTTGCTTCGGGCCTGCTGCTCCAGGAGGGAGCCCTGAGGAATCAATGGATTGGGAGTACTCATGGAATGGAAACGTCTGCTAGGGACACGCGTTGGTTTGAATCGAGATGACTCCGGAACGAACGGAAGGCCTCGGGCCTCCCCTCCACCCCGGGAAATTGAAATGGGACGCCGGAAACGAGGCGGACCGGTTCCCAATGGAACCGATCCCCATGTCCCGAGCCCGGACGGCCGGAACGTGCCACCGACAGGATCCTCCTTGGATTCCATTCGCGAAGGGCATGCTCGCCACCCCCCTTGCGGAGCTCATTAAACGGAACCCCTGCACCACCGCAAGGGGGGAGTGGACCGAACCCCACAACCGGTCGCGGTATCGCCGACCCGGACGGCCAGCGGGCCCCTTGGTGAGCTCTGGGACAATGCGCGGCATATTGACGTTAACGGATCTTGAGGGTGCCCAACGCCGCGACGGCGCAGAACACGGCCACGATGTAGAACCGCATGACGATCTTGGACTCGGGCCACCCCATCTTGCGGAAGTGGTGGTGAAGCGGGGACATCAAGAACAGACGCTCCCCCTGACCCCGGGTGCGGCGGGTGTATTTGAACCAGCCGACCTGGAGCATGACGCTGACCGCTTCCGCGACGAACACCCCACCTGCGATCAGCAGGATGAACGGCTGGTGGATGAGCACCGCCATGATCCCGAGCGCCCCGCCGATCGCGAGCGATCCGGTGTCCCCCATGAACACCTCCGCCGGATGGCAGTTGAACCAGAGAAAACCCAGACTCGCCCCGATCAGCGCCGCGCACACCACCGTCAGTTCACCGGCTCCTGTGACATGCGGGATCAGAAGGTAGGCGGCAAAGATCTTGTTGCCCGCCACATAGGTCATGATCAGGAAGACGAGGCTTGTGATCAGCGTGCATCCGATCGCCAATCCATCCATCCCGTCCGTAAGGTTCACGGCATTTGAACTGCCCACGATCGCCAAGACCGAGAGGATCAGGCCAACCAATGGCACGCCTGTGAGGATGGGGTTCTTGAGGAACGGCACCTGAATCTCCATGACCAGAGGCTGGGTGGACGGGAGGCGCCACAGGTAGACGCTGATCGCCGCACCGAGGGCGACCTGCACGACCATCTTCATCCGGGACGAGGTCCCCTCGCTGTTCTGCCGCGTGACCTTGAGCCAGTCATCGTAGAACCCGAGGCCCGCCAGGACGATCAGGGACAGCACCGTGACCAGGACCAGTGGGTTCCACCGGGCCCAGAGGAGCACCGTGAGGTCCAGGACCAGCACGATCAGGATTCCTCCCATCGTCGGAGTCCCCCGCTTGGCGAGGTCCGCCGCCGCGGCCGTCGCATCCTTCGCGCCGACATCCTTTGGACGATACTCCTGACGGAATCGGAGCCCGCGCAGCCAGTCGATGACATGCGGCCCGAGGACCATGCTGAGGATGAGGGCCGTGAGGGCCGCCCCGGCGCTGCGGAAGGTGATGTACTGGAACACCGTCCACGGCGCCTGCGGCAACATCTCGGGGAGGTGGTACAGCATGTCAGTTCAGCCCTCCCTGCCCCGTTGCCCCGCTGGGTCGAAGTTCCTGGACCAGACGATCGACCACCCGGTCGAGAGCGCTGGAGCGAGAGGCCTTCACCAGGAGGGCGTCGCCCGACTGGAGTTCACCGAGAAGAAGCCGCGTGGCGGAGTCGATGTCGCCGAAGGCACGATCGGACTCCCGGCCCGAGCCCGCCACGGTGATGCCGGAGCGGCGTCCGACCGCCACGATCGGCCCTATGCCCAGCCGTGCCGCCGCGAGACCCACCTCGCGATGGGCCTCCTCGGTCGCCTCCCCCAGCTCCGCCATGTCTCCCAGCACCGCCCACCGGCGTCCCGCGCACGGGAGCTGCGCAAAGGTGTTCAGCGCCGCCAGCATCGAGTCCGCATTGGCGTTGTAGGAATCGTCCAGGATCCGGACGCCCGCCACCTCGCGACATGCGAGACGGCGGGACGCCGGACGAAAGGCAGCCAGGCCGTCGCGGGCGGCAGCGGGTTCCACCCCCAACTCGCACGACACCGCCAGTGCATAAAGCGCGTTGGGCACCGAATGACGGCCTGGCAAATTCATCGAGAACAACCCGGACCAATCCGGGTGTGGGCACCGGACCCGGAAGGAGGTCGATGTCCAGTCCATGGAGACGATCTCGGCGGACCAGTCATTGGCCTCTCCGAATCCGACCCGGACGACACGTGCCTGCGTGCGCGCGGCGAGGGTCGACGCGAACGGCGAGTCCCCGTCGAGGAACAGCACCCCGCCCTCCGCCGCACCAGGCAGCGCCTCGCCCACGGCCCCCTCCTCCCGGACCACCCCATCGAGATCCCCAAAGAACTCCAGATGCTCGCGACCGATGCTGGTGATCACTCCCAGACGCGGGGCGATCATCCGCACCAGCGGCGCCAGCTCACCCGGATGATTGGTGCCAGCCTCGAGGACCGCCGCTTCGTGCGACGAGTCCAGCGACAGCAGGGTCAACGGCACCCCGATGTCGTTGTTGAAGCTCGCCTCGCTCTTCAGGATGCGGAGACGGGATCCGGCCGCCGAGGCGATCAGCTCCTTCGTGGTCGTCTTGCCGTTGCTTCCGCCGACACAGAGGACCGGGAGTCCGAACCCCTGACGATAGGCCGCGGCCAGACGTCCCAAGGCCTGTCGCGTGTCATCCACCAGAACCCGGGGAAGCCCGGCAAGGGCCATGGACTCACGGCTCCGACCGACGAGGGCCGAGACCCCAGCCCGACCGACAATCCCCGGCAGAAAATCGTGCGCATCAAAGCGGTCCCCCTTCAGCGCGACGAACAGATCGCCTTCCGCCACGTTTCGGGAGTCAGTCACCACGCGCCGGACCTCGATGGAGGGCGCCCCGTCCACCAGGGTGCCGCCAGAGGCGTCGACGACGAATTGCAGGGACCTCGGATCCATCAGGCCAGGGGAGAAATCGATTTCAGAACATGGCCGCCAGACAGAGCAGGCAGAGCAGCAGCTTCAGGTAGAAGGACCAGGGAATCGACAGGGTGAGTGTCATGGCTTCAGGGGTTGGCGACGACGGCGGGAAGAGGTTTGAGGCCCGAGACCCGGACGGCAGCCGAGTTGGTGGTCTGGATCGTGGGCATGAGCTTCAGGACATTGGCGACCTCCAGGGCGATCTGGCGGAACACCGGCGCCGCAGCCTTGCCGCCGTAGTACGATTTCCCCTCAGACTTGGGTTCGTCGACGGTGACGATGATGGCGGCCTCGGGATGGTCCATGGGGAAGAAACCGACGAAGGAGCCGAAGTAGTGCGAGGCGTCGTAGCCCCCGTTGACGAACTTCTTGGCTGTGCCGGTCTTGCCGGCGACCTCGAACTCCGCCAGCGCCGCCTGTCCCCCGGTCCCCTTCTCGACCGCGGCCCGCATCACGCCGACCATCTTCCTCGCGGTCTCAGAGCTCACCACTCTCCGCCCCTGGGGCGCGGGGAATTCGCGGACGAGCTGCCCGTCGGCCGTGCGCAGTTCACGGACCAGCCGGGGTGGGAGCAGGATGCCGTCGTTGGCAATGGCGGCAGCCGCCATCACCGACTGGAGCGGGGTCACCCGGAGCCCGTAGCCGAACGGAAGCGAGCTGGGAGTCCATCCATCCCATGACGGGATCGTACCGCCCTTCTCGCCATGGGCGATGAACTGGTGGGTCACATAGTTGGTCACCCCGGGGGCCACCCTCACCGGAACCCGTCGGTAGCCCACCGACTGCTCGCCACACTCGATGCCGGTCCGCGACAGGAACCCGAAGTCGCGGATGTACTGGACGAACCGATTGGTCGGCACGCGGAGCCCCAGCATCACCGCGCCGACGTTGCTGGACTGGGCAAACGCCTTCTCGACGGTCGCCTCGCCGATGTGATGCCCCTGGTCGTCCCGGATCACGCGCCGCGTCCCGGGCACGGTCCAGTGCCCGCCGTGGCAGTTGATGACCTCCCCGACCGAGGCCAATCCCTCGTTGAGCACCGCGGCATAGGTCAGGATCTTGAAGGTGGAACCGGGTTCGAAGGGCTCGTTGATCGCCCTGTTCTTGAACGCGGAGAGCGGATCCATCCCGGACCGGATCAGACGGGTGCTCCGGTCGTTCGGGTTGAAGGTGGGACGGTTCGCCAGGGCGAGGATGTCACCCGTGCGCGGACGGACGACGACCGCCGAGATCGCCAGCGGGTTGAGCCGCGCCACGGCCTCGTCCAGGGCCCGCTCGACCGCCTCCTGGATCTGGGCATCGAGCGTGAGGTGGACGTTCAGCCCATCCACGGCGGCGATGTCGCGCTCCCGAAGCGGGACATATTCTCGCCCACCCACGGTCTGGCCCAGCACCACGCCATGCTTGCCCACGAGGGCCTCGTCGAAGCGCTGTTCGATCCCCTGCGCCCCACCGAGCTCGACCGGCACGTGGCGCTGCGACCTCGAGGCGACCGATTTGTTCGTCGTGAACCCCAGGACGTGGGCGGCCATGTGCTCGAACGGATAGCGGCGCTTCTCGAAATACTCCGGGTAGAGCCCGTTGGCCTTGCACTCGGTGACGTTGGTATCGACCAGTTTCGACGTCTTCTTGAGGGCCTTGAGGGCACCGGCCTTCCCGCGGCTGATGGACCATCGGGCCGGCAGGTTCCAGACTGGCGTGGACGCAACCTGCTCCCGGGCCCGGTCCAGCACGGCCCGACGCCGCGCGGCCAGCTCGTTCTCCGCATGGAACTTGTTGGTGCGCAGGGCGGCGAACAGGCGATCCCACACCTCGGGGGGAACATTCGTCGCCACCAGATTGTTCCGGTACGTACGCGGAACGACCTGCAGGTTGGTGGTGACGATCCCTCGATTGGTCAGGACCACCTGCTGGGTGGACTGGAAGTAGACCGGCTTGAAACGGGCGACGAGCTCCTCCTCGGGAAGCTGCAGATGTGCCGCGGCGATCCGGGCGACATCGGTCGCGAAGGCACCCAACCGGACGGGATCGGCCCGGATCTCAACCGTGGTCTGGGACTGCACGAGGACCGTGCCGTTGGCATCCCGGATCTCGCCCCGGCGCGCAGGGCGGATCCGCTTCACGTCCGGATCGTTGGCGCTGAAGGGCGTGGGCTCCTGCGGACGCATCACCTGGACGTCAAACAGCCTCACCCCCACGACCATCAGCCCGGCCACGAGGAACCAGGTCAGCAGCCAGAGGTTGCGATGGGAGGCGGGGCGGATCATCGGATCAATGCCTGGACGTGGCGACCGGGAGATCGGACGGGCGAAGGTCTGACGCGGCGACCATCGTGGTCGAAGGAACCACTCCGGGACCGGCCGGATGATTCGTGCGGAAGGGCGTCACAGGTTCCTTGATGAGCGGGATGACCAGACGCTGGCTCGCGGTCACATCCTGCAGCCCGAGGGCCATCGATTGGACGCGGCCGACCAGCACCTCCTTGCGCCGGGACCGCTCCATCTGGTCGCGCGCTTCACGGACCCGCTCCGACACCCAGCCGATCTCGCGCTCGATGGACTCGATCTGCTGCCCGAGGGCGTCGTGGGCGCGGCGCTGGGCGACATACCCAACCGTGAGCATGCCGATGAGGCCCACGAGGCCCACGACCACCGCCAGCCGATGCCATCGCAGCTCCACCGCCGCCCGTTTCTGGTTCTTTGCCATGTCTGATATCTCCCTAGAGCGTCTCAAGGACACGGAGCTGCGCGCTCCGGGCCCGGGGGTTTGTCCGAATTTCCGCATCCGACGGCAGGATGGCCTTCCGGGTGACGAGAGACGCCCGAGCGGGCCGCGGGATCCGATAGTGCGGCAGGTCGGCATCCGCCCCCTCCACAAGATCGTAGTCCCGGCACTCCGCCCTCATGAACTCCCGGACCATCCGGTCCTCCAGCGAGTGGAAGGTGATGATGGCGAGCCGACCTCCCGGGGCCAGAATGTCGGTGGCGGAGCGGAGCCCGCGCTGCAGAGCCCCCAGCTCGTCGTTGGTCCGCATCCGGAGCGCCTGGAACACCCGGCTGGCCGGATGAATCCGCCGCCCGTTCCGGGGACAGACCCTTTCGACGGCATCGGCCAGCTGGCGGGTGGATTCGATGGGCCTCATGTCGCGTTCCCGAACCACGGCGCGGGCGATCCGCCTGGATTCACGCTCCTCACCCAGCTCCCAGAAAAGCGTGGCGAGCTCCCGTTCCGGGAGTCCGTTGACAAGATCGGCCGCCGTGAGCCCCTGCCGTCGGTCCATCCGCATGTCGAGGGGGCCGTCGACCTGGAAGCTGAACCCACGCGGACCCACTTCGAGCTGGTGGGAGCTGACCCCAAGGTCGAGGAGCGCGCCATCGCAGCTGCCCGAAGGGATCCAGTCCGCCAGCTCGGAGAAGTTTCTCCGCTGGATCTCGAACCGACCTGCAAAGGGTGCCAGACGTTCATTGGCTGTGGCCACGGCGTCCCCATCCTGGTCGCACGCATACAGGAAACCCGTCGGTGCACTCGCCTCCAATATCGCCGCGCTGTGCCCAGCCCCACCGCAGCATCCGTCGAAACAGCGTCCCCCGGCCCGGGGCCGGAGCGCCTCGATGACCTCCGGGAGGAGGACCGATTGGTGGACGAATTCCGTCACGTTGCATACCTCAGTCACCGGAGACCACGAGTGTCGATTGGCGACGATTCCGAAGCCGGTTCCAGGCGTGGTCCTGGTCGTCGGCCTGGACCGGAACCCGGGCGGACTCATGCAGGAGCCGGGTGGACCGCGTCCCCCTTGCCACCGCCCCCTCCTCCAGATCGTTGCGGATCGGACGGACCTGCCGCAGCAGCACATCACGGGGCACAAGACTCCGGGTGGACTCCCGCTTCCGGTTCCGTCCGCCCAGCCAGCCGATCAACGCCGACACCGTTCGTCGCAGCACACCCGATCGGACCGCTGTCGCGGGGACCGGCCCGGAGGAGGCGAGAAAGATGGCCCCCGGACGGATCATCGCCGCCTGAATCGGGGATTCCGACCTACGGGACGATCGCCCCAGGAATGAGAATATGCGTTTCATCTTCAATTCAGGTCCGGACAGGGTTCAGAGGGTGGGTTGGGGACGGTTCAGACCAGCTGGGTGTAGGCATCGGCTGCCAGATCGGACTCGGCACGGGTGCAGATCTCGTGGAGCGACGGATCCCAGACCTCGAAATCGGCACCCGTGCCGACGAACAGGACCTCCTTCTGAAGCCCGATGGCGTCGGCCATCCGGACCGGAAGGACCAGTCGCCCCGAGGCGTCGAGCGCCATCGTGGTCGAGTTTCCGAAAATGGCCCTCCGCAGGGCTCCCGCCCGGGCATCCCCCATGCCGGCCTTCTCCAGCTTCGAGAGGAGATCTTGGAACCGCCTCTGGGAGAGACCGTAGACGTACGCATGATTGCGCCCCGCCGCCCGGTGCGGCCAGAGTACCAGCGTGAACAGTGTTCGAGGATCCGCAGGACGCCATTCGTTCGGGAATGCCACCCGCTTCTGGGCATCCAGCTTGTACGTGTACTGCCAGGTGAACGCCGGGAGCACGCCGTCGCTGCCTCGATCCAGGCTCCCCGCCCCGATCGATCCGGCATTGCTGTTGGACGCGTCTTCCGACATGAGAAACCCAAATCCTCCCTAAATTTAACTAGACCCCCCTAGAAAACCCTAGATGCCACTGAATCGTCAATGGTTTTCAGTGTTCTACAACCTATTGCTTTGCAATGAGTTAGAATCGACGATAGAAAAATCCCTCGAACCAGACGGATTCGTTAACGTTATTTTTTACTGCTGCGTTCGTGGTTTTTCCCCTGTTGAGCCTTGGGATCGGTCGACAAACCCTGGAAGCAAGCTTCACCGCCAAGGGGCACCGAGAGCGAATCACCGCTCGTGGCCACCCGACTCTTTCTTCCGATGCGACCTTTGAGCATCATTGAATCTTATGCTGACCCGGGAATTCGACTATGACCTGCCGGAGGACCGGATCGCCCAGTCTCCCGTGGAGCCTCGGGACGGATCCCGCCTCATGGTCATTCACCGGCAGACTGGCACCCGGGAACATCGGGTCTTCCGGGAGCTGCCGGACATGCTCCGACCGGGTGACCTGCTGGTCCTGAACGATTCGCGGGTCATCCCCGCCCGCCTCCACGGGGCCAAGGAGGATACCGGAGGCGGGATCGAGGTCCTGTTGCTCGAGGAATCCCAACCCCTCCACTGGTGGACCCTCCTGCGCCCCGGGAAGCGGATCCGGCCCGGGACCGTGATCCGATTCCGATCCGTCGACGACCAGCCCAGCTCCCTGAAAGGCACCGTCCTGGAGAAGAACAACGAGGGGTGGTGCCACCTCCGCTTCTCCGGTGTGTCCGACCTCCTCCAGTCCCTCGACCAGCTCGGTGAGCTCCCGTTGCCCCCCTATATCCAGCCACCGAGCCCGTCCGACCGTGGACTCACCGAGCAGCGCTACCAGACCGTCTATGCCCGTCAGGCCGGATCGATCGCTGCACCCACCGCCGGACTCCACTTCTCGACCCGCGTGCTCGAGGACCTGCGCCGTCGGGGCGTTGAGACCGCCTCGGTCACCCTGCACGTCGGCCACGGCACCTTCGCACCGGTCAAGGCCGAACAGGTCCAGGACCACGTCATGCACGAGGAGGTGTTCCAGGTTCCCGAATCCACCGCCACCGCCGTCCAGAAGGCCCGAGCCGAGGGCCGCCGGGTCCTCGCTGTCGGCACCACGACGGTCCGGGTCCTGGAGAGCGTCGCCCGGGACCACGACGGCGTCGTGGTCCCCGGCCCCGGACGCACGGCGATCTTCATCCAACCGCCGGCAACCTTCCGGGCGGTGGATGGACTTCTCACCAACTTTCACCTCCCGCAAAGCACGCTCCTCATGCTCGTCAGTGCGTTCGCTGCTCCAAGACGCCATCCCGAGGGACGCGATCTCATGCTCGCCGCCTACCGCGAGGCGATCGCGGAACGCTACCGATTCTTCAGCTACGGCGACGCCATGCTGCTGCTCTGAACCGTCCACCGACCCGATGTCCTCCCACCCGCCCCGTCCCTTCGTCCTCCTGAACGTGGCCGTCACCGCCGACGGGAAGATCGCGTCGGAGGACCACGATGTGACGACGTTCGGGAGCCCGTCGGACAGCCACCACCTCTACGAGCTGCGGGCCACCGCCGACGCGATCCTATGCGGGGCCCGCACCCTCGAGGCAACCCGGGCGACGCTCGGGAACGGCGCCGAGGCCTTCCGCCGGCGTCGGTTGCGAAAGGGGCTCCGGGAACACCCGCTGCGCCTCGTCGTCAGCGGCAGCGGCTCGATCTCCTCCTCGGCCGCCATCTGGTCCCAGCGTTTCTCCCCCATCCTGGTTCTGACCACCGAGCGGAGCCGCAGTCAGTGGAAGCGTCTCCGGGGCCTGGCCGACGACATCTGGTGCCTCGGACGCTCCACGATCGATTTTCGGAAGGCCCTCGAACGTCTCCATCGGAAACACGGTGTCCGACGCCTCCTCTGCGAGGGCGGCGGGGAACTGAATGAGGCGCTGATTCGGGAAGGACTCGTCGACGAACTGCACATCACCTTCTGTCCTTTCCTTCTCGGTGGCCGACGTGCCCCCACCCTCGCCGACGGACCCGGCATTCCGGTGCTCGCCGATGCCGCCCGATTCCGTCTCCGCAGTCGACGCAGGGTCGGACCCGAGCTGTTCACGGTGTACACCGTCGTCCGACCCGGACGATGACCCGCGTCACGGGGTGCAGATGACCGGCGGGGACGAGTCCGTGCCGATCTGGAGCCATTCCGAAACGATCTGCTCCCCCTCGGGAGAACCCAGCGAGACCCACGCGGCATCCCCCGGCCGCCTTACCAGCCGAAGCCCCTGCGCAGCGGCCCTTCCGATCTCCGGCGGCCGGCCCGCAGCCTTTGCCGCCTCGAGCTGTTCCTTGAGTTCGGGCGCATTCGTCTCGAGGTAGGCCACCACCCAGGTCGACCGCACCTCGGGATGCCCGTTCGTCGACACCACCACCGCTCGGACCCCGTCGCTCACGGCATCGTTCACCCCGGTGATGGGTGGGATCAGGCCCCGATCCGCGACAAACAGGCGCTTCTCGCTCAGGTCATAGAAGAACGCCTTTTCCGACACGCCGGTGCCGGAACCCATCCAGGTCCAGATGCGCCACCCGGCCATGGAGAACAATACGACGACGCCGACCCACTTGAACGCGATGAGACGGGACTCGGGCATGGGTACAGACTCCGGAATCAGTGGGGATCGACCTTCGCCGACCAGGCGCACTCGTTCGTGTTGCACGGGATGCGTCCGGCGTTGAGCAGCTGACCCGATCCGTCGGCGAACGCGTAGTTCGACTTCCGGTCGTGTCGGACCGCCCCCTTGTCTCCCTGGGCCAGGCGATTGAATCCCGGGGCCTTCGCATCCCCGATCTCCTTCCAGATCCACCAGCGGTCCCTCGACCAGGTTCCGTTCACGTCGCTGTGCCCGTCGCCGAACAGGATCAATCGGGAGGGCGATTCGATCTGGTTCCATCGGCAGACATTGTCCTCGTACCCCCTGGGACGTCCGAACGGCGGCTGCGCACCGCCCTGGGTCCAGTGCACATTCACGGCGCCCAGACCGCTTGGAACATCGATCTCCGTCGGCACGAACGCCCCGAGCACCGCCAGGTTGCCCGTGCCCTTCTTCATGGCCGCGGTGCGGGCCGAGGCATAGACCTCGACTCGCTCCGAGGGGCAGTCGTAGAGACGCGGGTTCTTGCCGGCCGCCACGAACAGATAGGGGCGCCAAGTGACCTCGCCTCCGGGGATCTGGGCCTGGATCGGCGGCAGCCAGTCGTTGCTGTCACCCGAATACAGGTGCGTGGCCAGCGCCAGCTGTCGGGCGTTGTTGAGGCAGGCGATTCCCAGGGCTCGGCTCTTCGCCTTGCTCAGCGACGGCAGGAGCATCGAGGCAAGGATCGCGATGATGGCGATCACCACCAGGAGCTCGATGAGGGTGAAGGCCGGCGGGATCCGTCGGAGATGCCCAGGCTGGACCCCGGGCTCAATTTGGGGGGATCGACTTTTCATGACCCGCTCGGAAGCGTGCTCAGGACTATCCGGAAAAGAGACCAAACGCTCAACCTCCAACCCCCGACGTCTTCAAGGTGTCACATTGCCCTATGGAGTTTCCCATCGCGAGTCGGACCGGACTTCCGCCCCCGGCAGCCCTTCGAAAAGCCCGGGACAGACCGGGCGCGATGCCGCAGCACACTCCACGTCGAAATCCCCCGAAGTGCTCTCCACCCCGGCACGCCTCCCGCACGGAGTCGTGGATTGAGCCCAGGGAACCCCTGGGTATGATCCGGACATGTCCGCACCCGCTGCACCAACCCACCCAACCGTTGCCCTGCCGGAGCGACAGGACGGCTGGACTCTCCCGCAGGCCTACTTCAGCTCGCCAGAAATCTACCGACTGGACCTCGACCGGATCTGGCGACGGGGCTGGCTGTTCGTCGGACACAGCTGCGAGCTGCGTCGGGCAGGCGACTACCTCCGGGTCGATGTCGACGTGGATTCGATCCTGGTGATCCGGGGTGACGGGGGACGCATCCATGCAGTGCACAATGTCTGCCGGCATCGCGGTTCCCTGCTCTGCGATGATCCCTGCGGCCACGTTTCGAAACTCGTCTGCCCCTACCATCAGTGGGCCTACGGACTCGACGGCCGGCTCCTCGCTTGGCGTGGCATGCAGGCCGACCTGCGTCGGGAGGACTTCGGCCTGCTCACCGTGCCGGTCGAGGAGGTGGGCGGACTCCTCTTCATCCACATCGGCGGCGAGCCCCGTCCATTCGACGCCGCCCGCACCTGCCTTGAGCCCCTCCTTGCGCCCCAGGGTTTCCAACGGGCCAAGGTCGCAAAACGGGTCGACTACACCGTGAACGCCAACTGGAAGGTCGTCTGGGAGAACAACCGCGAGTGCTACCACTGCAACATCAACCACCCCCAGTACATCCGGGCCAACTTCGACCACTACAATGCGGACGACACCTCGCCCGAGATCCGGGACCAGATCGCCGGGGTGGTGCAGCGCAGCGAGGCGAAATGGTCCGCCGACGGACTGGCCGCGACCCACACCCAGACGGGCATGACCCTCTTCCCCGACGCTGCACGGGGCGTCTGGTTCAGTGCGAACCGGACGCCACTCATCGACGGGTGGGTGAGCGAGTCGATGGACGGCAGGCAAGTCGCCCCCCTCATGGGTGACTACCGCGGCACGGATGTCGGCACGCTCCGGATGCGGACACTGCCCAATTTCTGGAACCACTCGAGCTGCGATCACGGTGTCAGCACCCGGCTTCTCCCAGCGGGGCCCACGACCACCCACATCCGGGTCTGGTGGCTTGTCGACGAGAAGGCCGAGGAGGGACGCGACTATGACCTCGCGAAGCTGATGCCCTTCTGGCAGCTGACCAGCGAACAGGACTGGGAGATCTGCGAGCGCCAGCAGAAAGGCATCGGGACCACCGCCTACCGCCCCGGGCCCTACTCCACGTTCAAGGAATACAACGTGGAGGGCTTTGTCCGCTGGTACCTGCAGTCGCTGCGGAATCCCTGAGCGGAATCACGGGGCGCCAATGACCTGGCGCACCGGTGCCCGACGCCACTCGTCACGTACCGCCCACAGGTTCTCCGGCGTGGTCGACCGGCCGAACTTGAGGAACCGCGCACTGCCATCGGCGAAGGCGAAGTTGGAGCCGCCCGCCTTGTTGGCACCACTGGCGTGACGGGCCTGGTCGATCTCCTCGACGTCGTTCCCCGCCTGGCCCTGCGAGAAGTCCATGTGGACGTGATAGGACCCCTTCCGCTTCTCGCCGAAGACGATGGTCTCGGTGGGGTTCGGAATCGCAGCCGCCTTCATCCCCTGGGGCCACTGCCACGCCAGGAAGGCCTGATAGTTCGAGGCCGTCAGATCCGACTGGAACCAGTCGTTGAAGCCGTTGATCACGAAGCTCCTCCTCAGCATCAGCTTCATGTCGGGGGCGATCATCGGCAGGAGCCAGGAAAAGCTGTCCGAGGTACATTCCAGCATCTTCGCGTCCCGATAGTAGGGCTGGAGACGGTAGGGCCAGGTGTTCGTCGACTGGCGACGAGGAGGATACTGTCCCTCGAAGTCATCGGAATACAGGATGAGGGACAGGCCCAGCTGTCGGACGCGGTTGAGGCAGCTGATGCTGCTGGCCTTGGCCTTCGCACTCGAGAGCGCGGGCATCATGAGCGCCGCGAGGATTCCCAGGATGGCCACCACGACGAGGAGTTCGACGAGGGTGAATGCCCGCCAACGGCAGATCCCCAGCGTCTTCGACCCAGTCCCGGTCCCTCGGCACGTCTTAACCACGCTCATCGGCGGCACTCTCAACCCTCAATCCTCAACTCTCAACTTTTCCACCCTGCGCCATTCGACCACCGTCTACAGGACATGGCCGCCCAGCGCCTCCTTTCGCTCCTGCCCGCCGGCACCGAGATGGTCTTCCTCCTCGGGGCCGGAGACCGGCTGGTCGGTCGCAGCCACGAGTGCGACTTCCCGGATGCCGCCCGGACGATTCCGGTCGTCAGCCGGACGCGCATCGACCCCTCCGCCGACTGCGCCTGCATCGACGCGGAGGTGAAGGCGTCCCTCTCCGAGGGAAAGGCCCTGTTCACCCTCGACTCCGCCCGGATCCGGGAGCTGAACCCGGACCTCATCCTGACCCAGGGCCAGTGCGCCGTGTGCGCGATCGACACCTCCGAGCTGGACCGTCTTCTTGCGACCTGGCCAGGTCCGCAACCCGAGGTCGTCTCGCTGTCGCCCGCCCACATCCGGGACCTCTGGACAGACCTGCGCCGCGTGGCACGGGCCCTCGGGGTGCCGGATGAGGGACGTTCCGTGATCGGCGCGCTGAAGGGACGGATGGTCGACGTCATCCAGGGGGTGGGCTCCTTCGAGCACCGTCCGACCGTGGCGTGTCTCGAATGGTTGGATCCGCTCATGGGCGCGGGGAACTGGATCCCGGAACTGGTGGAGCTTGCGGGCGGCACCCCGGTGCTGGGCCGGGCCGGGGTACACTCGGACTGGATCTCGTGGGACGATCTGGTCGCCGCCGATCCGGAGATC
Organism: Verrucomicrobiota bacterium; assembly: GCA_016871805.1. GTDB lineage: Bacteria > Verrucomicrobiota > Verrucomicrobiia > Limisphaerales > UBA9464 > UBA9464. The sequence continues at coordinate 36,650 of VHCG01000026.1, forward strand.
GTGGTGGCGCTGCCGTGCGGATTCGACCTTCCGCGGACCCTGCAGGAGATGGCACCGCTGCGGGCCCGTCCGGAGTGGTCCCGACTCCGCGCGGTCCGCGAGGGCCGCGTGTTCGCCGCCGATGGCAACGCCTACTTCAATCGTCCGGGACCGCGGCTCATCGATTCGCTGGAACTCTTGGCCGAAATCTTTCATCCGCCCCCCGAACCCGGGCTCCGGTTCCGCGGCAGCGGATGGAACCCGGCGGCATGACCGCGTTCAGCGCGGCATCCAGGGGGGCTGTGATCCCGGGGGAACCGGCAGTCCCGACGCCCCACCCGAGGCACAGCCCCCGCCGCAAAAATGCTCCGGGGCATTGACTCCGTCGCGCTGCGATCGAATCCTGCACCCGTGCTTCCCCTGCCACATCCTGTCCCGGCCAACCGTTTTTTGGCCTTCTGGAAGCTCTTCTCCACGAAGGACCTACCGGAGTTGGGGGCGGGCCCTCGGTCCGACGCCATGGCTCTCGGTCCGCTAGAGAACACGCTCGACCGCTTCCGGAGGGAGGCGCAGCTCGAGCCGGACCAATCCCTTCGGCTCCGGGCGGCCACCCTGCTCTACCACGATCACCACGACGCCGCGCACGACATCGTCCAGGACCTGCAGGACACCGAGGCAGCGATGATCCATGCCATCCTGCACCGTCGGGAGCCCGACTACTGGAACGCCAAGTACTGGTTTCGTCGGTTCGATGCCCATCCGGTGTATCGCAGCCTGGGCCGACGTCTGCCATCGCTCGCCGGATCGCCCGCCGAGGTCGAAATGGCGCGGCGTCTGACCCTCCCCGGCCCATTCGACCCGTTTGCCTTCGTCGACCTGTGCGAGAGCCATGAGAAGTGTGCCGCCCACGATGCCGGTGTGATCTGGCTGCGTCGGGTCCAGCATGCCGAGTTCGAGGAACTCGCCGCCCACCTCCTCGCCTAGAGGCCGAAGCCTAGACCCCGCCCAACTCCCGAAGCGCCTGATGGCAGTACCATCGGATCGCACCGGAGAGAGGCGGATCGAGACGGTCGAGTCCCGCGGCGTCCACCCACCGGATGTCATGATGCTCCTCGGGTGCAAGCCTCAGGGTGCCCTCGCGCACCCGGGCGAGGTAGATCATGCCGATGTGCTCGTGCTTGGGATTGATCCGGTGGATGTCGAGGAACCGCGGGGCGATGAGGGCACGGGTGCCGGGTTCCGTCGCGGGCGGCCGTTCCCCGACGAGGTCCACATGGAGACCGCTTTCCTCGAGGGTCTCCCGGAGAGCCGCGGCCTCGGGGTCCTCATCCAGCTCGATGTGCCCCCCGATCGGCAGCCAGCGGCCCAGTCGACGGTGATGCACCAGCAGGACCTTCCCCTGGTCGACCACGAAGATGGCCACGGTGAAGTCGATCTTCTCATGGAGGTGCGGCATCGCGGTGAGGAAAATCCGTGAAGCGCCGCGAGGGAAGTCCCAACTCGGGTGGACGCTGGATTCGGATTGGACCCTTCACGACAGGGCTGGAAGGATCCGAAGCCATGCCGCTGGCGTATTCGTCCCAGTACTACGAGGGCTTGAAGGAGGATTCCGCCGCCTCAGCCCGGGAGGTGGTCCCCCTGCTCCTCCGCCTGATCCCCACCCGGCAGGTGATCGACGTCGGCTGTGGGTCCGGGACCTGGACAAAGGTGTACCTCGAGTCGGGATGCGATGTGCTCGGGGTCGATGGATCCTTCGTCCGGCCGGACCAGCTGGTCTTTCAAGTGGACCGCTTCCAGGCCCACGACCTCGAGAAGCCGCTGCGCCTGGGACGGCGATTCGACCTCGTGAACTGCCTCGAGGTCGCAGAGCACCTGTCCGAGACGCGGGCCGATGGGTTCGTGTCGGATCTCTGCCAGATGGCGGACGTGGTGGTCTTCTCGGCCGCGGTGCCCGGACAGGGTGGCACCCACCATATCAACGAGCAGTGGCCCAGCTATTGGCAGCCGAAGTTCCGTTCGAACGGGTTCGTACCGCTCGACTGCATCCGCCCGGGGATCTGGAACAACCCGAAGGTGGCGTGGTGGTACGTCCAGAACCTGTTCGTGTATGTCCGGGAAACGATCCTCGACCGTCATCCCGCAGCCGTGTCGGCCTCCCGGCCGTGGCCGGTCGACGTGGTCCATCCCCGGGCCTACATGCGGGCGACGGTTCCCAGCGAGATGTCCCCACGGATGCTCAAGGAAGTCGCCAGGGCACTGCCCCACTTCCCGGGGAAGATCCTCAAGGCTTGGGGATCCTGAGACACCGACTGCGCCGACCCACCAAAGACGGGGGACTCAACCCCGGAGATGCGTCAACCCCCTATCCTTGCCTGCGTGACCCCGACCCCACGAGGGCCGTCTCGCGCTCGAGCAGGGTTGGATGGGAGTAGTGCCAGGCACTGAACCACGGGTGCGGGGTCAGGTTGGACAGATTCTTCTCGCTCAGCTTCCGGAGTGCGCCGATCAGGGCAGCCGGACCGTCCATGGTCCGCGATGCGTAGGCGTCGGCATCGTATTCGTGCACCCTCGACCATCGGTTCGACAGCGGCGCGAACCAGAACCCGACGGGTCCCGCCAGGAATCCGAACAGCAGCAGCGCCGGCGCGAGACCGGAAGCGGGTGGGAATCCGAATGCCCCGATGAACTCGGGACGCTCCGCCAGCCACGCGATGACGAAGAGCGACCCCAGCAGAACCAGGCCCGACCAGGCGATCCGCTTGGGAATGTGACGGCACTTCGAGTGCCCCACCTCATGGGCCAGGACCGCCTCCAGCTCCTCTGCGGTGAGCTGCGAGATCAGGGTGTCGAAGAGCACGATCTTCCGGAACCGGCCGAACCCGGTGAAAAAGGCATTGGAATGCCGGGACCGCTTGCTGCCATCCATGACCAGGATCGTCCGGGCGCTGAACCCCGTCCGTTCCCCGAGCGCCAGGAGCCGGTCCCTCAGCTCACCCTCCGGCAAGGGGGTCAATTTGTTGAACAACGGCAGGATCAGGATCGGGGCCAACACCAGCATCACCAGCTGGAACCCGAGGATCACCCCCCACGCCCACAGCCACCACGCCGTTCCCATCCAGGCCACAAGCTTGAGGACCAGGAGCAGCAGTGGCAGGCCCAGCGCAATTCCAAGCAGCAGGCCCTTCAGACGATCCATCCACCACAACCCCTGCGTACTGGTGTTGAATCCAAACCGCTCCTCGAGCCGGAACTGCGCCCACCAGTCGAACGGCAGCGACGCCGTCGAAAAACCCAGTCCCACGAGAACCACCCACAGGGCGTCGACCCAGGCCGAGGTCCCGAGGACCCGATGGATGCCGGTAAACGAAGCCGGCAGAAGCCCCGCGGCCAGAACCCCCAGCAGGACCGCAACCTCCCAGCCCGACTGCACCTGTCCGAACCGCGATTTGGCGAGGGTGTACTCGGCCGACCGGGCATAGGTCGCCTCATCCATCACCCCACGGAACACCGCCGGCATCGTCCCGGCGTGCGCCCGCACCGCCCCCCGGTTGAGCCAGCCCAGGAGCGCCTCCATGGCCGTCTGGGCCAGAATCAACCCCACCACCACCGGAAACAGCATCGACCAGTCCACGGGCCAACAGTGTCAGGAGCCTCGACCCGGGTCACGCACGGGCTTCGTCGAACGGCCTCCAACCGCTCCAGAAAATCGCAACTCCTTGAAATTAGGTGAAATAGCAAATTGAACGTATGCGTTTGACCATTAGCATCACCGAGCGCGTCGCATGAAGATCCTGATCACGCTCCTGTTGGCCGCCGTCCTGGGTGGAGGTGGATGGTATGCGTGGAAGCAGCGGCAGGCCGCCGCCGAGGCCGCCGCCGCCGCAACGGCCCGGCCTTCGACGGCCCCGGTCGAAACGCGCGACATCCGTTTCGCCGTCAGCGCCGCCGGTGAGATCACCCCGTCCGAACAGGTCAGCGTGCGCCCCGAGGTCAACGGCAAGATCCTCACGCTGGCGGTGGACCTCGGTGACCAGATCAAGAAGGACGACCTGCTCTTCCAGCTCGACGACCGGGATCTCCAGATCGAGAAGCAGCAGCGCGAGACCCAGATCGCCCGGGCGCGGCTGACCCTCGACCAAGCCCGACGCGACTTCGAACGGGCCGAGGAGCTCATCAAGGGCAAGCTGCTCTCGGAACAGGAGTTCGAGACCGCCCGGACCGCCTTCGAGCTGGCCAAGAACAGCATCCAGCAGGGCGAGAAGGAGCTCGAGCTCACCAGCGACCGGCTCCGCAAGACCCGCGTCACCGCCCCGTTCGACTGCACCGTCCTCACCCGCCCCATCTCGGTCGGACAGGCCGTGAGCGGCTCCGGCGGGTTCAACGCCGGAACCGAGGTCATGACCATCGCCAACCTCAATGACCTGGTCATCAACGCCCATATCAACCAGGCGGATGTCGGCCGACTCCGGGTCGGACAGGAGGTCGATGTCACCGTCGAGGCCGTCCCCGGCCTCAAGGTGGTCGGTAAGGTCGAGCGCATCGCCCCGCAGGCCGTCATCAAGAACAACATCAAGGGCTTCCCTGCGCGCATCCTCCTCAAGGATGTCGACCGCCGGGTCCGTCCCGGCATGACCGCCAACATCTCGATCCCGGTGGCCAGCGCCGCCGGTGTCGTCGCCGCCCCGCTCGCCTCCATCTTCACTGAGTTCAACCCCCAGACCCGACAGGTCGAACGGTTCGCCTGGGTTCGGGAGGGCGAGACATGGGCACGTCGCCCGATCCAGATCGGCGTCAGCGACTACTTCTTCGCGGAGGTCACCTCCGGACTCCAAGTGGGTGAGACGGTGTCGCTCGAGGACCGCTCCAAGGAGGCCGGCACCAAGACCAAGGCGCCCACACCGGGCGCCGTCGCCGGTGGGGCCACCGGATCGGGCTCCCGCACCTCCGGAGGCACGCGTCCCGGCATCGCGCCCGCTCGTTGACCCACCACCCCAGCGCGCCCCCCTCCAGTGGCCCTCCTGCAACTCCGCAGCGTCAGCAAGATCTACCACCTCGGCGGCGAGGAGATCCGGGCGCTCGACGACGTCACGCTGGACATCGGCACCGGCGAGTTCGTCTCGATCATCGGACCCTCCGGCAGCGGAAAGTCCACGCTGATGCACATCCTGGGGTGCCTCGACACCCCGTCACACGGCACCGTGACGCTCGACGGCATCCCCGTCCAGCAGGCAACCGCCCGCGAGCTCGCCCACGTCCGCAACCGCAAGATCGGGTTCGTGTTCCAGTTCTTCAACCTGCTCCCGAAGCTCAATGTTGTGCAGAACGTCGAACTGCCGATGATCTACGCGGGGATCGGCGGACGGGAGCGACGCAGGCGCGCAGAGCACGCCCTCGACCTCGTGGAGATGGGACACCGCCTGAAGAATCGTCCGTCCCAGCTCTCCGGCGGACAGCAGCAGCGCGTGGCCATCGCCCGGGCCCTGGTGAACGACCCGAAGATCATCTTCGCCGACGAGCCGACAGGGAACCTCGACACCCATACGGGCGAGGTGATCCTCTCCCTCTTCCGCAGGCTGAGCGAGGAAGGCCGCACGATCATCATTGTCACCCACAACCCGGAGATCGCCGCCGTCACCCCGCGCCGGATCGAGATCCGAAACGGCAAGATCGCCGAACGGGTGGATGAGCGACTGGCAGGGCTCGACCGGGCTGCCGCCCAGTCGCAATCCGGCCCCGCCCCCTCCTCCGCGTAGGTCCCCCCATGTCCCTCTGGAACGCCATCGCGGTCGGCCTGAAGGAGATCTGGGCGCACAAGTTCCGGAGCCTTCTCACCATGCTTGGGATCATCCTAGGCGTGTCGTCGCTCGTCGCGATGAATGCCCTGGTCCAGGGCATGGAGAACGGCGCCCGGGAATCCCTCGTCGCCGTCGGCGGCCTCGCCAAGGTCCGCGTCGAAGCCCAGCCCGTCCCGGTCGAACAGCGCCACATGCGCGACCTCGCCGTAGGACTCACCATGAACGACGTCCATGCCCTCCGGAACTCCGCCCCGGAGGCCGTGAAGATCTCCCCCGAGATGCGCATGGATGGCATGAACCCGACCCTCGCCGCCAACGGGAAGACCTATCGCACCTTCATGACCTCCGGCGTCTGGCCCATCCAGGCCGAACTCATGGAGCACAAGATCGGACACGGCCGGATGTTCACCGAGTTCGACGACGAACAGGCCCGGAACGTGGTCGTGATCGGCACCGGCATCCGCGACGAACTCTTCGGAAAACCCGAGGACACCGGGGAACCTGTGATCCCGCTCGGCAGAACCATGACCATCAACGGCTATCCCTTCACGATCATCGGGATGTTCGAGCACTACGAGAGCGAGCAGGACCGGAAGGCCCGCGAGCTGCGTGAGCAGGAGCAGCGGACGCGCCAGGCCGCCGGGGTCACGAACAGCGCCTCCGGACCCCAGCGCAGCCGGGGCTACGGCGGTGGCGGACGCCGCGGCGGCTTCGCGTTCTGGATCAAGAACAACACCGTCTACATGCCGCTCAACACCATGTGGATGAAGATGAAGTCGGGACAGACCAACATCTCGGCCATCCCCACCCTCAACAACATCGAGATCCGGGTCGCGGATCCCGACCGCATCAACGAGGCCCTCACCCAGATCCGCAATGTCCTCATGATCACCCACCGGGGCATCGAAGACTTCTCGTTCAGAACACAGGAGGATTGGGCCGACCAGATCAGCACCTTCATCAGCGCCGCCCGGATCAGCGGCGGCCTCATCGCCGGCATCAGCCTCCTGGTCGGCGGCATCGGCATCATGAACATCATGCTCGCCAGCATCAGCGAGCGCATCCGCGAGATCGGCATCCGCAAGGCCGTCGGGGCAGAGGACATCGAGGTGTTCATCCAGATCCTCATCGAGAGCACCGTCATCGCCGTCATCGGCGGGCTTGTGGGACTCGCCACCAGCTTCGGACTCATCCAGCTCATCCGTGCCGTCACCCCCACCGACAATGCGCCGGTGGTCACCCTCGGATCCATGGGCCTCGCCTTCGCCGCCAGCGTCACCATCGGCGTCCTCGCCGGCCTCATCCCCGCCTTCCGCGCCTCGCGCATGAACGTCATCCAGGCGCTCCGGTACGACTGATGATACTCCTCAACTCCATCGCCGTCGGACTGAAGGAGATCTGGGCCCACAAGTCCCGGTCATTCCTCACGATGCTCGGGATCATCCTCGGAGTGACCAGCCTCGTGGGCATGTCCGCCATCATCAAAGGCATGGAAAACGGGATGAAGGAGACCATGGTGGCCATGGGCGGCGTCGACAAGGTGCTGGTCCGACCCCAGGCCGTACCCGCCTGGCAGGATCATCTGGCCGACTCCGCACCCGGACGCACCCTCGTCGATGTCGAGGCCCTCCGCCGCAGCGCTCCCCTGCTCCGGGTCGTCTCGCCCGAGATGGCCCTCGACGACGTCACCCTCAGCCGGGGCGACAAGCGGACGGAGCCCAGCGAGTGCGTCGGCGGCTGGCCCGCCGTCCTGGAGATGAACCTCCACACCGTGGCCCACGGCCGCTTCTTCAACGAGATCGACGAGGAGGAGGCCCGCCCGGTCTGCGTCATCGGCACCGGCATCCGGGATGAACTGTTCGGGAAGCCGGACGACGTCGGACGCGAGATCATCCCCGTCGGCGAGACGATCCAGATCAACGGCCAACCCTTCGTGATCGTCGGGATGTTCCAGGAATACATGGGCGAGCAGGAGGCCAAGGAACGGGCCCGCCAACGGGAGCAGAAGGACAACCCCGCCGAGGTGGGGGGACCCAAGCGGTCCCGCGGCTGGGGCAAGAAGGGGGGCTGGGCGTTCTGGCGGAAGAACATGATCGTCTACATCCCCCTCAACACCGCCTGGATCCGCTTCCGCTCCGGGGGCACCACGCTCAACAGCGTCCCGGACCCTCGACTGACCGACATCGACATCAAGGTCGCCGACTTCAGCCGTCTCGAGGAGACCCTCCAGCAGGCCAAGAACGTGATGCTGCTCACCCACCAGGGGATCGAGGACTTCACCTTCGAGACCCAGGAGAACCAGGTCGAGAGCATCAACAAGCAGATCCAGAACGCCCGGATCAGCGGCGGCCTCATCGCCGGCATCAGCCTCCTTGTGGGCGGCATCGGCATCATGAACATCATGCTCGCCAGCATCAACGAACGCGTCCGCGAGATCGGCATCTGCAAGGCGGTCGGGGCGACCGGGGCCAACATCTTCATCCAGATCCTCATCGAGAGCGCCGTCCTGGCCGTCATCGGCGGACTCCTCGGCCTCGGGGGCTCCGAGCTGTTTGTCGACCTCCTGGCCAAGGTCACCCCGTCCTCCAACTCCCCCATGATCACGCGCAACGCCGAACTGGTGGCGGTCGCCTTCAGCGCCGCCGTCGGCGTCCTGGCCGGTGTCCTGCCCGCCATCAAAGCCGCCCGCTTCAGCCCCATCGAAGCGCTACGCTACGAATAGGGATGCCACAGAGGAACGGCGGGGGAAACAGAGACAGAGGCAATGCCGGTAGGGCTGTGCTCCGCCAAGGCCCCATCTCGATCCGATGCGTGTGACGCACCCGTGAAGGGGGACGGGGCCACTGATGCGTCACAGGATCCCGGCTGGACCTGTTCGATCCACTCCACCCTCGCGGTCTAGATGGGGACGCCACGGAGGGCGCTCCCGAGCCCAGTGATGCAGGGCACTGCATCACCCACCCGTCGACGCCTTCGGCATCCGATCAGAAGCCACCCCTGGGCCCTTCGTTTCTACCCCTCTGCCTTTCTCCCGTCTTCCCTCCGCGTCTCCACGTCGCCGTGTGAGTCCCCTTCCCTCCTCTCCGCAATCCCTATCCCAACAGGGACGCCTCGACATCCCTGACGAATGCCTCGGGGTCGGCCGGGGAGACCACCAGGGTGCGCGTCGCCAGAGACAGGACCACCGTCCGACGGGTGTCGGTGACGAAGGCCCGATACAGGCCCAGGCTCCTGTTGCGAAACCATCCCGTGAACGAGAACAGCCCGCCGTTCCCACACAACCGGAGGCTGCCCCGCATGGCCTCCGGCTCGGCACGGATCGCCTTCAATCCCTTGAGGGGAATCCGCGTGGTCCAAAGCAACCGATGGATCTCGAGCGCTCCGGGGACGACCGTGTAGCCCCGGATCACGAAGAGGAGACAGACCGCCACGACACCCACAGGCAGGAGACACAGGCTCCGGGGAGACGCATCGGTGACCCACAACGCAACCGAGACACCCGTCAGCAGGAGTGTCGCCCCGAACGAGACGCCTCTCAGCAGTAAACTCCAGGGTGCGACGTGCACGATCCTCAATGGTTGAAGACGAACTCGGGCGAGTTCAGCAGCGCCCACAGCAGATCCTCGGAGGCCGTCTCGCGCGTCGCCCCCGGGGCCTCGAAGGCCTTCAGTGCGATCGACAGCTCCAAGGCCGACGGGTCCCGGCCCAGCGCGGCGAGGTAGAGTGCCGACACGATCTCGCGGGGTGGACGATCCCCCGACGTCAGCTGTCGGACCCGACCCTTCGGATCGCTGAGCTTCGACTGCACCGACTGGGAATTCATCAGGTGCAGCGACTGCACCACGCTCAGCTGGAGGTCGCGCTCGCAGGGACAGTCGCTGCTGGAATTGGGTCGACCGAAGGCGTCGAGGAAATGCGACCCGATCTTGTAGCTCCACGCCTGCATCGCACGGGATCCCTCGGGCATGGCCGCCAGGGTGTCGGACACCCCGGTCACATCACGGACCGCATCCATGAGCACCTCGGCCGGCAGGCGGCGTCGATACCCCCGCGAGAACCGTCGGGTGTCGGTGAGATTCGTCTCATTCGGCGCCGAGCTGAGCTGATACAGCCGCGACTCCAGAATCATGCGGATGAGGTGCTTGAAGTCGTAGCCGTGCGCCGCGAAGTCCGCCGCGAGGGCGTCCAGCAGCTCCGGATGCACACACGGATTGGAGGTTCGGAAGTCGTCGACCGGGTGGACCAGGCCACGTCCGAAGAAGTTGGCCCAGACCCGGTTCACCGCCGCCTTGGCGAAGAACGGGTTCTTCGGATCCAACAACCACCCCGCCAACCGGTCCCGCGGGTCTCCCGACCCGGCACCCAGATCGGGTCCGTCCGGCGGACGCGGAGTCATCACCGCACCCGTGACCGGATGTCGGACCTCGCCACCCGCGGCGTAGTAGAAGCTCTCGATGCCGGCCGAGATCGGCGGCGAGAGACCAGCCCCTTTCTGCTTCACCGGACCAAAGAACGCCGCGAGCTGGTAGAAGTCCTCCTGACCCCACTTCTCATTGGGATGGTGATGGCACTTGGCGCACTCCATCCGGGTCCCCAGGAACAGCTGGCTGAACATGGTGGTCAGCTCGGCCGGCTCGCGCCGATCCCGGTAGACCACCGCCGGACCGTTCCGGTGGTTGGAGCCCTCGGCCTGGAGGAGGTCCCGGACGAACGCGTCGTACGGCCGGTTGTCCCGGAACTGCTCCCGCAGCCACTGGTCGAGGGTGAACACGCTCTTCACCCCCACGCGGTCCGGGTTCGGCCTCAGCAGGTCTGCCCACTTGTTGGCCCAGTAGTCCCCATAGGCGGGATGGTCGAGGAGCCGTGTGATCCACCGCGACCGCTTGTCGGGCGCCGGATCGGCAAGAAACTCACGGACCTCGTCGGGTGTCGGCAGCCGGCCCACGGTGTCGAGGGTCGAGCGCCGGAGAAATTCGGCGTCGGTGCAGAGGTCGGAGGGCAGCAGCCCCAGACGCTGGAACCGGACGTAGGCCTGGTCGTCGATGAAGTTGTTCCGCGGCAGCGCGGCGTAGCGTTCCGGCGGGAACACGGTCTCCGCCGGCACCAACACCTGCGAGGCCGCGACGCGTCCCATGTATCTGGCCACCACGACCGCCTCACCTCCCCCGAGGGTGCCCACCGTCACCCGTCCCGGACCGTCCACTCGGACCCGTTCGGAATCGTTCGACTCGAGGGTCGTGAGCGCCGTCACATCCCGACGGCTTCCATCCGAATACCGGGCGGTCACCAGAAAGGTCTGTGTGGCCCCACGGCGATAGCGGCGTTCGGACGGATGGAGGGTCAGACCCTCGAGGACGGGTTCGGTCGGCGCGGCGAAGGGCATCCCCGCCCGGATCCAGCGCTCCAGCAGCTGGTGGGTCTCGGAACCCAACTCGAACCGACGTCCGCCTTCGTGGGGAACCAGACCGAGGGCCTTGCGCAGGAGGAGGCTCTGGTCGGGTGCCGCAGGGAACATACGGCGTTGTCGGCCTTCTCGGACGATCTCCTCGTGATCCGCCTTCGGATCATACGAGAACACAGTGAGCTTGAACCCGTTCTGTCCCTCCGGCTTCGAGTGGCATCCGCCCGAGAGGCACCCCGCCTCGCTGAGGGCGGGCAGGATGTCGCGGACGAATCCCGGCACCGGACGCTCCGCCGCCGAATCGCGGACGGTCACCGGCACCGCCACCTCCTGCCCCCCGGCCCGGACCGTCACCGTCCCCTGCCCCGGACGCACCGCCACGATCCGACCCGTGGACTCGATCCGCACGGGGGCCCCGCGTCCCACCGAGATCCGCGCCCCAGGGGTCACATCGACCTCGAAGCCATCCCGAAGCGTCGCCGTGACCACCACACCCTGCGACGGGGCATCGTCCGTGAGCACGATCTCAGCCGGTTCGACCGAGAGGGCGGTCACATCCGAGGACCTCAATGTCACCCGCGACACGGAGGATTTCGCCTGGGCGCGCTTCGGGGAGTGACGCGCGAGGCTCGGTGTGGACGGAGCCACTGGACGGTTCGAGATGCCGGTCCAGGATCCCAGGAGCTGGCCCTCGCGGTCCCAGACCCGGACGGAGCCATCCTGTCCTCCGACGGCAATGCGGATGCCGTTGGTGGAGGCGCTGAGGCGGACCGCACCCGAGGGCAGGGTGCCGAGATGCTTCTCGTCAGCCGTGGCCGAGCTCTGTTCCCCGGAGTGGGATTTCAGCTGGGTGTAGCGATGCACGGCGCCCGACTCCGAGACGGTGAAGACGGTGGAGCTGTCGGCAGGCCAGGCCACACCGGAGACACCGGAGGCAGGATTGCCCAAAGTGACGAGTTTCTCGCGCGTGGCGATGTCCCAGACCTTGATCTGTCGATCCGCCCCGCCGCTCACGACCTGGGTGGCATTCGTGTTGAAGGCGGCGGAGAAGACCTGCGCGGTATGGCCCTCGAGGGTGGCGACCTCCTCGCGGGTCGCGGGATTCCAGACCCGGACCCGATGGTCACCACCTGCGGTGACCAGACGTGATCCATCGGCGCTGAACTCGAGGTCAAAGACGGCATCGGCGTGCGCCTTCCAGGAGACGGGATTCCGGGAGGGATCCTGCCAGGGGATCAGCCGGACCCGTCCGGCCCGCCCCTCGACCCCGTCGGCCACCGCCAACGTCACGCCGTCCGGCGCAAAGGCGAGGTCCCGAATGCGCCCCACCAGACCATTGGTCCAGTCGCCACGCGGGCTTCCGGTGTCGGCATTCCAGAACCGCACCCGACGGAACCCACCGGTCACGAGCGTCCTCCCATCGGGACTCCAGGCCACCGACTCGATTCCCTCCGGATGCGCCTCCGTCTGAACAAAAACGGGGCCATTGGTCCGGGCCAGGTCCTGGACCGTGAGCACGGTCCCCTGGCCCACGGCGACCCGGTTCCCCTCGGGCGAGATCGCGACTCCCAGAGCGGGGGCCAGTCCTGGCGGCAGCGGGATGAGGGTCACCGGCTCCGGGGCATCCTCCTCGTCGAGAAACGCCTGGTTCCACCTCATGCCGGCGCGGATCCAGTCCCGGAGCAGACGGATCTGCCCGGGGTCCAGCTGCTTCTTGGGGGGCATGTGGGGGTCGGCACCCGGCTGGACGAGGGTCAGAAGCCGACTCTGGTCGGGCTTCCCGGGAATCCCGGCCGGACCTTCATCCCCCCCCTGGAGTAGGGCTTCCCGGGACGACAACGAGAGCCCGCCCTTCCGCTTGGCATCCCCATGGCAGGCGAAGCATTCCTGCTGGAGGACCTTGAGGGCGGCCCGGTCCCGTGCGGTGGAACCCGAGGGCGCGGCCATCAAACCGATCGCACCGACCGCACCTAGCCAGACCGCGGCCAAGGCTGCCATCCGCAGCCCACCACGACGGGATTCCGAGAGCCGGGAACGCATGCGGTCTACTCCCGGAAGATGGGGGGGTGGAATCCCATCGGATCGCGGCTCAGGCGAGGAGGCCCTTCACGATGTTGGCGGGCTCCACACCCGTCAGACGCTGGTCGAGGCCCTGGTACTTGAAGGTGAACTTCGAGTGGTCGATGCCCATGCAGTGCAGGATCGTCGCATTGAGATCGTTGAGATCGACCGGGTTCTCGACCGGGTTGTAGCTGAAGTCGTCGGTCTCGCCGTAGCTGATGCCACCCTTGATGCCACCGCCGGCGAGCCACATGCAGAAGTTCTTCGGGTGGTGGTCCCGTCCGTAGTCGTCGCGCTTGAGCGTGCCCTGCGAGTAGACGGTACGCCCAAACTCGCCGCCCCAGACAACCAAGGTCTCGTCGAGGAGACCCCGCTGCTTGAGGTCGGTGAGCAGCGCGGCCGTCGCCTGGTCGATGTCCTTGCACTGCGCCCGGATGTCGGTGGGGAGGCTGCCGTGCTGATCCCATCCACGGTGGAGGATCTGGACGACCCGGACGCCGCGTTCGACCAGGCGCCGCGCCAGCAGGGTGCTCGCCGCAAAGGTGCCCGGCTTCTTCACCTCGTCGCCATACAGCGACAGCGTGGCCTGCGACTCCTTGCCGAGGTCCACGAGGTCCGGGACGCTCGACTGCATCCGGAACGCCATCTCGTACTGGGCGATCCGGGTCTGGATCTCCGGATCCCCGAACTCGTGGAACGACCGCTCGTTGAGCTTGTTCAGCGCGTTGAGCATGGTGCGACGATCGCTCCCGCTCACACCGGGGGGATTCTGGATGAAGAGCACAGGATCGCCGACCGCACGGAGAGCGACGCCGTTGTGGCGTCCGGGCAGGAATCCACTGCTCCACATCCGGGTGAACAGAGCCTGGGCGGCGGACTTGGAGGACCACGTCGGGGTGAGGACGACGAAACCGGGCAGGTCGTTGTTCTCGCTGCCAAGGCCGTAGGTCAGCCAGGAGCCAAGGCTCGCCTTCCCTGCCACCTCGGATCCGGTCATCACAAACGTGCAGGCCGGATCATGGTTGATGGCGTTGGTATGGACCGTCTTCACCAGCGCGATGTCGTCCACCACCCCGGCGGTGTACGGCAGGATCTCGCTGATCCAGCGACCGCACTTGCCGGCCTGGGTGAACTTGAACATCGAGGGCGCCACCGGCAGACGGGCCTGTCCGGAGGTCATCGTCGTGATGCGCTGTCCCATCCGGATCGATGCCGGCAGGTCCTTGTCGAACTGCTCGTGCAGGTTCGGCTTGTAGTCCCACATGTCGAGCTGCGACGGGGCCCCGTTCATGTGCAGGTAGATCAGCGACTTGGCCTTGGGGGCGAAGTTCGGGAATCCCGGCAGGGCCGGGTGGACCCGTTCGGTGGAGGGGGCCGCCCGCAGGGGATTCAGGCCGGCCTTGGCCCCCATGAGGGCCATCGCGAGACCGCCCATGCGGAGCCCGGTGCTGCCGAAGAACTGGCGACGGGTCTCGTACCGCTGGAAATCGAGGAAGGGTTGCATGGTTCAGTTGCGGGTGACGGTTTCGTCGAGGTTCAGGAGGAGGTTGGCCGCGAGGGTGTAGGCCGCGAGCTCACCCTCGGGGAGCGTGGGGTTCGGACGCGACTCGCCGAAGGTGGTCGCCTTCTTCGCCGCATCGGGATCCCCGGCGTACCGCTGCAGATGCTGCTTCAGCGCATCGGAAACCACCGCGAGTTCGCCGGCCGAGGGCTTGCGGGCCAGGACCGTCTGGTACCCGTAGGCGATCCGGTCCTCCGGAGTCTTCCCGCCCTCGAGCAGCATGCGCTCGGCCAGCCCGCGGGCGGCCTCGAAGTGCTGGACGTCGTTCATCAGCTGCAGGGCCTGCAGCGGGGTGTTGCTCCGCTCGCGTCGCGTGCAGAACTGCTCCCGGTTGGGGGCATCGAACGAGGTCATGAACGGCGCCGGGGCCGTGCGCTTGAAGAAGGTGTAGAGGCTGCGGCGATACAGCGATCCGCCGGCGTCCTGACGGTAGTCCTTGGTGTTGGACCCCGAGTAGGCGACAGGCTCCCAGATGTTGGGCGGCTGATAGGGCCTCACCCCCTTGCCCCCGAAGGTGGCGTCGAGAAGTCCCGACACGAACAGCGCGTTGTCGCGGAGCTGTTCGGCGTCCAGACGGTATCGCGGCCCCCGCTCGTAAAGCCGGTTGGCCGGATCGCGCGCGATCATCTCGGGCGTGACCTTCGAGGACTGCCGGTAGGTGGCCGACGTCACCATCAGCCGGACCAGGTTCTTCACGTCCCATCCGGTGGCCTGGAAGTACGACGCCATCCAGTCGAGGAGCTCCGGATGGCTCGGCGGCTGGCCCTGCGATCCGAAGTCGTCCGGCGTTGCGACGAGGCCCGTGCCGAAGAACTGCTGCCAGAAGCGGTTGACCGTAACGCGCGAGGTCAGGGGGTTCTCGGGCGCGACGAGCCAGAGGGCGAGGTCGATGCGCTTGGGACGCGCCGCCGGGGCGGGTTGGGTGTCGCCTGGAGGGGAATCGCTGGCCGACGCCGGGTGGAGCGACGGGAGGACGGCGGGCACGTTGGGCTCCACCTTCTCGCCCGGCTTGTCATAGGCCCCGCGCTGCATCACAAACGCATCGCGCGGCTTGTCGAGATCCTTGAACACAAACGTCTGCGGGATGGCGTCCACGAAGGCATCCCGCTGCTTGCGCAGCTCGGCTGCCTTCTGCCGCAGCGGCTCCACATCCCCGCGGGTGAGGCTGCAGATCCGGCTCAGATAGAAGTCCCGCAGACCGGTGTTCTGCTCCGGCGTGCGGTCCTTGACCGGGACGTCCTTGAGCACCTTCCGGAGGGGCTCGGGCAGTTCGCCGATCTCCTTGCCCTGGTTCTGCGACAGCCACGCTCCGAGGGATTGGGACGGATCGTTGGCCGGGTCGATCTTCCCGACCACCCCCGCCTTGTCCCAGAACACCGTGCCACCCACCTGGGTGTAGGCGAGGCCCTTCACCGCATCGCCCTGTTTGAGGCCGACCGAGTCGGCCGGAACTTCGAGGCGCACCCACTTGCCCGGCTCCGGGAGGGCACCCATGTGGAACCGTCCCGCCTTGCCTTTCTCACCCCACCCGATGGCGTCGGGATCACCCCAGATCGCGCGGTGCTCCCAGCCATCGGTATTGAACTGGAGCATGATCGCCTTGGGTGGATTCGCGGAATCGAGATAGACGTGCGTGTAGAGACGCGCTTGAGCCGGAACCGCCAGCCGACCGGCGTCGGCCTCGAACACGTCCTGGCCCAGTCCCGTCTCCTGACGTCGCAACGCCTTCTTCCCGGAGAAGACCTGTCCGGCATCGACCGTCACGAATCCCGGACTGCCCTGGACGCGGAACCCGGCCGGGATCTCCTCGTCGAACCACACCACATCCTCGTCCCTCGCGGCTGGACGCGGATCCAGTGTCGCCGGATCGACGTAGACCAGACGGTCCACAGCGGCATTGAGCCGTTCCTCCGCCGAACGGATTCCGGCGTCGAAGTCCGCGATGCGCTTCGTGTCCTCCGCCCCCATCAGCTGCACGGTGGGCATGGTGCGCAGCGCGTTGCCGTCCATCGCGGGGTCGGCCGAGCTGTAGAAGAACGCATAGAGGGAATAAAACTCCTTCTGGGAAAGCGGATCGAACTTGTGGTCGTGGCACACCGCACACCCGGCCGTGAGACCCAGCCACGTCTGGGCGGTCGTGGAGGCGCGGTCGACGGCGTAGCGGAAGAGCCACTCGGCGTCGATCGACCCCCCCTCGCCCGTGGTCACGTTGCAGCGGTTGAATCCGGTCGCCACCAGCTGGTCCTGCGTCGGGGACGGCAACTGATCCCCCGCCAACTGCTCCACCGTGAAGCGGTCGAACGGCAGATTGCGGTTGAAGGCGGACACGACCCAGTCGCGGTATGCCCACATCTGCCGCTCGTTGTCGAGATGCATGCCATGGGTGTCGGCATACCGGGCGACGTCCAACCAATGCCGCGCCATCTGCTCACCATACTGGGGGGTGTCGAGGAACCGCTCGACCAGCCGCTCGTAGGCCTTGGGCGCGGTGTCGGCGAGGAAGGCGTCGACCTCGGCCACCGTGGGCGGGAGTCCACGGACATCGAAGCTCAGCCGACGGATCAACGTGGTGCGGTCGGCCTCCGGGGAGGGTTTGAGTCCGTCGATCGCCAGTCGGGCCGCGATGAAGCGGTCGATCGGATTCCAGGACGTCTGTCCCGGCTGCGCCGGGGGAATGGTCGGAGAGGTGGTCGGCTCGAACGCCCAATGCTTCTGGTAGGAGGCCCCTTCCTCAATCCACCGCTTGAGGGTGTCCTTCTGGGCCGCGGTCAGCGACTTGTGGGTCTCCGGCGGTGGCATGACGTCGTCCGGATCCGTCGTCTGGAGCCGCTTCCACAGCTCGCTTTT